>CAZTEX010000031.1:0-2580 GCA_964612505.1 uncultured bacterium | reverse complement strand
GCGCAATATTATCAATATCATCCAGGCAAAAGGAAATAAAGACAGGCAGTGCATGTTAGATAACTCACTGATTCCGCTACTCGAAAAATACTGCAAGGAATACAAACTGCAAAAGAGCGTGTATGTTTTAACCGGGCAAAATAACGCACCGCAGTATTCAGCAAAAAGTGTAGGGGAAGTAATGAAACAACTGGCCGAGAAAGCCGGAATATCAAAACGTGTTTACACTCATCTTATGCGCCACAACTGCTTTACTCATATGGTGGAAAACGGTACGGACATTAACCTCATTCAAAAATTAGCGGGACACTCCTCTGTTAAAACAACCGCCATATACACCCACATCAGCGATAATATTATTTCCAAAATAAATTCCCCGCTGCAAAACATTCGCTTGTAAAAACAGAAAGCCCCTTACCTATATTTTCCACACATTACTAAAAAAATTAGCATCAAAACTTGTTTTGCTCAAATTTTTAGTATTTTCGTTTCCGTAAAATCATTCTATGGAAGGCGAAGGCGAAGGTTTAAATACCGGAAACACAGAGAAAACAGCGGAACAAATTGCGGCAGAAGCGGCTAGTAAAGCCTCCGCGCAACCTGCGTTTAACGAAACCGAATATCTTACTAAAGAATTTGGCATTGCCGACAAAGAAGCTATTAAAGCCAGCCTTACCGAGTTTCCGACCATTAAGCAAACGCTCACCGATTTGCAAACCCGCTGGACTCCCGAAGTTGAGCAGGAATACAACACCTTAAAAACAACTCCTCCGGTTGCTCCTTACAAAACAGAAGAAGCAAAATATGTAGACGACTTGGCAGCTAAGGGCATCTCCCTTAAAACCATCGCGCAGTATATTGACGTTGACCCCGAGAAGATGGAAGACACGCAGGCTATTAAGCTCGCTACCAAATTACAGAACAAAGGCTGGGAAGATAAGCACGTAGAGGCTGACTTCCAATCCAAGTTCATTGTTGACGATACCGACCCTTCGGTTACCGACACATACAAAACTCTTATTGATGCTAACCGCATAAAGGCCGCTCAGGAGTCCAAGGCTTTCTTAAAAGAGTTTATCGGCAAGCAGTTCACCGCTCCGGTAGACACCACCGCTAACGCGCAAGCGCAGGCAGTGCAAAAGGCTACGGATTTCTGGACGGCTCAGTCCACTTCACTGGTTGCTCCGTTAAGTAAAGTTTCAGGCGAAACCGAACTTAAATTACCCGGAGGTAAAGGCGAGGTCGCTACGAAAGTTCCTTATACTTTCTCGGTGCCCGAAAATTCGCTGAAGGAAATAACCGCAAATGCAGTCCGCCTGGCGGCTCATAACGGCATTCCTAATACAGAAGAAGGAGTGAAGCAGGTGCAGAACTTTATTCAGCAGTCCATCTTTGCTAAGCATGGACATGAAATAACAGCCATCGCCCTTCAGGAGCAGCAAAATAAGTTCATTGATTTTTTAACGGCAGAATTTTACAATGGCACACCACCAAAAGCAGGCGGAGGCTTTCAGGCACCGGCAGCCGATGAAGACAGATGGGGTGCCGCGCAAGTAACGAAAGTTGTCAAGGGGCAACAAACCAACTAGGCCCTATTCACTAATTATAAACCCGCCAAAGCGCTTAAACCTATGAACGCAGCGGCACAAAAAGAAAACACTAAACAATGGCACTAACAACTGTAAACGCATCCTCAGGATCCGTAACAAACCAGTTAATCTCGTTCTTTGCCGAGGCAAAACCGCAGATTAGCACAATCATCTATTACAATCACCGCTACATTCTTCCAATGAACGTATATAAGTCTTTAGGCTTAGTGCGCGAAATTGCCGGAGAAAGTGCACAGCACTTCGAAGCAGGCTGGATTCACCCGAATTTCCACGCTTACGCTACCGTGGCTGCAGCACAAGGCGCTAACCTTACTTTCCGCATCGCGGCAGAAGACGTTATCAACGATACCGTTTACGCCCGCGAAACAGATACCGTGCAGTTTGCCAATGGCACTTCCGGTTCTATCATTACCAAAACCAAAGTAGGCACCGGCAACTGGACAGTTACTGTGCAGCCTTACGATACTTCATTCACTCTTTCGGTTACTGCCGGAGATGCGGTGTGGATTATCGGTAACTCGCAGTTAGAAGGCACTGGCTCTCCGGAGGCGCGTGACACTGGCCGCGAATTGGTGCAGTATCCTTTGCAGATTGTAAAGGAAAAATTCAAAGCTACCGGTTCGGCTTTAACTACCGAATTGTGGCAAAAAACTGACCAGTTTGGTCAAATGCGCGACACGCTGAACAGCGGTATGCTTGACTCTGAATTCCGTATGATTGAGCAGTTGGGTAACATCGCAACTTTCGGTCCGTTAAACGTAAACGCCAGCAACACCGATACGAATATGTATTCTATCGACTATGTGGTGGACACACAGGGTAACGATACTCCGTATGTAGGCGGAACTTACGGCATTAACGAATTGAAAGAAAACATTCGTTACGCTAACAAGAAAGCAACCGGAACTAAGTTCTTGTTCTTGCAAGCTCCTGAAATGAATCTTTCCTGCACTACAGGATTGAGCGATGT
>CAZTEX010000030.1:0-2827 GCA_964612505.1 uncultured bacterium | reverse complement strand
GAGGAGATTGCGGCTACGATCATCAAAATCAAAGAAGCCTTATAAAGGTCATAAGTAGCAACTTCTGCGAAAAGGATTATTCTAAAGATAATAAATAATCCGCATGATAAGCTGAAAGCTGTCACTAAATTAGGAAATAAATAAACGCGCTTCATGTTATCCCAAATGTAAAACAAAGAACCTTTATAACATAAAAGAGCTTTATTTGATACGACAACAACAGCTTTTATTCCTTGTTTTTTTAGCAGTATTAAATAATTTTTTTTCATAAAAAAGCGATGCTATGTGGGTTATCTCTTTGGCCTTCAAATGAAGTTGAACTTAATTTTTATCTGGATATAAAATCCTGGACAAAAAAATTTAAGACACTATATGTAGTGCTTCTAACACAAGAAAAATACTATATGTGGTATTTTTAAAAATTGAGTTCTTTGTAACAACCTCAAAGACTTAGGAAAAAAGGAGTTTTTATGCCCTCAACATATTTAACGCAAACAGACCCAAAAAGTTTTTTTGACAACCAAACTAACGAGACGCTCAAAACGATGACCGTGATTAAAAGAAGCGGGGTGATTGTTCCGTTTAGGGTTGAAAGAATTGCCAATGCTATTGAGGGGGCAGTGCGCGAAACTTATGAGAAGGCTACAAATGAAGAACTTCCTTTTGAATTAAAAAAAATAATTCAAGATGTCACAGCCTCTGTTGTTGAAGAACTCTGCCATTTATCCAAGCAGGGACGTTCTATTACTGTTGAGGGAATTCAAGATATTGCTGAACAAAAATTAATGGATCAAGGTCACCATAGCGTGGCAAAAAATTATATCATTTATCGCGATAAACATTCTGAACAACGCAAACACAAAGAAAATTTATTTCCTCAAGTCATCCGCGATGATCAAAAAACAATTGTACGTTTTAATCCCATAAAAATTGGCTCTTCTATTGAACATGCCTTTAGACTTGCCTCCCAAATAGAAGGTCCTACACCTGAAGATGTCCTAGAAATCGTCAACGAACTCAGTCAAATTGTAATCCAAAATCTATTAGATCAAAAAACAGAAGAACCTATTTCTACCAATGATATTCAAGAAGAAATTGAAAATGAGCTCATGGCTCATGGTTATTTTAAAGTCGCCAAGCAACTCATTTTACAACACAATATTAAAGAAAGACCAAAACCTGTTTTACATGCTCAAGAACAACAAGAAGATCTAAAAGCATTTGTTGTCGCTCCATTTCTAAAAGAAATTTTTAGTTTTGCAACTAAAGATTTTAAAATTGATCCTCAAGCGCTGATTGAAAAAACTCTAACACTCACTTTTGAGGGAATTACTCAAAAAGAAACCTACGCAGCCGCTGTTTTGGCCACTAAAGAACGTATTGAATTTGAACCAGAGTATGCTTTTGTTGCGGCACGCGTCTTACTAGATGGAATTTATCGCGAAACACTTTCAACACCTGCAAGTAATAAAAATATTAAATCGATCCATCGCAATTATTTTATCCAATATATCAAGTCTTCTGCTGAAAAAGATTCTCGCTTAAATTCTAAACTCAAAGATTTTGATTTAGAAAAACTTGCCGCTGCTCTTGATTTAGACAAAGATTTAAAGTTTTCATATTTAGGTCTACAAACTCTTTACGATCGCTACTTTATTCACAAAGATCAAAAACGTTTAGAAACACCTCAAATTTTTTGGATGCGCGTAGCCATGGGACTTGCCCTCAGCGAAGGTGAAGACAAAGATCAACGCGCTATTGAATTTTACAATAACTTGTCCTCTTTTCTTGCTCTTTCTTCCACTCCAACACTGTTTAACTCTGGAACCAAGCACTCACAATTAAGCTCTTGTTATCTTTCAACTGTAGAAGATGATCTGCATAGCATTTTCAAAGTCATTGCAGATGATGCTCAGCTCTCTAAATGGGCAGGAGGTATTGGCAATGATTGGACGCCAGTTCGCGCTACAGGCTCTTTAATTAAAGGTACCAACGGACAAAGCCAAGGGGTTATTCCTTTTCTAAAAATTGTCAACGATACCGCCCTTGCAGTTAACCAAGGCGGGAAAAGAAAAGGGGCCGCGTGTGTATATCTTGAAACATGGCATTTAGATATCGAAGATTTTATTGAACTCAAGAAAAACACAGGGGATGATCGCCGCAGAACTCACGATATTAATACGGCTAATTGGATCCCCGATCTGTTTATGAAGCGGGTAATGAGTGAAGGAAAATGGACTCTTTTTAGTCCTAAAGATGTTCCTGATCTACATGACTTATATGGCGAAGAATTTGAAAAACGCTATGAAGCTTATGAACAGATGGCTCAAGAAGGAAAAATTAAAGTCTTTAAAGAAATTGAAGCCCTCAAATTATGGCGAAAAATGCTCTCCATGCTTTTTGAAACAGGCCATCCTTGGATCACTTTTAAAGATCCTTCCAACCTCCGTTCTCCTCAAGATCATGCGGGTGTTGTTCATTCTTCCAACCTTTGTACAGAAATTCTACTCAACACATCACCAAAAGAAACAGCTGTCTGCAATTTAGCTTCTATTAACTTAGCTGCTCACATGACCAGCAGCGGTTTAGATTATGAGAAACTTCAAAAGACAATTACAACAACTGTACGCATGCTCGATAACGTCATTGATATTAATTTTTATCCTATCAAAGAAGCGCGTAATTCCAACTTAAAACACCGCCCTATTGGAATGGGCATTATGGGATTCCAAGATTGTCTTTATATGCTAGGTTATAGCTATGCAAGTCATCAGGCGGTGCAATTTGCAGATGAATCGATGGAATTTATTTCTTATCGTTCCCCCCC
>CAZTEX010000029.1:0-3050 GCA_964612505.1 uncultured bacterium | reverse complement strand
AAAGCCAAGATCACTTACATGGAAAGCCACGGCATCGCCGGGCAGGACGCGATAAACATTTTAACGGATGGCGGTGCTAATACGGCGATCAGTCTGGTAGCATTGGCGGCAATGATTTATTTCATTACACAAAGGTAAATAATGATGAAGCATTTTAATCCGAAAGAGGGCAGCACGTGGGCGGGCTTGGGCATTATATTAATGTCATTGTCCACCCTGTTAGCCAGCACACCGTTAGCGCCATACGCGCCGATCCTTGCCGGGATTGCGACCATTTGTGGCGGTGTTTCCGGTGTGATCCCCGATAAAAAATTGCCAACGGTGAAGTAATTTTATGGCTATCAACTGGCAGCGTTTAAAAGCGTATACCACTTCGAGTGGGTATTCCGCTTACATTGGCACCGGTAAAGCTCCCGCACAATACCGTATTAATAAGGAAACCCGGCACCACGGCGAAATGCTTTACTTTGCCAGCATTAACACAGCGGATCTGGGCAGCTATCGTAAATTAACAGCCGCCAAACGGGCTTGTGAACTTCATGATGAAAAATACCGCGCAAAAAACCCGCTACCAATGCCCGACATTGTTTTGCGTTTTAATGATTTAATCGCCACCATTGGCAGCATACCGACAACCGGCAAACGCTTTTTATTGCTGAAAAAACGCGGCGAAAGGAAACCAATCCTTGATAGCGTTATGCCGATAGATATGATCCGGGATAAACTGGCAAAAATCGGTTTTGATGTTTCGGGCTTGCGCGCGGAAAACCCGCTTGATATTGAACCCTTCACCCCGGCACAAATGGCAAAGCTAAAAGAAAAATGGGCAAATGCCGGGATGCCGTCAGTGGTATCACCCGCGTACATCAAAACGGAAAAATACCTTGAAAATTTGCCCGATGAAAATTTGCGCCAAATAAAAGCCGCAAAAATCCGCGTTTTGGGTGTTATGGCGAACATGATCCTGAGGGATAAACGCGGCATTAATCCGGTGCCAGAAGGGCGCACCAGCAAAATTAAAAAAGCAACTGCGCTATATGAAGATTTTCGAGATCAGCCCGGCGCGGAAATACTGGATCTGCCGATGCCGGAGTTTAGCACCGGTATGGTAATCGGGCGGCTATCAGCGGTCGAATACGACACCGTGCGCGCTGGCAAGCGCGAAGATTACCGCCATACCTTCAAAAAATCGGCAGCGCCCTTGCTATGTGTCACCGCTTGTGGTAAATATCTGTTTACTGTTCAGGGCGGGTTTACATTCACTGAGCGCGGAATTGTCGATAATTGAGGCTTTTTTATGGCAGCACGTATGTTACTAGTAAACCCCGCGTTACCGCCCTCAAAGCGGAAACGTAAAATCAAACCAGCAAAACGAGGTAATACCATGTCACGTAAACGAGTAAGATCAGCCGCCCAAAAGGCAGCAACCCGCCGCCTAGTTGCGGCTAATCGCGCCCGCCGCGCACCCGCCAAACGGGCAAAGCGCCGGGCTAATCCGTTGGCACTGGCTACCGTTTCCCGCCGCCGCCGCAATCCGATTGCGCGGGCACGTGTTACCCGCCGCCGCCGTAACCCGGTTGCAAGCAAAGGCGCGTACATGGATATGATGAAACAATCCGCAATCGCAGCCAGCGGCGCGCTGGTACTGGATGCGGCTTGGGGTTATCTGCCTATCCCTGCCAATTTCAAAATTGGCGGTATTAGCCACGTAGCAAAAGGCGCGGGCGCTATCGTCATGGGTATGCTGGCAAGTAAGGTTGTTAGCAAACGCACTGCCAGCAATATGACGCTGGGCGCTTTGACCGTGATCATGCACAATGCCGCGCGCGAAGTGATGGCTACCGCACTGCCAGCAATCCGCATGGATGGCTTGGGCTATTATTCACCCGGTATGGTTGTTGGCGGGATGAATGAATACGTTAACGCACTGCCAGCGGGTGGTATGGGTGAATACGTTTCACCCAATATGACCGTTGACCAGCGCGTGGCGATGGACGGTTATAATTATTACGGTTAAGCAATACCCGACAAGGTAATACCCCGGCTGGCAATCCTGCTAGCCGGATTTTTAAACCTCGCACCATGAAACAGAGGGCTACACCATGCAAGCAATCCCAAACCTCGCGGATGTCCGCAATTATAAAGTGCGCCAATCTGGCAACGTTGAAGCCATTGGTTGGTCATTGTATGACTTTGGCACCCCGGTCGGTTCGCCAAATTACGCGCAAGCCGGGCAGACCAGTTTGTCATTTTTCCAATCACCCGTTGGGCAAAACAGCAAAACGCTGGATGATACCAATATGCAACTCGCCGGGCAGTTGCCTAGCGGACAGGCATTTTTGATCGAATCCATCGAAATTGTGTTGTTGCCTTTGTATAACGTGTGGCAGGACGTAGCCGCCGCCGTTGTTCCAGCGATGGCAAATGACGTGTACAAGTTTGCCCGTAGTGGTAACCTCACACTGACAATCGGCAATAAACAATACGTACAGGATGCGCCACTGGGCAAATTCCCGCCAAAAACGCGTGTTGCCAATGCCGCCGCCGTGGCTACCACGGATACAACCGAAACGGTTTATTGTGATTATGCTGCAATGTCTGGTCGCCCGTATGTATTGCGGTCGCCTTTCCTGTTAGAGTCTAGCCAGTCTTTTGCACTGACTCTCAATTGGGCAAGCGCCGTGGCACTGTCAGCCGCCGCCCGCGTGGGTGTTGTGCTTGAAGGTGTTCTTTACAGAGACGTGCAATAATAAAAGCCGGGCAGGTAATCCCTGCCCGATTTTTTATCTTTTCGAGGTTTATACCGTGGATACTAGCAAATACATTGCCCAAGAATTTTTCGGCTATACCGCTTCCCTCGCGAGTCTGGCTAACGCTGCTTCAAGCACTGATCAGGTGAACATCGAAGCGGATAGCGATTTTCTGATTAATAAACTGATGTTCGCAGTCTATGACGCGGCAACCGGTGATTTAATCGCCGCGCCGAATCTGACTGTGCAAATTACCGATAGCGCAAGCGCGCGTAATTTGTTTGACGAAGCGCCTCGCCT
>CAZTEX010000028.1:0-3158 GCA_964612505.1 uncultured bacterium | reverse complement strand
TAGTCGAAGTCGCTGCGCCACATGTAGCGGTAAATTTAGACGCTGAACCACCAGTCAAGGTAATTCGAGCCATATCTACCGTTGAAGTATTACCCGTGTAACCAACACCGCTATCATCGGTCTTAAGCACTACACCACCACCAGCAGAAGAGGTTGGGATGAGAAACGGATTAGGGAACGAGTACAGTGTGGTTGTGGCGTTAGCACCGCTAATTGTTCCAACTAAATCGTATTCACACACGTTGTTGACACAGAAATAGTTGCTAACGAGGTTTGGATTTGCGGCACCCAAAATTTCCTCTGGTTCTTGGTGTTCAACATCTTGAACTGCAGCTTCGTGATAGATTTGGTTACCTTCAACAACGATTTTTGGTGCCGAAGAATAACTCTGGAATGCTTTAGCCCCACCGAAGACCGCCAGCACCCCAAAAACTATCGCAACCATGACGGCTGGTGATAATTTAAGATTGAGGTATTTCATAATTTAATTAGGGTTAATTATTCTTTAGCTGGACGACCGCGCTTAACTTCGGGCGTAGCGCCTAACAAGGTTGCTCGGAAACGATCAAACTCACCGCTAGCCATTTTGATAGCGTATTTTTCAGGATTTCTTTTCTTAAAACTTTCAAGCACTTCATCAAATTCCTGAACTGTTTTGACTGAGGCGCGGCCTTCCTCTTCTTTTACATAAATTGTTGTCTCTTTTTTATTATCACTCATAGAAATTGTATAAATACGGGGAGTAGGTAGAAGATAGTGCGGCGTGGATCGGTGGGAAACTCGCCGACCACCCTCTACCCACTCCCCGTAAAACGTTTAAGCGAGAGTAATATCAATTGTCAGAGCAAGTTTTTGGTACCAAGCTTTATGACCGATATATGCGGCCATAGCACACTCGACACCAGTCTTTCCCGAAACTTCTTTTTCCATCCAAGTCATGCGACCACCAGGACGAGCAATAGTGCTTACACCCTTAACGCCAGCCAAACGATGACCAGAGTTAGTGAATGCAGTTGTGCCAAGCGTTGCAGTTACGAATGTACCTCCACGTACAACATAAATTTCGACACCCATGTATTCATCAAGGAAGCCGTTATTCAGCCAGGAATCTGCAAAATTGTGTCCATTAGCAGCACCAGCCTGTACGATTCCCGCAACATCAGTGTTTTCAACGACCACATACAAGCCGTTATAAGATTCAGCGTAACCAGCAAATTTAGCGATAAGCTCAGCAAAAATCTGGTTAATGTTAGCAGCGACTGTAAATCCACCAGCAGGAGTTGTGTAAGTACCAGTACCAACATCGAGCAAGTTGTTGATTACGTATTTATCGATTGCTACAGCCATGGTTTGCATAGCTTCTTTACTGCGTTTCTGCTTCAAATCGGCAAGCTGAGCTATTTTTTCGTAATCATAAATCTGCTCTGCCCACACAAACTCTTCCGTAACGGTGAGTGTGTCGTTGGTAGAAGTTGAAGTTCCAATACTATACGTACCAGCAATAGCTTGCTGAGTAACCGTAGCCGAAGAGGTATACGGATTTTCAATATATTTAACGTCAGAAGTATCTACATCACAGATTTTGTCTGCTACGAGCGCGGTTTTAAGAACGCCTTCAAGAATATTCGGCATCCATTTCTTGCGCCACGAGGTTGTTCCATTAGTATTTAAAGTCATAGACTTTTATTATGTGAATTGAGTAAAAACCCACCGATCCACATAATAAAATGTCCCACCGCCATTTTATTTCTTTTTTAGTTCTGCAAGTGTTGCTTGTACTGCTAATTGCATTTCCTCGTCAGTCATATCCTCTTGGTTTTTAACCTTATTTAGGATAGCCCCAGAAGAATTTGCATTGTTTCGTCTTGAAACTTGAGTACTTGCCGCAAGTGCAGACGCGCGCTCTTCAACACGTGTTTTAAGCAGTGATTGTACTGCTGGATGACGTTTTGCTTCGGCAACAGAGATTTTTTTGAATTTAGAAAACTCTATTACTTCTTCAATGTCGTCATCGTGAACGTCTTGGAGAGCACGAATGTCTTTTAGATCCATGTTAGGAGATTTTGTTGATTCTTTTGAGTCAATTTTTTCTCCTGTTTCGGGATCAATACCAGCTTTGCGCATACGCTCTTCGTATGTTTTCTTGCTTTCAAGGTGTTTATTTTTGTCAGCATGCAAACTAGCTTTGAACTCCTCGTTTTTGAGTTCTCGGGCTACGATTTTATCCACCATGTCCTCGTTGCCTTCGTACTCAATGCCCATATCTGAAATAATTTCAGTTTTGAGCGTTTCTGCGTCTTTTGGCGCAAAATGTTGTTGTGTCATACGGTTGTGAGCATTTGCTCAAGTAATTGGGACATTTGTCCCAGTAAATAAATTATTTTGAACTATTTTTTGCTAATCTTTTTTCTTTTTCTTCAGTTGGTTCAGGTTCAGGCTGCTCAACAACGGTTTTAATCTCCTGAATACGTCCTTCGATATATGCTCCGATATTGTGGTACGCAAGTATATTTACAAAGCGTAATTCTTCCTGATCTGATCCTTTCCCTTCATCTGGCAATCTCGCCAGGATTAACAGCTCTTCAACATCACCGTTAGTCAATCGAGCAAACTGCTGATCCATGTAACGGATAAGGATGTCATTTGCTTGGATGAACAGACCACCTTGCAACGGGTTCATCTCACGGATTTTATACAACGACTGGTACATGCTTACCTGCTGGAAGATAGGTACATCTGGCGTGTTATCGGGCAGAAAGATTTTCTTGAGCAATACCAGTTGTTCATCAGTGAACTGTGGAAGTTTTGCCTCAAACTGCCAGAAATGGTTGCGTAGAGCGTAAAGGTTTTCTTCGTTGTTCTTGAACATTACTTTTAGCATTTCCAACTCTTTTTTTGAGTACCTCATCTTTTGATCTTTATCCATATATGATTATTAAGAATTATTTTGCGCCATTGCCATGTCAGGCATTTGTGGTTTTTGAACTTGCTGTTGTGGTTGTTGTGGTGGTGGTTGTGAGCCTTGTGATAGCTCTAATGGACTCACCACACCACTGAGATTTAATATCTTAGAGAACATCATCTTAACGGTTGGATCTTGTAAGACAGCTGGATTAGAGGCCACAACTTGGAAGATTGTGGTCAAGGTTGCCATAGCT
>CAZTEX010000027.1:0-3325 GCA_964612505.1 uncultured bacterium | reverse complement strand
AATTACAAATTTCAAATTATTTCTAACCCCAATTTGCAATACATCCACTAAATCTTGTACTTGCAAATTAAACGGAATTCGCACCACAACCGTTTGGTCTTTTTGAGCGTTCATCTTAGACATAAGTGTACTCTCTAATGCCTCAAAAGTAACCGGCTCTTTATCGATATAAAACTGCTTATCTTCTGTAACAGATAAGCTAATGAATTGTTTGTTTGTCTTTTCGTTCGCTTGTGCTTTCGGCAAAGTCATTTTAATTACATTAGGATTGGCTAGTGTAGAAATGATTAGAAAAAACAACAATAAAAAAAACATAATATCACTCAGTGACGAAGTCGCCACTTCAGCATGAAATCTTCTTTTACGTTTAATTGACATACCTATGCTTTTTGAATAATATTGACAAATTCTAAAATTTGTTTCTGAATTTTCAAGGCAAAATTATCAATTTTACCATTCAATAAGTGGTAGGCACTATAAGCAATGATACCAACAACTAATCCAGAACCACTACTAATCATTTTCTCATACAAACCTCCTGAAATGTTTCCAATACTAATATTTTCAGTTACAGAAATACTATAAAAAATCTTAATTACACCCGAAATAGTTCCAATAAATCCTAATGTTGGGGCAATCCCAGCAATTAAACCTAAATGTCCTAATTTACTTTCCATTTGTGCAATTTCGATATCAGCAGCACGATCCATATTCGATTCGATTTCTGAAATTGGTCTTCCAATTACTAAAATACCTTCTTTTAAAATATTACCAGATGCCGAATTACTTCTTTCGACAATGCTTCTCGCTAAATCTAAATTTCCTAAATGCAATTGATCACGAACATCAGCCATCAAACGACTATCAATAACAGATGCTCTACTAATATATAAGTAACGTTCAATTATCACATAAATGGTGTAGAACAATAAAATAGCGATTGGAATCAAAAAGAAACCTCCTTTAAATATAAACTCCAATACAGAGATTTCAGTATTGGTAGCGATTTTTTCAACTACCACATTAGAGGCAGTATTAGCAAGGGTGTCCGATTGTAATTGTAGTAAACTAAACATATATTATTCTTGTTTTTTGAGCTTTAATTCTAAAATTTGTTTGAAATTTGCAATAAAGATACTTTTCGATGCAATAGTAAACTAAAAAAATCGAAAAATATTTTTAACAAAGATAATTTTCTCAACAAATGACCTATCAAGAAACTTTAGATTGGCTCTTTAATCAACTCCCAATGTACCAATTGCAAGGAGCTTCTGCCTATAAAAAAGATCTAACCAACGTTCATATACTAATGGATTACTTGGGGCATCCTGAGAAAAAATTACAATGCATTCACGTAGCTGGCACAAATGGCAAAGGCTCTTGTTCACATATGTTGGCTTCTGTTCTTCAAGAAGCAGGATACACAGTAGGTTTGTACACCTCACCCCATTTAAAAGACTTTAGGGAACGCATCAAGATTAATGGTGTAATGATTCCTGAAGACTTTGTTTGTGATTTTGTCAACCAACATCAATCGTTTTTTGAAGCCAAAGATATGAGTTTCTTTGAAATGAGCGTTGGATTGGCTTTCGATTATTTTGCCAAAGAAAAAATAGACATTGCTATTATTGAAGTGGGTATGGGCGGACGATTGGATGCTACAAACATTATTTTACCTCTCGTTTCAGTGATTACCAATATTGGTTTAGACCACACTCAATTCTTGGGAAACACTTTGGCAGCAATTGCATCTGAAAAAGCCGGAATTATTAAATCAAATATTCCTGTTGTTATTGGAGAATTTACAACTGAAACCCAGCCCGTTTTTTTGGCTAAAGCCAAAGAAAATCAAAGCGACCTCTACTTTGCCTCTGATTTGATCGCAACTACTTTCCCATCCGACTTAATTGGCGATTACCAAGTTCATAATAAAAAAACAGTAATTCAAACCCTTACCGTTTTAAATCAACACACAGCTTTCCAAACAACTGAAGCGCATTGGAAAACAGGATTATCTCAAGTAGTGAAAAACACTGGCTTACAAGGGAGATGGCAAAAATTGAACGAATTGCCAAAAACAATTTGCGATACAGCACACAATACACATGGGCTTACTATTGTTTTGAACCAAATTCAAAAAGAATCTTTTGACCAACTTCATTTTGTTTTAGGAGTAGTTAATGACAAAGATTTGGACGAAGTATTACCTTTATTTCCAAAAAAAGCAGAATATTATTTTTGCAAGCCCAATATTCCACGCGGACTTGAAGCTACTGTTTTAGCACAAAAAGCAGCTCAATTTGGACTTAACGGAAAAATATACAATTCTGTTTCAGCGGCTTACGCCAAAGCCAAGCAAAATGCACAACCTACTGATTTTATCTATGTAGGAGGAAGCACTTTTGTTGTTGCAGAAATTTTATAATTTTTTTTACATTTTTTCTTGCAAATACAAAAAACAGCTGTATATTTGCACTCGCAATAAGGGAATGAAAATTTACGAATTGCAATCGGGCGATTAGCTCAGCTGGTTCAGAGCACCTCGTTTACACCGAGGGGGTCGGGGGTTCGAACCCCTCATCGCCCACCGATTAAAACTCCTTAAGAAATTAAGGAGTTTTTTTTATGAATTCTAATTACTCATTTTACAGTAAATAAATTTCACAGCTTTAAGTTCGCACTTTTTATTATTAACTTTACGTCGATCAGAGCAAATCATCAAAATTCTCAAAGCAAAACAACACACAACAAATTACACTAGACAATGGCATCAAACACAACTCCTAATAGTATAGCCAAAGGCGTCATGCTGAACGCTTATCCTGATAGTATTGGAAAAAATCTAAAGGATATTGTCAGCATGCTGCAACTACCCGAATTCAAGGATACTTTTTCTCTTTTTTATGTGCTACCCACTTTTTTTAATAGTGACTTAGATCGAGGGTTTTCTATTGTTAATTATGATATCAATGAAGAATTAGTTTCAAAACAAGATATTGAAGCTTTGAAAGCATTAAATATTCAACTGAAATTTGACATTGTTTTAAATCACTTATCGGTAGCCTCTCCCCAATTTAAAGATTTAATTGCCAAAGGAGATCAATCAAAATTCAAAGACTTCTTCATTGACTGGAATGAATTTTGGAAAGGCAACGGAACACTTGGAGAAGATGGCGTCATTATTCCAAACAAAGAGTATTTGGACAAATTGTTCATGCGAAAATCAGGATTACCCATTTTAAATATTGTTTTCCCTGACGGCCAAGAACGCCCGTATTGGAACACTTTTTATCAAAAAGTAACCCTTCAAAAAATAACGGTATCC
>CAZTEX010000026.1:0-4615 GCA_964612505.1 uncultured bacterium | reverse complement strand
TTGATTTATCTATTCAGAATATTGGGAAAACAGGTCCGTTGAAAAGTTATAGTATTTCAAAGTGTTGCTGTTTTCATGAAAATAAAACAGATGAAAAGAAGATTGATTAATGAAATTTTTTAATAAAAGAACACCAGAAGACATCGTCAGAAGAAATCTTGATGCTGGAAATAGGATTAATTTAGGTCCTAACCGAGAATACTTAATAGGATTAGGATCAACAGGAAATTTAGATAAAGAAATTCCAGTAATTATCGGAATAAAAATAGTAAATGGTGAAGAGGAAGAAATCGGTTTATTTTTAGAAAGAGATATTTTTACAGCGTGGTGTGATGATTTAAGCGAAGAAGAATTATGGGGAATATCTGCAAGTACCGCTTTAAGTAAAGATAGAAATTAATCCTAATAATCGTACTTTCGAGCAATAATCCTAATAAGTAACGCAAAAATCCTATTAATTTAGGAGTTTTGCGTTATTTTAAAATTGATTGTTTATTAAAAATGTAGTACAGTGGTTTTCTTGGACTGAAAAGAGTAATGGTAATGGACACTCGAAATAACAAATGGTTAGAATTAATGGTCAAAGGGATTAAGGATAATATTTCACTTTGCGGTGAAAATGAAATTATTGCTCGATTGGATGGCAATCCAGTGACGGGTTCTCAATTATTGGCATTGATTGAGTCAGATGATCCTATCGTGTATAAATTTTATGAAGATATTGTAGGATTGGCTATTCGTACTACTCAGTTGAAAAATAGTAAGAATATACGAAAAATAAAAGGTATAATCAAAATATTTAATTATAATTCATGCAGAGGATGGATCTTATTAGAAGAGAAAAGACCTTCATCTCCTAATACTCTAGTTAGTTTTCATTCTACTAGTTTTCAAAGCAGTTTACCTACAAGATTTCCTGTTATAAATGAAGTAGTAGATGTTACTTTTCAAGATGATCGTTTAATTTCAGTAAGAAGTTCAAAATACTTATGAAATATACACTAATCGCATTTAAACCAGAAGAAACTTATTGGGATTATGATGATAAAAGAGTTCATCCTGCGGATTTAATCCGAGAAGAATCTTTGACTAAGGATGAAATCATTAACCGAATAAGTCAGTTAGCAAAAAATCCAAACGATTCTGATTGTGCATATGATCAATTTCATATATTTGAGTATATCGAATACAACGAATCTCAAGTATTAGAATTTTCTGAAATATTATCAGAAGGTTTATCGACAGCTTCGAAATTAAACAAAGAAGCTATCGACAAACAAAATGAAAAATGGAAAAAAGAAAAGGAAACAAGAGATAAAAAAGAATACGAGAGATTAAAATCATTATTCGAAAAATAAAGCACGAATTCAGCACAGCAGTTCGGACACACCGTAGTGGAACCGTACTCTAACCGCACTCGAAAGTACGTCAAAAACAGTAAAGTACAGGGCCTCTGTACTGTGTAACCATGCGTAACTCTTACACTTCTAGCTCTCAGCACAGTAAGTACGACTACTTCTATCACACCTTTT
Source organism: uncultured bacterium (assembly GCA_964612505.1). Classification (GTDB taxonomy): domain Bacteria; phylum Chlamydiota; class Chlamydiia; order Chlamydiales; family JAAZZY01; genus JAAZZY01. The sequence continues at coordinate 3,083 of CAZTEX010000026.1, read as the reverse complement.
ATAAATAGATATAAATATAAGAGTAAAGGGGTTTGCTCCGTACTACTGTGTGCGCGAACTGCGCACCCGACTACCATAAATTATGAAAAAAATATTAAAAATTTTCCTACCGTTATTAATTCTTTCAGGCTGTCATCATTCCACTATTGAAGAAATAAGTGTCATTGCCGAAAAAACTTTATTCGATTTCAACATCGAATATGTGAATCTAATATGTGTGAAAGATGAGTTACCTATTTTAGCAACTGATTTTCCAGCAAACTGTATTGTTTTAACTAAAAATGATAATTTATCTCACATGAAATGTACCACCGAGTCATGTGAGATAATTCCTTGCGAAACAGAATTATGTTTACAGAAAGTAAAAGTTTATGAGTGAAAAACAATACGACCTTTATTTTTCAAAAATAGTATATTACGAAAATCGTTATCCTGATAATTCAATTCGTTATTACTGCGTTCTTCACGGTGATCCATTAGTTGACAAAGAAATTGTTGAAGTAAAATGGAAAAATGGCAATATCGAAAAATATGAAATCAAAATAAAAGTAGAAACATCTAACTGGAACAAAAAAGATGTTCCGTATGGAGTTCTGAAATACAATGACGAAGAGTCATTAGTTTGCATAGAGAATTTAATGGCTAGAAGATTATACGAACCTAAGAATAATAAATGACTATTAAAATAACTTGTAATAATTGTGAGACAATTGAAGAATCTTGCAAACAAGCTATTCAATTAGCTATCAAGAATGACGAAGATGTAATATTTGAATTTAATGGAATTGAAGTAATCGTCGGATCGAAAAGTGATCCTGATAAGTTAATTGATTCATATTTAATGAAATATGCTACACTATCTAGTAAAGTATTATCACTTGAGTTTTTCGATCAAGTCAATACGGAAAGTTTACTGCCGCGATATTTAAATTATGACTCTAAAAACAATAAATAAAAGCTTGATTGAAGCAGATACTAAATATATTTTACATCAGTGCAATTGTGTAACAATAAATGCGGCCGGTATTGCGAAATTAATTTTCGAGGCTTTTCCCTGGGCTAATACTTATTCAAAACGACCTGGAAACATTAGTTTATTTAAACATGAAAATTATTCGAAACAAGGTACAATCGATGTATTAGGAAACGGTTTAGATTAAAGATATGTAATTAATGGATATGTTCAGTATTACCCAGGAGGTCCTATTCATAGTAGCGATCCTTATAATTTACGATTGACATGCTTATCAAATTGTTTTTCGTTAATTCGGAAAATTCCTGAAATCGAATCGGTTGGAATTCCTGTAGGAATGGGTTGCGGTCTAGCTAAGGGATCATGGGATGATTACTTGAGCTTAATCGAAGACTTCGCAAAACAAATCAAATCAGAGCAAAACGCAGAAGTAATTCTTTACAATTACGATAACAAAAAGTCATCAAATTAAGAGTCATTATGGAAGTAAAAGAAATCGAAGCAGAGTTAATTTCGAATCATTTGAATAAAGCTAAACGTTATGTTTATAACATGACTCATATTGTTTGGAATATTTCTTTTATTATGAAAAAATATCCAGATGACGAACACATCAAAGCATTTTGCAAAAATATTGTTTTGTCAATTCAAACTTGTTATCTAACTATTGATGAAATGTGGGAAACTGTAAATAGATTATATAAAGGATTGAATGCGTATGTTAAAAGTAAATATGAAAAATAAAGAAAATTATCAAGATTTATTCGGATCCTACAAAAATCTTAAAAACGGCCACGTTTATTCAGTTATTGGAATTTTCACACATTCGGAAACTAATGAAAAATTAGTAGCTTATCATGATTCTGATAATAATAACTGGGTAAGACCGCTAGATTTATTTTTGAAAAAATTTGAGAAATGGGAGAGTAAATAATATGAGAAAATTTGACGAAACTATATTTTTTGGCCGCGAAGATTGTTTAGAAAAATGTTACATTCTTCATAGGAGACTGGAAGAAGCATTTGACATATTGGGTGGTTTACAACAGCCTGGTCATTCGGATAATGAAGAAACAGCAAAGGAAATAGATTTCTTCGGATCAAATTTAGAAGAAGATTTGGTTGATATTGGATTGGATATTATAACAGCATTAGGTATATCTGAAGAAATACTACAAGCTTTGATTGAAAAGAAAACTAAGTAGAGTGTAAATAATCATGACCCAAAGAACCATTCTAACTCCAACAAATCTATATTATCGATTAAAAGAAATGATGGCTGCGATTTACGATCAATTACCCGATCATTACGATTCAAATCGAGAATTATGGTCAGAAGAAACAGAAAATACTTTTAATAATTTTCAACAATCTTTCCGTAGAGACTTAGAAAAAGCTAATAGTAAATGAAAAAGTTAACTCAGATTTATTCAAAAACTGAATCAAATGAAACTTTAATTCATTTTGAAATTCCTTATTATTCAGAAATTCAAAAAATCGAATATGATTGCAATTTTAATAAATATCATGCTTTAGTTTTAGAAGATGACTCACTTGGTATCAGATCGTTGAAAAACCAAACAAAAACTGAAACTTATCAGTCTATTGGTTTAAATCAAGAATTAGACGGGTCTACTGGAACGAAACTAATTATTGTTATAAGAAATAATAGTCATCAAGTTGGTTATAATGCTTATAAAAATTATGGTGATGTATACTTGCTAAAGAAAATAGTCGAATCAAGAGATGATTTAGATAGAGCTCAGGATATTTTTGAATTTCACGAAGATAAAGAATGGACAGAAGATGACGAATTATGCGATTTTTGTTGTAACCGAGCAAGATTAGACGGATTTTATTATTTTCAAGTAAAAGAAATTATCGATCATCCTAGACTGAAATGGAAAGTCGGAGCTTTGAACGGAATGATAAAAATGAAAAACGACTGGTTTCGAATTTACCCGAGTAATTTTCCTTTCTAATATGAACGAACTTAAAATCAAAAACAAACTAATCGAATTATTTCCAGAAGCTCACGGATTTGTCACAGGTTCAGTAGATATTCCAGTAGTAGTTTCATGTTGGATTAATTACGATAATAAAATAACTT
>CAZTEX010000025.1:0-8272 GCA_964612505.1 uncultured bacterium | reverse complement strand
AAAGAAATAAGTTCAACCCTTCAATTTCCTTACAGTTACATACTCAATCATCGCATTATAGCTGCAGCTTCTGTCAACAAGGGGAGCAAAAAGCAAAAAGCCTTTACAGCAATGTAAGGGCTTTTTTATTTTGGAATTAACACTTATCGTTTAGGACATCTTTTTTGAACGCATCTATTTGCTTTTTCATTTCTTTAATCTCTTTCATCTTTTGTTCAAGGGAAAGTAATTTTTCATCGAGAATACTTAATTTTTCTTCTTTGCTGAATCGATTATTGTACCAAGCATCGATGAGTTGTCCTATTTCTCTTATCGTGAACCCAACAGATTTAGCATCGCTAATGAATTCTAATTTTTCAATTGTTTCCTCATCATAGTGAAAATAATTGTTAGAGGTAATTGATTCATCGCGTTTGCCTTCAATTAGTCCAGACTTCTCATAGAAGCGAATGGTATGGGCAGAAATCCCAGTAATTTTAGCTATTTCATTGATTAACATAAAGCAAAGATAAAAAATTATAAAAAAATAACAACTATAGACTACGCTCTAAGGTTGTGGGTTTCAATTTATACCACTACGTTTGTTCAAAATTAAAAATACAATTATATGAAAAATACAATTTTAATTACAGGAACCTCAAGCGGGATTGGTAAATCAACCGTTATTGAATTTGCAAAAAAGGGATGGAATGTAATTGCTACCCAAAGAAATTCTGAAAAGGAATCTGATTTTAAGACCTTTAATAATGTCAAACTTTTTCCTTTAGATGTAACAAATCTCGATAGTATCACTAAAGTATTTCAGAAAGTTAAAGAAGAATTTGGGACTATTGATGTTGTTGTAAACAATGCTGGTTATGGCGTAGATGGAGCTTTTGAAGCAATGTCTGATGAAGTAATTGAAGACCAATTTAACACCAATGTATTTGGATTAATGCGAGTGACAAGAGAAGCAATAAAAGCGATGCGTCCCTCTGGTGGTGGAACAATCATTCAAATTTCAAGTATGGGTGGTAAAATTACGTTTCCATTATACAGTATTTATCACGCTACTAAATTTGCCGTGGAAGGTTTTACAGAGTCGTTGCATTATGAATTAGCACAATTCAACATCAAATTGAAGTTGATAGAACCGGGACCGATTGTAACCGATTTTTATGGAAGAAGTCGTCAATTCATAAAGCCAGATTATACCAATGAGTACGATACTTTTATTGCAAAATTTAATGATGCTGCGGCGAAAGTGATGAAAGACGCTGAAGGCCCTGAAGTTGTCGCCAAGATGATTTACAAGTCGGCAACAGACAATAGTAATCAAATGCGGTATGCTGTTGGTAAACCCGGCCCAATGTTATTAGTACTTAGAAAATGGCTTTCGGATAAGTTGTACTTTTTGATGGTTAGAAAAAGTTACAATTTATAAGTAAGCATCATTCAATTTTACACAAAGTTTAATATTTAATTTACTGATTTTCAATCGCTAAATTATCGCATTCAAGTTGCTTCTTCTGTCAAAAAAAGGATCAAATAGCAAAGTAAAAGGGTTATACCTGAATGGTGTAACCCTTTTTGTATTTAAATAAAATATGCTTAAGACAGTATCAATTGTTATTCGTACAATATTTGTTGTTTTTCAATAAATTTATTACTTTTGTCATTAAATTTAACACGAAACAATAATGGCTACTCCAAATGTAAAAGTGCTCGAAAGAAGTTCCACCTTATTTTTAAAGTTAATTCTTTTAGTTTTAAGTTTAGCAGTCCTAACTTTCTGCGGATTCCTGCTGTATCAAATTACCCAATCGGATTCTTTAGGGGATTATCAACCAATATTAATTGGTGTTCTTATTTCAACCATTCCCTTTCTATATGTTTTTTATCAAGCGTATAACTTATTGAATAATATTGATGCCAATTTATCATTAACCGATTCATCCGTTAATTCTTTACGAATTATAAAAGTGTGTTCGTTTCTAATCAGTTTAATGTATTTGATGGGTTCACCATTTATTTTCAATGTTGCCCAGCAAGATGATGCCCCAGGAGTCGTACTAATTAATATCATTTTAATTATGGGGCCATTTTCTGTTGGTGTTTTTACCTATATTTTACAGAAACTTCTAATTAATGCCATTGGATATAAATCCGAAAACGAATTAACCATATAATTGATGGAAATTATTGTAAATCTTGACGTGGTAATGGCACAAAGGAAAATGTCATTGAATGAATTATCAGAGAGAGTAGGAATATCTTTGTCCAATCTTTCCATTTTAAAGACGGGTAAAGCAAAAGCAATCCGTTTTTCAACATTAGCCACATTGTGTGAAGTTTTAGATTGTCAGCCATCAGATCTATTAGAATATAAAAAACAGGTATAAAAAATTAGAAATTATGATGAATAAAAAATGGAGTGTTTACTCTCCCTTATTATTGTTGCTTTTCCCATTAGTAGGAACATTGGTTTCCAATGAAGTCAATTGGAGTTTTTTTGACTTCATTGTTATGGGTATGCTTATTTTGTTGGTAAGTTTTGGAATCAAGCAAATCATCAAAAGGACTAATTCGATGCATTATCGAATTCTTTTGATTGGGTCAATTTTACTAATATTTTTATTAGTATGGGCGGAATTAGCGGTTGGAATTTTTGGAACTCCTTTTGCAGGAAATTAGTTACAATTAATTGACCTTCTTGTTATTTTATTCGAAGCTCAATATTTAATTTGTTGATTTTCAATTACTAAACCATTGTGTTAAAGTTGCATTTTTTGCTCTTTGGCGGAGCAAAGAACACTTCGAAATCTAAAAAAAGAGGTTACTTTTGTAGTCTAACCTTTTTTATGATGAAGCGAATTCTACTTACTATCCTATTTTTGAGTTTATTGAACAACATGTGTTTCTCAACATACGCACAAGAAAACCCGGCGATGTATCGAATAGCCAAAATCAAAGTCGATGCGAAGCAACTAGACCTTTACCAAGTTGCTTTAAATGAGCAAATGAATACTGCCATACAATTGGAGCCAGGGGTGTTATCGTATACGGTTGTCGCTGATAAAAAAGATGCGAGCTCCATAACAATTTTTGAAGTGTATGCGAGCCTTGAAGCCTATCAATCACATATTGCAACCCCTCATTTTAAAAAATACAAAGAAACGGTTAAGGACATGGTTTTGTCTTTAGAGCTAATAGATACCAAATTAGTTGCGAGATTACAAAAAGAAGAGTATTAATTGATGCATTATAAATTTTTCAAAAAGCCTTTACAGCAATCTAAGGTTTTTTTGTTTTTAGTATTTATGAAACCATTTTATTCAACCTTTTTAGTATCTTCGATAGGAAAATTCACAAAAACAAACATTACTAAACCGAAAGCATGAATAAATTGACACCCCTACTACTTTTTTTCCTATTCGCTAGTTCCATAGCACAAGTAAAAAATAACCTTCCGCCAATTCAAGAGGAAGTAAAAAACTATACTTTAGAAACAGTAGCTTCGGGCATTTCAATACCTTGGGGAATGGCTTGGCTTCCTGGAGGAGCAATGTTAGTTACCGAAAAAAGCGGTATTTTATACCAAATTGAAAACGGGGTAAAAACGGAAATTAAAAACGTTCCAAAAGTATACAATAGAGGACAGGGAGGGTTACTTGATATTGCTTTACATCCCAATTATGCCCAAAATGAATGGATTTATATAACATATGCTTCTTCTGAAGGAGAAGGAGAAGGTGGAAACACCCAACTTATTCGCGCCAAATTGCAAAATGGAGGCTTAACACAAATTGAAACCTTATACAAAGCAGGCCCAAATACGACTAAAGGACAGCACTTTGGCTCTCGAATTATTTTTGATAAAGAGGGGTTTCTCTATTTTTCAGCTGGAGATAGAGGGAATCATTTTGTAAACCCACAAGACATCACTCGTGATAATGGAAAAATATACCGATTGCATGACGATGGAAGTATTCCTAAAGACAATCCTTTTGTAGGGCAAAAGGATGCCAAAGAAGCCATTTATTCGTATGGTCATAGAAATCCGCAAGGACTGGCACTACATCCTACAACTGGAGAGATTTGGGAACATGAACACGGACCAAAAGGAGGTGATGAAATCAACATCATAAAAAAAGCGGCTAATTACGGATGGCCATTGGTTACGTTTGGGATTGATTATGATGAAACTATTATCAGCACTCAAACAGAAAAACCAGGTATTGAAAACCCTGTTTATTATTGGGTTCCTTCAATAGCCCCTAGCGGAATAACTTTTGTAACTAGTGATCGTTATCCAGAATGGAAAGGACATTTGCTCATTGGCTCACTAAAATTTCAATACTTGGAATGGGTAAAATTGAAAGGGAATGAAATTATTGGACGTCAAAAAATTGCTACTGATATTGGTCGTATACGAAACATTGCTCAAGGCCCTGATGGATTTATCTACATCGCCGTTGAAGGGAAAGGCATTCTTAAAATAATCCCTAATTAGGATGATAAAAGTTAAATACATATTAGGATTAACGGCATTGCTTTTCTATTCTTTTAATTTCTCATCAAAGGAAAATCATTCGACATTTACGAAAGTAGTTCAGGAAAAATCACCTCTAGAAAAAAGCATAGAGAGCGGGAAAGAAATTTATGCTGATTTTTGTATCCAATGCCATATGGCAGATGGGAAAGGCGATTTGAAGAATTTTCCTACTTTGGATGGATCCAATTGGTTGTCTGATAAAATAACTCAAAGTATTTATGCGGTTAAATTTGGACAAACAGGCCCAATAGTAGTAAATGGCAAAAAATTCAATAATGCCATGCCTCCCATGGGATTGTCAAATCAAGAAGTTGCCGACGTAATGAATTACATTAGAAACTCCTGGAGCAACAAGCATAACAAAATGATTACTTTAAGCCAAGTTGAAGATGTGAAGCAATAAAGTAATTCATTACTACTTTATCAAAACAGATACGAAATGGAGAACCCTCCATAATAATTTATAGGATTACCTGGATAATAATATCGTGGCGGAGCTGCGCCAAAACCTAACGCATTAGGCACGATAGAGGCTGCATATTTCTCATTCAATGCATTGTTGACGCCGGCAGTTAATTCTGCATTTAATTTCTTAAAAATCTTAAAAGCATAGGTCGTTTTAAGATCAAGTAAAGCATAGGCTTCGGTATATTTTGTATTCGCATCATTTATGGGTGTTTTTCCTACGGTTCTATAAGACGTATTTATAATAATCCCAGATTTTGTAATAATATCTAATCCATAATTCAATTGTTTTTGGGGAACTGCGGTAAGTTGATTACCTGAATAATCGACGTTTAAATCAATAAAATCCTTAAATTTAAAATAATTTATTGCGCCTGAAAAATAATGAGTAATTTTAAAACTATCAGATTTCACAATATTGTAATTCACTGTAAATTCTATTCCTGGGTGAGAACTCGAGCCCGCATTTAGTCCAACATATTGATCTTCGGCTGTCCGTCGTGCTAGTAATAAATTTTCAATTTGTGCGCTAAACAGAGCTACCTCTGTATATAATTTATTGTCCAACCAATTTCCTTTGAATCCAATTTCGTAATTCCAACCGATTTCTGGTTCCAAATTGGTATTGATTTTACCTTCTGGAGTTAAGGCTTCGGCAAATGTAGGAACTGAGAATCCTTTACCAACAGAGGTATATATGTTTTTTCCATTGCTTACCTTATATGAAAGACCAATCCTTGGCGAACAAATTGTTCCAAAAGTATAGTTTTGAATGCTTGAATTTTGAGGCGTTTGGAATACATCTTTAAATGAATACGCGGTAGAATTTAATGCAAATCCAGTTTCTAAATGAATAGCTTTGGAAACCCAAAACTCCATTTGTATAAAATAGTTGGAGTACTTTCTTTCTTCGTCAATGGCGCTGAACAAATTCCCTTGTAGGCTGCCTCGTCCAGGCTGAGATAGGTATAGGTTTTTATAAAGAGAATAGTCGTTTTCTTCCAAAGCAATTTCGGTACCAAAACTAAATTCGAAAGGAAAAGAAAGTAATCGGTCTTTGTAATTAATATTTAAACGAATTCCCAAAGAACGGGTGTTTTCATCTAAAATATCAAAAGGTCTGGTTTCGTAAGCCTCTTTATAATTTGAAAAAACACTTGAATTTAATGACCATTTATTGGAGACTTGATAATCATAGCTTAATCCAAATAAATACTTGTCGTAGGACTCATATCCTTGAGCTGCTGCCCATGTTGACGCTGCTTTTTTGGGGTTGTTGTTGAAGTCTTTTTCGCTTAAAGAGCTCGGGATGTATGCTTTAAGCTTGGTGTAAATTCCGATAAAAGATAAAGATCCATTATTTCCTAATTTTTGTTTTCCAAACAAGTTGAAATTTCCCCTGTTGTAGGAACTATTTTCTCTTGGTCCGTCAAGGGTTATATTGGAATAACTTGAAATCAAGTTTGATTTCGTATCACTGAAACCGCCAGACAATTGTTGCTGTATCAACCCAAAACTCCCAAAATTAATGTTTGATTTGCCAAACGATTGCAACAATGGTGTTTCTCTTGAAAATAAATGAATTACTCCTCCCATACCGGAGCCAAAACTAGTTGAGTTGGGCCCTTTAATTATTTCTATCTTTTCGATGGATGCAATATCAATATCTTCTATAACCGTCTCCCCATCTCCAGAAGTTATAGGAATTCCATCAAAATAGGCTTTTATCCTATTCGTTCCGTATTGTGCGCGCGCTCCAATACCGCGAATAGAAATTCTATTAGTATTTAATGCGCCTTGCTGCATAAATACGCCTGGTATTTTATTTAAAACGGGAGTGAGTAGTATTCCATCGGTTCTATTGATATCGGCTTTGCTAATTAAAACGATGGAAGAAGCGGTGTTTTGAAGTACATTTTTGATAGGGGAAGCATCTACTATTATTTCAGATAGCGCTGTAGTGTCTTTTTTTACTTGACTATAAACAGGACTGAAGTACAACACAATATGCAAAAAAAGTAAAAGAGGAAGTGCATTTTTACACATTAGTTGTATTTGATCGGGTTAAATAATACGCTAAGTTAGCTTTTTTTTAAATCTGAAAAAACTGAATTTACGACTGATTTTAATTCAACAAAATCAAAAAAGCCTTTACAGCAATGTAAGGGCTTTTTTTGTTGCATTCATCAAAAAGTCTATTTTTGATTTACAAACAAACAATTATGAAAACATCATTTAACAAATTTCTTTACATCGGATTTATTCTCGTTGGGCTATTCCAAGCCTTCTTTTCAAAAGATTATATGCAAGCCGCATCTTCTTTTGCAATTGGTTTGATTTTTGATCCGTTTGATCAAGAACAAAAATGGAATGACAGACCCACTTGGCAGAAAGCCGTTTTATTCGTTCATTTGGCCGTAGCAGCCGCGTTTTTTGGCTATGCTATAGGTTGGAATGATAAATAATTAAGACATTACAACACTAACTTCATTAAGATATCGGTTTGTACTTCATTGCCAAAGATAAATTGATGTTGGTCAAAAGCGACGAAACCATTTTTGGTATAGAACTGAAGCGCGCGATGGTTTTCCTCCCAAACGCCTAACCATACATAGCTGCAAGAATTGGCTTTTGCGATAGCAATGGCTTTTTCAAAAAGGCTTTGACCTACATTTTTCCCGTGGAAGTCTTGAAGCACATAAATGCGTTCAATTTCGAGCGAACTCTCATCTTGAAGTTCGGTTTGAGCAGGGCCAAAATTGACTTTTAAATAGCCAATAACCTCTTCGTTATGGTAGGCAAAATAAAATTCAGAGTTCGGATTTTCCAACTCAGCCGTCAGTTTTTCGGCCGAAAAGCTAGTAGCTAAATACAAAGCCATATTGTCTTCGGAATCGGACTCAAAAAAAGTATCATAGAAGGTTTTGCGTCCTATTTCTTGTAGTGGGACCAATTGGTCCAAGCCTATTTTTTTAATTGCAAACGAATTCATAGCCGCAAATATAAAATTTAATTGTATATATTTATCCACTAAAAAAGCATCAAATTTGAAACAGGAAAGTGGAATTTTTAGCAGAATGTTAGCGGGAGGAATTATCGATAAAAACGATCCGGACTTGCCGAAACTTTGGAAACAGGTGTCGCAAACGATCGCATTGTCTTCGGCCTTAAATAGCGCTACAGATATCAATCAAATTAGACTCCAATTAAGCAAAATTATAGGCAGCACTATCGATTCGAGTACCATTGTTTTTGTGCCTTTTCATACCAATT
>CAZTEX010000024.1:1767-8421 GCA_964612505.1 uncultured bacterium | reverse complement strand
TCAAACGAGGTAATACGAATCTTAAAATTGAATGATCTAACGAATACCATTCTGTGTCATCGAATCCTCTTTCGATTCGTTGATCTTGATATTTTTTAAGTCTTTCTTCTGAATATTGATCAGCAATTTCTAAAGCTAGACCATAATAATTTTTAGAATTAATGTCTAAGTTGAATTTGTTCATGTTTCACCAAAATACACTGACTAAGTAACTACCTTCTGGTAATACATCTTTCATTACTAAACACCATACTGCTTGGTCTAATCTTTCAATTCTAGTTTCTAGACATAGCAGACAATGCTCGATTGTTCCTTCATCTAAATTTTGTTCAGGGTCTTTAGAAGTTTCGCCTACAACATAATAGGTACTATTATGAAAATCCATATCTTCTGGTAAATCAAGTTGAATAGAAAAATGTTCTAGTACTAATTTTTCAATTAGTTCGAATTCAATTTCCCAATAAGTATTTTTCGTTAGTTCGATCATATTAATTAATCAAACCTTGCGAATCGGGGCTGTTCCGCGATTAGAATGAAAGGGAACACCGTAGAAAAATCTACCATCTGATTGTTTTGCTGCCCAAATATCGCAATCTATTTCACCTGTTACATCTACAATAACTCCATCATTTGTGATATCAACAATTTTATGTTTTTTGTTGGCATTTCCCCAAGTAACATCATCACCGATACTCAATTGTCGTTTTAATTTTTTAATTTCAGCTCGTTGTGTCATGCGTCAATCAATTCTACAACAATCATTTCTTGAAGCATTCCAAGACGATGATTTTCATGCGGTCGAAAGTTAGTTGTTGGAATACATTTTACGATGATACGATTGAGATCTTCCTTCAGAGTGGCTGACCAAGGAACACCAGTCCTATTCAAAACTTCATCAATAGTTTTACAAGGATATCGCCACTCGCTAGGAACAAAAATTCTTTGATTCTTCTCACTTAAAGAATCCTTATTTTCAACAAGATGAGCAGCTTGCACTTTTTCCCATGTATCCGTACGAAGATGCTCGTAAACATATTCAGGATTTTCAGGAATAACAAACTCTTTTGGTTCTAAAGTAGGAACAGTAATTGGAAGTTCTTGTTGTTTAAACTTCGCAAAACTTTTTCCGCATTTACAAATCTGAGTTCTTGCTCCGATATAATTATTACACTGATTACACAGTTTTTTACCAGGCCCGGGACTATTCGATTTAGAAGTTTCTGGCTTGATGGTTTTAGCTTCTTCAATCTCTTTAATTTTTTTGTTGAAACCTTCTAAAAAATTCATGATAATACTGGTGTAAGAAACATTCCAATAATATTGGAATACAAGTTGATTGTTTCTTGTTCCTTTTGAGGAGAAAATAAAACTACTAAATCGGAAGTTTTAGTAGTTGACAAGTAGTACTCATTTAATGTCGGAGAGAAGCAAAGAAATTCAGATTTTGAAGTGAGTAATAAGTATTTGTCAAGCATACATTCAGAATCCATATTCTTCTCCATTCAATGAATTAATATACTCGGCTTCGCACTCAGAACAAGAAGCGTCAATAGGATTCCATTCATTGTGTTTCTTGCATAACGAAAACTCGATTGGTTCCCATAAAATGCATTTTTGCCTACTTCCCCATTCAATTTCATTTTCATCTTCATCTAGGCCAGGAAGCTTATCAAAATTTTTATTTGAACAATCCCAATCCCAGGCGCCGTGTTCTAACCAAGAATGAGAAAATTTGCAAGTTTCGCACTTACCTGAGTCAAACAATCGATTGTCGGCTAAAAGTTGTAATTTCATTTAGTAATTCTCAATTTCTTTAGTCAGAAGCGAAACTAATGTGGAAAACTCGACATTAGTCAAAAGACTTTTGATTTGTCTTTTGTTCAAACGTATTTCACCTTTATATTCATCGTGAAATAACGTTTCAAATTTTGCAATGATTTCATAGGAAGGGGTGATTGAAAATTCACCCGTACCTATTCTTAGGTTATTGGGAGAAAAACTTTCTAAAATCTTTCTAAGCGGTTGTTTGATTTGGTAAAGTGTCATTGGTTAGTACTTAGTTGCAATTTCAGTAGCTGAAAGTTTAGCTACTTCTTTATCCATGATAGAATAGAATACTTTTTTATATCGACTCTTATCATTATCATACAAATCTTTATAGATCGAAACCCATTCGGCAACTTGCTTGTTAGATAAATAAATTTTTCTTACTTTGTATCTTTGATACACTGAAGCATTTAATTTACAAATATCACAACTACACAATTTTCGACTATAATTACTATAATTATGCTCAATGATTGTAGAACGTTTTAAATAATCTAATCCATATTTATTAGCAACTAATTCACACAAATATGAACTGATTTGGCATTGATTATATTCAAATTTATTACAAAATTTGGAAATATTAAAAGACGTGTTAATCGGAACAGTTGAGATTGCATCTTTTAATCTAACTTCTAATTCCTGAGTTGAATGTTTACGTAATTTTTTGACTAAATCAGGTCGAAACCTTTTCTTTAAAGTCTGAGCAGTTTTTGGAGAAACATTTAAAATTAAAGCTACATCCTTAACTTTAAGTGTTTCAAATAATTTTATTTGATCTTCGGTCAGATTATGTTTTTTCTTCATAAAAACTTTACTCAATCAAAACTAAATTATTTAAAAAGAAGCCATAAAGAAATTTTCTAAAATCTGGATAATCTTTCGATTGTGAAAAACGATTATTTTTACTTCTTTCTTCTAATCCCGAAAGAAGTAATTTCAAAGAGTCTTTTGTTCGAGGTAAATTTAACTCTTTAATCAATTCGGATTTATCTTCGCCGTCAAATAAATCGTGAAGCCAATCTAAATCATGTTCTACTTGACATTCGATGTTATCGTAATGAATTCCCCAATCACTACTTGTAGTTTTTAACCAATTCCAAATCAACTCACTTATCGATTTTGAGTTTAGATTGTAATAAAAATACCAATAGATGCTCATTTTGTTATCAATGGAACGCTCCCCTGTAAACGTGTCCGTTATTGCGAAGTCATTTAAATCATTTCTAATGATGAAATCAAAACTACGATCTTCTGACTCCCATGGAGAACTTGTCACGGTTCCTTTGAATAAAATTTCTGACATTTAATCCTCTTCGATTTCTTCGTTACACTCATAATTCGAATCATACAAAACATCGACTCGATATGATTTCTTTTTAATTTCTTCGCACTCATCACACACTCTAGTTAGCGGAATTCCTCGTGCATCGCAAATCCACCAGGATTCTTTACCACTTCCGCAATTACAGATATGAATTTTCATTGGTTGTTTAACTCGTTTAAAACTAATTGAATTATGTTATCAGTTTTTAAATAAGAAGACCTTCCGTCTGAATATCGTGGACTTCCCCCTATATTTAAACTACCTCCCCAATTAGTAAAATACAAATCGGGATTGCTATCAGCAGTGATGCCTTTATTTATCTTCGCAAGCATTTCAGAATTAGAAAGTGACATCCATACAAAATCTAATGAAAAACTACTTAGAATACCAGATAGTTTTATAGAATATTTACCATTACCACTTGACAAAATAATGCATTGAATATCACTATCATTTTTTACAAACGCTTCTTCAACGTCATATATTCCTAATTTTTCATCTTCTATAAAGAGAAGAAACTTTCCGTTATTCAACATATAACGATTGTTTATTCTAGGTGAGATATCACAATTTTTATTTGAATCGAACAATAAAAATTCATCAAGCTTATCAAATACGGATAATGTATAGTCAACATAGTCTATTGTGCCCCATTTATTTAATTGTTTGAGTGTGACCTCATCTTCTCGCAACCAATTAATACGATTTTTTTCTTGTGAAACTACATCTGTAGATAATCCGAGAATATCTTCATATCCAAATCCGTACGAATCAATATTACCTTCAACTAAAACTAAAGGTAATAACTTCTGATATACTTTAGATTGTTTAATTTCGTCAATATTTAGTAAAATCCAGCCTGCTATTACCGTATCTAAATCAGGATCGTTCCCAATAACATCGTATATTGTGTTGTCAAATGTTCCGTATTTTGCGAACAATAAAGCCTGTTCGCAAGTAGATTTAGTTATTTGTCGTACGCAGTTTTCATGATGATCTAATGAGAAAATTTTATTCTTTGAATCAAAAAGAGGTCCTTTGAAAGCACCATCCAAGTAAATAGACTGACTGAGTGAGGAATTCTTATTCGATAAACTAAATCCTCGCTTGATAAATAATTTATTAGAATTTATTAAATCATTTCTTTTGATAAATTTAGAAGAATTGTGCGATTCGATTATAAATCTGTTCATTTGGATCCTAACTATTTACTCGTCATGATTAGTTCGGTCTGGATAACAGTGTTCAAACGAGCAAAATGCTTCACTGTAAGACTTTCGAATGAGGCTTGACCTACTCTGCGTTATCTTCGAAAACCTCACAGCGAGGCTCGCAGGAGCTTCAGGAAGGGCTCATTATTTGAAATTCTGAGTCTTCAGATAGGAAGTCAACAATTGTAATCCACTGTTCATGAACGGAATTAGAATGATAAATATTGTACTGATTACAACTTATCAGATTTCTGACTGAAGAGTCACAATTAGCATCTAACCAATATTCAACTATTTCTGAGAATTGTGAATCATCACTCGATTCGGACAATACAATTGAATCATTGCTCACAATTGTCCGAATAATCGATTGTAATTCTTCTAAAGATTTCTCACAAGTATTCGTACATTTTCCATAATACCATTTAAGTTCATAAAATGGAAGATGTAATTCATGTTTAATTTTTTCGTTTAGTTCACAAAAGTAAGCTTTTAACTTATTCAACCGATCAATTGTGTATGCTGTTTCAGATAACGAATTTACAAATCCTATCGAATAATTATTTGTACTCACAACTTCAAATAAACCTGGGATTTTTTTCGAAACAAAAACAAATTCATTTTTACTTTTCCCGTTTTTATTTTTTCTTAGAACGAAGGAATCTTTTTCATTAACATATCCTACTAAAAATTCAAAATTTATCGTTAGATGAATGTGTTTTTTTACTTTAAGACTCAGATAAAATTTCAAAAGAGAATCATCAAAATCAAAAGATTCTAATTCACTTTCGATAATATTTGACAATGTGCTTTTTTCTGGTTCTGAGTCAGAGACTCCACATACAATTTCGTAATTTGTAAAATCGCTATTTGAAATCAGTTCAACTTCAAATGAATCTCTCACTAAGAAAGAAAAATCATCGTAATCTTTACCTTGATGCTTTATCAGAAACTTGCTAAAGTTTTCATTTTTCTGAACCAGTTGTTTAGAGCAAAGAATAGCTTTTTTTATTTCGGAAAATAAATTGTAAGTCATGAAGCCTTTAGGGAAATGTGTATCCGCAAATGCATTGCTTGACGCGAACACCATTGATTTTTCCGCATCCTACCATTAAACCCTTAGCTCGATCTTTAGCTCCGCATTTTCGTTGCCCTTGAGTCGGTTTAGAAACGGAATCATATGAATTTGAAATCGGATTCGAAATCGTTGGCGTCACGGGAATTACAGGAGTTACGAATTTAAAAGGAGTAGGTGGGACAATCGGGTTAGGACTTGATTTTGCGAATAGTTCGGCAATGCTCAATGGTTTTGGTGGAGTAGGCGTTACTTCTAATTCTTTTTCCTCTTCTTCATCCTCTTCTTCTTCGCTTTCAATAACCGGAGATTTAATTCCTAGCAACAAAGCTTTGAACGGATTGATCTCCTCTTCAGGTTCTTTCGGAACGTAATCACCAATCTTAGGAGGAGGTTTAATTCCCGCGTCTTCACACTCTTCAATAGAAGTAGGAGCAACTCTTTTTCTAGGATTAGAAGTTAACACAATTTCAGGATGTGTTTTTCGATATTCTTCGTCTTCTTTCAGAGCTTCTTCACGAGAAAAAATATCCGCAATTAAAGAACTAACTTCGGACTCTTCTTCTTTTCTTTCGACAAAAGACTTAAGTTCATTTGAAGTCGAATTGTCAATTTCAGTTAAAAGTTGAAGTAGTAGTAAATCTTTTTTATTTGAAGAGTCCGCTACACAACTATAACTGCAATAATGATCAAATTTGAAATGATACGTAACCGTACCATAATTATCTACTCGATAGTCATCTGACGAATATTCAAATTTGCAATTTGAGCAATTTCTTTTACCGGGCTTAATGTTATCATTTTCGTACTCAGCTTCTTTTTTAGACGAACCATTTTGTAAATGGGGATATTCGTAACCACATTTAGGACATGATTTACTTCTAGGACCCATTCCTTGCGAGCATTGAGGACATATTTTTTGTGCCATGTCTAATCTTTATCTGAACTATCGTAAAAGAATTGTTGGATTTAAATATCGATTTTTGACCATAACTAATAAGGATTATAAACTTAATTATAATCCTTATAAATTTAGTTTTTTTTGACGGAAAGTAAAGGATTTGAACCTTTGAATCCTTTAAAAGGATTAGCGATTTAGCAAACCGCCGCACTCGACCAGACTATGCGAACTTTCCAGAATTAAAACTACTTGATTAGGTTGCAAATTTTATTCATTTGAAAGCATGACCAATCAGATGAAAATTTATTGAATG
>CAZTEX010000024.1:0-1667 GCA_964612505.1 uncultured bacterium | reverse complement strand
TTTTTGTTTTCCAGATTACATTTGTTTATTTTAATAGAAATAAAGTTTTGCTGCATGTAATCTTATGAAAATCAAACTCTTACACAATCATAACGTTTGTTATTCAATGTGTTCATCATTACATCCATTGGAGTAATTTGTTTTGCGCTCAAAATGCTTTTAATTGTCACAGGACTACTTCCTGAAACCAAT
Source organism: uncultured bacterium (assembly GCA_964612505.1). Lineage (GTDB taxonomy): Bacteria > Chlamydiota > Chlamydiia > Chlamydiales > JAAZZY01 > JAAZZY01. The sequence goes on along the minus strand of CAZTEX010000024.1, from coordinate 1,475 downwards.
GCAACATTTTGATCTTTGGTATTTACTGGAACATTATTTTCTCTTCCATTGACATTCCAGAAAATCAAAGATGGCGTCTTATATCCAGCTTTATCAAACTTACTTTGAATCACTTCAAAATTTGTCTGATTTCCGCATGCCACGTCAAATTCCATATCACTAATGATTACCAACAATGTTGGTAAGTCTTCATTTGATAATCTATTTGATAGTGCCGCATTTAAAATCAAATCGAACACTGCAATTAGATTAGTGTTTGTTCTCCAATCAGCAGTTTCTAATTGTCGAATTCGTTGTGTCAAACTTCCTTTTAAAGTTTCTAGCTTTGGTTTCTCGCTAAATGTAATAAAAGAATCTTTGAAAAATGAATTGTTTCTTTCAGAAAAGTAAAGACCCAGTGAAATCGAAATTTCTATTGGTAATCCTTGCATTGAACCGCTTACATCACAAACAGGAAGAATTCTTTCTTCCGAATTCTCCAAATAGTTAGGGAGACATTTCCATTGCGCGTTGACACTTAACTCATCACCACCTGTTTTAAATGATTTGTAAATATCGTGAGGAAAAATAACTGAAGCGTTAATTTTCTTTTCACCTTTGACTACTTCGCTTAAAAACGAACTGAATCTTGTTTCATCGTTACGTTTCCATGCTTTGCGATATTTACTGAATGCTACTGATGGAACTTTTTCATATTCAATTTCAGACCATTCGTTTTTACACATTTGAGTTTCGACAACATTTGTCTTTGCAACAATTATCGATCGGTAAATTTTTGGCGAAATTTTGAAATGGGTTCGATATCTACCAGCAAAATTATTATATTGCTTTCTGCGAGGCATCCATTTTCCACATAACTGATTATTGGCAGTTAATGCGGAATTTACCAGATCAAATACTTTTGTTGAATTTAATTCAAACAAACTATCCCACCGATTAAACTCAGGAACCAAATGTAGAATATTTTCTAATACTGAAGAATGATATGCTTCGAGCCATTTAAGAGCTAAACGAAAAAATCTTCGTTCACCTTGTCCGCCTCGAATATCGCCAGCCCAAAAAATTACTTTCAAAGTTAAAGTTGGATTTTCATCATATGCTTTTGTCAGCATGTTACAAATAGATTGTTCATCCATTGTTCTTGATGCGCCAGCAATGAAAAATAAATCTAATACTGAAGACAATGATGTCGAATTTGTGATCGCACCATTATTTGTAAAAGTATCTTTGGTAGATAAGGCTTGAATTAATTTTGAATTTAACATTTTATTACTTTCGTGTTTAATCAGATTGCTTTTGTTTTTTTTGCCTAAAAGTTTTGTTGCTGTGAACAATCTTAACACTCGGATTACAGTTTTTTCATTTACAGTGAAGGTTTGAGTTGCTGGATGTAATCCTAAAATAGGGGTAGAAAGATTCGGACTTTCGGTGGCAGATTCAAAGTCTGCTGACTTAACCACTTGTCGATACCCCAT
>CAZTEX010000023.1:0-11997 GCA_964612505.1 uncultured bacterium | reverse complement strand
CGACTGCAGCCTCCCGTAGGAGTCTGGGCAGTGTCTCAGTCCCAGTGTTGGCGGTCGACCTCTCAATCCGCCTAGACGTCTTAGCCTTGGTGCGCCTTTACCACACCAACTAGCTGATATCCCATGGGCTCCTCTTTAACCGTTAGGCCTTTCGGTCCCCAACTTTAATAAACAACAAATGCTTGTCGTTTATCACATTCGGTATTAGCAGTCGTTTCCAACTGTTATTCCCAGGTTAAAGGTAGATTACCCATGTATTACTAACCCTTTCGCCACTAAATATATGAGCAAGCTCACATATTTCGTTCGACTTGCATGCCTCATCCACGCCGTCAGCGTTCAATCTGAACCAAGATCAAATTCTCAAAAAAAATAAAACTTTTGACGTTAGCTTATAGCTAAACTTTATATAAAGTAAGCTAGAGCTTATATTTGCACATAAAAGCCATCTGTACTGTCAAATAACGTTGGCGCTCTTGTCGCCATTTTTCTAACTACTTACTCAATTTTTTGAGTTAATCGTTAAAAAGTAAGCAAGAATATATGTGAGCTCCGAATTTAACACAACTGTTGTTTCTTTTTTTTTATTTTATTTTGTTTTTTCTCTCGTAAAATCAACAAGTTAAGATTTTTTTCTTCTTTTTTAGAATTCTTTTTTTTTAGGTTCAAATTCACTCTTTTGGTTCAGAAAAGCAGCCTTTTACCCCTATTTTTAAGCTAACTCTTTCCCTTTCCCTTGAAGCTTTCAGCTTAACCAAATGAAAATTTGAAACAATGCTCTTTTATTCTTATTTTATCTTGAAAATGGCCCAGAAAGATAAACTTTGTTTTTTAATTTTTAAAAAGGCATGAACAGGATAATTTTTCGAGTCAAAAATGCCTGCTATTGAATCCGTTGGTCTTTCACTTATTCAAGAATTATTTTTGAAAAATAGAAATTTTTGTTCTAATGACTTTGATGACTGCTTGCAAAGCTTAAATCGCATCTTGCCTTTTACTATTCATGAATATCAAAAGCCTCATAATGGATGGCAAATTCCCCCAAAGTGGGATTTAGAAGTGGCTTATATTCAAGATTCTCAAAAAAAAATCATCTACGAAGTTGACCACCCTCTAAAAATAATTGGCCTGTCTACATCTTATAGTGGCTTTGTTTCAAGAGAAGAGCTTTTAAATCACCTTCACTTTGATCACCGAGACCCTGAAGCTATCCCTTATCACTTCAGACAATTTTATAGACCATGGGAACGGACATGGGGCTTTTGCGTCCCTAAATTATTCTATGACTCTTTGAAGGAGGATTTTTATAAAGTAGAAATCAAAACCAAAGAAGCACCTGGATGTCTAAAAGTTGCTGAATATACAAAAAGTGGACAATCTCCCTATGGTTTTGCTTTTGTGGCTCATTTAGACCATCCTGGAATGGTCAATGACGATCTAGCCGGGGTAGCTGTTGGGGTAGAGCTATTTCAAAAACTCTCTAAACTAGACACCAAATTTAGTTATCACCTTATTTTAGTCCCCGAAATCATCGGCTCAGAATTCTATCTAGGACATAATTCACTTAAAAAAAAATCTATTTTGGAATCCTGCTTTTTAGAGATGCTAGGATCTCGAACTCCTTTAGCTTTACAGAGAAGTCTCAATGAAGGCTCTCAAATTGAAAAAATCCTTTTAGAGAAAATGCAGCAATGCAATCTTTTTTTTAATCAAGGCCCCTTCAAAAGCATTATTTGCAATGACGAATATATTTGGCAAGGCTATCAGATTCCTATGTGTAGCCTATCAAGATTTCCATATCCTGAGTACCATACCCATAAAGATGATCTAACAATTCTTTCAACGGAGGCTTTTTTTGAATCTATTGAACTTTTGTATCAAACGATTTTAGAACTCGAAAAGCTTGTTTTAATAGAAAAAAAGTTTTCAGGAACGTTATGCCTATCTCACCCTGACTACAATTTGTATATAGATCCAGGACAAAGAGCTTTTGGCTCTCATGCTCCAAAAAATATTCAAAAGATGCGTCTATTAATGGATTTAATTCCTTCGCAAAAAAATCTTTTTTTTCTGAAGCCGCTGGCTGATTATGTTGATCTTCCTCAAGAAGTTATTCTCTCTTTTTTAAAAAGCTGGGAAGAAAAAAAATTACTCAAAATAATTTAGAATTCTTTTCTTTATCAATTCTTAATGTCCCTGATTAATTATTGCTGGCTTCAATACAAAAAACAAAAAGGAGAGAGGATATGTGTATATCATGGGTTCCAGAAGGGCACACAGCCGTTATTGAACGGTTTGGACAATTTAGTCGAGTTCAAGAAGCTGGGATATATTTTTACATCCCAGGAATATATACGACAAAGAGTCTTACATCTTGGGGAAATATTGCCAATAAAAGCGGCTATCTCATTGAAAAATCCGAACAACAAACAAATACTCCTACTCGTCACTGCCAAACCAAAGACAATGTCATCATACAAGCAAACACTTCCATAGGATGGAAAATTATTGATTCTAAAAAAGCAGTGTATGCAACAGATCATCTGCCAACAATGATTTCAGAACTGGCATTAAATAGTTTAAGAGCAAATATCGGAACGCTGAGCCTAAATGAACTTTTTTCCTCGCGACGCCAATTAAGCGAAAAGATTAATTCAGAATTATCAGAGACACTGATTAAGTGGGGGGTGGAGCTTTCAAGAGTTGAAATTCGAGAGTTAACTTATACTGATGAAATCGCTAAAGCCATGATGAAGGAAATGGTTGCTGAAAAAGAGCGAAAAGCACAAGTTTTGCTAGCTCAAGGAGAGGCTGAAGCCAAGTTAATGAGAGCCAAATCAGACGCTGAAGCCGTAGAGCTAAATGCAATGGGATGGGCAAGGGCTCTACTTGTAGAAAGTGAAGCGCAATCCAAAGCATTAAAGATGCAAGCTGAGTCAGAAAAGATTTATTTGAGAGAACTTAAAGAAGAAGTTGGCGCAGAGCATGCAGCACAAATCTTAACTGCAGAGAAACAAAAAGAAGGATTAAAAAGTATTTCAGAAAATCCCGCTCATAAAATATTTCTCGCACCTCAAATGCAATATTTTATGCCCTCTGCAGTTTAGGAAAATAAAAGATTGTTTTGATCTAACTCTACCAAGCTCAAAAACTTGGTAGAGTTATATATCTTTTACTAAAAAAGAGTGCTTAACGTTTCGCAATTGAAGATAAAAGACCAATTGCATGACCTTCAAAGACACCTTCAGAAATGTTTTTCAAATAGCAATTTGTCAAGATGTTTTGTCCCGAATGGGTTTTTACTAAAAGACGAATCTCTTGAATTTCAGCCTCTGCTAATGATCGCACAGCCGTTTGCCATTGATCTAAACCCTTTTGCACTAAAAAAGAGAAGTCTTTGATAAATTGATCTGGATTCCATCCAAGCAGATTCTTAACTTGATGATTCACAAAGATAAATCTATTTTCTTGGAGGGAGTAAACTAATACAACTTCAGATTCGTCACTTTCAAGACGATCAAACAAACGTCTTTGGTCTATCAAAAGATTTCCAAAAGGAAAATGGCTTCCTCTTTTTGCAAATGGATTGGTTTCTGTGAGCTGCCTTGCAAAATCAATATACCATTGGAGCTTTTCTTTGAGCGTTAGAGGTTTTTTAGGAACTTTGGCTATTTCACTTGTGATCAAAGAAGTTTTCTCTGATTTCTCTTCTGGGAAAAAAGTTCTTTTTTGCTCTTCTATCTGTAATAGATTTTCAATCTCATACTTCAAATCATTGATTTGCAAATTCAAAATGTTAATTTCAGCTTGTTTTTTTTCAATCACTTGCCTTTGCTCTTTAACTAATATACGGGATTCAGAGAGGCTGCGCTCTCTTTTATCCAGCTGACTCTGCAGGTCTTGATTTAAAAATTGATATTCATTTTCTTGATTTTGGTGCATCTCCTTCAATTGTTCAATTTTTTTATTCAGCACCTTTTCAATTTCATTTTTTTGACTAAATTCATTTAACAATTGGTTAAGCTGTTTGGCTAATCCGCGATTTTCCACTTTGTACTCTTCTAAGTCTTGTTCAATCGTGTTATCTTTTAAGGAGCTAAGCTCCCCCTGAACGGCGGATTCGGCAAGAAGCTTCCATAAGTTTCTCAAAAAGACCCAACCAACAACTCCCCAAACAGTCCAAAAAATGAAATTAAATTTTGACAAAGGTAGTTTTTGAAACAGTAAATAGGGGGGAAGCATTAAGAAAAAACAGAGCGCAAAGTAAAAGATTTTTTTATTTTTTTGCATCATGCCTAATACAGGGTTGAGCTGATTGGGAGAATACAAAAATTACTTTTTAACGGCTAGTTGAAAGAGTTTTTTTTAAATTTTTCACTTTTACAAAATTTTATTTTACTTTTTTAATCTTTCGCAATTAAGTAAGAAATATGCTAGAATTACCTTTTATTATTCGTATTCTCCAACAACCCTTATTAGAAAGTTATTTCGGATGGAACAAAGCTTAACTAAAGAATTTGGTTTTTTTCGTTCTTTTTTGTGGCCTATTCATCGCCATGAATTTAGAAAATTCATCCCTCTATTTGTAATTCTCTTCTTAATCTGTTTTAATTATGGAATATTAAGACCGATGAAAGATACGTTAATTATCACAGCAGCAGGGGCTAAGGTACTACCATATATCAAAGTTTGGGGAATACTTCCCATTGCCATCCTCCTCACTTACTTTTTTACAAAATTAACACATTACTTTAGCCAAGAAAAAACATTCTATATTATTACCTCCAGCTTTATTGGCTTCTTTCTGCTATTTGCTTTCGTCCTTTATCCTCTACGGGATGTTCTTCACCCACATCAATCGGCAGATTACTTGCAAACCATTTTTCCCAATAAGGGTCTTGCTGGGCTCATTGATTTATATAGATATTGGACCCTTTCTCTTTTTTATGTGATTGCAGAGCTTTGGAGCAGTATTGTTTTAAGTACTCTTTTTTGGGGGGTTGCAAACGAAGTCACTCCCATCAATCAAGCCAAACGATTTTATGGTGTGTTTGGTATCGCATCCAATTTAGCAGCTTTGGTCTCAGGATTTACAGCCAACATGCTTGGCTTTGCAGTCAAAGGATCTTGGAATAGCATGGTCTCTATCTTTATTTTAACAGTGACTGCTGGCGGACTCATAGTCATGCTTCTCTTTAGATGGCAGAGCAAAACTATCCTTACCGAAAAATCCTATCCCAACTTACACTCCGTGACTGCTAAATCATTCAAAAAGAAGAAACCCTCTTTAAAAGAAAGCTTCCAATTATTATCGCAGTCAAAATACCTATCGTATATTGCAGCTCTTGTAGTTTCTTATAACCTAGTGATCAACTTAATGGATGTGGTCTGGAAAGATCGCCTGCATCTCTATTGCTCTTCTCCACAAGAACTCAACTACTATATGAATAATGTCACTTCTGCAGTGGGATTATTGTCGCTGCTTATTACTTTCTTTATTCCTAAAATAATTGAACGCTTTGGCTGGACCAAAACAGCTTTGATAACCCCAATAGCGATGGGCCTTACAGGAGCTGGCTTTTTTTGCTTTTTAGTCTTTGGAAGCTCTTTTCAAGGGCTTACATCTATCATCATGACTCCTTTAGCAATTGCTGTCTTTTTTGGAAGCCTTCAACACTGCCTAAGTAAGGCCGTAAAGTACTCTTTATTTGACACGACACAAAATATGGCCTTTATCCCTCTTCCACACGATCTTAAATATAAAGGCAAAGCCCCCATTGATGTTATAGGAGCGCGATTTGGAAAATCTGGTGGTTCACTCATTTATCAAGGACTGCTTTTATTCGTAGGAACTATTTCAGCTTGTATTCCCTATATCGCTGTTTTATTTATTGCGATGATTACCTTTTGGACAACCTCTACAAGACGTCTCGGCAAAATGTTTAATGCCTTAGTTCAAGAGCAACAACAATCTAATGTTGAAGCAAGCCCAGAAACAACGGCGGCCTCTGCACCACAAACAGTTGCCTAACTTTCAATTTGGATTTTAATTTTTAAATTGGAAGAGCTCTTGATTGCCTCGCGCGGGTTTTTTGCACTTACCGGCTCAATACAAACAAATGTAGAATCGTTAGGGCGATACAATTGCCATGCATTTTCTTCGCTATCTGCTTGGTAGGAAATTTTTAAAAGATACTGCGCTGTGTGTAACTCAATGACGGATGATTGTGGATCTAATAGCGGTCTAAATCCATAATCAATCTCTTTTTCTGAAGTTAATTTATGACAGAGCAAATTAGGTGATTGATACCAAGAATCTGGGATTTTCTTCCATCCACTTAAGTCATGATACATTGGGTCGACCACCGACAACACCTCTCCTTTTTTTTGAGGTAATGAATAGTAGTAATGGAGCCCTATCACAGAAGATTTTTCACTTTCCACTCCATAGTCAATCTCAAGACCTTCATTAGACAAGACTGCTTGAAACTCTAATCTAAAATCTTGCCCTTCTAAGGATGAGAGCTTTATCCCTTTAAACTCATCATTTCCTTCTAAAATCCCATAAATGGAATGCGTATTCCCTTTAAACCTCCAAGGGACATAGCGTGCAATTCCGTGTGAGAAAGGTTCTTTTTGGCCTTGCTCTTGCAATTTCTTCACAAAAGGAAAAAGTGAGATGACCTCGATGTTAGGAATATCTTTGTCTTGTCGATGGTGAAAATGAGGTCCTATCAAAGCTCCAAGCCCTGCAGAGCGCTCATCAAATAAAGGCTTTGTTGCAACATCCATTATTTCAAAATTTCCCCATCTAAAGCTCATTAAATTCATCCCCTTTTGGGGATTAAAAGTAGCTATTAACGGTTCGTTATTTTTTGAAAAGGATTTAAGAAGGTGCATGAATCATACCCTATTGAGCATGAAGCGACCTAAAAAGCAAAAATAGACAAAGAGGCCAAAAAGTACCAAGGTTGAAACAAGCCTCTTAAACGGAAACTCTTTATTCACAACTCCTAAATGAGGCTTTTCAGGATGATACCATACACAAACATCTTTACCTTCTAGGGTTTGAACTTCGCGATTTGCTAATAAGCAGTTTTTATACACTATTTTCTTCAACGCCTGATGGCGGCAGTATTTATTGGCATTCACTTGATATAGGTAATCTAACTCTACCTGAAAGCGATTCGGGCCAAGCTCTTTAACAGATGCCTCCAGATGCTCTACAGGCGCCGCGCATCTTAATTGAAAATACTTATAGAGATCTATACTTAACAAAGAGGCAAATACAACCACTAACATCGTCACTCCTGATAAGAAAATGGGCCATAATAAGTTCTGTTTCATCTCTTACCTCAGTCCAAGAATTGAAGAGTTGCTCTATTTGCCTTTATGAAACGATACTATTTTTTTGAAAACTTAATTTTTAGTTCTTTGAGTCAAACAGCTTTTAACACAACTTAAACATATGATCTATAAATAGATAAACTTCATTTTAAAACCTATCTTCAAGGTAGCTCTTATCCAGATCTTCCTGATTGATAGAGATAAACTAGAAGGTTTACCTTAAAATTAGCTCTTTCAAATTAAAATTTGATTTCTTCATTTGCAAGAAGTACCAAGATCTTTTGACAAATTATCAATTATTTTGCTAAACTTTTGGCAAATTGTTAAATAACACAAATACATTCAAAGGTTTCCATGGCTGAAGAAAAAAAGACCCAGAAAAAAAAGACTCCAACTGCTGCAAAAAGAGCTCTCCAAGACAAAAAGAAACAACATGTTAATCGTGTCTTCAAATCTAGAATTCGTACAGCACTAAGAAGTTTTCAAGAAAATGTCAAAGCAAAGAACGAAGAACTCTTGACAAAAGATCTTAACAACATTTATGCAATGGTAGATAAAGCAGTTAAAAAACACATCTTCAAGGCTAATAAAGCCCAGAGAATTAAATCTCGCCATGCTCTACAAATGCAAAAAGCGCTTTCTTCATAGTCTATTAGTTCTCATTTGTGCGCTCCCTCAACTTTTATTAGCAGATATTGTAGTCACACGCATTTATATTCCAATGCGCGATGGCGTTGAACTTGCTACAGATCTTTATGCTCCGGAAAATCCGGGTAAAGCTCTCCCTTGTATTTTAATTCGCACTCCAGGGGTCGCCAAAGAAACAGAAATCTTTCAAAAACTCTGTGATTGGGGATATGTTGTTGCAATTCAAAGCCTGCGCTCCCATCACCACTCAGATCAACATCCTGAACCATATTTCTCAGATGCATGGGGAGCTCTTCAAGATGGCTATGACACTATTGAATGGCTGGGAAAGAGCGAATATACCAATGGCAAAATAGGAACTTTTGGGGCCTCAGCCAATGGCATTACTCAACTTTTACTTGCTCCGACTAGGCCCGAGCATCTCAAATGTCAATTTATTCAAGTCGCTACACCCACTCTCTACCATCATGCCGCTTATGTAGGTGGAAAACTATGTAAACACCAAGTAGAGAGCTGGTTTGCAAAAATAGCTCCCAAAGCTTATCAAAATATTCTAAAACACACGACTTATAGCGCTTACTGGGAACAAATTGATGCTAGCAAAAAATCTGAGTGTGTACAAACTCCAGCTATTCATATTGGAGGTTGGTACGATATTTTTTCTCAAGGAACCATTGATGCCTTTAATGCTTGGCAAAACAATGGAGATCATGGAGCGAAAGGAAAGCAAAAATTGATTATGGGACCGTGGACACACTGGGGCAGTTCTCAAAAGCATTTCGGAGAGTTTCAACATCCGAAAGAAGCGTTAAAGTTTGATGAGCTAAACTTAATTAGAAATTGGTTTGACGCTAATTTAAAGGGCGAAACTTACAAAATTAATCAATATCCCAATGTTCTTTACTATGTCATGGGCCCCTTAGATCAAACTCCTTCCAAAGGAAACTGCTGGAGGAAAGCAGAAAGTTGGCCACCTGTTGCGCAAGAACAAATGCATTATTTATCCAAAGCTCATCTCCTACAAATGAAAAAGCCCGCTTATAGTTCTCGTGAATATGCTTTTGACTATGATCCCCAAAATCCTGTTCCAACTGTAGGTGGAAAAAATCTCTATTTAGAATCAGGGCCCTTTGATCAAATTCAAAACGAAAAACGAGAAGATGTTCTAACTTTTACAACAGAGCCTCTTTTAGAAGATACAGAAGTCACAGGAAGGATCAAAGCAACTATTTATTTATCATCTTCTGCTCCTTCTACAGATTTAGCTTTAACTCTAACGGATGTATATCCAAATGGGAAAAGTATTTTAATTTGTGAAGGGATTCAACATGTCTCCATCGAAAATGATCAAGCTCAAAGAGTCGATGTTGATCTATGGTCAACCAGCATGGTTTTCGCTAAAGGACATAAGATTCGCCTTTCCATCACAAGCTCAAACTACCCCCATTTTGACATAAATCCAAACCCAGCTCATAATGTCATCCATGTTGGCTCGAAGTATCCATCTCACGTTGTGCTGCCGATTATTGCAGATTAACTTTCTAATCTGTCTTTTATTGCCCACTTTTTGTTTTAGCACTTCATGGGCTGAACAAACTTTTTCAATGATGTCTCTTGAAGAAAAAGTAGCTCAACTTTTTGTACCCCCTGTTTATACTTTAGGCCCCCAAGAAAATGTCGAGCAAATGCTAAGTGATTTGGCAAATTACCCTGTTGGAGGAATTCTCTTTATGCAGGGCTCTATTGAAAACCAACAAAAAGCCGCAGCTCTTTTACAAACCCATAGCTCCATTCCTCTCATTTGCGTTCAAGATAATGAATGGGGTCTTGAAATGCGATTAAAAGGCGCCTTACGCTTTCCCAGAAACCTTACCTTAGGAGCTATTCAAAATAACGAGCTAATCTATCAATTTGGCAAAGAAGTGGCTAAACAATGTTTAGCGGTCGGTGTCCAAGTCAACCTGGCCCCTGTGGTAGATATAAACAATAATCCCGGCAATCCGGTCATTAATGATCGCTCCTTTGGTGAAGATCCTTCTAAAGTAAGTCAAAAAAGTTTTTCTCTCATGAAAGGATTACAGGACCATGGAGTCATCGCTTGTGCTAAACATTTTCCAGGACATGGAGATACAGACTTAGATTCACATCAAGTACTACCTGTTCTCAATAAGACTACTGAAGAGTTAAAACATTTAGAATGGATTCCGTTCACCACTGTCATCCAAAATGGAATTCAATCTGTTATGACAGGACATCTGCAATTTCCTTCCATTAGCGATCTACCAACCTCTCTTTGCCCTACAACAATTTCAACTTTTCTAAAAGGCAATTTAGGCTTTGAGGGTCTTATCTTGACAGATGCCCTCAATATGAAAGCTATTAGTGGAAAATACCAGGAAGGTGAAAGCGAAGTTCTTGCTATTTTAGCAGGCAACGATTTGCTTATTTGGCCAAACAATTTTAAACTCTCTATTGAGGCTATCTGCCAAGCTGTTGATAATGGCAGAATTAGTTTATCCCAAATAGATCACCGAGTTTTAAAAATTTTAAAAGCCAAAGAAGCATTAGGCCTACATAAAGATGCTTCTCCAAAAAAATTAAACTTATTTTCTAAAGAAGCTCTCTCTTTAAAAGAGCATCTTTTCAAAGAAGCAATTACAGCTGTCCGCATCGATAAGAATACTCTTCCTCTCTCTTTCGATCAAAGAGTGGCTTTTATTCAAATTGGACGGGATGTAGCGATGAAAGAAGCTCTAGAGATTCTTCATGCACCGTATGAAGAGCAATATCCAAAAGAGCCTCCTCCTTTATATCAAAATTTAAAAAAACATGGACCCATTGACTTCTTTTTTGTTCCGAAAGAATGCTCCAAGCAAGATCTCGACATTTTACTACAAAAAATACAACCCTATTCTAAAATTGTCATTGGGCTCTATGAAATGAATAAGTTTCTTAAAAAAAACTTTGGCGTGACTGCCTCTTCTTTGGAACTGTTAAATCGATTGCACGATAAAACGACCTACTTATGCCTCTTTGGATCTCCTTATAGTTTAAAGTATTTCAAGGAGCAAAATGTCATTTTAGTTGGCTATGAGAACGACGAAGACGTTCAAAAAGGGTGCGTAGAGGTTCTTATGGGGCAAAGAAAAACAACAGGCCGGCTGCCGATAGCTGCAGATGATCATTATCCTGAAGGATTTGGACTTTAATAATCATTAAATTCCAAAGGCATTTCTGTTTTAATCCAATACTTGATGATTTTACTCCCTTTTAAATGAGCAATCAAAATAGTAGGTATTTCTAATTCTTGCCCACCTCGTTTAACTCTTTGAATTGCATGAAGAACGAAGGTGTCATTTTCAACAATAAGGTCTAAGACCTCCACTTTTAATCCTGGCATATGCTCTTTAAAAATGGCAACCTTTTTGACCAAGGCTTCAAAAGAAACAGGGTCATCATTATAATGACCTTCTAGATCATGGTGATAAAACTGATCTAGTTTGTCAATTTCATGATTTTCCCAAATTACCTTTATTAACTTTTTGACAAAGTGTTCAATCTCTGATTTTTCCATACAATTCCTTTTCAAACTATCAATGATTTTTGATCAATGGGCAATTTAGTTAAGACCCAACTTTCTTTCACTTGATTCTTCTCAAAATGATAAATATAAAATAGATGATCTTCCATAATCTCGCCGTGATCTTTGGTCTTTACCTTCATATAAAATTGTATGCCAGCTTTTTCATCTTCATAAATAAAATCTTTAATGATTAAATCAATAATTTCAAATTTTTCAACAAAAAGAGCAATTCGCAGGCGCCAGTCTTGCAAATTGAGTTTATCAGAGTTAATATGAGAAATTAAGCTCTCTGAATGATCCCTTTCAAAATTAGTAGGGTCTTCATTCTTTAATAACTGCAAAATCGAAGAAAATATTCGCTTTGCTTCCACTCTATTCATCAATGCTTCCCTATCTAAGCCCAGAAAGCTGTTCCTCCC
>CAZTEX010000022.1:0-18146 GCA_964612505.1 uncultured bacterium | reverse complement strand
GGGGAAAGCGCCCTTATCTCCTTTGACTGAATCGCCCTTGTCTCCTTTTAAGAAAATAGCACCAGCGGCATTGATCTTGAAGGGACTATTGTCATCTTCGCCAATCTCCTCAAATTCACCCGTAACTGCGTTAAACTTTGTTGACATCTAACTACACCCTTATATGAAGTAGAAACCCGTTATTCCAAGCTCTCCGGCGGTGTCCATCGCTACCGCGGTGCCAGCCCCAGTCGGGCTAATTGCAAAAATATCTGCAGTCGAACTTCCGCCAGCGGAGGGGAAAATTATTGCGCCTTTTGTCCCAGCCCCTATTGCCATGTTATTGGTATAAGTTATATCATTTGCCTGGCCGCCTGAAAAGGCGGCTGGGTTAATGGGAAAACCAGTTATTTGCATATTTCCTGTGCCAGTGTGAGCACTCCAATTGATATACAATTGGTAAAAAACCATGTTGCCAATTCGTTTATAGTTTCCAGTATTCGTACTATAGGTGCCCGCGCCAGCTGTACTAGTACCCCTAAGAGTTGGAGTAAAAGTAGTTTCCGTGAAAGCCAAAGACAGAGTTGGATTGCCGCTTACACCGTCACCATTGGATACGGTGATTTGATTTGCAGTCCCTGTAATTGTGCGTGCGGAGCCAGTACCAGATGCCGTTCTCGCCCAGATGCCGTTGGTGGAGTTAGCCGCCAATGCCGCAAGATCGGCATCATAGGCTTGCACATCAGTCCCAATAACTACACCAAGAGTAGTGCGTGCATTTGTTGCAGCAGCATCATCAAGAAGGGTTTGGGCGAAGGCTGATACGCCAAGCGTAGTCAATACAGCGCCAGCCGTCGTGTCATCTAATACTGTTAGCATATAAGGGCTTACTGTTAAATAAGCCCCGGTATTAGGCGTTGCGTTTTCTAAGCCATCGGCGGTGGCATTCCAGATAATGACCTTACCTGCTTCAGGGTCTGGCAAGGTTAAACTTGTTAATGTGGAATCATCAGGCAAGCGAGCTGATTTATCTACGTCACGACGTAATTGCTGAATTTGTTGCTGTTCTAAATCAAGCTCTCGATTAAGGGTAGCGGCAAAGAAGTCGCCTGCTTGGTTAAAATCCGTAGTGCGTGCTTCAGGGACGTTTAAGAGCAGGGTGTAGACATCGCCAGCTACCGCTGGAGTAGCCGAGCCTATAAGCACCGCAGAGAAGCCTGCCGTAACTTCTAATTGATTATCTGCAATAGTATAATCTGTGTTAAGAACTAAATCGACTTCTACGCCAGAACGCTCGCGGATAATACGTACGTGGGATTTCTCATAAATTGGAAAGTCGCCATCTAGGTCAAGCTCCCCACCAACGGCGGTTATGGATACGAATCCATCATTTGAGTTAATTACTGTCTCTACCATTGGTATACCCTCCTTGGGTGTTATACTATATCTTGTGGTTTAATACTATTTGAAAAGCAATTCCTGGCCATAGGTTTTATTCATATTTTGCTCCATGCGGCGCAGATATCCTGGGTTAAGTTGTTCTTGCATCGGAAGCAATAGAATCTGGTCTAGCGCTGCACGAGTGTAAAACAGGTTGTTGAAGGGAATTGCGTTGACACCCGTCATTACAGCTTGGCGTGTTGAGCCACCACCACGAATACCTGCAGAGTAAATTTTAAATACATCATCCATCTTGCCAAAGGTAGGGCCAGCAAGTGTTGAGCTTAAAGAGCGGCCAAAGGTCGAATCTTGTAGCAACACCTGATCTAAAATACCTAGCCCTCCGCCTTGAGCTAGTGCGGCATAGGCAGTTTCTAGCTTCGTTGGGTCTTTAGGGGATTTACCTTTAAGCAGGTCTTTCATAGCGCCTGCCATATAGCCGAATGCCATAGTCATAAGCATCAAATAGGCTATTGCAGGCACATCTGCTTTGCCTTTCCCGTACAAAGCTCGGCCCCATACTTTAGTTATCACGGTAATAGGGAAGCTCTTGAATTGCATAGCTAAACGAGTGAATTCACCTATTGGTGTTCCGCGCTGCGTGCCAAAGGTTGCAATGCGCTGCTCTCTTGCTGTTGGAGTAATAACGCCAGATTCGGAGCGGTTAATATAATAACCAATTAACTTCTCTTTTAATTTCTCGTTGTTAATCTTTTCAGGGAATATATAATCACGGCCATCATCCATACGGGTTACGCTTTGGCGCATAGTGTCCCAATCGGCTGGACTAATGTTATAATTCCCGAATAGACGCTGTGTATCTGCATCTAAGCCATCAAATGCAGTATCTTTCTTTAGCCCTAAATGGTGCGACATTACTTTTTGCATTGAGCTTCGGCCTGTATCGGTCCACCAGGAAAGGCCATTGAGCTTAAAGAACATGCGTTGCACTTTAGCCGCTTTATTGCTCAAGCTATCTTGTGCTGAAAACCGCCCACCTATATCGCCTACCATGCCTTCGGCATAACAGCCCATTAAGCTTGAAAATTCCACCCTGTCGCTTTTACTCTTAAACCCATAAGCCACATCCATAAAAGGCTGCACTGTAGAAGATAGCCAGCTTTTGCCTTGAAATTTATATTCCAAAGACTTCATAGGTAAGTCGGTAACCGAAGAAAGTAGTGCGCCACCGAGTCCGGTCACATTGTTATACGCTCGTATATTAGAACCTATTGTAGCCAGCCGAGGGTCTACTGGAATTAGGTTCTTTTCTAAGACGCCATCAACAATAAGCTTTAGCTTTTCCTTAATTCCTGATTCACCTTCTTTAGCCGCAAGCTTACGGTGTTTTTTGGTTACAGTATCTATGACTTCATTTAGCATTGCCTCAGGGTTAGTGCCGTATCGTTCCATCAGCGAAATGTTTTTGGCATCATAGCTAATGGCATCTATAAGCCCTTCGTTTAAATCCTTCATGCCATATTTTTCATTCCACTTTTTCCATGAAGCAAAGTCTTTGAAATGAATCTGGCGAGCTTGCGATAAACGTTTGCCTAGATTGCTCGGGCCAGAAAACTGGAATAACTTAGCATCCTGCAGAGTCGGATCATTTAAGCGAATGCCTGTAATCATTGCTTGGTAGGCCGAGCGCATAGTAGCTTCTAAATCTTTATAATCTCCGCCAAAACTGCGTGTCTCGTCTACCAGAGGTAGCATATCGGCAATCCAAGCATCTTCGCCAACTTTAAACATTTCTGCGGTATCGTGGCGTTGTGGCATAATATGTCCGCCCACCTCGCCTATATCCGCTCCTGCTTTATTTAAGCGAAGTCTTTGGGCATTACGCGTCTTATAGATTATATCAGCTATTTGTTTGGCTTGTTTATTCTGCGTGGCATTCTCTAATTTATTGGAAAGCGCCCAAAGTTCTTTGCCAATTTCGTCATCGAGTGTTTTGCTATTGAGCACCCCAAGTAAGCCCTCTTTATTTAGCTCACCTAAGAACCGACTTAGATAAGCGGACTCCGTAGAGCTTTTAGCTAAATCAAGAGAATCACGCGCGCCCTTAACAGGGCTTTCAATACCTTCTAAATCAGCCCTAAAAGCATCTACAATGGACAGACCGCTATCGACAAGCTCACTGATTTTATCGACTGAACTTGCCTTAATAAGAAAGTTGCGCGCAATATTCTGTTTCTGTTTAATGATATTTTCTTTGGTATTTGCCATGCGCTCTTTAAGCACTTGGGTCACACTGTCGTCATAGTCAAAGCCTTCTGAGGCGCGGCGTTTAGCGGCACGGTCTACTTCGCCGATAATCTCTTTGGCTGCCTTCTCGTTAATAGCGCCGTTAGATTTCTCAACAATACGTTTAACGCAATCTCTCATATTATCCTCTCGTTAAACAGGTGAGTGCGGCTTGGTAGCCAGCGTTTATATCTTTTTCGCTAACGCCATTAAGTGCTTCAGTGAACTGAGCCATTTCATTGTCATTGAGCAAGCCTTCTTTCTTCATGGCGGCAATAGCTTTCAAATGTTCATTGTAATCATCAACAGAAGCCTTCTCTGATTCGGTAAGCAATACCGTGTCGTAATCATCCAGCTCACGCCATGCGGCTACATCTAATGCAGTATCGTTTTCAGGATCAGCTTCATTGACTAAAGAGCGCTGTATTGAGGATTTATTACCATCATCTATCTGGCGGGCAATACTATCTACTTCAGCAGGAGAGCGGCGGACTTTAGCAGGAGTAGTGCTTTGGATTGCAACACGGGCTTCGTTAAATGCTTTGTTTATTTTCTTCAAAGACTTCACATCGCCAATAGAATTTTGCACTACTGTGCTTTGTTGTAGGTTATCGAGAGCTTCCAGATAAACTTCAGGGCTATCACCGAATTGCTCAGCAGATTGCTTATACGTTTCTGCTACTCGCTTCGCCCCACCTAATGCTTCGTTTAGATTCTGTGGCTGGGTTGGCAGTGGCTCTTGTTTATAGAGAGATAGGCTAACGCCATCTTCAAAACTTGCTACTTTAGTTTCTAAATCTTTAATTACAGAAAGCCTTGCAGACTGATCCTCACCGAGGAAGCGGTCAACTATAGCATATTTTTCGGGCAGTGATTTAGTTGATACCTCACCCATAGCAGAGCGCTCTGCAACACTCACATCTACACGCTTTCCAACGGTGAGTTGATTGCTCGCAATATCCAGCTCAGCGGCCATTAAATCAGGGGTACGAGCGCCATGCGTTTGCCACTTATCACTAATATATTTAGGAAGCTTTGGCGCAACAATACCTGCCGTGGATGCGGCTACACCAAATACGGTAGAGGTAGCAATATTCCACGCAGAGTCCGCCATAGTGTAATCTTGACGTAGTATGCTTGCCGAATACTGGTTGCTTGGCTCTGCAATAGCTGCAGACACTAAACCTTCCATAGCCCCTGCACCAATCTTAGCGCTATACTGTCCTGCCTGCTGGCGAAGCTTCATAAGCCTACGCAGATTACTCGCTGCGGGAGCGGCAGCAGCCAAAGGTGATAGCACAACAGCTCCAGCTACACCCGTTGCTATATTTTTAGGCTCAAGCACACCTGCGGTAAAGCCTGCAGCTAACCCTAAAGCATATTGGCCACTTGTAGCATCGCTAATAAACTCAGCACGCTTATCAGATTCATCACTATAAATAGATAGCTCACGCGCCGCATCTTCGGTAATGCCACGGTAGTAAGGAATGCTCTTGCGGTAGTTAGGCGATAGCTCATATTCTTCCTTGCTTAATGGTGTACCTAACCGCTCGCCGCTCTTTACACGCTGAGCAGCCAAGTCCGCTGATAGCGTACCAATACCTTCAGTTGCTTCCTGAACAAACGCACTTACAACCCTGCCGGTATCAGGCTCTAGCAATTCGGATTGCTGTGCTGCCTGACCGTAGGGGCTTACCTGTCTGCCTTGATCTTGCCTAAGGAGATACATTGCGATTCTTCTTTATCTGAATGCCAAATTCCTTCGCTCTGAATGCATCCCGCTGGTCATAAGGCAGCTTATACATTTCTTCACGAATACGATTAACGCGCTCTTCACGAGATTCATTAGCAATGATATCATCAAAGCGGAGCGTAATCTTATTTCCCTTGCCATCAATAATAGGCTCACGAATAGGCGTCATAAACTCTAAGCCATCACCTTCTTTATTCAGATATGGAATAATATCATCACTTAGGTGAAAGCCTTTTTTCTTATTAGCTTCCGCTATAACAGGCAGAATATCAGCATAGGCGCTAGACACGCGCGCCTCGATTGCTTCCACATCATACTTGCCGCCGTTCTTGTCGTATTGTGGCACTCGGTACATGACGCCATTTAATGAGGCCGTTTTATAATCATTTACTTCTGGCTCTAGTGCAAACTTGATAGCAGAATCATAGTCGCCTGTTCCGTCCTTAATCATTTTGGCTTGCACAAGAGAGTTGATAACATTTAAATTCTCTTCATACTCTTGTAGATTCATGCCCTCATTGCCACGCATGATTGACCAATCCTCTAGCTCAGCCGTTAGCCTGCTCTGCAATGTTTTATTATCAAACCCACGCTCTTTAAACACTCCAGCAACGCCAGCGTCTCCAGCAACGCCAACTTCAGCAAGTAATTCTACATGCTGTTTATACGCTACAGGATTCTTCAGGCTCAGCATAATAGCGGCTTCTTGTGGGGATTTCATACCAGAGGCTTTTAAATCGCGTATAGCGTTCTGCGCTAGTGGTCCAAACTCTGCTTGCAAACTGCTTGCATAATTAGTGATATCATCCACCGTTTGTAGTTTGCTTAAATTTCCAGCTTCAGCCTTCGCACGGTCTTTAGTCATTACCTTCGCATAAAAGGGATCGGGTTGCACTGATACCGCCCCCAACAAATCATAGCCTTTCTTCTGCGCCCATTTAACAGGATCGTCATTCTTTAGGGCATAATCTGCTTCAATGGCTTTATATGCGCTATCTTTAATGCGCTCGCGGATATTAGGCGTAAGTAGATTCAAATCTTCGCCTAAAGCCAAATGCTCAAAGCTACTCAAGCGGCGCTCCCAGCTTTTTCTTTCTTCAGGAGTGCCTTTAGTTTTAGCATACCGCTCACGGCGCATTTCTAATAATTGCGAAGGTGTAGCGCCCTTAGCAACCTCTTCTTTTAATTGCTTTGCAAATCCTACGCCTTGGTTTACAGCAGCATCCATAATGATGCCCTGCACTTCAGCGGGTAAAGAATCCCCGCCAATAGCATTCCAGTATTTCTCTTTATATATTGTGTTTACAAGAGCGCGCGCCTTGCCAGTTTCGCCTTTAGCAAGGAAAGCTTCAATCTGTGCAAACTCTTCTTTGTTCGCCCCACTGTTAACCCCCATGTAGGCTTTAGTGTCGTCTCCGTCACCATGCACTTTATCGGGGTTTCTCGGATCAATCTCATGCTTTGTTATATATTGCATAGTGGCTTCATAGCCAGCAACATTGTTGCCCAGGACTTGTAGCTGCTTTTCAGGCGGGAGTGTTTCAATCAAAGCTGCTTGAGTGCGTCCAGCCATTTCGATTTGTTGGTCAGGAGAATAGGAAAACGTGCCATCTAAATCTTTCTCTGTGGCAAGCTGGGCAGACTGAGTAAAGATATTGGCTAGAGCTTCTTGAGCTGCCTTCTTTTCTTCAGGGATTTCACTGAAAAGATTAGGGGCTATCTTTCCAATAGTCGTTAAGTTTTGCTGGAAAGCACGGCCACGCTCTACCTTCGCTGTATCATCTAAATTCTTGCGATATTTATTAGTAGCACTATCAATATAAGGTAATGCCTCCAAGCCATAGCCCGCCTCAAACTCAGCGGCAAGCTCTGGGTTTTTAATGCCTTTTAAGAATCCTGTTTTAAAGCCATCAATATTAGAGCGCAGCGTTCCTACATCAGCTCCGGCCTCGTCAGACATACGGTGCAGGTTTTCGCGCAGAGTGGTTATCGCAGTTAAGCGCTCAATCTTTGCAGCTTTCTGCTCCATGTCCTGGCCAGCAGCGGCCATCTGCGCCGACATACGATTCGTAGCCTCTGCTTGTGCATTGCTAAACTGCACCTTGGGCATCGAGCCTAAAGATAGTTGACTTACATACTGGGGTATTTCTCTTGCCATATTTACCTAATCAATGATCCAAATGAAGAGCTTTTAAATATTGTACTCATAGCATTGCCATAGCCTGCGGTCTTTGCAGCCTTGCCAGAAATACGAGACTGCACTGCATTAAGCCTTTCAGCACCGGAGGCCATACTTGCATTAAACTGCGCGTCTTCAATATCTTTAGAAGCTTCCGACTTAGACACATTACCTAAGTTAAGCGGCGTACCAGAGTTAAGCGATATGCCCCGTGCAGCAAAAGCCGCATTCTGACTAGCTAGCGTTGCCTGCAATCCGCGGCGAATCTTATCGGCTTGTTCTCTGCCTTTAAGCTCTTCAGTACGTGCGGATAGCTCATATTGCTGTGCTTGGGCTTTATAGACAGCATTTTGCTGACTGCCACCCATAATTGAGCCGAATGCTGATGCGGCGGTAAGACCTGCACCTACTACGGTACTAACCGTTGCTGCTGTGCCTGCTGATGCGCCTACACTAAGTAATAATGTTTCCACCATATTAATCGCCTTGTAAAATGTTTTTAGATAAAGCAAGCACCGTCATATAGCTGGGCTCGTCTTGAGTAATCGTAACTTGCGCCGTTTCATCCCACCCACGAAACCCCACAATACGTTTAATGCCAGTAAATTGTGGGGGTGCGGTATCAAGGGGAGAGCCGCCACCTGCAAGACCAAACCCCCTAAAACTAATTAACTTGTCATTTACAATAATTGCCGAGGTATTATAGAGCCGAAGCACTACTTGGGTAATATTAAGTAGTCGGCCTAAAATCGTTTTCTGTTCAGGGAACTCTGTGGGTAAGTCTTTATAAAGCGGTTGGAACCACAGCCCTATCTCGCAGAAATCTTCAGCAGCGCGATTAATGGTTGCTGAACCCGCAGAAGGGGTTACTCTAGTCAATACGGCCCCATCTGCAAACACCCTGCACTCTTCACCATTGAGAACGCTTGGGGTTGCAAACGTGGTAGCGGGAAGCCCGGAAGTGGTACGCACACCCGCATCAAGTAGATGGTCTTCGTTAATGCGCTCTAAGTAATTATAGCTATTGCGTGTTACCGCAAAATATAAATCATTATAATCCGCACCCGTTGCAATAAACGTGCCATCGGTGGTTTGATTAGTAAAGCAGGCTATCTTTTGTGAGCGTTGGATAGTGGCAATCGTGGCATCACCGTCTTCCTGAACGAGTGCTAGAAGCGCGCCGTCATCGACACTGGTAGCTCTACGCAATGCAAAATCCTGTGGGCTTTCTACTAAATGCCCAGATAAAATAGAGATTATGTTATTGCCGTACGCTTGTTGGGTATCATCAAAGATAAATTCTTGCAGCGACTGCCCACCATTTTGCACATAAAACACACCGCCCTCAATCTCTTGCACGCGCAAGCCACGCTCAGAGCCAATACGCGATTGACGCAAAGCGCTTACATTGCCCGGAGTGATAGGCTCATTAAGTTGGGTAGGTACAATAAACTCAGCGCCGGAGGTGAATATCATCAAGTTACGGCCGGAGTAGATATTAGTAATGCGGTTTAACTGGTCAGTATCTAAAGTTATCTCAATACCATCATCATCAAGCGAAGTGCCGAGAGCGAAGTCATAGAAGATGCCGACACGTGAAGCCCACGCTGTTGTAGGACGCGATTTACTGCCGCCAATCCAAAGCCTACCCGTGTGAAACGTCCCGCAAATAGGCCAGCCACGCGTGCTAGACCACGTAGCCTCATATCCAGTCAGATAGTTCCAATCCACTGCTGCAATAGCGTTTGTATTAAAAAAAGGTATTTCAACAAATGCCTGTACTACGGTAGCGGAGGTATAAGATAAGATACGAGCAAGGCCGCCGTTACCTTCAACATATTGGTGCACGCTTGCCGTGGTAAACGTACCTGAAGCTGCGGTGAGCGTAATAGTACCACTAACTGCTGACGGTGTCAGCGTACCAAACCCTGCAGCAGCTCCCGTTTGTACTATTTCAGTAAATGCATGGTAAGGCAGATTATCAAAAGTTAAGTCGCTAATAGACCAGTAATCATCTGCCCCTTGGCGTTGTACTAATTGAGGATTAATGTCTTCATGAAAGATAATTAAAGTATCTGCCGACTGCGCCCAATTAATATCGGCAAGCATGGCGCTCGTTATATTTGTGGCCGGTATGTCCACCTGATGCACACCATCTAAATAAACCCCGATATTCTTATCTGTCAGCACCAAGATATAGGATTGGTCAGTGTTAAACTCAAAGTTGATGATACGCACCGCAGAGTTAGCGGCCTGCGTGTAGACGTTCATTTCACGCAAGGTAACGCGTGCAGTAGATAAATCTGTTGCACCAATACGGGCTAGACGTATATAGCGATAGCTTGCCTCTACTCTGCGTGAATAATGTTTAACGGTTGTGGTAAGCGAAAGCGCACTACCAATAGAGGTCCAGGCCGCATTATCATTAGAGCCTTGCAAATAGAACTGTGAGGAGGTGCCTGCAACGGTGAGTGCCAGCCCAAGCAAATGAACAACACCTATGGTTTGCGCCGATCCTAAGTCATAGTGGACCACCACATAAGGATTTAATACGCCGATATTAGTAGTGGTAAGCAATGCTGTGGAATAAACACGGTCGTTAGCGTTTGCACCCGTGCCACCGTTTGCTGTGGTTATAGTCGGCGCAGATACAAAAGTTAAAACTCTAAGCAATTCGTCAATATGCTCTAAGCCGCCGCGACGCTTAAATCCGCCTTGAGTTAAGCCGATTACGTTTTGCATGGTTTCGGATGCACCATAATATTGGTCAATATCAGACCTCCCCAACATCTTTGGGTCCAGTTCACCTTGAGTAAAGCGTTGCTGGATAGTACGTGCCATAGTTAGCTAAACCGTGCTTCAATAATAGGTGAGCTTACAATATATTCATTGCGCTTCTGTTTAGAGTCCATTGCAGCGGCCACACCGAATAGGCCGCCTTTACGATTAGAGTTAGCCGTACCATAAGCTTGAGTAGTATAATACTGTGCCAAATCCGCATTGCCTGTCACCGGAATAGCAAGGATACCTGCCAAAGAATTGATAGCAAACTGAGTGAAATAAGACGGCCACATGCTCTCATTGGGATAGATAACATAATCAGCATAGAGCGTATCATAGTTAGAATAGATACGGCGACTCGTGGCATCCGCATTATAAATATCATAATCACGTACAGGATTAGCTCCCACTTGGTCACTGTTAAACAATGCCCAGATAAGCAATGCCTCGGCAGGAATAATATGTGAATAAGTATATTCACCGATAGGGTCAGTGGTATCTTGGTTTAATTGACGTTTCTTGGTTGCAAACGTCCAGGGATAAATAGAGAGCAGGCTTTTAATATGCTCTTCATACATCGTGTTGCAAATCTCTGATTCGTTGGAATCTTCGCTAAAAGAGCCAATTGTTTCGGCTCGAAGCAAAAGCAACGCTTGCGATGCTATAGATACGTTAGTTGTCATTTATTCCTCCGAATATTTCTTTAGAGCTGCCACTCATAGAACGCATTTTAGATGAGAGGTCTGGCCGGGTATCTCTAAACTCCACCATACCCTGATGCCATTTTCTAATGCGAGGGTGGCTCACATCCACATGCCAATTATTTTCATCAAAGATGGTTTGAGCATAACCACCGGAGCCATCTAGCGGACAACCGCACATAATGGCTAAATCAAATCCGATATGCACCATAGCCGCTGCACCAAACACTCCGCTTCCGCCATGCGTATCTAAATTAAGATAAGTTACATTCTCAAGTTCACTCATTTCTAATACTTTAGCGTAAAGCTCAGGCACCGTGCCATGTATGCGCTTATGAATATTAACAAACTGGTAAAGGTAAGATGCATGCGAAGTAGCGATATAGTCCGCTTTAATTAACTCTGCTGCATAATTAACAGCGCATATTTTATGTTCAGGATAATGTACCTTTGCTTCGGCATAGTCTTTCTCCCAACAAGGATGACAGCCAATGATGAGACAAACTTGCATAACATCCTGCTTTTAAGAAAAAGGGGAAGGAGTTTTTAATTCCCTCCCCTTAGTTAACCCAACTTAAAACAAATTAGTCTGAATCTGTAACCGTACCCGTGGTTACGTTGGTCACGTCGATTGTACCGGAAGCTTTATCTACTACGATATGTGGACCGTAGGTAGAAATCGTGCCACCCGTACCAATTGCTGTAGCCCAAACCACCACAAAGATGATGTCGCCGATTTCAAGCATGTTGTATGCACCTGCATAAGCAGTTGCTGCGTTGAAATAGCCCGCACCGTCCACTGTGGTGTGAGCATCCAAGGTAGCATAGGTCCACATTTGCGGAGCCTTACCACGCTTAGAATTCCCACCAGCTGGGTTGAAATAATCAATGTTAAAAGCCATAAATAGTTTCCTTTCAGATTATGGTTCGTAGACCAGAACGTCGATTACGCCGTCCGTATCAATGGTTATAGCGCCAGCCGTAATAGCTGAGGTAATCAACCAAGATTTCTTTTCAGGAATCCAGTCAACCGAGCTACGTGGGCCACCAATAGAGGCCATACCTACGGCATCCTTATGGAAGGCAAAGCAGTTACGTTGATTCGTGGTTGCAAGTGGAATACCGCCTTCATTCGCACGGTCTTCAATCATAATGAACTCAAAGCCGCCAAAGGTTTTCAATTCACCCATAGCAAGTGCTTTCAGTACGTTAAAGTCTGAAGATGCGATTTCGGTTTCAAGCAAAGCATTCTCAAGTGCAATAGCGTTAATCGTCATTACACGATCAGATTGCGGTACACCGTTAGCATCGAGCAAGCGTTTAGCACGCATGATTTTCTCAATGTTAAGTGAGGTGTTAGCGCCACCTACAGTGATTGCGACTTGCGTTGCAAATGCAGAAGCTGCCATTGCGTCGATAATCAGCTGGTCAGCACGACGGCCGATAGCTTTAGCAGAAGACATTACAAGCTCACGCTTTTCGTCAAATGCCAATTTATCGAGGTCTTCAACAGCTGAATAGTCAGATGCGTCCCAATCGGTGAGCGTAACGTCAGCATAAGAATGCACAACGTTCATTGGAATCACATCGGTCTGCGGAATGCGAGGCGATGCAATGCCTTTACCCAATTTAGGGAAACGGTAGGTTTTAGCGTTAACGTTAGTGCGTGTACGCACTTTACCCATCAAGAGCGATTCGCCTTGATAAGCTTGTTTAACCAATGGGTCAAACTCGGTTTTAAAGTTTAGCGATGCGGTTGTACTCATAAGAGTAACTCCTTTAAGTTAATGTTTAAAATACATCAACGAGAAGGCCTCTATGGAGTAGACGGACGAGCCGGAGGGCTACATATAGTGGGTCGTTATCCGAGGAATATACTATAGGTTACTTAGCAATGCAATAGTTATTAACCGTTCATTTTTGATAACATGCTAGAATATTTGAGGTAATCTGCTTCATTGCCTTCAAACATAGCTTTAGACATTTTGCTTTCCACATCCATACGAGAGGCTTTGGAGTCGATAGGTACATCAATCGGCACTTGATCTCGGCCACCGGCCATCATACGGAGCTTATTCATCACACGAGCCGAATCAGCATTAAACGTCATTAACCGTGCCGCCTCAGCTTCTTCTTTGCTAAACGTGCCACCGGCTTCTAATTGTTTAATGAATGAGCCAACCGCCTCTACTATCTTACCACCAGAAGGTCCAAGCTTTTCAACTTCAGCTAAACGGTCAGCCTCTATTTGTTCAGCGCTTGGCGGCGCTTCAGCTTCTGATTTATGTTTAGCCAGCTCAGTAATAATTGGTAACATAAACTTAGAGAAGGCCTCTTTAGGCAAGCCTGCATCTTTAGCCGCAAGTTTAGCTGCATTATAGATAGGGTCATCATCCGGCACTAATGGCTTAAGTTCATCCGATAGTTCAAGCACATATTCTTTAATATCTTCAGGAGCTTTGCCATCAAACTCGCCTTTAGATAGCTTCTGACGCAAGCCTTCAGCACGTTTCTTTTCTTGGGTATAGCCATTATAGAGCTTATCTAATGCCGGTGACTTCTTATCTGCATCCCAGAAATCATCAGGAAAGCCCTCAGGCTTGCCAGCGCTAAAGTCAATCGCTGCAGGTGCATCGGTGATAAGTGAATCATTGGTCTGCACTACAGTTGTATCTTGGACTTGGTCGGTCATTTTCTCTTCTCCTGGTAATCTCTGGCTTGTTTAATCTTGGCTTTAATTTGACGTATGAGTGAATTCTGGCCTTCACGAAAGAAGCCATTAGCAATAGACTTATCATAGGAATCACCCGGCCACCAAGTAGGACAGTCAAGTGTGTGAGTAATGAGCCACTCTAATACTTTTTTACCTGAAGGTGTAGAGAAGGCGGTTAAAAATAAGGAATTAACCTCATTAGCAGCCTCTTCAGCTTTCTTAATTTGCGCTTTTGATTCGGGGTTATCACTGACGATATCCCATGCAAGAGGATTGGTGCTGGCGGTTTCTCTAGGCATCATTCCACACAATAGTTGCATCACTTGCTTGTGCCGACACGATAGTAAGCCCGGTTGTGAACTTAATATCATATTCCAGAGTTTTTGCGGTATCAAGTAAAGTGGCAGGAAAGGTAATCGTACCAATCTTAGTACCGGAGGCTGCGGTATTATCATAAATCGTGTAAACTTCAGAAGCGATTAATTTATTAAAAGTAATACGCTTGAGTGTACCCGCACCAGATTTAACAGTGGTGGTGGTAGCGGAAACGATATTGGTAGAGTTATTGCCTTTTTTTGAATTTGACATAATCTAAGCTCCTTGAGGTTGCATTTGTGCTTGGGCCTGTTGCGCTACAAACTGCGCGATAATCTGTTGCATTTGTCCCGCCTCCGCGTCACTACGCAATAACTTATTAGGCGTTCCTGTCATTTCTGTCAACCACTTAGGAAGGTCTTCCACTTTATAAGCGGTAGCCGCCAATTGTGGATTAATCATCGCTATCATTTGGTAAGATTGCATGAATTTTTGCACCTCTTCGGCTTGCTGAGTCTGAGCGATAGGCGATACAACTTGCACCTGGACAAAGAAGTTATCTACCGTGAAGCCTTTAGGTAAGTTAATGAGGCCGCGCTTAACCAGGATATTTAGACCACGTTTCCATAAAGGCTGGATATATTCAAAATAACCACGACCATAAGCAGCGCCAATATCCGTTTGGAACTCACGCATACGTTGCGCTATCTCAAATGCCGTCTTAGGTTGCGGAGTTTCAGCCGGTAGGCGATTGTCAAGTAACGTCTTACGTATCTGGTCTTGCAAACCATTCGCCATATACTCCTGTAATTGGAAGTTGGCTGAAGTATCTAGTCGAGATATTGAAGGGCCATTCTCACCGGCATTGCGTTCGACAGGAATAAAGGTATTAGGTGCGATGTTAAGCGTATTAGGATTCATCGCGCCATCGGATGTAATCGTATAGACGCCAGCTACATCAAGTGCGGAGCTACGTAACAAGAATTCTTTCAGCTTGTTAAGTGTTTTCACATCAGCCAAAGCCATAATAAACGGCCCTACACCTAGGGAGAACCCTGGTATTTTCATCCACCGCGGTGTGAAACAAATCTCTTCGGCGTGCGTATCGTAGTAGATACATTCTTTTTCAACGACAACATCATAGCGCCAGAGCAAATCTTCATAATCATAATAGAAGCACTCGGTTACTTCGACTTCTTTTTCTTCTTTAGACTTATCTACCAAGGTAGGATTAAGCTCGGCTTTAGGCCACATTTCTTTAAGTAGCTTAGCTTTTAGATTATACCGACGGCATCTAAAGTCTACATTGCCGTATTTACCTTCACTAATGCCCATTTCGGATATAGGGCTTGCCACAAAGTTAAAGGGATTAACTTCGTCGCCTTCATAAAACCAAAGCGAGCCGGTGCCCATACCCCATTCAAAGTACATTTCAGCGCTTGCGGTTGCGAAGTTAGAGGCATTCAGGTAAGCAAAGAATACCTCAGTAATCTTCTCTAGCTGATCGTTAAGCGCTTGTTTCTTATCTTCAGGAATACCAGGCCCGGCTTTAAGGACACTCCACTGCGTAAATGGCGGTGTGAACTCCCTAACCATCGTATTAACAAATGACGCAGCACTAATCTGGCCGGTGCTATCATATTGGCGAGTAGGCGTATTAAATGATGGCGTGCTTACGGTTAGCGTATTCCTGTAAGGACTATAAAGCTCATAGCAATCAATAAACAGATTTCTATTGGCATCCCTATCAGAGAATGCTTTAGCTGCTCTCTCAAGCAGCTTTTTTGGTGATGCTTTAGCCATGAGTATGAGACTCCCTATGGTTAGCCAAGGGTGCTCCGCATAACACCCGTCTCATTACCGCCGGTAATTAGTGAGGAGCGTGCGGCATTACGACCACGGCGGGCATTGAGTGAAGCTGCAGCCGTTCGTTTGGTTTCCGCTTCTTGAGCCGCAAGACGTTTTTCTTGTTCAGCAAGTGCGGTCTGTTGTTTAGAGGTATCAGGGGTTTTGGGTTTGGAGAACATCTGCATAAAATACCGCCAATAGTTAGTTTGACGCAAGTTTACCACAATATCTAGGTTACTGTATAGGGTTTAATTACAAGCGCTCCGGCTTTTATAAGCTCGTGATATAAGGCTTTAGGGGTTAGCAGGCGCGACCTGATACCAAGGAGACGCTTAGCAACTGATACACAAGTAAGCGGCTCTAAATAATTAGGCTTATAATAAGCGCCATAATGCACGGTATATTGGAGTATTGCCGTTGGATTTTGCTCAATCTCTTGGGTTAAGAAGCTCTCCAGCGTATTAGGGTATTCTTTGATAGCCATTACATGCTGGAAGCTATTCACCATTAGAGCATAGTCTCTATTATCTTTAACTAAGTGCACATGCTGAAATGCCGGATGTAATAAGAACTTCCACCAATGCCTACCATAACAGCGGTCAAATACTATCACCCAGGTTTGGCTATCCGTGTAGCGTTCCACTTAAAACGGACTCCATGTTTGTGGTCTGGTAAACGATTGCATTGTTCTTTGTTCTACAGGCAAGCGCACATCCAAGGCAATAGCTAAATAGCGCAGAGCATCGGCAGCATCGGCTGACCAGTCATCGTAAGGTGTTTCTTTAAAGCACTGGCGGTTTTCATCAAACTCATAGTGGTAATGGCTTAGGGCATGAATACCGTCTTTAGTAGTCTCAGCGTCTATCCAGGCTTCTTTAAGTAGGGTTTTAGCTTTCTCTATACCAGCGCTTACAGATAAGTTAGGTAATATCTTATTTTGAATGCCCGCACGTTTGAGCTGCTCGGAGATAGAGCCTTTCATACCTAGGCGTTCGTGCTTGCCGTCATGAGGTAGCCAATGCATATCGTAGAGGTAATCTTTGGCGAGCACTACACGAGCTAACTTTTCAATATCCGCTTCGCTACCGGCCGCTTCATAATAATCAATAATCCGTGTTTCTCTCGCCACTATCTGTCCAAACCAAATACAAGTAGCGTGACGTTTACCTAAATCCCAAGCGGTAACTACAGGCACACCCGGCTTATAAGGTACTTTCGTTATTCTCTCAGCAGCTCTTGCCTTATCAATTAGCTGGGCGTAGATAGTACCTGAGCGTCTAACGTCAGGCTCTCCCTCCCAGATATGGTCGTAAGCCAGCTTGTCGGTAGATTGTAATCGCAGGCGTTCTTTATCGAGCACTTCAGGAAAGAACGGGTTATCAGACCAATTCACCTTACGCACAATCATATCGTCGGACTGATTAACCACAAACCGCTGGTAGGTAGGGTCGGTGATATTCTTTGTATTAAAGCTAATCCATATCTCTGATTGCCAGTCTTTAGTTTCCTTACGGATTGTCGGTATTAGCATCTCCCAAGAACTATCAGATACTTTCTCCGCCTCTTCAATCCAGCAGATATCTACACCCTCAGTAGACTTAATCTCTGTAGCATTATACTTAAGACCCTTAAATATAAACTCCGTGCCATTAATGCCTTTAATCGTGGCCTTCTGCACCTCATAGAACTTAGAGAGATTACTATCTGCTATAATATCACTTAAGAGTTTGTGTACGCTATCGCCAATAGAGTTCTGTAATTCACGGGCGCAGAGTATACGCAAGGGACGCTGTATCCCTAAATATAGTAAGGCTCTTGCAAAGTTATGTGATTTGGCTCCTCCCCTGCCCCCGTAATATACTTTATAACGTTTAGGCTCTAGGAGAGGATAGAATGCTTCAGGTATTTGTAGGTTTACCGACAACATTCATAGTTACTTCCACTTTAAATGAATTCTCTTCGTCATTGGTAAGGGCTAAGGGCATTGTCTTACCAACAAGAGACATAAACGCATTAGGATTGCTAACAGCCTGCTCTTCTAAATACTTCACCCCACCCAAGTTATCCAGAGCTTCCATAACTAACTCTTTGATAGCCTTAGAGTAAGTATTTAAGCTTCCTTTAGGTCTAGCCATATTGTTTATTATAAGTCCTTGACGAAGTTTAACTATTTACCAGTACTTTTCCTTC
>CAZTEX010000021.1:0-19627 GCA_964612505.1 uncultured bacterium | reverse complement strand
GGGGGAAATGAGCCAGCAAAACCTGGCGATGATATTTAAGTGGAGCTGTCATGTGCTCTTCAATAAGACGGCTAAAATGGGCTTCTGCTTGGCGATATTGCTTAGTGTAGACCTCAGATCTTATTAAACAGAGTAAAAGTTCATTGCACTCGACCTGATTGAGCCACTCTTCAACCCCAAGTTCTAAAGCACGTCTAAAAATCTCTTCTGCTTTTCGATAATTATGGGTATCCAGCGCGCGAAAACCCTCCGTTCTTAGGTGATTTAAACGCTCTACTTTTGCCGCCATCTCAGTTTGTTCTTCTGATGAGCTTTTTGCATTTAATCCCCCCCCAAAAGTGAGGCCAAATCCGATCAAAAATGCTAAAAAATACAACTTTCTCATAAATTATCGCTTATTTTTTCTTTACGCGAGCGCAATATATACATTAATTTTGCCAAAAGTCAAAAATGATTTTTTAAAATTAGCTTTTTTTTTCTTTTTTTTTGTTCATAAAAAAACCGCATTTCCTCTCGTAAATTAAGAACTTTTTTTTGTTTTAAGAACTCTTTTTTAAAAAATAAAAAAAAATTTTAATTAATTACTTGCCTAATATTTATTAAAATGCATATCCAGTGAACTAAGAGAAGACTAGATATTTTGATAAAATCTAGCATGGATTTGAATCCATAAGAGTGAGCCTTGGCAGGCGTTGATCAGTCTTGATGAATAATCATGCTGTGGAAGTCAAAGCAAGGAGGCACAGGGGCTCACAAAAGGAATTAACTCTGACCACTGAATTAAAAGGAGTACGAGGCCTTTTAAAGAAGCCCGGGGTCAGAAAAAAAAGACAATCTTGAATAACAAGAGGAAAATATAATATGTTGGCTAAAAAATCACACAAAAGAAGAAAGACAGCAACTAAGAAATCAGCTGCTGTTAAAAAAACAATTCGCAAAAAAGCAGCTAGAAAAGCTGTAGCGACTAAAAAAAGAAAAAAAGCTGTTCGTAGAAAAGCAGTAAAAAAAGGTCTTCGTAGAAAAGCTGCTCGTAGCACTAGAGCTAGAAAAGCTGCTAAGAAAGGTCTTCGTAAGAAAAAAGTAAGAGCTAGCAAAGCTACTGCAACTAAAAGAAGAAAAAAAGCTGCTCGTAGAAAAGCTGCTAAAAAAGCTGTAGCAACTAAAAAGAAGAAACATGCTGCTCATAAAGCTGCTGGACGTAAAGCTGCTGAAACTAAAAAGAAAAAGCATGCAAAAAGAAGTAAAGCTGCTAAAAAAGCTGCTGAAACTGCCGCTGCTCATGGACATCACCACCACACAGCTACAACTTCTTAAGAACTAGTTTCTTAAAAGTTAGTCGCTTAGACATTACCACAAGGGAAAAAGCTTAGCTTTTTCCCTTTTTTATTACTGACAATTAGTTTGTTTTTTATTTTTATATTTAATAAAGTATTTTGGATTTATTAAAAAATTGACATCCAGGTACTTGATTGAAATTTACTCAACTTATTAAAGATTCCAAAAGTCAAGCTCGGACCGGGCTGATCGAAACAGAACATGGTAAGATAGAAACGCCTATTTTTATGCCTGTAGGGACACGGGCTGCGGTTAAGACATTAACCCATCAACACTTAAAAGAGATCGGATCCCAAATTATTTTAGGAAACACCTATCATCTCATGCTCCGCCCTGGTATGCAAATTATTGAAAAGGCCGGAGGGCTTCATCGCTTTATGAATTGGGATCGCCCTATTTTAACCGATTCAGGGGGGTTTCAAGTTGTATCACTCTCAGCCTTAAACACTATTTGTGATGAAGGGGTCTATTTTCGCTCTCACATTGATGGGGCTAAGCACTTTTTAGGCCCTCGGCAAAGTATGAATATTCAAAAGATTCTCGGTTCAGACATCGTCATGGTCTTTGATGAGTGCACCCCTTTTCCTTGTAGCTATGAAAATACAGTTAGAGCTTTAGAACGCACCCATCGCTGGGGGCGTATTTGCCGCGATTATGAGCTCCAAAGTCACCAAAATTTATTTGGCATTGTTCAGGGTAGTATTTTCCCCGACCTTCGCCAGCAATCGGCTGAAGAGCTGGTCAAGATGAACTTTGATGGCTATGCCATTGGAGGACTTGCTGATTGCTATTTAAACCCTGTTATCGATGCTACCTTGCCATTTCTACCTGAGGATAAGCCCCGCTACTTGATGGGCGTGGGCAACCCTCGCGAACTGATCGAAGCTGTGATGCGTGGAGTCGATATGTTTGACTGCGTCCTACCCAGCCGCAACGCTCGCAATGGCTGCGCTTTTACCTGGAATGGTAAAATTAATATTAAACTAAACCAGTATAGTGAGGATTTCTCCCCCTTAGATCCTGAGCTCTCCTGCTACACTTCTCAATTTTCCAAAGCCTATATTAGACACCTTTTCAACGTCAATGAAGTAACTGGTTTAACCCTACTTACGATTCAAAACCTAGCCTTTTACCTTGATTTTATGTCAAAAATCAGGCATGCTATTCAAACAAATACTTTAGATATTTTTTATAAAAAAGTTTGCCAGATTTATCCTGAGCAAACATTGAAAACCAAGGATTAAAGGCAACATTATGAAAAAAAGACTTTACTCGCTTGTTCCTGCTCTCTTAGTAAGTATGCCACTTTTAGCTGATGCAGGTCCAGCCCAAGAAAATAACCTTATGAAAACATTAAGCTTGTTTGGAATCGTTTTAGCTTTTGTTTACCTCGTTTTATGGAGACCTGAACAAAAAAGACGTAAAAAAATGCAAAATCTCCGCGAAGCACTCAAAGCTGGCGATAAAATTACAGCCATGGGCATTGTCGGTGTTGTTGCAGAAATTAAAGAACATACTATCGTTATCAAAGTAGATGGAGCTAAAATCGAAATGTTAAAAGCAGCGATTAGCGAAGTTCATCAACCCGCTACGGCTACGGTTACTGAAAAAGCAGAACCTATCACTCAGTCATAAGCCTATTCTATAAAAAAACCCTCGCCTGCACCTTTTGCAAACGAGGGTTTTTTATTACTTTTTTAAAAACGCTTTTCTTTAAACGCCAAGACCTATCTGATGAGTGCTCTTTTCAAGCTGGTGGCGGTAAACTGGATCTTCATGGCGAGTGTCGGTCGTTAAATTACTGATCCGAGCTGTCGACTCTTTATCTTGATCAACGACTCGAGTATTGTAGTTTTGATGGTTAACCATTGTGGACAAGAAATCAGTAAGTATTTGAACCATAGATTCTTGATCTATCGTTTTTACATCTTCAACAAACTGCTCTAAAGCTTTTTGTATCGTACTAGACCCATGTGATAAAACATTGATCATCGCCTGAACTTGAGCTTGTTTTGCGGTAATTTCAGAGGCTAACTCTTGGTCTTGCTGCCCAATGCCTGCTACTTGATTATTTAAATTTCCCATGGCTGCTGTAGCATCTCCGTGCTGCTTCATCACACTGATTAAAGCGTTAATATTGGCGCTCAAAGCAGGATATTTAACAGCGAGTGCTGATAAACCACTTTCGGCATTGGCAATAGCGCTATTAGCTGCCTGCATTTTTTGTTGATCACTAGACATCGCTGAATGAGCCGAGTTAATCTTAGCCTGATCTGCTGCCATTTCTGCCTTTAGCTTTTGAGCTTCAGGAGATGATTTATCTGGCAATTGATTATACTGCTGCTGGGCATTATTATAATCATTTTGAGCATCTTGAGCCGCTTGCTGGTTTTTTTGATAGTCACCTTGAGCTGAGTTATATTCAGCTAAAGCCGCATTATATTCACTTTCTAAACTCGTGAGTTCATCTGTAATTGCTTGAATCTGCTGAGGAGAGAGGTTTTTGCTTAACTCTTTTTGCAATTGTTGGATTTGATTTTCAAGATCTTGCAAACCATTTAATTGTGAAAGCACATATTTGATAATTTGCTGAACCGCTTGCTGAGAAACTTCAGACAAAGACTGATTGGTTGCAAGCTGCGCTAAATAAGCTTCTAAAAGAGCCTCCTCTGCGCTTGGAGATGACGAAGTTTTAGGAGTTGAAGAATGGCTGGCTTTAGCACCGACGCCTTTACCCTCACCATTTTTAGGAGAGCCTTGATCTTGGACAGCGTCCAGTTTGCACTCTTCTACTTTATCTAAAATACCTTTAGCTGCTTTTCCAAGTAAATTGAGTAAAATCATGGCCTGATATTCTTGATCACTTGCTTGTGCGCCATTCACATTTTGATTTGCATCTGCGCCTGAATTTCCTTCTACTTTCATTCAAAGTCCCCTTAAACTTATTCTTCTGGATGATCTTCGTCTTCTTCACCCTCTTTCAGAGGGTCTTCTTTTTCTGACTGCGTAGTTTCATGCACCATTTCCATGGAGCGTTGCAGCATAGTCAAAAAGACCTCTTCTTGAGCCGCCTGAGCTACCATGCTAGTGTTTTGGGCTTTACCCACTTTATCTAGCTCTAGCTGAGGCCCTTCCATCGAGGCAACTTGTGAAATAAATACGGCATCCATACTATTATTATTAACTCATATCATTGAGATAGAAATAGTATAGCACAATTTTGATTATTTGTAAATAAAAAAATTTGAATAGTTTACTAACTAAGCCAAGTTAGTTTATTAATAAAATCGACATAAAACGCATAAGTGTCTAATTAATAGTCTACTTAAGAAAAAGAATCACCTCAAACTTATGCCTTCCTGCTTTCCCAACTTGCTCCGTTGACAGCTCGTTAACTTCCAGCCTATATTGATGATAGTTGTTCGAGCGAAGGCTTTCCATGGCCAGACTTTTGAGTTGTTCGCTATCTATACGGGCAGATGTTCTAACATTGTAAGACCATGAAAGCTTCTTGGAGGAGGGCTCAAGGGTAACCATTGAATTGATCCTAGCAGCAGCCTTTTGTAGCCAAAAAAAGCCCTCTGCCTGAGATTTAAACTTTTGAGGCGTCACAGTTTTGCTAGCATTAACATGAGGTGATTGTTGAGTTAAACTATCTGCAGGTTTTGTTGCCATCTTTTTCTCCTAGATCAAAGGGCTAAAGCCTAGCTCATATTTGTCTTTTTTTCTAATAGAAAGTGCGGGATAAAAAAGCTTAGATACGATTGGAAAAGTCAAGAATTACTTCATAATTGTTCACCGGCGGCCCCTCTGAGGGCTTCTCTACTAATGTAAAATTATGAACTAAGACATCCACTCTTTGCTCTGGAATTTCATTGACTGCTAGCTTGTAACCTGAGTAGTTCTGCGAAAGAAACCCCTTTTCAATAATGGTGGACAATGTTTTGACAGGAAGGGGTGTTGAAACTTGATAACGCCATTGACGATGCCCTTTGCGAGCACCCACAGTTTGAAAAACACTTGAAGGCTCTGCCGTTTTTACATTAATAACACTTGATGTTGCAGCGCTTGCATTAATAAGCTCTGCTAGAAAATTGCAACCCTCTGCTTGAGATTTCAATCTATGTGGAGTTTGTAACTCTCTTGGTCGATCTGGAAACTCTACCAATTCAAAACCTTCACCATCAATTTCTTCTTCAAAATCTTCTGTTTCATTATTTGCTCGAGAAACTCTCTGAAATGGTTCTCTTTTTTTCTAATAGAAAGAATTTTTATGAACAAAAAAAAATAGCCCTTTAGTACGAGTCAAAGGGCTATCAGCGAGGAAAATGTTAATATCGCTATTTGGCTGCTAATTTTTCAAGCAACTGCGTCATTCTTTGAGTAAAGCCATGAAGGTCTTTGGAGTCCAATTCTCTCTGATTTAAACGCGCTAGATCATATACTTGAAAAATGATTTCTTTGGCAAGCGCCTTGTCTTTCTTTTGTATTTCTTCTAGCGAGCGAATCAGTGAGTGGTTGGTGTTGACCACTAATTTATAATGAGTCTCCCCCATCATGGAAAGATCCATTTGAGAAATACGGAAGTATTCTCGCATGCGACGAACCTCTTCTTCAATCACTAAAAAAGCAGGCAGCGCAGTCGATGCTAAACTTTTAGCTTCTACATCGACATTGGATAAAGAAAGTTGCTCTTTAAAAGATTCTGCGAGTCTTCCTGCAGCTGTCTTTCCCTCTGCATCTAAAAGGGTATTTTCTTTTGAAGAGTCAATCAAGCCTTCATAAATTTCCCCATCAATACGCATGAATTTATTCGGTATTAATTTACCTTCTAAAAAACCCATGATGTGTGAGTCTATGGGACAACGAGAGATGAGAACTTCGATCTGATTATCTTGATAGAGCTGTGTAAAAGGACTTCCGATTTGATCTTCTGTTAGATAAAAGATCTTTTCTTTTGTTTTTGTGTTGCGCTCTAGATATTCTTCAACGGTTGTCCATTCATTTTGCAATGTTTTCCAAACAAGACAACTTTTGATTCGAT
This sequence comes from uncultured bacterium, assembly GCA_964612505.1. Taxonomy (GTDB): domain Bacteria; phylum Chlamydiota; class Chlamydiia; order Chlamydiales; family JAAZZY01; genus JAAZZY01. The sequence goes on along the minus strand of CAZTEX010000021.1, from coordinate 13,248 downwards.
CATAAAATTTTTCATCTTGAACAATGCCCAGCTTGGCAATGAGCTCAACATCATCCCAACATTTAATAAATTTTTCTTTATCAGATTGATAAAGGGCATTAAGACGATCAGACACTTTTTTCGAAATATGGGAAGCGAGTTGGCGAACCGTTCGATCCATCTGAAGAGAACTTCTAGAAACGTTGAGTGGAATATCAGGACTGTCAATACACCCTTCTAACATTGTGAGAAATTCTGGAATGAGATCTTGGCATTGATCGGTCACAAAAACGCGATTACAAAAAAGCTTGATAGAGTTTTTTTGCATCTCATAGTTTTTTTTCATTTTTGGAAAATACAAAATACCTTGGAGGCGAAAAGGATAATCGACATTTAAATGAATCCAAAAGAGTGGGTCTGGTTTCATTGGATTCAAATGGCGATAAAATTGAAGATATTCTTCATCAGTGCATTCAGAAGGAGCTTTGAGCCATAGAGGTTCTACATCGTTAATCTTGGCGCCATTTAAAGTAATTGGAATGGGCAAGTATTGACTATACCGAGTCAAAATTTCTCGAATGCGCTGGGGGTCTAAAAATTCTTTATTGTCTTCATTGACATGCAAGGTAATTTCTGTTCCACGTGTTGCGCGCGATCCTACATCAATTCGATATTCTGTAGAACCATCCGAGGTCCAAAAAACACTCTCTGCATTCTCTTTATAAGAAAGCGTTTGAATATCAACTTGGTCAGCTACCATAAATGCAGAATAAAATCCGAGTCCAAAATGGCCAATAATGGCTTCCTCTTTGGTCTCATATTTTTTGATAAAATCTTCAGCGCCGGAAAAAGCGAGTTGAGATATATATTTTTCTACTTCCTCTTTATCCATTCCAAGACCCGTATCACTAAAAGTCAGTGTTCTTTTGTCTTTGTCGATCTTCAAATCAATACAGAATTCAGCATCTGAACATTGATATCCTTCTTTCTCTCTTAGAATTTTTAATTTTTGAATGGCATCGGTTGCATTTGAAACCAATTCTCGCACAAAAATATCTCGATCTGAGTAAAGCCATTTTTTAATAATCGGCAAAAGATTTTCTGAATGGATTTTTAAAGTACCCGTACTCATTAATAGCTCCTTAATTTCTATCTAGTAGAGCTATTTTGCCAAATTGGAATAAAAAATGGCATCAATATTTACAATTTTACTTTGGTTAAGCAGGATCAAAAGATCATTTTAAAAAGGGTATCCATAAAGAAATGGCCCTTTCCTTTAAACCTGGAAGGATTCCTTTTAAATCTCTTATTTGTTAGTATATTAAGTAAGGAGAAATGCGATGGATTATGCCCTTCTTAAAATAAAATCTTACCAATACTGGGATGTTTATTTACACGAAAATCAATGCTATTTAGGCAGAACTTTTATCCTTCTTAAAGACGATGAAGGGATTGATGACTTTTTAGCCATTGATGGACAGGCACGAGAAGAGTTTTTTCTAATCGGACAAAGGATAAAAGAGGCTCTTCAAGAGCTTTTTCAACCAGACAAAATGAACTATGCAGCACTGAGCAATGTCTCTGATAAAATTCATGTGCATCTCATCCCTCGCTACAAAGAAGAAAGAACTTTTCAAGAAATTATCTTTAAAGATCTTCGCTGGGGACAAAACTACGCGCCCTATGATCGCTCCTTTATTCTTAAAGAAGAAACTCTTTTGCAAATTAAAAACGCATTGAAAGAAAAATTATAGCTTTTTTTCTTCGAATTTTAAATTTGAAGATCTTTCTTCTTCGAAAGGTTTTCAAGCATATCTTTAACCATACGACTCAGATCATATTCTGGCTTCCAGCCCCATTCTACTTTAGAGGAATGGTCATTAATAGATTGTGGCCAAGAATCGGCAATTTTTTGTCGATGATCGGGCTCGTATTGAACTTTAAAATCAGGGAGGTGCTTTTGAATTTCTTTGACAAGCTCTGCGCAAGAGAAGCTAATCGCTGCAAAGTTAAAATTAGAATGATGTTTTAATTTTTCAAAGGGGGCTTCAGATAGCTCTAGAGTCCCTCGAATCGCATCTGGCATATACATCATAGGAAGAACTGTTTCAGGGCTTAAAAAGCAAGTGTAAGGCTTTCCTTTGATCGCATAATAAAAAATCTCAACTGCATAATCGGTAGTCCCTCCTCCTGGAGGCGCTTTATAGCTAATCAAGCCAGGATAGCGAATACCACGAATATCCATCCCATACTTAGCGACATAATAATCACACAAAAGCTCTCCGGCAGCTTTGGAAAGACCATACATTGTTTTAGGTAAAATAATGGTCTCCTGAGGGGTATTTTGCCTAGGAGTCTCTGGGCCAAAGACCGCAATGGAGCTTGGGCAGATGATTTGCTTCACATTGCATTTTCTAGCTGCTTCTAAAATGTTGTATAGACCGTTGATATTAACATCCCAGCAAAGCTGTGGATTTTTTTCCCCTGCTGCAGAGAGAATCGCCGCTAGGTGATAGACAACTGTTATTTGGTGTTTTTGAATGACTTGCTCAATTTTGTTTTGATCAAGTACATTGAGTTTTTCGTAAGGAGTGCTTTCAATCGAATGAGGCTCTTGAGCAAGGTCTGAGGCGATGACATTTTGAGATCCATACTTTTCTTTAAGCGAGATAAGTAGATCCGAACCAATTTGACCTAAGGCCCCTGTGACTAAAATTTTTTTCATTCTCTTAAAAACACCTCTTTAATAAAAGTAATCTAGTTTATAAAAAATATTTAACAAGAAGCTGCAAATCAGCTTTAAGAGCGAGAATTTTAGCTTTTAGAGAGGAATAAAGCAATGTTTCATTTTTATTTTAAAACTCGCTAAAGGGCTGGTTTTTCAATTCTATTTTTGAGTTATTTTAAAGAGATTTTCCAGCAACGATGAATTCTAGCTTTATGAAAATCGAGTGGAATCGTTTTACTCGTCACTTCTGAGATAGAACACAAAGGAAAAGCATCAAGATCAAAAGCAAATTTACGAGAATTCGTACTAAAAAAAATGATCCCCTCTTTTGTAAGAAGTTTGAGTGATTTTTCAATAAGGAAAAGATAATCTTTTTGAATATCAAACATCTGATCCATTTTTTTAGAGCGAGAGATAGTCGGCGGATCAATAATAATAATATCATATTTAATCCCCGAGCGCACTTCATCGACTAAAAATTTGAGACAATCTGCTCGAACGATTTCATTGTTACGCAAAGAAAGGGAGTTTAAAACAAAATTATCTTTTCCCCAAGCTGTATAGGTATTAGACATGTCTACACTTTTAGTAAATGCAGCGCCGCTAGCGGCCGCATAAATACTAAATGAACACGTATAAGCAAAGAGATTGAGAACACGCTTATCTTTGGCAAAAGAGGCCACCCACTTCCTGGTTTCACGATGATCGAGAAAAAGACCGGTGTCTAAATAATCAAGCAGATTAATTTTGAATTTAAGACCATATTCTAAGACGGTAAAAAACTCTTTGGACTCCCCTGCTTTTTCATATTGCTGAGTTTTCTCTCTTTTTATTCGCGTGCGCCAATAGATCGATTCTATTGAGGCGCCAAAGATAGAACATAACGTTTCATTCACCTCATCGACTAATTCCTTGGGAGGAGTATCATCTTCTTGAGATCGCAAAAAATATTGCACGCAAAATCTTCCATCATAAAAATCAATGGCTAAAGGATAATAGGGAATTTCACGATCATAAATACGAAAGCAATTAGATTCTGTCCGTTTAGCCCACTTGCGCACATGCTTATAATTTTTACGAATTCTATTTTTAAGTGAAGAGCTTTTATCTTCACCATCCGCAATAATCGGGAGGGTTATTTTAGATTCTGTCATAAAGGAGAAAAGGTCTTTTTTAATACTGTAAAAGTATAAAGATCAATAGATTATTGTGAAAACAAAAATGATTAAGGATGAACAAAATGGACCAGTTTTGGCTTATAAAGCCTATAAAGCTGATAAACTAGGGCCAAGGTTATTACAGCAAAAGCAATCCATCCTATTAAGTAACAACAATCTTGAAGGGCCAAAGAGCTTGCTTGCTTAGATAATGCTCCATCTAAGGCTTCTCTTTTCATTAAAGGTGAGAAACGGAAAAAATTCAATGTTTGAAGAACTGTTTGAGTGGGATCTGAAGATTGAGTCAGATCGCCCCCAAGGCGCGAATAATAAAAGGTAAATCGCCTTTGGAAAAGGGTGGTAAAGTAAGCAACCCCCACTAGAGAAGCAAGTCCCCTTACAAAAGCAAAAAGGCAAAAAGCATTGGCTAGATCGCTGGGCTTGGTAATTTTCATCAGACTTAACATAATTAAAGTATAAAAAAGAGCATAAGAGATACCAGAAAAAACGCGACTGATTGCAATGCGCCCTAAATTAACCTCGGAGTTAAAGGTAGAGATATAAAAAGCAACACCCATGATCAAAATAAAAGAGATTAAGGTCATCAAAAAAAGGTTTATTTTGCAGACGAATTGCAACGTCATTGCAATGATGATGGGCCCTATTAAGATCAATATTGCAGTGTAGGCAATCCAAGCCACCGAGTAATTGACATAAAGATGAAGCCAATAGGCTAGCAAAATAAGAATAGCAAAATGAAAGATCACCATCCAGAACGTTTGGAACATGACCATTGAAAAATCAGAGCTTTTAAAATAGGTATAAGAAAAAACGCTGTTTGGTTTGCGGATGCTCCAGTAAATATAACTTATCAAAAAAGCACATCCAGCAAAGAAAATAATATTAAACGCAAGGGATCGAAAACCATCAATGATCTGCCCAGTAATTATACAAAAACCTAAAGTGAGGATAGTTAGAGCTAGCAGAGATAAACCGATGTAATCAACCGGAAGAGGACTGCGCTTTGTCTCCATGTTTGAAAATAATATCTGCATAAAAATGCAAATGAGAAGCAAGAGGATAGAGGTCACAAAAAAAGCTGTTTGCCAGTAATTATTATAAGAAATAATGCCACCGAAGACCGCTCCTATTATCGGGGAAGTATTGAATAAAAATAGATATCTCTTGATAAATCCACCCGCGCTTTTGGCCGAAAGATGGCTGGCGCAAAGACTGACAACCATTACAAAGACAGGGCCAGAAACAAAACCATTTAAAAATCTAAAGAAGAGATACAAATAGTAGTTGTTCACAAACAGAACGGGAAAAAAAGTAAAAAAGGTCAGCCAAGAACAAACCTTAATCGATCTGACAAAGCCCACATTTCTACTCAAAATGGGCCCCAGTGGTTTTGTGATAATGTTTCCTAAAAGGAAAAAAGTAAATCCGTAAGAAGCTGTGTCAGTCCCCCCTCCTAAATCACCCAAAATATAAAATGCGCTCATAGCAGGCAAGGAACTGATAAATGTTTGAAAGAAAAAGATTATTAAAAGAAGAACATATTGCCAGCGATTAAGTAGGGCTAGAGGATTCATTATCTCACTCTTCGATGCTTAAAGGATAGTAGGGTGTTTTTTCATACTCCATCAGACTTGGATCAAAATTCTGTTTAAAGATGGTATTGACTAGACACTGAGATCCTTTGATCTCCAATTTATAAATATCTGTTTGATAAGTTGGAGATTTGGCTTCTAAGCTTTGAAAGTAACTATCGGATTGGTCACGAACATCAACCGTTGCGTGCATCGTCATACCAATTCTAAGTGGATATTTTAAAAGATCTTTCTGATGGATGGCTACCCGTACAGGAAGTCTTTGCACAATTTTTATCCAATTTCCCGATAAATTTTGAGGAGGGAGAATAGAAAAAGCATTTCCAGCTCCACCAGGTAAACCCACAATGACCCCTCGATAATCTACATTTTTTCCATACATATCTGCATGTAAATTGACTTTTTGACCGATCTTCATCCGCTTCATCTGAGTCTCTTTAAAATTGGCGTTGATCCAGATTTGATCTAAAGGAATAATATACAATAAAGGCTCTCCTGCTTTCACCCATTTCCCCACTTGAGCAGACCTTTGAGCCACTAAGCCTTCTGTGGGAGCATAAATATTACATCGATAAAGCTCTACCCAGGCTTTTACGACCCGATCTGCTGCTTCTAAAACAAGAGGGTTATTGCGGATACTTCGCCCTTGGATAAGCGCTGCCTCTTTTTGATAAAGGCTGAGGACTTGTTGATAAATGTTTAAAGTCGAATCTAGATTAGCCACGGAAGTTTGGAAATCTTCTAAAGAGATAGCTCCTGACGCCAACACTGCTGAACGATGAGAATAAAATTCCTCTGCTTTAATAAGTTCTGCTTTTTTAGATTGTAATTCATACTCATAAGCAAAAACCTGGTGATAGATTTGGCAGACATTGCGCACCATATTTGCTAAAGATGCTTTAGCTTCATCTAGGGCAATTTGAGCATCGGTTCTATCAAGAGTAATTAATAACTCCCCCTTTTTGACTAAGTAAGTATCATCTTTGCAAATAGATGTGATAAAGCCCTCTTTAAGAGGAGTAATAGGCATCTGATTTCCTTCAACATAAGCATCAGAGGTTCGCTTAAAATCATGATTGATCACTAAGGCGACTATAATGCCTATAATCGCAGCGATGCTAAAAAAAACTCCTATCTTGACCCATAATTTATGGGATTGAGTGGTAGGTGTCTTTGTTTCATTAATTTCTGCCATGCTCAACCTTGCCCAGCGAGAGATCTTCTTGCGTAAATCCCCCACCGAGAGCCTTCATTAAATTAACTAGGGAGATATATTGATTTAAGGTTATTTCTACATCTTGAATTTTCTTTTGAAGGACCTCTTCTTTTTCATAAAAGAAATCAAGAGCGCTATTAATGCCATGTTGGGTCTTGAGTTCAACAAGATCTAATTTCAGTTGAGCATTAGCTAAAATATCTTTTTGCGATTGTTTTTGATGAAACCAATTTTCAGAAAGGCTGAGTGAGTCGCTGACCTCTTGGAGGCTTCTGAGCAGAATTTGGTTATAGTCATAGATAGCTTTTTCCATTTCGGCTTTTTTCATTTTTAAATTGGCTCGGACAGCCCCCATATTGAAAATGGGGATATAAACTGAAGGAATCAATCCTAAAATGCCACTTTTCCAATTCATCAAATGTTCATATCCTAAACTATCCAGACCAAGATAACCTTTCAAATTAACCCTCGGAAAGAAGTCTGCCACAGCGGCATTTGTTTGAAAGGCTAAGGCTTCCACTCTTAAAATGGCTGCCACTAAATCAGGACGACGAATTAACAAATCCGAAGAGAGATCTTGAGGGATTTGCACAGACTGAGGGACCATAGAAAGTTCATCACTAACAGACAATGCCGTATCGGGGCTATCCCCTTTTAAAATGTTTACCAGGTGCATACCAAAGGCAACATCTTGATCTAAAGAGCTGACTATTTTAATTGTTTCATCGACATTTTCTTTGGCAGTGGCTGGATCTATTTTAGAAAGGATGGCATGCTGCTCTAACAAGCTAATCAAGTTAAGAATATTGAGCTGGATCTCAAGTAGTTCATTATAAAGTTTTTTTTGCTGCAAGACACTTTTTAATGCATAATAGGCCTGAGCCATACTGGCAGAAGTAATAAGCTCAACTTGTTTAGTTTCTGCGATCTCAGCAGATTTGATGCGTAAACTCGACTTGAAAAGGTTGCGATATTTCCCCCAAAAATCAAACTCATAAGTAAAGGCCAGATTTAAAGTGATTTCATTATTTTGCAAACTAACGGTAGGATTTAACGCCCGGTCTACCCCATTTTGGCTAATTCTTCCCCATTGCTCCTCTCCTTCAAAAAAGATGGAAGGAAATAAGTTAGCGCGGCTTTTAACGCTCATTTGCTTAGCTATTTCGATATTTTGAGCCACGGAGAGAATCGTTGGATTTTTTTGCAGAGCTTGGTTAATTAACTCATTGAGCTCCTCATTATTAAATATTTTCCACCACTCCAAATTCGGCCAATCCCCTGTGATAAAAAATGCATTGGAAAGGGCGCCACTGACTGAACGATCTATATTCATGGGGGGTAAAAAAGCTGTATTCTGCTCTAAATCAGATATGGACATGCAGGATCCAAAAAGAGCCATAAAGATCGTTACCGTCACAATGTTATAGCGAAAACTTATAAAGCACATTCCGTTTTAGGTAATCAGTGGATGAAAAGAAGTCAAGCCATTATAGTCACTTTTTTGATGGCATTTCTTTTTTTCGCTTGTTATCTTTAACTCATATGAAAACACGATTTTTTTTAGCTCAAAATAATTATATAGTGGGTGATATTGCGGGCAACGCCGAGAAAATAATCGCCTCGATCCAACAAGCAAAAAAAGATAACTGCCATTATGTGGTCACTTCAGAGCTTGCTTTAATTGGCTACCCTCCAAGAGATCTTCTTTTTTACCCCTCTTTATTACAAAAGGCACTAGAAGCGCTCAGCCACATTTTACCTCACACTCAAGGCTTAACCCTTTTTTTAGGAACTATTCGAGAAAATCAAGGAATGGGGCCTTCGCTTTTTAATAGCTGCTCTATCATCCACGATGGAAAAGTCATTGATTATTACGATAAAGTGTTATTACCCACTTACGATGTATTTGATGAAAAACGCTATTTTGCAAGAGGTGAAGAAGTTAAAGTCATCCAGCTAAATGGCCTCAAAATCGCTGTCACAATCTGTGAAGATATTTGGGCTCTTGAATTTCAAAAGCGATACAAAAAAAATCCTTTAGAAGCATTGCGAGAAAAAAAACCTTCGCTGCTAATTAATTTATCCTCTTCTCCTTTTGAGCTTCATAAGCTTTATCAGAGATTTCAGCTATGCCAAACGATCTCTAAAGATCTCCATTGCCCTGTTCTTTATTGTAATCAAGTGGGCGCAAATGACAGTCTTGTTTTTGATGGCTACAGCTTTGCGACCGATCAAAATAGACTCCTTTCAGTTGCCAAGGGTTTTGAAGAAGACCACCTTGTTTTTGATTTAAATCAGAAAACTTCTTGTCCAATAGTCAGCTACCTTAATCCTGAGCAACTCTATCAAGCATTGGTGCTGGGCATTCGAGATTATTTTAATAAACAAGGCTTTAAAAAAGCGCTCATTGGGCTCTCTGGCGGGGTAGATTCAGCTCTTGTGGCAGCCCTAACAACTCAAGCTCTGGGCAGCCAAAATGTCACAGCTATTTCGATGCCCTCTCGCTATTCCTCAGAGCATAGCGTCAGTGACGCCAAAGCTTTAGCTCACAATCTAAAGATGACCCTTCTTACAATGCCGATAGAGAATATCCACCACAGTTATTTGGAACTGTTTCAAAAACCATTTGAGGGGCTAGCCGAAGATGTCACTGAAGAAAATATTCAATCGCGTATTCGCGGTATGATTTTAATGGCATGCTCTAATAAATGGGGCCACCTTGTCATTAGCTGTGGAAATAAAAGTGAAATGGCGATGGGATATGCCACGCTCTATGGTGATTTAACAGGAGGACTTGCTGCCATTTCTGACCTAACTAAAACGCAAGTTTATGAAGTAGCTCATTGGATCAATCGCGACCGGGAGATCATTCCTAAAAATATCTTAGAAAAAGCCCCTTCTGCAGAGCTTCGTCCTAATCAAAAAGATTCCGACACACTTCCAGACTATCAAATTTTAGATCAAATCATTGTAGAATATGTTGAAAAACATTCCGATGCGAGCCAGATCGCCGCAAAGTATCACTTAGATTTAGCTTTTGTTAAAAAGATCATCGAAAAAATTCACTTAAGTGAATATAAGCGCCGGCAAGCTCCAATCGGTTTAAAGATCACTGAAAAAGCTTTTTCCAGTGGTTGGCATATGCCGATTGTTCACAAGCATTCATTTTCTTGATAACCTTTAATTCCTACCTCTTCTAAACACTCTTTGAGTTCTCTGCCCTTCATCCAACTTTGAATAGAGTCCTTGTCATTTTGAGACAATTTAGATTGAGATTCTTGCACGCACATCTCTGCCAGTTCTTGAAGGATTTCCTCGTGCCCGCAATAGCTGGAGTGTCCTAAAAATTGCCTTTTCTTTTCAATATCTAGCCAGGTGCTTAAGTCAGATTCATTATGTTGAATCTGCCCTTCTAATTGATCTAGAGCGCGAACAAGACGGGCTTCATCGCTTTTTCTTTCTTCAAATTCTACCCAAAGCTCTAGAAGATCTAAGCGATCAAGCTTTTCTGCAATTTCTTGCATCGCAGCTTTTTCTTGGAAAAATTTTTGTTTTAAACTTTCTTTAGAGCAGACTTCAAAGTCCGGCTGATCTCCCACTTTAATCTCAGGAAGATCATGAATAATGGCCATGATGAGAGCTTTTTCTAAATTAATTGATTTTTTGAGCTTAGGAGCCACTAAAAGGACCATCAGGGCTAAACGCCATGAGTGCTCAGCCACACTTTCTTGATCGTGATTTGAAAGCCAGCTATGGCGCTTTTCTCTTTTGAGCACTTCAGCTAAATGGATTATTTTGAGCAGTTCACGCATATTGTTAAAACTCATCACAGCAGATCCCTATTTATAAGCTCTCCATTATAAAGGGCGATAGTGATATTGAGCGAGTGCTCAAATAAATGATTTTGAGTTACTATTGAAAATCTCTAGGTCAGGCGCCGCAATCTAAGAACAATTTGTTTAGTTTTTGCCCTTGCTGTGCTTATTAAGAGCTTCCTCGATTAGAGGTAAAAGTTCTTTGCGTTTGTCAGCAGGGATCATATCAGCAACTGTTTTACCGTCGCAGTCATAATCACTGGTTAACATCTTCCTTGCTAAAGAAGGGTCAGCTCCATGCTGCAAGAGCATTTCCATCATTAATTTATTTCCTGCTTTTGCAGCGTAATGCAAGGGCGTCATGCAGTGACGATCCATAGCGTCAGGATTAGGATTGTACGTTAAAAGCATTCTTAAGTGATCTACTTCTAAATCGGTATTAGCAATAGGTTCTTCCCTTTCTTGCCGTCCTCGGAGTGTCGCTCCAATGATATGAAGAGGGGTCATAAAACCGTTGTTAGAAGCATTGGGATTAGCGCCTTGGTTTAGAAGTGCTTGTATGGATGGTAGGCAAGCTCTAGCTTCTAAAGCGATATGGAGCGGAGTGTTCCCCTTAGAATCAGCTGTATTTGGATTAGCGCCAGCCGCTAGGAGTTGTTGTATATAATGTGATAAAGGCCCAAATCCAGCTGCTTTATGCAAAATGGTCTGATTAAAAATATCTTGTAGATTAATATTTTTTGGTTTGGCATTTAAGACAGCCTCAAATACGCGCTTACTTCTAGACATAGCTTCCTCTAAAAGGTTGCCACTAAAATTATTTCTTAGGTCAAGATCAACAACATTTTTAAAAACCTCTTCTACTTCATCTTCAGTTCCGCAATACACTACTTTATGAACGGGAGAAAGTGATTGGTATTCCGGCACATCTTCAAAAGGGCATTTTTGAGGCGCTTGCGCTTGATTTTGATCATAAGTGACTTTAATTGCATAAACACCAGCCAGCACAGCAAGAGCTGATAGTCCATATTTAACAGCTTTACTTTTCCAAGAGGAAGCGCTTGAAAGATCCTTAGCTTTGCTATGGCTCTTTTCTGGATAATTGTAATCGAACCCCTTAAGTTCTGGCCGTATTGCTCCACTTGCTAGAGTAAGCTTAGTCATAAAGAAAACCTATGTTATTTCCTCTATTTTACTTTTTCTTAATTAAGAATGAATAAAGAAAGCACCCTTTGCTAGACGGATCGATAGATCAAGGTCTACTAAGCAAATGCACCGTTAGCTAAATAGCTAGCGCCCCCATAACAAAAAGCTCCTATTGTATAAATAGATAAGCCTGCTATAAAAGCCGCTGTTGCAACCATGCCAGTGGCTGCTGCATAAGCTGCACTTTTATCTAAGGTTTGAAAACAATACGCTTTTAACGCTTTAGTGGGTGATTTTTGGATTTCTATTTGCTCTTCTAAAGCAGAAATAACCTCTTCTATTTTAACACGCTGAAAGTCTATAGAATCCATCTCAGAAAATTTATCAATGATAAGTGATTCTTTTTTAGGCTGACGCGCAAAAAAAAGCGAGCTTACTTTTGAAACAGCAGCTTCCAATGGAAGCTTTGTAATTTGCCATATTTTAGAAGAACTCGATTCAAAAGTGAAATCAACTGAGTTTTTGAGCTCTTGATCTTTGGCTATTTCTTTAAAAAGATCAATTAAAGTGGCATAGTCTCTAGGAGAAACTTGGCTGACTTTTTCAAGGAGTGAGTGAACCTTTTCTTCTTGAAGGTTGATTTCTTTTCCTTTCCTCGTATGAGAATGGAAAGAAATCGCCCCTGTATGAAATCCACCACGACTAGTACCCTGCCGCTGTTCAAGATAATGATCGATATGATTCATTTTTATTTGTTTTCCACCGTCTACAAGAGTTACCAAGACATGACTAATGGGTAGGCAACCGGGTAGAATTTTTGAAGATGATTGAGTAATAGACATAAAGTCCTCCTTTTATTGAGAAAGAACATTTTAGGATTACTTTGTTAAGGTTTAATTAATTTAATAAAAAAATCGACCTTTCTATTTTTCTGCCTGCCTAGCCACTCTATGCTTATCCCCCTTTAAGCTCGACAAGCCACAATACTCTTATAGTAAGCATGTTAAATTGAGATCTTTCTCTTTTGGCCATGCACATTAAGTCGCCCCACAACAAAATTAAATATTGACAAACTAATGGTTTTTTGCTATCATTTGTATAGTAAGTAGTTGATTTATAGGATATTTATGGCTTTTCTTCCAGTTTTACCCCCTCCATCTCCTCAAGCAATGCCCCCTATAGCCCCTCCCTCAGGACAGCCAGGTGTAGCCCCTACAGAAGAACTCGTGCAAGATGTAGCCTTAGATCTGATCGGCCGAGCCCCCGACGCTTCCTCTCCAACCAGTACAGCAACAGAAGTCCTCGTAAGAGGCCAGATTGGCAATAAAGAGCTCTCATTTAAGTTTTCAATCCTCTTTATGGGCGAAAAAGTACCCGTTAACCTAGAAGTCCTTCAGCAGCTAGCTTTAGGCTGTGAACGCACTTTAACCTCCGCTTATGATAGGCGTTTGCAAATAGCTCAGCAACTCCAAGAAAGACAAAGGCTGGCCCAGCAAGAGCCCAAAGATAACTCTAAACTTAGCCGCACAGAAGAGAAAGAACTTAAAAAAGCTCAAACCGAATTAGCTATTTTTAGCAATATTCGCTCCCTCTT
>CAZTEX010000020.1:0-23836 GCA_964612505.1 uncultured bacterium | reverse complement strand
GGAGAGAGAGAGAGGCCAAAATCACTCCAAGCAAAAGAGTAAATTTTAAACCTTTAGCTCCAAAGATTCCCTCTAAGATAATGCGAAGAAGTTGTCCCCCATCTAAAGGTAAAATAGGAAGCAGGTTAATAATGGTCCAAAAAATATTAATAAAGACAATGAGAGTTAACACAGAAGTGATCATCATTGCATTACTAGATCCTAAAGCATTGCGAGCAAGATAAGCTCCCCCTGCTAAAATCAAACTAGCTAGTGGCCCCATTAAGACAATTAAAAAGTCTTGCCACTTCTTTAATTTTTTTCCTTCATGAAAGGTAACTCCTCCCATGGCGACTAATTCAATTTGAACAGTTTGTCCAAAAGCCTTAGCTGTTAAAGCATGACCAAATTCATGAACTAATAGTGAAAATAAAATAACACCGACCCAAATGAGCGTCCCTACAAAACTTTGTGCGTTTAGCCAACCAATGACAGCAACGATCAACCAGAAAATAGGATGAATAACAATGGGGATTGAACGGCCAAATTTAATCACAAAAGCCTCCTATAGGGCAGTTTTCATAGCCTCTCCCATCTCTGCGGGAGTTTTAGCTACGACAACGCCTGCTTTTTCAAGCGCTTTTATTTTATCTTGTGCAGTCCCTTTTCCACCAGAAATGATCGCGCCCGCATGTCCCATTCTTTTTCCTGGAGGAGCTGTAATTCCAGCGATAAAAGAAGCCACAGGTTTAGAACAATGTTTTGAGATCCAAGCTGCAGCATCTTCTTCTGCATGTCCACCGATTTCACCAATCATTAAAATGCCTTTTGTTTCAGGATCATTTTCAAAAAGCTCCAGCGCATCTATAAAATTAGTTCCGTTAAGAGGATCTCCCCCTATTCCAATACAGGTTGTTTGCCCTAAACCGAGCTGTGTAGTTTGCCAGACAGCCTCATAGGTCAATGTCCCCGAGCGTGATACAATACCAATCTTTCCCCTCTGATGAATATAGCCAGGCATAATCCCAATTTTACATTCCCCAGGAGTAATAATGCCTGGGCAATTAGGGCCGATTAAACGACATTTACTTTGCGCCATTACCCTAGAGACTTCTAACATATCTTTGACAGGGATCCCTTCAGTAATGCAGACAATGATTTCAATACCTGCATCTTCAGCTTCAAGAATAGCCTCTGCTGCAAAAGGAGGTGGCACATAAATTTGTGTGGCATTACAACCTGTGGCAAGTTTGGCTTCTCTAACGGTATCAAAGACAGGTAGACCTAAAATACTTTGCCCACCTTTGCCTGGAGTAACACCCCCTACATACAGAGTCCCGTAGGCCAAGCCCTGCTCCGTGTGGAATTTTCCAGCAGTACCGGTGATCCCTTGAGTGATCACTTTAGTAGTTCTATTCACAAGCACTGCCATATTTTAAAGACCTCTTAGCTTATTTGCTTCACAACAGTTTGCGCAGCTTCTGTTAAACTTCTTACACTAATCAAATCAAGGCCCGATTCTTTTAAAAGAGCGCGACCTTGGTCTACATCAGTTCCTTCCATACGAACAACAATAGGCACTTTGATATCTAATTCTTTAGCAGCATCAATTAAGCCTTCAGCAATCGTTGCGCAGCTCATAATTCCACCAAAGATATTCACTAAGATCGCTTTCACTTTAGGATCTAATAAAATGATTTTAAAACCCTCGGTCACTTTTTCTCTTGTTGCACTACCACCCACATCTAAAAAGTTAGCAGGTTTAGCACCAAAATGTTGGATGATATCCATCGTGGCCATAGCAAGCCCAGCTCCATTGACCATACAAGCGATATTGCCATCGAGAGAAATATAGGCTAAATCAAATTTTTTGGCAGCAACCTCTGCTTTGGATTCTTGCGAAGGATCGTAAAAGCTAGCGAGCTCTTTTTGTCTATAAAGGGCGTTGTCATCGATCGTTATTTTTGCATCCAGGGCAATGAGCTCATTTTCTGGAGTTAAAACAAGGGGGTTAATCTCCACTAAAGAAGCATCGAGTTCCCAAAAAGCTTTTGCCAAAGCTTTAAGCAATTGTACTCCTTGCTGAGCAACTTCTTTTTCCCACCCCATAAATTTACAAATATAGCTTAGTTGAAAGTTCTTGAAGTGTCCCCCATCATAAATGGGCATTGTTAAAATGCGCTCAGGTGATTTTTCAGCAATCACCTCTATTTCTATACCACCGTCAGGAGAGATAATTAAAGTGGGCTTTTTCTTTTCCCGATCAATGATAATTCCACAATAAAATTCTTTTGCAATTTCACAAGGAGGGGTAATAATTACTTTATGAGCAACGATTCCATCTTTGCCTGTTTGCTGGTTGACAATCTTTAAGCCAATGAGCTCTGAAGCGACCTTTTTAATTTCCTCTTTGGAATGTGCAAATTTGACCCCACCAGCTTTGCCTCGACCACCTGCATGCACTTGTACCTTAATCACTGCTTTATTAAGTTCTAAAGTCTCAATCACCGTTGCCACTTCTTGCGCATTGGAAGCAACCCCAAAGGGTGTTACAGCTACACCGTAGCGCTTCAAAATCATTTTTGCTTGATACTCATGCAGATGCATAGAACTTTTTGCTTGGTTTTAACTGCTGCCTTAATTCGCTTTATGTGGTAGAATGTTTTTTCTAGCAACCTAAAAAAGAAAAGCCAAATGGTCATCCAATTTATTAAAAAATTATTTGTAAAAACGCGGACTTTTTTAGGGGATAAAATCAAAAAGATTTTATCTAAATCTATTGATGAAAATACCTTAGAAGAATTAGAGCAGGCATTATATAGCTCCGACCTAGGCTCTCAAATGAGCACTCTTCTTGTCAAAGACATTCAAGAGCGCTTCCGAAAAAATCCCAAAGTAAGCCCTGAAGAAATTTTAGAGTATATCAAAGAGACCTTGAAGAAAAACCTTCATGAAAAGAATCCCGCAATCAACCTAAGCTCTTCCCCTACTGTGATTTTAATCATCGGCGTCAATGGCAATGGGAAAACGACAAGCATTGCAAAGCTGGCCTACCTTTACAAAAAACAAGGGAAAAAAGTTGTCATTGCAGCTGCAGATACTTTTAGGGCTGCCGCTATCGATCAATTGCAAATTTGGGCAGATCAGATTGGAGTGGAAATTGTTAAAGCACAAATAGGTAGCGATCCTGCTGCTGTAGCTTTTGATGGACTCAGTGCAGCTATTGCCCGCAAAGCAGACCTTCTTTTAATTGATACTGCAGGGCGTCTTCAGACAAAAACAGATTTGATGCATGAGCTTGAAAAAGTAGGGCGAGTATTAAAAAAATTACAAAATAGCGCCCCTCATGAAACTTTACTTGTTGTGGATGCGACGGTGGGTCAAAACGCCATTGAACAAGCGCGTATTTTTAATGAACATACCCCGTTGACCGGACTTATTTTAACCAAGATGGACGGCACAGCAAAAGGGGGTATTGTAGTTCCCATTCAACAAGAGCTGAATATTCCCATTAAGTTTGTTGGGGTTGGCGAGTCTTTAGAAGACTTAAAACCTTTTAATGCAGATTTGTTTGTAGATGAACTTTTCTATTAACGGGTTAGAAAGAAATTAAGAACAACCTCACTCCAGCGGTTAGGGTGCTCTATCTTTGAATTATGTCCCCCACTCATGAGTTCAACTTGATGAGTAGGAATCGCTTTGATCATAGCTCGACTGTCTCTAAACAAGCAAAAAATATCTTCTTCAGCAATAATGACTAAGGTTGGCGCTTGAATATATTTAAGATTTTTGGTGGAGTCATAATTTATAAATGGCTCGACCACTCTTTGTAACCCTTTATGAGTCAATGGATGTTTTCTTTTTTTAAGCTCTTTGAGCAACTCTTTGGGTTCCTCTTCACGCTCTAAAAATCTCGAAGAAAAGTACCAAGGCATAAAAAGCTTATAAAACTCATCATAATAGGGATGCTCTTTATAAAGATCACAGGCTATTTCTAAGGACCAACGGTTGACTTGCGAAAGGTGGGCCATAGAATTGCTCAATACCAAGCGGTCCACACGATCTGCAAATTTTCGAGAAACAATTTGAGCAACGATCCCCCCCATGGAATCACCGACTAAATGAAATTTTTCTAGTCCAAGCTCATCAGCAATTGCAATCACATCTTCTGCAAAGTCTTCAATAACAAATGGTTCTTTTGGAATTGAGCTTTGCCCAGCTCCTCTTTGATCAAACGTAATGACTCTAAAATGCTCTACTAAGTTTTTTACAATAGCAGACCAAAAAAGATGATCCTCGATCAAATCGTTAATGATAATAACGGGCTGACCCTGACCTTCTTCGTGATAGTAAAGCTTGTGGTGCGCTCGCTGTACAAACGGCATAAGGGTGCCCCTCCAACCTTCTAATAGGAAGGGCATCTTTATTTGTAAAGTAAATAGTTGTAAACCTCTTTACTTGAAAGACTAATGTCTATTTTCGATTAGAAGAAGATGATAGAATTTGCAGTAAATACCAGAAAATCATGATGACATTAATATACATTTGAAGGGCCATCATTAATGACAGCTTACATGAAGCGAGCGAATAACCATCCACTTGCTGGCTCATTTGTTTAATGCGATTGGCATCATAAGCTGTAAGACCTGTAAAAATGATTAAACCTAAGTAACTAATCATCAACATAAATTTTGTTACTGGCATAAAAAAGGACAAGACTACATAAAACAACGAAATAACAATAAGACCAACGACAGCCAGTGATAAAATACGGCCCAAAGAAGTTAAGTCAGATTTGGTTGTGACGCCATATCCAACAGCGAGTCCAAAAACTAAAGCTGCTGTTGCAAAAGCAACCCAAATAATTTGACCACCAAACGTCATCGCATAGACGGGCAAGATGCAACCAAATGTTAAACCTTCAAGAGTGGCATACCCCAAAAATAACCCAGTGAGTCCAGTAAATGAAAGGCGATTAATCATCGTTACCATGCTAAAAGAAACCCCTAAAGTACCCAGAGCAATCAGCCAAATAAAAGGCATTAATTTAACATAGAAACCTGTTTTAAAAATAAACCAAGCGACAAACGCAGTTAAACCAAGTCCAATTCCCATCCAACCATAAACTTGAGTAGCAAAGGTGTTGACTTGCGCCACATTGATAGATGGCTTTGAAGAGCTAATTGTATTTTTTTCATTGAAGCTCATATGAACCCCCTTATATAATTTTACTGATTAAAAGCAATTTTAGCACAAAAGCATTAATCTGCCAATTCCAAACCCATTCCCCCTCAGCATCTATCCAATCCTTAGAGGAGGCAAAGAGAGGAAAAACGATTCTGTCATAATTTTTTTTTAATTCTTTCTTTTTAGAAACTAAGCTAAACTTTTGTCTCCTCATTTTCAAAAAAACAACTTATGATCATTTTAAGATCGCCACATTCTTTGTCCCCTGATCTATTCCAAGTGAACATCGATCGCTTGCTAGGAGAAGCTCGTTATAAAAGAAATGCTTCTTATGATGAGATTCCTCATGAAGCAGATTGTATCTCTGCTGCTTTGTTTGTAATTAACCACTCTTCAGTGCCCAACTTAAATATTCCTCTTTGCTGGATAGGTAACGCACCAGGGCGTCTTGTAAATCAATGGAATTTTGAGCTCATAGAAACATCTACTTTGAAAACCGGGGATCTTCTTTTTGTAAAAAATAAAAAAGCAACAAGACTGATTACCCATGTTCTTGTTGCCATAAGTGCGGACTTATTTTTTCATTGTTCATACAAAATCAATGGCTGTGAAATAGTCTCAACAAGCAGCGTATTAGAAAAATTTCAACAGCCGTTTTCAGGTGAAGAGCTTCTTCAATATCTAGATCCAAGATCTAATTCAGCTAAGCAAGTAGCTCCATCTTGAAAATCAAGAGAAATTAGACCGTCTTCTTCGCCGGCTTTTTCACAGGTGTGTGATACCATTGCATGACTTCATGAAAGTTATTCATCTCTTTCAAAGGAGCTAACTCTGATTTGAGAGGTTCTGGATAATTAAATTCTCCTGATTTGAACCTTTGCAGCCATTGATTCCCTTGTTCAAATATTGTTTTATAATTTTCTTTCATAGCAATCACAGGATCTGAACTCATATCAAACTTTGTGAACATTTCTTTTGCTTTCAAAGAGCAAGGCAAAGGGAATTTCTTTTTATTGCTAGGTGTACAAAACTCCTTTTGACCTTCCTGCACCCACTGCTTGCGATAAGCAGCTAATTGCCCGCCGAGCTGCTCTTCAATAAAATATTTTCCCAGACTAGAGGCTACACGAGGAAGGGGCAACTTTTCTTTCCAGATAGGGTAACATGTTTTAAAGAGGCTTGCTATTTGCTTTAGTTTGTCATAGTAACTTACCACTAGCCCAGTTTCATACTCTTCAAGGCCTACGTGCCCTTGTTGCATTCTCAAACCGAAAACATCTCCCTCATCATCATCAGCAAATGTCAATTGACTCAGAAAATCATAGAGCATCACAGCGGGTGTGTGCTCAGGGCTAGTATTCAAAACAAACTTCACTGTGTAGTTATTTGGAAAAATCTCTTTGTTCAAACCTGACATTTGACTAGTCCCTTTTGTTTCGAGGTTCAATGAATTTTGCACGAAAGAAAATCGAATAGCCCCTTGAGCCTTGTCGCTTACTTTAGCAACTAATGCATCAAATATTTTTTTGACCGCTGGACAGCTCAAAGCTTGGTCTAGAAGACCTAGCCCCGTTGGATCTGATGCAATATTCAATATTGGATTTTTTAGATAGGGTGTTAGATGAGATAATTGAATAGCTGTAAAGCCCATAATGCTTCCTTTAGATTGAGATTGAAAGCGATAATTATACGTTCATGAAATAAAATAATTATTAAGAAAACAGATAGTTAATTTTTTAATTAATAAAACTTGAGTATTCCCAATGAATACAAGGTAACAAAAGTAATTTCAAAGAGACAAAAAAGGGTTAACACAATTAAAAGACCTTTTCCACCTGCTACTTGGTAACCTGTGTTATTTAATTTTTTAACATATCTTTTAGACCAAACCATCAGAATGGGTAGCAAACCTAAAATCAATGCGCCCCCAATGCCGCCAGCTAAGGAAAGAGCTTTAAGAAATATATTTGGATAATAAATACTCAGTAGAATGGGAGGTATAAAAATAAGAGCACATAAAAAAGCACGCCCTTTGGCATCTTTTTTGATTTTTAAACCATCTGCTAAAAAATCGCGAAGCCCCAGGGTCACTCCTAAAAGAGAAGTTGCTAAAGCAAAAAAGCCAAAGCATTGCCCAACAAACGTAATCTTTTTCATCCCTATGAGCTTTTGAAAAGGAGCCACAGCTGTTTCTCCTGCTTTGAGAGCAGCTAGCAAATATTCTTGCGGCACTATCCCCAAAACTAAAGCTTCCCAAATGACGTAAACAATAAAAGGGATAAAGCTTCCTATTAAAATAGCGAGCCGGACTGCTTTGGCATTTTCTTTCAGATAAAAAGTAATACTGGGAACAATTCCTTGATAACCAAAGGAAACAAAAATCACAGGAAAAGCAATCAATGAATATTTAAAATTTACTTCGGTCAGTCGCTCTAATTGAATATGAGGTACTCCCAAAAATAAAAAGGCAATATAGCTCACAATCAGCCCAACCATAAAGATATTATTGACCTCTTCTACAGCTCTAGCGCCTATATATATTAAAGGTGCAAAAGCGGCTAAAAAGATGAATGAAGAAAGCCAAACATTGAGATTTTGACCTATAAAATAGTTAATGAAACTTTGGGTACCTACGACATACGCAATGGTCAAACAATAAAAAAGATAAAGATAGACAACCCAGGTAACCACAAGCCCTATAGGCCCTAGGGTTTCTTTAGCTAAGGTAACAATATTCGTTTCTTTACCATGACAGATGCACATTTCTAAAAGCAGTAACCCGGTAGCTGCCATAAATAGCCAGGTCAAAAAATAGATGACGAGAGAAGGCAAAAACCCCCCTTGGCTTGTGGAAACGGGAAGCCCCAGCATCCCACCACCAATGGTGGTTCCAGAAATAAGCAAGATACTTCCAATAAGATGACGAAATTTGAACATAAGTCTTTATTAAGCTTTTTTTAAAAAGTGGAAAAATTGTACCACAATAAAATCTGGACTTACAAGCTTTTTACTCAACAGTGACCGATTTAGCCAAATTTCTAGGTTGGTCGATATCGCAACCTCTATATTTAGCCATAAAGTAAGCAAATAATTGAAGAGCGATTGAAATCGGGACTGCCGCAAACTCATCACAGATTTCAGGAAGCCAAAAGATATCATCGGCAATGGTTTCAATGCCCGGACTATTTTGAGGGACAAAGGCCACAATAGGCCCTTTTCGCGCCTTGACCTCCATCAAATTACTGAGTAGTTTTGTATAAGTATGTTGATTGCTGCAAAGAGCAATGGTTGGGCAAGTTTCATCAATTAAAGCAATCGGACCATGCTTGAGCTCTCCGGCTGGATATGCTTGAGCATTGATGTAAGAAATTTCTTTAAGTTTTAATGCTGCTTCTAAGCTAGCTGGATACATGTAGCTTCTTCCCAAATAAAAGAAGTTAGGAAAATGATTATATTTTTTAGCCAAGGCTTCAATATGTTTACTACGCTTTAAAATTTCCTTAGCCAACTGAGGCAGCTTTTTAATTTCTCGAATGAAATATAAACCTTCTTCTTTACTCTGATGATGCATGCGCCCTAGATGCAAGGCTAGTAAAGATAATAGAACTACTTGATTCGTGAAAGCTTTGGTAGAACAAACCCCTATTTCAGGACCAGCTTTAATGAGCAGGGTATGATCTGTAATGCGTGAAAGAGTTGACTCTTCTCGATTGCAAATAGCAATTACTTTCGCCCCTTTTGCTTTTAGCTCATGAACGGCAGCAATCGTATCGGCCGTTTCTCCAGATTGAGAAATGGCAATTACCAAAGTATCTTTTAAAACAATTGGATTTTTATAACGAAATTCAGAAGAGATTTCAACTTGTGTCGGTATTCGTGAAAGAGATTCAAATAAATAAGAGCCAATAAATCCAGCATGCCAAGAAGTTCCACAAGCGAGGATTAAAATTCTGGAAGTTTCTAAAAGTTCACTTTCATTAATTCCCATATCGTTTAAACAGACAGCGCCAAATTCTTCATCAAAACGAGAAATTAACAGTCTACTAATTGCTTCGGGCTGATCGTGAATTTCTTTTAACGTATAATGTTCAAAGTCGAGTTTGGAAATTTCAAATCCACTGCTCTTAATTTGTTCAATTTCTTTAATAATGCGTTTGTTTTTACTATCGTAGATTTCAAACCCATCTTTATTTAAAATACCCATTTCTCCATCTTTTAAAAACATCACTTTATTGGTGTGTTTTAAAAATCCATTTACATCAGAAGAAATAAAATATTCCCCATCACCCACGCCTACAGCTAAAGGGCTTCCTTTGGCTGCAATAAAGATTTGATCGGGATGTCCCTGATGGACACCGGCAATGGCAAAGGCACCCTCTAATCTAGCAATGGTTTTAGAAAGTGCTTTTAAAAGGTCTCCTTTGTAATAAAACCCCATTAATTGAGCTATCACTTCAGAATCAGTTTCTGATTGAAATTCAACATTATTGCGTTCGAGTAAGGTTTTCAATTTGAGATGATTTTCAATAATCCCATTGTGGACAATTGCAAGAGTTTCATTCATATCAAAATGAGGGTGAGCATTCTTTGTTTCAACGCCCCCATGGGTTGCCCAACGAGTGTGAGCAATGGCGGCTTTAAGCTCCAACTGCTTTTGTTCAATCATTTTAGCAAGAGAAGCCACTTTTCCTTTGTCTTTATAAAAAAGAGGCTTTCCATTTTCTATTCCTGCAATACCTGCAGAGTCATAACCCCGATATTCAAGTAATTTGAGACCTTCAATAACAATCGGAACAGCTTTTTGACTTCCAACATAACCAAAGATTCCACACATATTTTAAATACCAATTTGCTCTTTTATAATATCGGCAAGAGATTTTGCATAACGCTGACAACAAGAAATACTAGGCCCTTCTAACATAATGCGACAAACATTTTCAGTGCCCGAATAACGAATAAGTACACGACCCTTATTGTCTAGTTTTTGCTGAATTTTCTCAATAGATTTCGTTAAACCAGGAATCTCTTTGATCTGTGGTTTGGTAGAAACTTTAATATTTAAAAGAACTTGAGGATAGCGTTCCATAATTTTTGTTAGAACGGAAAGCTTCTTTTTACGTTGTTTCATAATTCTTAAAACTTGCAACGCTGAAACTAAACCATCTCCAGTTGTATTGTGATCTGAGAAGATAAGATGTCCACTTTGTTCTCCTCCTAAAATAGCTTGATGCTCAAGCATTTTACTGATGACGTAGCGATCACCTACTTGCGCTTGCACAAAGTCAATGCCCAATCTTTCCATACATTTTACTAAACCAAAGTTGCTCATCACAGTCCCAACTACACAATTGTTGACAAGTTCATTGCGACTTTGTAGTTCTTTTGCGCAAATGGCTAAAATCATGTCTCCGTCAACAATGCTGCCGTTCTCATCGATCATAATCACCCGGTCGGCATCACCATCAAAAGCAATTCCAACATCAGATCTGTGTTCTAATACAGACTTTCTTAAGCTCTCGACATGAAGCGCCCCACAATGCTCATTAATATTTAAACCGTTTGGAAGGACATTTTCACAAAAAACCTCCGCATCGAGTTCTTTCAAAGCCAGAGGACCTACTCTAAAAGCGGCCCCATTGGCGCAATCAAGTACGACACGCAAGCCTGCAAAAGAAAAGCGTCTTGGTAATGTAGCTTTAACAAATTCAATATAGCGCCCATCTGCATCATCAATCTTGCTATTTTTACCCAGCTTTTCATCTGGAGGCAGACATTTTTCAAAGCTCTCTTCAGCCATGAGATCTTCAATATTTTTTTCTAGCGAATCCGGAAATTTATACCCATCGCCAGTAAAGAATTTAATTCCATTGTCATAGTAGGGGTTATGCGAGGCGGAAATAACAACGCCTGCATCAGCTCGATAGGCCCGTGTAATAAAAGCAACTCCAGGAGTCGGCAAAGGACCTACCATTAATGTGTCAATCCCCATCGAGCAAAGACCCGCAATCAGAGCATTCTCAAAGATGTAGCCAGAGAGTCTTGTATCTTTGCCAATAACGACTCGAACTTTTCCTTTATTACTTTGACGAAGCCACTGTCCAAAGGCGCGCCCTAAAGAAAGGGTCGTTTCAACATTCATTGGGTAAGCATTAGCACGCCCCCGAATGCCATCTGTACCAAACAACTTTCTGGCCATAAAGATTCCTTTTGAAATTGCTTTGCAGGATAGCGCCACTATTATTTTACTGCAACCATACGGCAATCCTAAATTTATAATACTCTTATTTTTAAATACTTATAATTTTAACCCCCAATTCGGCCCCTAAAAAAAGTCTTGACAAGGAGTTATTTTTTTGTTAACATCTTACTAGGAAGATATTTAATTTTAGGTGCTTATGACTATACAATCCAACCCTTATCAGGGACTACAGTCCATTTTTACACCTGATAACAAGCTCGTTACCCATACTAATGGGGTAGCTCTTCCCCATATGTACCCTCAATTTAGAAGTTTAAGCTTAGAACAACAAGCGCAGATAGTCCCTCCTCATCTTCTAAAGCAGCTGCACCTTATTCCGCAGTTAAGACCGGCTCAAGCTTCTGGATTACCAATGCAAGCAAGTCCCATGCAACAACCTCTATCGGGAACCACCGCTAATACCAATACCGCAGCTCAAAATGTCTTGAATAAACCGGCTGAAAAAACTCATTCTTTTACCTTCAAAGGTCAACAAATTAAGCTTAAACAGTCTTTTGGTCCGTTTAACGCTGAAGGAGTTGCTGCCCCTATTAAAGTGGAACCCGCATCATGGACAGCAATCGAAAACTTAATCACAAAATATCTAGAATCATCTCCCGATTTAATTCCTCCAGAAGCTACTAAAGTATGCGGATTAGGTTTTACCTCTGACCAAGCATCCTTTGAAGTTTGCTATTTAAAAGATGGTATACTTGAAAGATCCTCTACAAGCGTTGATCCTGCAGATATCACCATTATTAACCTTTTAGCCAAAAAATATCCCTCTTTGATTATTGCTTCTGTCAATTCCTTTACAAACTATACAAACAGCTTAACGCCCGGACAACTGCGTAATAAGGCAAACTCTTTAACTAGTCACATTAAAATGAGAGCCTCTAAAGATACTCACCAATCCAGTGCTTCATTACGAGCATTACATTACGAGACAGCGGAAAGAGCCGAAGCGCTCGCCAAAGATCGTGACGTATGGTACTCTTATTCAGGAAAAAGCTTCTCAAATCCAAGAGAAATTTTGAACACAGCTATTACTTCTAGAGGCAAAATTAACTTTACAGATCATAAAAAACCCATCAGCAATGATGAAGTTCGCATGCATTATCATGTCCCGCTAAGAAAAGGACGACATACACAAGATTTAGAAAATAATCATCTACAGCACTTTGCCACTCAGTTTCCGTTGCATTTTTGTGTGAATGCCAATTTAGGTCAGCTAGAGGGAGTGAAAGCTCCTAAGACTGCCCACTTTACAGATGTGCTTATTACTACAAAAAAGAGATCTTTTTTCTTCCCTAAACAAGAGAATGTCTTCTTACTCGGAAATGAAAATAATAAGCTAAGTGTTGAGAATGTCAATCGCAATGAAGCTGGAAAAGCACTTGTTGACGCTTTTATGCTGCAAAGTGAGCGTTTGAAAAAAGCTAAGGAAGCTTTTTATGGAGATCATAAAAAACAAATTAAGATCACAGACCCTCTACAAGTAGAAGGGATAACATTAGCTCAACTGCGTAGCGCACTTTTTATCCGCATGCTCGCCCAGCTGGCTGTCAACCAAAGCTCTTCACGAGATGATCGACAAATTCTTTTACAATTTGAATTAGCAGATGTAGACCCTGCTATCCGCGCTCGAGTACTAGAAGAAGCACAACTCATCGAGCAATTCATTTTTTGCGTACTTGAATTTGCAGGTTTAGAAGAAAGAACGGTCACCTTCAACCGCATTTTTAATGAATTTATCGATGCGTTTTTGCCAAATCTTGTTTAGCCAAGATTTGCTCGTTAATGAACCTTCTATAAAGCTAAAGCCTTATTTTTTCTTCACTTCTAAAATTGAAAATTCCGTCGAAGTGGGATAAACACGTTCTATAACAAATCCTGTTTTATCCAACATTTGTTCAAAATCATTTAAACTTCTTTCTTTGCCACCTGTTACAGCAAGCATCAAAACATCCATGCAATTGGCATAAATAGACTCATCTTTAGGTTTAAGAACTACCTCAATAATTAATAACCGACTGTGAGAATCCATGGCCTGATGACAATTGGTAAGAATTTGCTTACATTGCTTGTCATCCCAATCATGCAATACCGATTTTAGAAGATAAAGATCGCCCTCTTTTGGTAGAGATTTGAAAAAATCACCACTGATTAATTCACAGCGATTATTTTCCCATCCTGGATTTTGCTCTTTGATAGAAGTAATTACTTCAGGAAGTTCAAAAAGAGCTCCTTGAAGGTGTGAACAATGACTTAAAAGAGCTTGCATGAAATGCCCATATCCGCCCCCAATATCATAAATCGTTTTAAAAGGAGTGAAATCATACTGAGCTAAAGCAGATCGAATCACCGCCATCGATTTTTCTTTCATTGATTTTTGAAAGAGGGCTTTTGCTAATGGGTTCTCTTTAAAATAGCTAAAGACTGGTTGATTAAAAGTAAGTTGAAAAGCTGGCGTCCCTGTTTGAACGGAATCTAATAATGAATCCATAGATTGGTGGATAACTCCCCCATAAAACAAAGTGAGATGATGCAGAGTTTCTGGATTAGATTTAGTTAGCAAGATGCCCATCTCTGTATTTGAAAATGTATTTGGAGCTATTTCATTAAAAACATCAAAACCAGCAAGCATATGAAGAATTCGAGACAATGACTCTGGATTCGATTTTGTTAGAGCTGCTAATTCTTGAGCCGTTTTTGGACCTGACTGTAAATAGTCAGCTATTTCTAGCTTCACGGCAACATAAAGAGCGCGAGAGACCCATTCCCCTGATAATAAGAGTAACAATTTCTCTCTATTGATTTCTTCATTATTTGAAGGTACCAACTGCTCAAGCTTTCTTGCATCCAAAGACGCAGAACATAAGAAAATGGCAAAACTCAGAAAAAACGCTAAATGCTTAAAACGTTTCATAACCTTCTCATTTTTTCTTAAAAAGGTATCTTTTAAAGATTTTTTTTTGCAAATGATTAATTTTTTTATTGAACTTTCTCGAGAATATCCTTTTTTAAGCGTTATTTCGATCTTGACGAATATCCTCTGTTTTTTAAAATGACATCATTATGTAAAATAGTGAAAATTTGAATTCGATTTTTGTGCAACCTAAAATATTTCTTAGCTCAGAGCATGCCATATCCGATAAAACGATAGACGCAGATGCTCTAAAAGTTATTCATAGATTAAAAAGGCATGGATATAGCGCCTATTTAGTAGGTGGAAGTGTTCGCGACTTGCTGCTACATATTCCCCCTAAGGATTTTGACATTGCTACCTCTGCCAAACCTGATGAAATTAAAGCTCTTTTCAAAAATTGTTTATTGATTGGTAAACGATTTCGCTTAGCTCATATCCGCTTTGGCAATAAAGTGTTAGAAGTTTCCACTTTTAGGTCAGGCAAAACTCAAGAAGACAATTTCATTACCAACGACAATGAATTTGGGACCGAAGAAGAAGATGCCATGCGCCGTGATTTTACGATCAACGGACTACTTTATGATCCTGAAGAACACGCAATTATTGATTATGTAAAAGGTCTTAAAGATATTGAAAACAAAATTTTAAGAACGATTGGGGAACCTAACATCCGCTTTCGTCAAGATCCTGTACGGATGATTCGGTTGCTCAAATTTCAAGCTCGCTTAGATTTCAACTTCGACGATAAAACAGAGCAAGCTCTTAAAGATAACATCCAAGAAATTTTAAAAAGCTCTCCCGATCGAATTTTAGGAGAGATTTTTAAAATTTTAGAGACCAAAGTATCATCTAAGTTTTTTGAACTTTTAGATCAGTATGGCTTTACAAAAATTTTATTCCCACAACTGGCAGACTCTTTAGATACTGATTCAAGAAAGCTTTCTCATCAGTTTTTGCAACTTGCAGATCAACAAGAAATTCATCAGCCTGAAAAAAATGTTTTATTTTCATGCTTTTTGTTTCCTCTTCTTGAGAAAAAAATTCAAGTTCACTTCTTAGATCAAGACAAAATGCCTCACCTTGGAGAGATCTATGCTCTCACTCAAGACCTCATTCATGAAACGCTCGTCGATCCTTTTCCACGTTTTCCAAGATGGATGCGTGAAACCATTGCTTTTATTTTAAATGCTCAATACCGATTTACTCCCATTGATCCTAAAAAGCGCGCGCGAAAATTCAAGCTCATTGGGCACAAAAAATTTCCTTTGGCGCTGCGATTTTTAGGTTTAAGATCTTCTGTAGATGATCGCTGCGCGCAAGAATATAGTAAATTCAGACGCATTAATACTCGCAATAAAGTATGAGTTCTCAAGTTTATTTAGATTTTCCAAAGCTTGATATTAGATATTTAGGGCCCCCATTGACTCAAGGAGCTTATCCCACCGTCCTCTATTTTTCACTTTGCGCAGAAGAAAGCCTCAATTTAGATCCGTACAACCAGCCTGCTAAAGTTCTTGAGCAAAATAATATTCGCATCTTTTCTATCACCCTGCCCGGGCATGGCAAAGGTTATGATAAACTGAAAGCCATGGCCTACTGGGTAGAAAACAGAGCTGAGCTTTCTAAATTTATTCAAGATGCTAAAAGTTTTATCCTTCATCTCCTAGAAACGAAACTCTCCACAGAAAATATTGCGACCATGGGGTTATCTAGGGGGGGATTTATAGCCACCCATGTAGGGACTCTAAAAGAAGTCAAGGCCATTTTAGCCTTTGCTCCAGTAACTGACTTAAAAGCTTTATCGGAATCCCACAACATTCTTAGCCACGATCAGGATGATACTCTCTCCTTAAACCATTGTTATAAAGATTTAATCTATAAACAATTGCGCTACTATATAGGCAACCGCGATATGCGCGTCGGCACTAAAAATGCTTTTCAATTTATTTATAATCTAGCTGAATATGCCTATCAGCAGCGAGTTCGTTCTATGAGTGCTGAATTATTTATTACACCATCGACAGGCCAATTTGGCCATGGAACTCTCTTTCATATCTTTGAAGAAGGTGCTAATTGGCTCAAAAAACAAATTGTGCAATAATATTCTGATTAGTAGGATTTCAACCGATTTTAAATAAAGGATTATTAAATTGTCTCTTAAATATTCAGTCATTATTCCCATCAAAGATGAAGAAGAAAACATTCCAGTTTTAACTCAAGAAGTTCAATCCGTAATGTCAC
This sequence comes from uncultured bacterium, assembly GCA_964612505.1. GTDB lineage: Bacteria > Chlamydiota > Chlamydiia > Chlamydiales > JAAZZY01 > JAAZZY01. Next base: position 7,262 of record CAZTEX010000020.1, on the reverse strand, counting down.
AATTAGATGAGCCCTGGGAGTTAATTTATATTAATGATGGCTCTAAAGATAATAGTTTAAAAATTTTAAAAGAACTCAAAGCATCTCATCCCCATTTGCAACTGATCTCGTTCGACAAAAATTATGGACAATCTAGCGCTTTTGATGCCGGTTTTAAAGCAGCTCAGGGAGAGCTTGTGATTACTTTGGATGGCGACTTACAAAATGATCCACAAGACATCCCCAAATTACTGGAGGCTCTCCAAAATCATGATATGGTTTGTGGTTGGCGTCAAAAAAGACAAGATACGATTATTAAAAGACTTATCTCCAAACCCTCTAACATGATACGCTCTAGACTTTGCAAAGACTATATTCATGATACTGGATGCTCTTTGAAAGTATTCAAAAAATCTTCGCTACTTAAAATTAAAGGGTTTCACGGGATGCATCGCTTTTACCCAGCTTTATTTACTGTCGAAGGAATGTCGATCACTGAAGTGAAAGTATCACATCGAGCAAGAGGTCAAGGTAAAAGCAAATACCACCTTTTCAATCGCAATCTTGGACCTTTTTTAGATATGCTTGCGGTCTATTGGATGCGAAAAAGACGACTACGCTACCGGATTAAAGAGGATGTTTAGTGGAAATTAAGCATTGGTTATACTTTGGACTTGGCACTCTTGCTACCATTCCGTTTGGATTGCGTAGTATTGTTCAATGGTTTTTAAGTGAGTATCATCGAAGAAGCCATGTGACCCTTTCATTTTGGGTGTTTTCCATCATGGGCAACATTTTAATGTTAATACACTATCTAATCCAAGTGCAATTCCACCTTTATTTTATCCGAATTTTCCCCCTTTACCTCACCTTTCGGCAAGTCATGATCATTAAAGAGAAAGCTCACCCTTTTAGTTGGTCAAGATTATGTAAACACTTAACTTTGATTATTTGCTGTTTGACCTTACTTTTTGTTATTAGAGTATGGCTAGAATACCGAAACTTTTTTTGGATTTTTAGTCCACAAATGCCTTGGGAAAAGACGATGAAAAGCGTTTCTTCTTTTTGGCATCTTTTAGGCTTTGTAGGCGCAGGACTTTTTATGAGTCGAATGTGGGTACAATGGTGGCAATCGGAAAAAGCCAAAGAGAGTGTTTTAACTCCCTCGTTTTGGTGGATTAGCCTCATTGGCGCCAGCTTAACTTTGTGTTATGCCATTTACATCCGTGACATTGTTACCGCTTTAGGATATGGTCTGGGTTTAATTCCCTATATACGCAATTTAATGCTGATAAAAAAAGAAAACCAAGCTCAAGAAGTATTATGAGTCTCGACCTATTCATCTTTGTTGGAGAAACAAGCGGGGATGTTCACGGCGCTGCTTTGCTTAAAAAAATAAAAGAACTTAGGCCCCATTTAAAAATTGCGGCTGTAGCAGGACCTAAAATGCGTAGTGAGGGTCTTGAGCTATTTATGCCTATGGAAAAGTTTCAGGTCATGGGCTACACCGCTGTTTTTAAGCGCTTACCAGAGCTTATTTATCTTTTTAAAAAAACAGAGCGCTACATCTTGAAAGAACAACCCAAAGTGGTTTTGTTTATTGATTTTCCTGGATTTAACCTGAGAATGGCCAAATCGCTGCGCAAACATGGTTTTAAGAATAAGCTCATTCATTATATTTGCCCTACCGTTTGGGCTCATGGCAAAAAAAGGGTTTACACTCTATCAAAAACACTCGACAAACTTCTTTCCATCTTCCCATTTGAAGACAAGTATTTCTCTGCAACCTCTTTAAAACCCACCTATGTTGGCCACCCTCTCATTGAAAAAGCCCTCTTTAAAGAGAAAAGGTCAAAAGAGCCATTTTTGATAGAAAAATTTCAAAAAGCACTTCTTATCGGAATTTTTCCAGGCAGTAGAACACATGAGATTAAACAGAATTTACCCAAACTTTTAACCTCTTGCGCACTGTTTCAACAAAAAAATCCCCATTTTCTGTTTGCTCTTTCAGTCGCTGAAGAAAAATTAAAGCCTTTAATCACCCAATATATTTTAGCTTCTAAGTTAAAGCTGGATCAAACTATTGTCTTAGTAGACTCTAAGCATAATTTTGATTTAATGAATCAAATTCATGCTGCGGTGGCCACCTCCGGCACGATTACTTTTGAGCTTGGTGCGATGAAAGTCCCCACCGTTGCTGTGTATCATCTTTCTAAAATCAATGCGTTTATCGCACGGCATATTATCAAACTGCGAATGCCCTATTATTGCATTGTGAATATCATCTGTAATAAGCATATTTTCCCAGAACTCTATTATTTGGATTTCACACCAGAGAAAGTCGCCCATGCTCTACATGAGATTTCTATAGAAGGGGGCTATGCTCGTGAAAATTGTTTACAAGGCTGCAACGAAATGCTTACAATTATGCAATCTGATGAACTTCCTTCTATGCAAGCAGCAAAAGAAATAAACGCTTTGATCCATGAAAACACTCTTTAAATCAAAATTATTTCGCTATCTTCAACGCAAATGCTTTCCGCCAATTGTGAAGCTCTTGATGCGCTTTATTTTATGGTCTTCCAAAGTAGAGCTCGTTGGCGTAGAACGTTTTTATGAAGTTGTTAAGAAACATCCCACTATTATTATGCTCTGGCATAATCGCATTGTTTTAGGCCCTAATTTTTTTGGGGAGTATATGGAACCCACCTCCAATTATACAGCCTATGTCAGTCAAAGTAGGGATGGAGAATGGCTGGCGCTAGCCACAGAATCTTATAAAAACGGCTATACGATTCGCGTGCCCAAGCTCGATAAACACAACTCTCTAAGAGAGTTTATTAAAACACTCAAGCAATCAATTGTTTTAATTACTCCAGATGGTCCGCTAGGTCCCCCTTATAAAATCAAGCCAGGAGTCATTGTAGCTGCGCAAATTTCCAAAGCGCAAATCATCCCCTTTAGCTGGAGCGCCACCCGCTATTGGAGGTTCGATTCTTGGGATCGGATGATTATTCCAAAACCTTTTGGAAAAATTGTGATTGGTTATGGAGAGCCTTTTTTTGTTTCCTCTGAAAAAAATTTAACCACAGATCAAAAGATTGAGGATGCTGAAAAGCGCTTAAATCATTTTAAAGAGAAGCTCAATCAAATGATTTTAAATAAAGTGGCAACGCACCATTAAGATGCTATTGTCTGCTGGGTGTTGCGAGGCGAGGTGTAAAAACACTACACAAATTGTTTAAAATAAGATCAAAGCGATTTTGCAAATCCTTACCGATATTTCGATAGATAGCCAGCACGCGATAAGGAGAGGGAGAAGGTTGCCATAAAACGGGCTGCAAACCATATTTTTGAGCTAAAAAATCAGGCAGGAAACCCACTTCATCTGTATTTGAACAAATTTGAGCAATGAGTGACCAACTGGGGATTCTTGATTTCACAGGAAGGGCATAGTCATGAGCTTGACGCCACATTTGTTGCAAAGATAATACTTCCATTTGATCTTCTGGTAAGAGCACGGGTTTCATAGCCATATTTTTATTTCGACAATACAGTTGAAAATAGCCACTTCCTATTTCAGCAGCGATAACCCCTTTCCATGGAAAATTGTCTAAAACAAGAGCCATGTCTGCTTCACCATGTAAGATCGCTGCGTAAGCTTGATCGGGTCTCATATGTTGAAAATCAATTTTATGGGTAGATAAAAGAGAGGGCACTGCAATTTGTGCGATAGCATGAGTCATCACTAATCTAATGACGGGTTGATCTCCAGAAAGAATCAAATCCCTGATCTGTTTAACAATACCTTCTACTTTTAAAAGTAAAACTTGGCCCTCTCTTGTTAGTCCAAATTGACGCCTTTCATGGGTGCAGAGATTCATTCCAAAAGCAACTTCCACACGTTGAATAGCCGTACTAGCAGCACTTTGGCTCAGGTGATGAGCGCTCGCCGCTTTTCCCAAACTTTTCATTTGAGCTGCTGAAATAAAGATTTCCAGATCTGCGATCCTTAAATTTCTCAGAGAGTTTTCGATCTTTTGCAATTCTTTTCCTTCAAATGACTGAGTCGTCGTAGATAGATCATCCAAATCTTGCATTAAAACACCTTTTTATTAAAATCGATTTTTTAGATTTTCAATATCTAATATATCGACAATACAAATAAGAATCCATTAGATAACCTTATATTTTATTAATTTTGGATATCTATGAACAAAAAATTTAGTTTATTGTCATTTTTTCAATCGATTTGTCGATTTAATTTTGGAACTTTTGAAAAAGAAGAATTTAAAAAATTTATTCGCATGGGGCTTATTTTTGCCCTCATCATTGGCGTCTATTGGACCCTTCGCCCTTTAAAAGATGCTATTTTTATTCAACTCGTCGGCAAGTTTCAACTCCCCTTTGCTAAAACAATTTCTGTCATCGCCCTCCTACCTTTGGTCATGTTTTATACAAAATTACTTGAAAAGACCTCGCGAGAAAGAATGCTAGTGATTTTACCTACATTTTATGGTTTAGCTATTTTGGGCTTTAGTATAGCCATGTCTTTTCTTCAGAGCTCGGCTCACGACATTGCGAGCAGCTCTCTTATTTCTTCGATTGGGATTCGTTCTTTAGGTTATTTTTGGTATTTATTCGTTGAAAGTTTTGGCTCTTTAGTAGTGGCTCTTTTTTGGGCATTTGCAGCAGACACGACCAAGCCTGAAAATGCAAAACAGGGATTTCCATTGGTAGTCGCCCTTGGGCAAATTGGAGGTATTATCCTACCCTACAGCATTGGAGGATTGCCCTATCGATTGAATCGCCCAACCGACGCCCTATCGATGCTATGCCTTGGGCTTTTAGTCCTTTTGATCATCCCTCTTGTTCGCTACTTTCTAAAGAAAACTCCTCAGGATTTACTGACCTCTTTTCATGGAAAAAATGAAAAACAGGAAAAAGAAAAACAAGAACCTGGCTTTTCAGAGGGACTAAAATTACTTCTAAAACATCGCTATCTGCTCTGCATATTTGGCGCTAATTTTATCTATGAAGTTGTCATTACTATTTTTGACTTTAACTTTAAAATTGCAGCAGGCTCTCTTTATTCAGGTGTTGCTTTAAGTAATTATTTAAGCATTTATGGATCTAGCGTGAACATTGTCTCTCTTCTTTGCCTACTTCTTGGGATTAGTAATGTCACTCGCTTTCTAGGCATTGGTGTTGCATTAGCCGCAATGCCTGTGATCGTAGGTCTTGCTTTATTTGGATTTATGTCTCTAGATTCTTTAACCTTTTTATTTGCTTTAATGGTCGGCTCTAAAGCCATTAATTATGCTTTAAATGGCCCCGCATTAAAGCAGCTGTATATTCCAACCACTCAAAATGTAAAATTTAAAGCTCAAGCTTGGATCGAAACATTTGGATCTCGCTCTTCAAAGCAAGCGGGTTCTTTATTTAATATGACCCTAGCTCCCCTGCAAAAAACATTTGGTGCTCTGGCTGGTAAATCCTATTATTTACTACTGAGTGGAGCGCTATGTTTTCCATTGCTTGTTTTTTGGTTTGTGATTGCCCTGTTCCTAGGCAAATCTTTTAAACGAGCTTTAAAGGATAATGTGACGGTTTGTTAATTTCTTGCGGCAAGACTAGAGCGCCCCTATGTCTAATAGGCGAAGTTTAAAGGTGCTCTATTACAGATTTTCAGCAACTGAATCAGCAAAAGGAAGCGCTTCTTCCTGGATGATCTTAGCCGCATTTCTTTCCTTTAAAAAGTCCACATCCCAATCAGGATTGGTTTCATAGCCAAATTTTAAAATAAATGGATTCAAATGCTCTTTAATCATTCCAATTTGCTCATCATTTAAAATAGATTTCCACCCACCCACTTTCTCTTTTCTCTTGGTGAATGTGGGAGTCCCCCCTTCAACTTGGGCAGTCGCTTTTCTGACCTCTTCTATGCTTAAATCACGATTGCATAGCTTGATTATTTTTTGCAAAGTAACAAGCTGTTCTCTCTTAGACGCACCGCCATATTGTGGACCTATAAAATCTTCAAATTTAAAAACATAAACGTTACCTGGAAGTTTTTCTTTAGCACGTAACACATTCTGATACCCTTTTAAAAAAGTCTCATCGAATGCTACATTGATTCTTTCATGCAATGTCATCTTAAGCAGTCTTTGATGCTCTTCTTCTGAATGGGTATGATTTTGCTTATGCTTCTGAACAGCTTTATCGTTAATAAGCCAATTTGCCAAACTGACTACTGCATCTCTTGGATCACGAATAGATATAATATAGTTCACATTTGAGCGAAGATGCTCAACATCTATCTTTTCAATATGCAGCAAGGGATAAATTTTTCGATCTGGGATTTTAACCATCCTCAATAGTTTATCCAAAAAGTGAGTCCCACTCTTTCTAATCGTTGTCAGCTGAAAAGCTTTATCTTTTTTAGCCTGAACGAACTCTTGAATTATATTTAGTCTACTTTCTTCAATACGCATAATCTGCTTTGGTTAATTCATTTCATCTATTTTATGAGTACAGAATTTTATTCCCCTAGCTAAAAATATAAAAACCAGCAGAGATTGCAAATGTTAAAAACACAGGAATTTTTATCACTTTGAAATCTTGAAGGCGATAAGCAATATTTAAGAATGTTAAAACAATCAAACCCGGATAACACATTTGCAAAATGGGCCCCAAGAAAGATGAAATCGCCGTGAAGTCAAATGTCGATACAAAAAAGGTTAATAATAAAGAACCAATCAGAACTTTTTCATAACTGACTCTTTCTTTAAAAACTTCTTTTTGTACAAAATCTGTAAAGGCAGCAATTAAAGCAATTGCTGTTGTTAGACAAGCTAAAGCAATGGTGACGCAGACAAGGATCCCCGCATAAGGACCTGCAATACGCATGGTGATTGTAGCTAAAAGCTCCCCTTTATTAATGGTAGATAAATGAGCCCCATGAAAAGCTGCTAAATAACTAAAGCCTATATACACTACAGATAATAAACAGGCGCCAATAACGCTGGCTCGTAAAGCTGTCTGAATATACTTGGCCGATATCTGCCTAGTCTCTGTAAAATGTAATTTCAAAATATTTAAAATCGTCGAGGAGAAAAAGAAAGCTGCAAGCAAATCCATTGTATTATAGCCTTCTTTGAGGCCATATAAAAAGGCATTTCCCTGTATTTGACCGATATTTTGCATATCTGGTTTTTTCAGTAACCCCATGACAATAATGGCCATTAAAGAGCAGAGGAGCAAAGGCGTCAAAACCCTCTCCC
>CAZTEX010000019.1:0-32624 GCA_964612505.1 uncultured bacterium | reverse complement strand
GGGGAGAGAAGGATGCAGAGGGTTTAAATGTCTATAAAGGGCTTGTGACGAACCATCACGTAGCAGCAGACTTGGGCTATGAATACCACCTCCCTCCAGAATAAACATAAACTGCTTATAATAAGCCTTTTGAAGATTTTTTTGTTATTTACAAGTTTGGCTAAAATTCTATCGTAAGTCTTTGATGGCCATCAAATTAGTTGACAAAAAATTATTTTTATGCTATAATATTCTCATACGTTGAAAGGAGTATATTATGTCAGTTTCTTCGGTTCAAAATTTTGATTCAGTCGACTTTGTTGACGCTAGAGATATGGCCAGAGACCTACGAGCTAAAGTTCTTTTAGCCCTAGTATCGGTTGTACAAAGCTACTTAGACACAGTCCAAGAAAACTATGCAAAGATTGCAGAACAAGATTCTGAAGACAGACGCTCTGCCCAAGAAGAAGGCCATGACTCTGCTATTTTAAATGCAAAACTTTCTGAAGAAAGTGTTCGAGCCAGCAATAATAGCCAAAGTACTTCTGAAAATAAAAATCCAAGCGGTCAGGGAGCTATTTCAGCACCTATAAGCAACTCATCTTCAGGCTCTAGCAGCTTTGCAGGATCAGCGGATTCATTCAGTTCTACAAAAGCTTAGTACTTTAACTGCTACTCTCAAAATTTCTAATTTGCTATGGTCCAATGTGTATAGATAACACGTTTTTTAGGAATGTATACACAAGACATCATCCAACCTTTTTTAGAAATTGCTCAAACCTACTTGGATGAAAACAGAGTTCGCGAGATTATCTTTTCTCGTGGCACTTACCATGTTCAAGTCGTTGATCGAACCACTCAGGATCCAAACTGGGCTTTTATTCAATTTGATAAAAATAATCAGATACAAGACCACTTTTGCTCTTGCCAAATCGAGCCAGGACCTACTTGCGAACACCTAGCTTCAGCTCTTTTAAAAATTTATAATCATCATTCTGAACCCCTCCATAAACGTTTTGAACACTCTTTTTGGAAGCATCTCTGTTTCGCTTTTGCAAAAAATTATGGCTATGACTCTAAGATCATCTCTCAACAAGAGGAAGCCTATCAATTTAAGCATCAAAAAGAGCTTCTTTTTAGCATTCATGGGAAAACGGAGCTTGCCAAAAAGAATTTAGCTGACTTACTTAAAAATAAACCCAAAGAAACTGAAGAAACATCTCTTAAATTTTCAAATTTGCCTAAGAAAGAATTAGAAATGTGGAAAGAGGGACGCCCTTCTGAAGAGTTTCGTTTTGAGCTCTCATTTTGGTCTGACATCGCTAAATGGCTGATGCTTTTACAAGAAAAGAAACAGAATTATAAAGTTAAAATTCACAACACTAAAAATGTCCCTTCTAAAATCACTATCATCTTTGATGACCTAGAGGCTACTTTTGGGATCTCTTTAGAAATTCTTAAAGCCATCATCCCCTATTTCAATACGATAGACGCCCCTATTAAAGTGCATGAATCGCAGCACGACCATATTGACAAAATCCTTTATAACCCGGTCGAAAAATGTTTAGATATTTACCCCTCTAGCTTTGATGTTAAAAAAAATGAAGTTCAAGGAGTTGCCATTGGAGATTGGATATTTCATCCCAAAGAGGGGTTTGTTAGAACAAAAACTTCTCGCAAGATGGATCAAAAAGAAACGATCCTCTCCCATCATATTGATGAGCAACTAGAAAAAAATTCTCATTTTTTTCAGAAATACTTATCCAATGCCAAACTAGATATCAAACCAATCAAACCCAGCTACCTCATTAAATTTGACTCTCAGTGGAACTTGCATATTGACCTCTATCTTTTTGAGCCTGGCGATATGGCCAAGCCTCATTCTGTCTTTTTTGGAAAATGGATCTTCATTGAGAACAAAGGATTTTATAGATTACAAAACTCTTCTTTTAAGCAGCCTTCTTTGTTTATTCTGAGAGACAAAGTCTCTGAATTTATCCACCAATACCGATTTTGGTTTAACAGTCAAAAAGGTTTTGAAACTCATCTGGCAACGATTCAGACGCAAATGAACTACCAAGTCAATGTCCATCATCAACTCATTTTTACGACTCATCTTTCAACGGATAATGAAAAATCGTTCGATTTTGGAGATTGGGTCTATATCCAAGATCAAGGCTTTTACACCAAAGCGCGTTATAGCTCTCCTATCAACCATGGTCAAACAATACAAAGAAAAGATGTTGGACGCTTTATTGAGTCTAATCAAAACGATTTAGAAGCCATCGAAGGTTTCTTTAGTACAAAATGCCCTATTCAAAAAGCTTCTGTCAAATTAAAAGTCGACGCCGATTTGCAGGAAATTTTAGTTGAACCTGAGTATCATTTTTATCCTGAGTATCAAAATAAAACCATCTACTTATTTGATCATTACACCTATGTTGAAACAGAAGGCTTTTTCAACATCCCTGAAAAACTGCTCTTACCTAAAGGGTTTCGCAAAAAATCAAAAATACTGCCCCATGATCAAGCCACCTTTTTAGCTCTTCAATTTAATAAAATTAAACCTTTTATCTCCTATATTGATCCAAGACTGCAAGTATCTAAAGATCTTAAATTGAGTTTAGTTGGCAAATCAGATTCCTGCGTGAAACTGGTCTACAATCATAAAAAAAATCAAGCCGATATCGGACAGATTTATCAAATGATGCAGCTAGGACGCCCTTATTACCTATCTGATGTAGGCCTCATTAATTTAAATCATCCTAGATACTCCTGGATCAAAGATTTGAAAGAAAATCAAATGACCCCCCAAGGAATAGAGCTAACTCCTATTGATATCATTCGAATTGAGGCCATTGATGCTGCTTTTTCAGAGGTGGCGCCCGCGCTTACTCAAGAACTCTTCTCTCAGATAGATCTTTCCATGCCCAAGCTCAATGGATTTAAAACCAAGTTACGCCCTTATCAACAAGTGGGCCTAGAATGGCTTTGGAAGCTGTTAAACTACCGTTTATCTGGCATCCTATGCGATGACATGGGTCTTGGTAAAACACTGCAAGCGCTGGCTCTCATTGCAGCCATTAAAAACCAAGAAGAAAAACGTCCTTATCCAGGTTATAAAACGCCTAAGAAAAAGTTTCTTATCGTCTGCCCGACCTCTGTCATCTACCATTGGCAAGATAAACTCAAAGAATTTTTTCCTAATTTAAAAACACTCACTTTTTATGGGCTCAATCGATCCCTCGATCGCTTTCAACAAAAGTTTGATGTTCTTTTAACTTCTTATGGCATTTTAAGAATTGATCAAAAGCAAATCAATCAATACGATTTTACCTTGGCTATTTATGATGAATTGCAAGTAGCTAAAAACCACCGCAGCTTAACTTACTCAGCTCTTCAACAAATTCCTGCTAAAATGAAACTAGGCTTAACAGGAACGCCTATTGAAAATAATCTCCGGGAGCTGAAAGCCCTTCTTGATCTTATCGTCCCGTTTTACTTACCAGCAGAAGAAAAATTTAGAGATTTTTTTCTAAACCCCATTGAGCGCGATCGCGATCAACAAAAGATCACAATGCTCAAGAAAATGATTGAGCCTTTTATTTTAAGAAGAAAAAAAGAAGATGTTTTAAAAGATCTGCCTAAAAAAACAGAGCAGCTCGCTCACTGTGAAATGGCCCAAGATCAAGCCAAACTTTACCAGTTTTACCTAGATCAATCTAAAGAAAAGCTTCTTGTTGATCTAAAAGATCAAACAAAAGCGGTTCCTTACATCCATGTTTTTGCTTTGCTTGGGCAATTAAAACAAATTTGTAACCATCCCAAAACGATTGACCCAGAGAAATATAAAGATTATTCTTCAGGTAAGTGGGATCTTTTTGTAGAGTTACTTAGTGAGGCTAGAGAAAGTGGGCAAAAAGTCGTTGTCTTTTCTCAATATTTAAATATGCTCAATCTTATTGAAGAACATTTAAAGCTCAATCAAATTCAATATGCAAGTATTCGAGGTTCTACTCAAAATAGACATGTTCAACTAGAGAAATTTCAAAAAGATCCTCAGTGTGAGGTTTTTGTCGCCTCGTTAAAAGCGGTTGGTTTAGGGGTCGATCTTACAGCAGCATCTGTTGTCATCCATTATGATCGCTGGTGGAATGCAGCTCGAGAAAATCAAGCGACTGACCGGGTTCACCGCATCGGTCAACAGCGAGGTGTGCAGGTTTTTAAACTCGTCACCTTAAACACCCTCGAAGAGAGCATCTCTAGAATCATTAGCTTGAAAGGTAAACTCATGGAAGATGTTGTCGGCTCTTCAGATGAAGAACACCTCAAACTTTTCTCAAGACAAGACCTCATTGACATCTTGCAATCTGTTCATAAAAACATTTATGAAAATGCTTAAAGAATCACACAAGAACATCCACCTTCAGCAGGTTGTCCTTCAGCAGGTCGTCGAGATCGACTCTTGGGCAAGAGAGCTCTTTTATTCTCCATTTCTTGCCCAAAAGTCGTACCATCTACTCGCTCTCCACTCATCTTAGGATGTACCGAACAAGGATCTGTAGCTACCCCCACATCAAACCTTAAACTCGCTACGTTTGCAGACTCTATTACGGATGGCTTAAGACTTTGAATAGCGACTCCATCATTCCATTGAATCGCTAATCTAAAATCAACAGTCCCCTCCTTTGGCAATTGACAAAAGGCTGTATAGTCACCACTCTCAAGAACTGAAAGAGCAAATGTTAATGTGTCGCCAAGTGTTTGATTGTCTTGTACAAATTGAACATTGTCCTCCACAGTCGTAACGATGAAAGATTTACCTTCAGCAAATCTTTTCATACCACCATTAGAAACTGTTGAAAATTCAGATACTGCAGAACCTTGTTGTGATACAGGGGGTCGAAGCCAACTAATTGTAACTGGAATAGTACACAATTCACCAGTAGCCATTTTCATTTCCTTTTAATTAAATTAAAAATTAGCGAAAGATTCTATATTTGCTTTGATTAAAAGTAATCTTGAATAATTTTTTTGACAAGATGCGCTTAAAGATTAAGCGTAAGCTGGGCTTTCTTCTAAAAGTTCGCCTTTAACACTTTTGTCTTTGCTCGCTTTATTTTTATCTCTTAAAAAGAATTGCACAGGCGTTGCAGTTAAATCAAATTCTTCTCGCATTTGATTTAGAAAATAACGCTTATAGGTCGGTGTTAAGAGATGACTATAATTAACAAACATTAAAAAGCTCGGAGGGTTTGCTTGAACTTGAGTCATATAATAAATACGCAGACGCTTACCAGAAACCATTGGAGGTGGGCATTTTTGTAATGCTTTTAATGCAAATCGATTGAGACGCGGTGTTTCTGTCATTTGAGTGCGCGATGTTATGGCTTTTTCGATTAAAGGAAAAAGCTTATCGACATTTCTACCTGTGAGTGAAGAGATAAAGACGATTGGATAAATCGATAAAAAAGGACTTTCTTGTAAAAGAGCTTGCTGGGCATGTTCCATCCGATACCCTTCTGCTAAATCCCATTTATTAACAACTAAGATGCAGCTTTTTCCCTGATAATAGATTTCTGATAGAAATTTCTTCTCTTGCGAAGTCAATCCCTCTTGCGCATCCATTAAAAAAAGGCAAATTTGTGATTTGTCAATCGCTTCAATTGTGCGAATATGGGCGTATTTTTCAACAACTTGTTTTTCTTTATTTTTTCTACGTACCCCTGCAGTATCAATGAAGGTATATGTTTTATCTTGATACTCAATTTGAACTTCAATCGCATCTCGGGTGGTACCTGCAATGGGGCTAACGACACAGCGCGGTTGCTTTGCCAGATAGTTCATTAAAGTCGACTTCCCCACATTGGCTCTTCCTACTATGGCAATTTTATTTTCGTCATAATCCAAATTGTTGTCGTTCAAATCTTCAGGAAGATTCTGAAACACAGCTTCTAAAAGCTCATAAATATTTCGTCCATGCTCTGCAGAAACGGGCAAAACACTATCAAACCCAAGTGTATGAAAAGGATAAGAAAGCGGAACGTGTTGATCGATATCGACTTTATTAACAGCCACACACACATATTTCTTTTTCTGTCTAAGTAGCTTAGCTATCTCTTGGTCCATCTTAGTGATACCCACTTGAGCATCCACAACAAAGATACAAAAATCCGCTTCATCAATGGCAAATCTACTTTGCTCTAATATACTTTGATTCAGGTCACTATGATCAGATGTTTCAATTCCAGCTGTATCAATTAAAATATAAGGCTTCGTTTCAAATTCAGCTTCTGCATAAAGACGATCGCGCGTTACCCCCTCCATCTCATCGACAATTGCAAATCTTTTTTTTAGCAAGCGATTGAATAGAGCGGACTTACCTACGTTTGGACGACCAATAATGGCTATTTTAGGATAGGACATATAAGTATTCTATTTTTACTTTTCGAAACTATTTCATTATAATCTATAATAAGTTAAATGAAAATTAAAGTCGCCACTTATAACGCTAATTATCTGTAAAAAATTATTTATGAAACCTGGTTATCTAAAAAAGATTTTACAAAATATAAAGGGTGAATATAGTTATCTATCACTAAGATATGATTTACTAAGTGGATTGTCTGTCGCCCTACTCGCCTTGCCCCAATCGATCGCCTATGCCTTACTCTTAGGACTTCCTCCAGAAGCAGGGATTATTGCCTCTATTTCTGGAAGCTTACTGACCTCCACCTTTGGGCACTCACGATTTTTAATCGCAGGCCCCACCAATGCGACCTCTCTCCTTCTTCAAGCAGGAACAAGTCAAATTCTTTATAGTCACTTTTCCAATGTACCAGACCATCTCAAAAGTGGGATTGCCTTGCAGATTATTTCGCAAATCATTTTGTTTGTAGGAATTATGCAGCTCGCCATCGGTTTTTTGAAGCTGGGAAGGCTCACTCAGTTTATTAGCCGTTCTGTCATGATGGGGTATGTGTTAGGGCTGGCTATTACAATTATTATTTCACAGGGCTTTAACTTTTTCTCCATTGAAAAACCAGCAGGGATTTTTTCCCTTTTTCATCAAGCCAGTCATCTACTCACCCATATTCATTATCTAAACCCCTTTACGTTGTTAATCGGTTCTATTGGATTATTAACGTTGGTCTTTTTAAGAAAAGAAAGCCGAAGGGTTCCAAGACCTTTAGTGATGCTCATTATCACAGCTCTCATTGCAGGATTTCTCAATCAATCTATTGCGAGTAAAACACCTTGGAGTATTCCTGTTATTTCCGCCCCTTATTTTTACCTCAAAAGCCTCGTCCATTTTCATTTTGTATTTTTTGAAAGCGCCATTGTCCATGATGTCCTTTTCATTGCTTTTGCCATCGCCTTACTATCTATTTTTGAACTCAACTCTATTACACGCTTATTAGCTGAGAAAAAAGACCCTATTCCTAATACAAATAGAGATATTATTGGACTTGGATTAAGTAATTTTGCCTCTTCTTTTTTCTTGGGAACCCTTCCAACTTCAGGAAGCCCCACACGCAGCTTCTTTAATTATCATAATGGGGCCAGAAGTCGTTTATCAGGAATCTTCAGTGGCCTTTTTCTGATTGCTCTTTTATCGGCCTGCCATAATTGGATTCAGTATATTCCTAAAGCAGCATTGGCAGCTTTGCTCATTGTGATTGCTTATGAAATGATTGATTTTAAACTTTTAAGAATCTGCTTAAAAACAACCAAGCGAGATGCGTGCGTTTTAATAGTCACCTGCTTGTCTTGTTTATTTCTGCAACTTGACATTGCTCTATTTATCGGCATTGCCCTTTCGCTCATTTTATATCTCAGACTTGCAGCACATACGGTGGTTTTAGAATATGCTTTTACAGAAGAAGGGCATTTTAGACCAATTGATCCTGAACATAAAAGGATCGATTCTAGAATTAGAATTATTAATATGGAAGGAAACCTGTTTTTTGGCTCTATTGATAGCTTGCAGCGAGAGCTCAATCAAATTATTCAAAATGACGAAGTTCAATCCATTATTTTACGTTTTAATAATGTTCATCACTTAGATGCCAGCATCTGTCACTATCTAGAACGACTTGCTATTAATTTAGATAAGCAAGGAAAAAGCCTCTACTTAAGTGAAGTATTAAAACCTACTGCTCAAATTATCTATCGCTCTGCACTCTGGCGCAGACTCGGCAAAAATTACCTTTATGAAAAAGATTTTAACTCTCCCTATTCTGCGACAAAAAAAGCATTTGAACATGCTCTTGATAAAATCAAATCCTGCGCCAAATAACTTTTCATCTAACACTACTTTTTAAAATCCAAACATTTATGAAGTCTCTACTTCTTTGCCACATCTATTTTTCAAATTTTGAAAAATAAAAAAGCGAAAGATTTTAGTTCCGGATCTCATAAAAGTCAATAAATTCCTCTCATTTTATCTAGGCTGTTTTTCAAGAAATTGCTAATATCAAGAAGTTTTTAAAATAACCCACGGAAACAAAATGAAACGAATCAAAACGTTTTCCTTTTCAAAATGGAAACAAACTGTAAGCGCTGAAGAAGCTCAAGATTGCATACAGTCTCTTGAAAATGGTTCTGTACTTTATTTTCCTAACCTCAGTTTTTCTATTCGCGCTGAAGAAAAAGCCCTTTTCTCTTCTAATCTTGTGGAAAAAGGGAGAAAAAATCTGAGTTATGATTTGATTCCTGATAAAATGAAAGGCTATCAAGGAGCTATTGAAAATCAAAAAATCATTCACGAAATGATGAAGCGCTTCTCTCAATATGCTCAAGAGTTTGTCCTAAATCTTTTTCCCATTTATCAAAATCATATTATCACTGCTCGCACGAGCTTCCGTCCTGTAGAAATCAAAGGACGAAAAAGCGACTCTCTCAAAAAAGATGACACCCAGCTTCATCTTGATTCTTTTCCTTCTACCCCAACAAATGGCAAGCGGATTTTGAGATTTTTTGCCAATGTTAATCCCTTTGAAATCCCAAGAGTTTGGAAAGTAGGAGAACCTTACAAGCAAGTAATTAAACGTTTTTTACCTCAGATTAAACAACCTTTTTATGGGTTGCGCGCCCTCCTGTATCGACTCGGCATTACGAAGTCTTATCGCATTTTATACGATCATTATATGCTCCATATTCATGATAAAATGAAACTCGATCGAGCTTATCAATCAAATGCTGATCAAGAAATTATCGAATTTCCTCCCTTTACTTGCTGGATGGCTTTTACGGACCAAGTCTCTCATGCAGCTCTTTCAGGTCAATATGTCTTTGAACAAACCTTTTATTTACCAGTTGAAGCGCAAGAAAACCCTGAAAAATCACCTCTCATATATATGGAAAAACTGATGCAAAAAAACTTGCGAACTTAAAGAATGAAGATATTATTAACAGGAGCCAACGGCTATATTGGATTTCGGCTTTTACAACGCCTTATCCAAGATGGCCACCACATATATGTATTTATTCGAAGTCGAATGAGATTTACTCCCCCACCTCTTGCTGAGCAACAAATTACTATTATTGAAGGTGATCTTTTAGACCCGTTAACTTTTAAAAATTTTCCTAAAGACTTTGATGCTGCCTATTTTCTAGTGCATTCGATGTCTCATGATGCAAAAAATTTTGACTTAAAAGATCGTATTATTGCAGAAAATTTTAACGACCTATTAATGGGAACTGACTGTAAGCAGCTTATTTATTTAAGCGGAATTGTTAATGATGAAAAACTATCCAAACATCTCAATTCTAGGCTTGAAGTTGAACGCATTTTAAAAAAAGGATCAGTCCCTTTAACATGTTTAAGAGCCGCAATTATTATTGGCTCTGGTAGTGCATCCTTTGAAATTATTCGCGATTTAGTTGAAAAGCTTCCCATAATGATCGCTCCAAAGTGGATTCTTAGCACATGCCAGCCTATCGCCATAGTAGATGTCATTGATTATTTAGCAAAAGTTTTAAATCATCCAAAATGTATAGGGAAATCATTTGATATCGGAGGGCCAGAGCGTATTACTTATAAGGATATGCTGCTTCGATTTGCAAAATTAAGACATTTAAAACGCCACATTTTTATCGTACCGGTACTGACTCCTAAGCTTTCATCTAAATGGCTCTTTTTTGTCACTTCAACTAGTTATGATTTAGCCAGAGCATTAGTAGATAGTTTAAAAAATGACGCTATTTGTGTTAATCAAGAAATTAAAGACCTCATACCAAAAAATTGCCTAACTTATGAAGAAGCCATTAAACGTGCATTCCAAAAAATTGAAGATAATGAAGTTATTTCAAGCTGGAAAGATTCTTGGTCAAGCAGCGATTTTCCTTTAAAGTACAATGATTATATTCAAATTCCTAGTCATGGATGCCTTTATTGGATTGAAGCAAGAACATTCAGTAAAGAACATGCTTCTCAAAAAGTGATGGATAGTATTTATCGTTTGGGAGGAAAAAATGGTTACTTTGTCAACTGGGCATGGAAATTACGCGGTTATATTGACCGCCTTTTAGGTGGTGTAGGATTAAGACGAGGAAAGGTAGCTCGTAAAAAACCCAAGGTAGGTGATGCCTTAGATTTTTGGCGCATCCTTTTAATCGATGATAAGCAAAAACGTTTTCTACTTTCTGCTGAAATGAAAGTTCCTGGAGAAGCCTGGCTTGAGTTTTATATTAAAGAAACCCCCAAAAAAAATACTCTCTATATAAAAGCAACTTTTAGACCAACTGGTTTATGGGGGCGAATTTATTGGTATAGCCTTTGGCCTATTCACTATATTATTTTCAAGGGCCTGGCTACCCGAATTATAAAAGATGCTCATGCTCTTTAGCAAGATAACGACAAACTTCAAAATCGCAGCACTTTGGACAAAATCAAAGAAAAAGCCTTACTACCAACTTTAACAAGCCCCTAGAGTTAACTTATAGGATACTAATTTCTTAAACAAAGCAGCATCCATATAAAAATATTTTAATTCACCTAAAAATGAATCCTTTGCCTTGATTCTTATTGCAAAAAAAAGCTTCGAGTTAAAGAATGGAGCTCTTTCTCTAAGTTGGAGAAGGAAAATGTCTACTAATTTATCTACATGTTTGAACTCGGCCAATCTTTCATCCCTTCAAGAAAGAAGTCCAACCTCTTCGACAAAATCAGGTATCTTGATCATAGGGGATGGAAATTTCTCTTTTACAAAAACTTTTGTTTGTAGAAGACAAACAGGAATGGGCCTAGATTCACAAAGGCCAGATCCAAACTTTGGCTCCAGAGTGATAGCTACAGAGTATAAACCTGAGTGTGATTGCTTGCCCCTAGAAGGGGCTGCTAAAAACATCAAATCTTTAAAGCAAGACGGTGTCACATTTTGTTTTGATGTTGACGCAACAAGAATTGATAGAGTCTTTTCCGGTAAAAATTTTAGTAGAATCCAATGGAATTGTCCTGATCTCGGTCAAGGTTTTTGTAGTGGCTCCAATGATCTGGAAAGAACTATTCATCATTTTGCACTTTCAGCAGCTTCATTACAAAATGAAGGCGGAACACTCCACCTTACTTTAATTGCTCCTGAAACATTCCCTGATTTTCGAATCTGGCAAGCTTTTCACTATGGAATTGTAGAAGCAATGGAAGGAACTGGTTATATTCTTGATTCTGTTAAAGATTCCACAGGAAGATATGTTTTTGATAAGACAATTTTTTATCGTCACCAAAAAACGGCTGGCGATAGAAAAATCGTAGCCGCTAATGAAGGTCTCAATGAATTGATTTTTCGACGAACCTTAGATCCCAATGCAAGAACTCCTTCAGCATTGATTGGCCGTATCAGAGGCTTCCAGAATGACTTTCATAGTGGCAATCGCACATATGGAGAAAAACCATATTATGGGATGAAGCTTCGCCCTGGTTTATCTAGTGACTCTGATTGCGAGCCACCACCGAATGATCTTTCCATTGAGCCAGAAGTGTTTGATGACAATCCTGAAGAAACGCTCAATAATCAAGGTGGTTGGACTTGGGCACAAATTGCTGCTAGCAAAAAAGCTTCTTAAGGAACGGGATTATATTTTTTAAGCTCATTGTCAACTTTGACCTCTGAATAAACCCAGAGGTCATGATTACAGCGCATGAGGCGATCACAACCAAAAAGCCATCCTCTAATCAGCCCATATTTTTGAATCGCTTCTTTGGTATACTGAGAACAGCTCGGGTAATAGCTGCAACCAAACGCATGGTGTGGAGCAATATTTACCTTATACCAATCAATCATCTGAATGCTCATTTTAACATCAAGTCGCTCTTTCGCCTTTGCCTGAGTAGCCACGCCACCTCCATAAAGAGAAAAAGAAAAACAAACGCATACTAGTAGCAATTTAAAATTCATACTTTAGTTTTTGATAAGGATCTAAATGGTGTTGAAAAAAAACCTTTTCAGCATAGTTAGTGAAAAGAGCCTCATTATATTGATGAGCTGCTGGCCCCATTCCTAAAATACCTCCAGCATACCAGCCTATTTCAAAAATCGCTGTGAGCGCACCTAATGTATAGTAATGGCTCATAAATAACTGAATACTTCCAAAGATAAGCAAACTGTTTAAGAAGAAAGAACAAAGGGCAGCTTTTTTTTGGCCTAAATAAAAATATCCCATTCCAGGAACAATCACGTTCAACCACTTGGCTAAAGTTGAGGATTTTTGCTTTTTAAATAAGTTTTTTGTGAGCTGGGCTGCCCAATCACTCTGGCTGAGCTTTTTGGAAAGCTCTTCAATATTAGGATAGTCACGCGCAAAAACAGCCGCTGTCAAAAGAACTTCTAATGTTTCTTTTTCTGAAAGTCTTACCATCTGCTCTTGTAAGATCTGAGCCTTCTTAGATTGACCTAAAAAAGCATATGTATGATGCAAAATGCGAAGCAAGTCTTCAAATGCAGAAAAACTCTGATCTACTTGCAAAAGAGAATGAGTTTCAAAAAACTCTGCTACTTTAATGTAATTTTTATCAAGGTAGTATGATAAAAGAATTGCATACTCTATCTCTTGAATTCTCAAAGATTGATTGGGGCATAGCACAAGAGCTCGTTTAAAACTATGAATGGCTTCTGTAAAGTCTCTATCGGCAGCAAAAGCCAAACCTATCTTATATTCTTTAGACCAGTCTTGAACTTCTTCCTTTTCATTAAGTTTTGAAAAACAAAAAGAATTTTCATTTTCCAAGCTAGCTACAATATTTGCACTTAAACAGAGACTCGCCAAAACAAGGGCCCATCGCCATCTAAGCATCTATTTCATCCTATAAAGTTCGCCAGAATTTTGCATAAAGGTCCCTTTCTTATTCTTTTCACGATAAAACTCATCTTCACGACTTGTCACATCATCTAATTCTTCGACAGTGTCAATAATTTGCGGACGCATAAAAATAATCAAATTATCTTTTTGTAGGGAATTAGCCATGTTCCCTAAAAAGTCACCGATAAAAGGAATTCCCCCTAGGCAAGGCAAGGCCATTTTGTTACGTGTTTTGATATCTTCAATCATCCCACTGATCATCAAGAAATGCTTATTCGGAATTTGCACCCTGGTCGTTACAGAGGCATCGGTTGTTACAGGGACGATGGCAAAGTTATCTGAACCGCTATTGTTACTGACCGCATTTTTTACGTAGTCACTTGTTTTATGCTCAATCTCTAGAGTAATCATCTCTCCATTGCCAAGATAAGGGGTCACTGTTAATGAAAGACCTAATTGGCGATATTCTACGCTAGCTGTAACAAAGTTTCCTGAAGAAGAGCCACTAGCTTGCAATATAGAATTTGTTTGGAATGGACGAGTAGAACCTACATAAAATGTTGCAGGGATTGTATCTTGAGTCACTAATTTTGGGTTAGTAATGACTTCTGTATCGCTATCTTGTTGAAGCGCGTTCACTAAAGCGGCAATATCAAAAAATAAACCACCACCGGCAAACATTACGTTACCAATAACCCCTGAACTCAAGCCTAGTGTATTGGAAGTTCTAGGGACAGGGATTACAGCACCCACCACTCGATCTAATCCTTCCGTAAAAAGGAGTGGCTTTTGTAAGTTGCCCCCCGTCGTTGGATTGGGAGTTGTAAAAAGAGATCCTACTGTGACAAGTCTATCTCTTGCCCTGGCTCGATAACCATATTCAACACCTAGGTTAAGTGAGTTATTCAATGTGGTTCGTAGAGCAAGCACCTCAATAAAGACTTGTCGAAGAGGAGCATCGAGCATTTCTAATAGTTCTTTAATTCTTCGTAACGTTTTTGGATCTCCAACAAACAATAATGAATTTGTCGATGGCAGCCATTGAGCAGAATTAATTGCTTGCACCAATTGGATATCATAACTACCCGCTCCAGAAAGATCGGTGCCAAGATCTTGAAGGGTCTGTTGTATTTGATCCCCTTTATGATATTGAAGCTTGTAAATTAAAAAGCGAGCATTGGCAACAAAGCCTTCTTGTTGATACTCATCAAGATTTCCCCCTTTATCTAAACTAGTCAAGACTTCAATTGTTTTTTGTACAAGATAAGGTGTTGAAACAATGTAGACATTGTTTGAAGAATTTTGAGGTACAATCACTAAAGGATTATCATCTGCAATAGGAAATAAAATTTTTTCAGCAAGAGAGACAATGCTATCAATATCGGACTCTTCTACTTTAAAAATACCTATTTCAAAAGCAGCATCGGGATTATCTAAACTCTTTAACAGATCGGCCACTCGATTGACATTGGTACTAATATCGGTCACCACTAAATGATGAGTATCTTCAGCAGCTTCTACAAGAGCATCTGTGGAGACCATCGATGACACAATGGAGGCTACTTTACTTGCGTTGACTGTTTTCAATTGGAAAACGCGAGTGATTAACAATTGATCTGCAGAGCAAACATTGTTTAACTCTTTAGAAACCACCGTTGCAATACTGCGAACATTATGATTTTTACTAATAACGATCGTATTTCCCTCTTCAGACATTGTCAAACCATTAACCCTAAGCATTTGCATTAAGGCAGATCTAAGATCTCTAAGGTCTGTAGCTGAATCTGCAACAACTGACACATTAAAATTGATATCACTCTCGTCATAAACAAAGTTAACGTCAGTGAGCTTACTTAAGAATCCTAAATACTCTGTAAATGGCACATTATCAAAAGAAACTTTGTAATTTTCAAATTCCTGTTGAGGAGGACAAAGATCTTCATCCATCCCTTGAATGGGAGGGAGAATACAACTTTTAGCTGGTTGCTGTTTTTGTTTATTACTCTGAGAGATACTAGAGTGGAGGTATTCCTGCTCTTCTTCTTGCTCTTGAGATAAAAGCAAAGGCTCTTTCTCTTCTGGTAAAAGAGTACGTATTGTTTCGCAGCCCACCTGTAGGTTAGGCAAATTTTCTAAAGATATGTCAAATTGTTCTTTGGCAAATATACATTGGCAAGAAAGTAATCCAATACAAGCTATCTTTAAAGTCGCTTCTGTAAAAAATATTCTGACCATTAAAGCAATTTTTCCTCTATTTAAATCAAAAGGTGCCCAGCATAAATATTTTTTTTATACTCACTAGCTCTATTTTAGGATAGCTAAAAGCAAAAAAATATTTAACGTTTGCGCTGCAATGTTGTGATCATAAATGACAACGACTGAGGTTCTAAACGCTTCATCCCCACTAGTTCATCTAAAATAGCTTGAGCTTGATGTTGTCCTGTCGATAAATAACTCTTTTCAATAGCTTCTACATAGCTCTTTTCTTCAAATTCTCCCTCAGAAAAAGAGCTCAGCAAATAAAGAGTATCGCCTACATTCCAATTCGTACTGATGGGATGAAAATCATTTTCTGAAGGACCTAAATGTTCATTTTCAGATTTTAGTCTTTGTACAGAGTTGGCTCCCACTCTTTGAATCCATAATTTATTGGGACCACAAGAAAAATAATGAAGTTGATCAACACTAGAAGATAAAACCAAGATGACAAATGAAAATGGATTTAATCCATTTTGACGAATTTGCTCTCTGAGAGTTTTTAGAAAAAGTTGCACTTTTTCAACAGGCCTTTCACGTAGACCATTTAATTTTTCTTTCAGTATTTGCACCATCCCTTTCAAAATGGCATTATGAAACATCCCCCCAACCCCTTTTAATTCTGGCCACCCCTTAATAAGAGCCACATTTTCATCGCCAAGAGCGATGTAGTCTGTGTAGATATGGTTTGTTAAAAAACCTTTAGGGCTCGCTTTACCTATGAGTAATTTATGATTAAAGGTCTTGTGAGTAGGGCTCAATGTTAAATAGACATTTTCATAAAAATCAGAGAGTTCTCTTAAAGACAGATCCAAAAGCTCTTCGTTCTCTTCAAGATTATCTTCATATTCACTGATATCTTCGATAAACTCCTGTATCGAAGCGTGACGATCTTTAGGATCAGGCATTAGAGCTTTAGATAAAATCTTTCGCAATCCCTTGGGCAATTCCGAAAGCTGCAGCACTCCATAACATAGTTTGCCCATACATAATTCATAAGCAATGATGGCTAAAGAATAAATATCTGTTGGAAAAGAGATCTCAAGGCGATGTTGTTTTTGCTCAGGACTCATATACGTGGGAGTCCCCATAATTTTTTTAGTTTGCTCTTTGAGTTCTTCTCCTAAAATCTGAGCAATACCAAAGTCTATTACCTTTACTCCACCCTCTTCAGAAAGTAAGATGTTGTCTGGTTTTAGATCTCGATGAATAATTCCATGAGCATGCAGATGATTTAAAGCTTGGGCTGTCTCCAAAATAATCTCTAGAGAGCGTTTAAATGAAAGTCCATTTTGTAAAATCAGCTTTCTGAGGGAAATCCCCTGCACAAATTCCATTGCAATATAAAGTCCCCCTTCCCATTTGCCATGTCCATAGAGTTTGACAATATTGGGATGGTCAGCCATTTCAATGATGCGAGCTTCTTTGAGAAACTGATCGATCATTTCAGGATGTTTAACAAACTTTGGAGATAATACTTTTAAAGCAATGAGCTCATCGCTACCAGGAGAAACACCCAGATATAAAATACTAGAGCTTCCCTTTTTTAAAAGCCCTTTGACGCGATAGGGTCCTATCTGAGCAGGTAAAGGATGACTTTTTGAAATTTTTTGAACAAATGGAGAGGTATCAATGATCGTTTTTTCTAGATCGGCATCATCATCCATAAAGATTCTTAGCCAATATCAAGAATTTGTACGCCGAGTGACTCACCAATGCGCACAAGTTCCCCTGTGGCAATTTTTTTACCATTGACGACCAAATCAACAGGCCTTTCTAAAGAAACATTTAGCTCTATTAAATTACCAGGTTTAATATGCAAAAGCTTTTCACAGCTCATTTTAAAGCGAGCGACTTCTACTACAACATTCATTGGGATGGTTTCGATTTTATATAAAGCCGACTTTTCTGTTTGCACAGCAATAGGCTTTTCCTCTGCAAGGCTGTCAAAGTCATCTTCATCAACGTTGTCAGAATGATGGGAATCATCAGAGTCCATTTCCTCTGGAATTGGGTCTAATGATTTTCTTCTCTCTCTCTCTAAGTCTGAAATTTCAGATAGTAAATCATCGTGATCATGATCCATATTGATGGAATCCTCCTGGTAAATAGGTTGCTCTAAGATTTTAAACCCATTATTTTTTATTCTAACTCTAAAAAGTGGCTGTCCACTGACTGAAAAATAGACGCTTGCGCTATTGTGCTTTAGATCTGCATTAACATGAGTTAAGGGAATAAAGTCTCCCACAGAGATTTTTTTCCATTCTTTCATACTTAATGAAAAGCGAGCCAGATCGAGTGAGCAAGGGAGCTCTAAAGCATGACTTAATCCCGTTGATAATGAAGTCGGTTTCTTAAAAAAATGGCGAAGCCAATTTCTTCTAAACGTTTCCGGTATCACTAAACGACAATTCAATTCTTCTTTATAGGCTTTAATTGAAATATCTTGGACCAAAGCTCTTGTATTTGAAAAAGCCTCTCCACTGATTAAGCGTAGCATTAATCCATCAAAGCACTTAAATGGCTGAATCTTATGAAGTATTTCTGTGGCGACAAAATAGATCAATCCTTCAGAGAAAGTAGAACTGACAAGCAAATTACTACCCGCTTTATGTTGAACAATCCAAGAAACTAAAGAATTAACATCGGTATTGCCAATAAATAGAGAAACGTGACCTTGAATGGGCAAGGCAGCGATCTTTAAATCTAATTTCTCTAAATGTGAATTCTCTCCTAGCTGCTCTGCATTCTGCCAAGACCAATTATGTGGGGTAATTTCCAAATCAGTAATTTGCAGTAGCTCTTTTAAATGGGCCGTTAATCCTTTCCAATCAAAGGGAGGAACATGCCCAAGGAGTGGAATCTCATCTAAGTCTACTAATGTTTTTTCAATGTAACGAAGCCAACCAAAAGGCTCTTTTGTGATCATAAAATTGTAGGCCTAAAAATAGCTTAAAATTATTATTCTATAATATCTAGTTGATGAACTTGAAGGGATTTTTTGTTCAAGAGTTTTTTTAAGTTGGGAGCATTTTTTCGCATAACTCCTGTCGCTTCATGGCTAAATTTTTTAAAAGCAAGGTTTACTTCTAAGGGTCGATATCTATACGCCGTCACTGTGACCTCCCCTTGATCAAAAATTGAACCTTTCATGTTTAATAAAATCGTTGTCTTCGTTACATCCCCATTTTCAAGTACTGTAGCTTCTGAGACAATTTCTTTAGCCAAAGCTTCAAATTGTTCTTGTAGATCTGTTTTGGAGACCCCCTGCTGCGCTTTTTGCGATCTTGTGCTCTCTGTTTTTTGCGCCATCATCGATGTGTCCACGTTGGCTGCAATGCTTTGACTTACCGATGTCTTTTGCGCTTGTTGCTTCTCTTTAGGAGCTTCTTTAACATCAGGTTTATCAGATTCAGCATCTTTTTCTATTTTTTTATGCTTATTGACCTGCGCCTCTTTCTGTGAGGAGAGATCATCATCATTTTCTCTAATATGCTCAGCGATTTCATCTTTTTCTGCTTTAGCTGCTTTTTTGGCGGCTTCTAATGGATCTTTTTCTTCAGCTAGAACCTCTTGATTTCCTCGGTCAGTAATTGATCTATTTCCTTGCAAGGCTCTAGCACTATTTTCTTCACGATCGATCTCATCAAACTCTTCTTCCGGATCATCTACTTCAGATAGTTCTTTTCTCTGCTGTCTTGCTGCTGCTTTTTGAGCGAGCTGCTCCTGAATATCTGCTTCATGTTGAGAAAGGGCTTTTTCTTCCTCCAAATTATCCTCTTCATTAGCCTCTTCAACCTCTTCAGATTCTTGAAGAGCTTCAAAAATCATTGCCTGCTTTTGCGCTTGTTGTTGCTTGACTTCATCATCAATTTCTTGTCTTTCTTCATCATCACGGATGCTAGATTCATCTAAATAATTTTGAAACGTATCTTGCTCATCATTGACAGCGTTGATTAAAAGTCCATCGGCAAGATTATATTCACCTGGCTGAAAATTAATGTCTGGTGGTGGAATAGTCCCATCTCCCATATTACTTACCCCTCACTTTTTTTCTGCTGCTCATCATCTTTGCGTTTATTACTCAAAAAAACTAAAGACCCTATTTCATCTAATTGCTTAGCTTCTTTTTTATTTAGTTCTTTCATTTCTTGCTTAATCCAGTCTTCTTTATGATTTTCTAATTTATCAACTTCCAAACGTTTTTCTTTTAAAACTTTTTTAGCTTCATCGACTGCAATTTGCGCTTTCTCTACTTGTTTTTCTTGACGCTCAACCTTTCGCTTTTCTTCATACATTTTATTTTTAACTTCTTTGATGTAGGTACGCATTTGTTCAATTTTATAACTCGGTGTACCTTCATCTAATGCGAGCCGAAGCTGATCTAATTTTGCTTTATGATGTTCAACAACAGCTTGGTAAGCTTCTTGATAAGCTTTAAGTTTTTTCTTCTCTTGATCTAAGATTGCTTGCTTTTCTTTAAGGATTTTTTCAGCTTCAGCAACTCTTCTTTTTTTGATTTCTAAGACTTGTTCTAAGGGATATTTAAGCTTGCTTTTTGCCATTTTTTCTCTCTTTTAGTGTTACCTAAAAAGAGCCTTAAGCTGAGAGAGTGTCTCTTCAAATGATGACTTTTCGTGAGTGCCTTGCTTTAAAAAGTTATTCACTCTGTTAATATGGTTAATGGCGTAATCTGCATCTCGATCAGAACCTGGTTTATATTCGCCAATTCGAATGAGCAACTCATTTTTTTTGTAATTAGCCAAAACTTCCCGCACCTTTCCAATAAACTGTAAATGTTCTTTGCTGACAATTGCTGGCAAAATACGACTCACTGAAGCTAGCACATCCACCGCAGGGTAATGGTAAGCTTGAGCAAGCTCTGGAGATAAGATAATGTGAGCATCTAAAATAGATTTTGTTTCATCAGCCACTGGCTCACTCATATCGCCACCCTCTACCAGGATGGTATAGAAGGCAGTGATAGAACCTTTATCTGAGTTCCCTGAACGCTCGAGTAGTTTGGGCAACGTTGCAAACACTGAAGGGGTAAATCCTGCACGAGCCGGGGGCTCTCCTTTAGCAAGTCCTACCTCTCTAAGTGCTCTTGCAAAGCGGGTGACCGAATCCATCATTAAGATGACTGATTTGCCCTGATCTCTAAAGTACTCGGCAATGGCAGTCCCTACATAGGCTGCGTTAATTCTAACTTGTGAGGGTTGATCCGATGTGGAGACAATCACCACTGAGCGAGCCATCCCCTCAACACCTAAGTCATGTTCGATAAATTCTCGAAGTTCTCGGCCGCGCTCACCAATTAATGAGATGACATTGATGTCTGCTTTAGCATTTCGGGCAATCATCCCTAAAGTGGTGGATTTACCAACCCCAGCACCTGCAAAAATTCCAACTCTTTGCCCTTTACCGCAGGTAAGAACGCCGTCGATACAACGCACCCCTACAGAAATGGGTTCTTTAATAATCGCTCGCGTTAAAGGATCTGGAGGATCTTGTTCAATTGGATATATTGCATCCGCAATGAGAGGCCCTTTTTTATCAACATCCATTGGCTCACCAAGGCCATTGAGAACTCGGCCTAGGAGCTGAGGGCCTACACGTACCTGAAGAGGTTTGCGAGTTGGAATGACTTCTGAAGAAGGCCCCACCCCTTTCATATCACCTAAAGGAGAGAGCAAGACTTCTTCTTGTGTAAAACCAACAACCTGTGTGCGTAGAGGTTCTCCATCGCGTTTAATTAAACAAACCTCTCCCACTTTTACTTGAGGAACCACCGCTTTGATCAGCATCCCGACAATTTCAGTGATGCGTCCATGAACAGTTGTTAGCTCAAGAGATTCGAGTTCGTTAATTAAATTTTCAAAATTTGATTCATCATTCATTAGAGTTGAACATTCATTAGTGTTTTGAGATCATCAATGGCTTTTTGTAAAACAGCCGTTGAGAACTCTATTTCTACTTGGGCGCGGTATAACTTTACTTGCATTGAAAAAATATTTTCTAACATTAAACCAGGATCTTTCTTACTTTTTAAGTTAGAAACACTGTGCATCGCATTTTCAAGTTGCGATTGTCCATCTGTAAGATAACCTAAAAACCGGCCTATCACCGCTTTATGATCATCATCTCCAGAGCCAATCGCTAGCGCATATTTTTGTTTATTTGGATTATCATCCTCTTCATCACCCACATTAACTTTGGAATGAATAAATTGAATATTATCTTTTGTACGCTTTAATTTTGCATCTAAAAGACGTCTTGTTCGCGGATTTAGTTTAAGATTGGGTGTTTGCAGTCCATCTTTTAGCCCCTGCATTTGGCTTAAAACTTGTTGCATATTGGTAATCAAATTTTGTGCTGACACTTGCCCCGACTGCATACTGGGCTGAGCATTTTGCGCTACACTCATGGGCGATGGTTTCCCACCGGTGGGTATAGATGGAATATTTTGTGCTACTTTTTCAAATCCTTGGTCAGACCCCATCGAAGAGTCTTCATCTGGCATTTGGCTAGGGATTGCATTCGTGGGTCCTATGTTTTCATTTCCCCCAAGAGGGATCCCTTGCGCCATATCTACCTCACACTAGATTAAGTCGACTTACTTTTTAAGTCTTTTTTGAATCGGTTGTTTGTGAAAAGACTCCAATGGATGTAAATCTTTCATCTTCTTTTTAATCTCTTTCATTAGTTCTTGAGAGTACTTTCCAAGCTGCTTTATGCCTGCATCTTCGGTAGAATGCATCGCTTCATGAATAAGCTCTTTACCCTCTTTTAATCCCTCTTCAGTGATCGTGTAGAGATTGGCAATGCCCAGCATTGTTTTAGCCATATCATTATTAGGCTCATTTAGAAGGACCGCGTTAAATAGTTCTTTTGCCTGATCTAACTCTAATTTAAACAAATGAACAATTCCAAGTCCTATGACAGAAAGACTCTCATCTGGATCTGCAATCATGGCTGCATAAAAACATCTTTTAGCACTACCTTCATCGATTTGTTTGATAGCAATAAAGCCCGCTTCGACTAAAAGAGGTACATCTTGAGCAAATTGTTTAAATTTTTGATTATATTTTTCCATATCCTTTTCCTTTTAGGCAGAGCCAAACTATCTGGCCATGTTACTGATCGCTGTTTTTGCTGTAGACAAACATCCTTCCACAACGTTTGACGAAGCCTGTAAAACCTGTTGCATAATGGACATATCCCATTGCAATTTGGCTGTCGCTTCGAGTTTCATACTACTCGGTGAATTAGATACAGCCGACAGTCCTACACGCACAGCGCTCACGCTCGTACGAATGGCTGTTGCCATGGGTCCCCAATTAATACTCATATGCCTCCAATTATATTTTTCTGATCACTTTTAGCATCGACTGATATCCAAGCAATAAAAGGGTCAATTGTTCGAATTCTTTTTTATCACTGTGTCCTTCTCGTAACATGGACTTTAAAGTATCAATGCGAGTATTCATCCGATTTTCTAATTCTCTTTTTTTCTTTGCATCATCTTTAAAGTTCAGCTCCATATCAAAGACTGTTTTTTCACCGCTCTTTTTCTTTTTATTTTTTTCCATTCCAAACATGAAACAGTCCTCGTGTTAACTTATTTAAAATTAGCTTTTCTAGTATTAACTTCACTTAATACATTCAATTTTATATTTCAAACCATTTTTTTCTAAAAATACAAACTCATCTTGAAAGCCAATGACCTTCATCCCATCTAAGAAATCCCCTTCTGTCAGAATCTTACCATTAATTTCAACAGCTTTTACTTGCTTTCCTTGTTCAGCATAACCTGTCACAACGTAAGTCAGTGTGGGTGGTTTTCTTAAGCCTAAATAATTGGTTAAATTAGCAATCGATGGGTCACCCCAGAAATCATGAATTCTTTTCCCTAAAGAGGAATTTTTTTTCTTTTCCACATAGATCACAAAATTGTTCACTTTGCGAACACCGATAATTTTACCAATATCTACAACGGCTCTAGAAAAAGCTTTTTCATAGCTCTGATTAACATATCCGCCAAGAGTCACCTCTCCGTTATTTAATTCTAGGCTCGCGTTGTAAAAGCCATAGTTATAAAGCTTGCTGGCAATTTCTTGATAAAGATCCTCTTCAACAACGACATAGTTGGTTAGGCGATCAATATAGGGAAATTGGACGTTCATATAATCTACTAATTCAGCATTATCGTCGCGTGTGGGTAAATAGCCAACCACAACAAACTGCCCGGGCTTAGGAGCTTGTACATTGATCCCTTGCCAATTTGGATTACGAGATAAGATCAAATTCATCTCTTGAGTCACATACTCATCAACCACCACATCATCTTTAATATTGGTAATGTAATTTAAGTTATTGAACTTATACATTAACTCTTCTCGCTGGGTGGAGCTAAGAACGTGTCCAACGACAAAAATTTCACCATTGCTTGAGTTATAGGTAAATTTAATATCTGGAAATTCTTCACCTAAAGCTTGGCTGATATTGCGGGTATAATCTTTATGAAATTTTTCTACTGGTGATGTTCTAAAAAGAAAGATGGCCCCTGTTCCTAAAATTAAGATAGCAGCAATAAAAATCCCCGTCAAAATAAAGGTCGACTCGGTCACTAGCCCTTTAAAAAGGGACTTTTTAACCTCTACAACCTCTTTAACTTCTTCTTCTGCAGGCTCTTCTTCAACCTCTTCCTTCTCCAAATAAGGAATTTTGGTAACAACGGTATCTTCCCCAGATTCACGATCAACAACGATAAATGTCGTTGTTCCCAAAGTAATCATATTCTTGGGGGTAATAACCCTTTGCCCTTTAGCCAGCTCATCGTCGACTAAGACACCATTGCGGCTATTGAGATCTTCAATGATGATCTCTTCTTCTTCAGTGATTGAAAGACGAGCGTGATGCCTTGAAACGCTTAAGTCATTGAAAATAACATCGCAGCCTGTGACATCCGTTCCAATAATGAAAGAGCGCCCTTTTTGCAGAGCAAACTCAGCACCGGCATTAGGGCCTGATAAAACCTTTAAAATGAACCGCTCTGAGGCAACATAACTCTCTGACAAATCCCCATAGGTATCATCATCGCCCACATCTTGAAAGATCGTGTCATAATAGTTATCTTCTTCTTTTTCAGAGCTCGGTTTATCTTCGCTCTGAGAAGAAGGAGCGATCGAGACTGGAGGTTCATCTAGATCCTCAAACAGCTGATCATATTCTGATGATTTTTCTTTAGAAGAGCCCTTGATTTCACTAAAGCGAAAATGAGATTCACCTATTTTGATAGTCTCATTAAAGTTAAGTTCTTTTTCCCCTTTAAGGGCCTCTTCTTTAATTACTATCGAATTAGTACGGCTTAGATTTTTAATCCAATATTGGCCATTTTCTATGTATATTTTAGCATGCTTTCTGGAAACTTTTGGATCATCTAAAACAAAGTCGCACTCTTTTGGATCACGGCCAATAATCCATTCCGTTCCTTTTTCTAAAATGAGCTCTAGCCCTTTTTCAGGACCATCTATTGCAATAAGCTTTGCAACCACGTTTCACCGATCTTAATTTAAAGTCATTAAAAGGCTTTTTTCCCCAGCCCCTACATTGAATAACTGTGCTCTCCAAAATTCCACGTAATTGGAAAAATCTTCTAGAGCGTTTTTAAATTCCTCAAATTGTAGTCTATATGGAATGCCGTGCGTGAAAGTCAATGATTTAATTTCCTCGTCATAACCAAACACCGCGCCACCCGTTCCATTTCCAAATAAATTTAAATGCATTAAAGAACAAACGATCACTTCTCGATTAGGCTCAGGCAAAGGACCTATGATACTCATAAAGTTCACCCCTGGGTGTAAATCAGAGTATTGAACAACCAAACCATCGCCAAAATCTATGCTATAGATCTTATTCTCATCTGGATGAAAACTCTGTTCAATCCCTAAAAGCTCTATCACTTTTTCGGTGTATGCTTGAATTTCTCCAGCCATTTAAATTTCAAAATCACAGTTTCATAATTTTTTAGTGTGTACAGAAACGGCGACTTTAAAGCAAAAAATTTTTTGATTTGGCTTAGAAATAAAAAAAAGCCCCACATTTCTGTGAGGCTTTTTCATTTTAATAGGGACTGTTTTGAGGATTAAGCCAAACTTTGAGCTACAGCTCCAATGACTTGTGATTCCATCTGAGAATACCAATCCATAAGTCCTTGAACTTGTTGCAATGATCCGGCCATCGCGCTGTCTTGCGCTCCACGAACCGCTCCCATCACAGAACTTAATGCTGCCCATTCTTGAGATGCAGCTTCAGCTTGAGCTGATGTCATCACATCGCTCGTCTGCAAGTTTTGAGAACCAGCAGTTGTAAATCCAGTAATTGCCTGTGAAAAGATCTGCCTTTTTTGCATTGCTGAATCTAGCACCGCTCTTTCATGTCTAGCCGCAACAGTAATCTTGTCTTGCTCATTATTTAAATGCTGTTTTAAAGCTGCAGCATCATCACTCTTAGCAAAGCTTTTTAAAAGATCTTCACGAGCTTCTCCTGGCATACCGCGAAGAGTATTGACAGCTGTATCAGGAGCGCCTAGAGATTTCATGAATTCTGCTGCTACTTCAGGGTCATTAGCGACGTCTTCCATAGCTCTAGCAAAGTCTGGGTCATTCGATAACTCATCAAATGCTGCTTTACCTGCTTGCTGTGAATTTGCAAGCTGATTTTCATGCTCAATACGATTTTGAGTCTTGCCAAGTCCTAGCCACTTACTCTTACCGATAGCTTCTCTTGCTTTTGCAACAGAGCCTTTTTCTTCGGCTTTAAGAGCATCTTCACGATTTTCATAATTTTCTTTAAGCTTGACTGCCTGTGCTTTAGCATTTGCTTTCTTCTGAGCAACTTCTTCTAGCTCTTCAGGAGTTTTTGCCGCGCGACTTGCTGCAAAATCTTCCATTTCGACAGCTTCACCAGGAGCTGGCTGAACAACGCCTCGAGCTTGCGCCGTTTCATTGGCAGTTTTTGGAGAGCCTGTTGACAAGTCAGAGATCATCTTATTTTGGAAATCCAACTCATTTTCCATCACGTTATTTGCAGAGAAGTTTTCAGCAAGGCCTTGAGCAGTACCCATAAGACCCATGATTCCACCAGCCCATGAAGAGTTCGCTTCAAGCTTTAACTTATTAGCATCCGCTTCCCCTTGCGCTTCTCTAAGCTGGGCACTTGCATCGGCTGCAATAATTTGGTTTTTAGCTTCTGTTTGCTGCGCTTTGGCTAGCGTTTCTCTTAGGGTAAAGTTAAGTTGCAAAATTAAAGGCGCTGCATTGAACATAAAAAGAGAGAGAGCGTCCCCAGACCAAGTAGAAAATAGGCTCGGTCCTCCCTTACTTCCCTTGGCGGCTTGCTGCGTTTCATTTCCAATGTCTTGCTGAGGTCTTATCTTATTATTTTTGCTAGATAACCCGTTATTTTGAGCGACAGCTGTTCCTACTTCCACTAAAGCATCTTGCTTCTGCCCTGCACTAGCGGCTTTATTAACCCCATTATTTCTATTATTTGCATCATTTGAAGAAATAGTTGAAACTACCATTTTTATTACCTTTTATTTACTAAATTCATCTTGAATCTTAACTATTATAGCATATAATAAATTAAAAGTCAATATTTATCTTTATTAATTACTACGCACTGAGTAGCATTGTACTGTTTCGTCTTTGAGTCGAGATGACAGCTCCTAAAAGCTCAAGCTCTGAAGCCATATCTTGAGCATATTGACCTTCGCTGTCTTTTGTCTCTGAAATCACCGCATTAAACGTCGTGACATACTGCTCAAACAACTCTGTTTTTCCAGTTAACTCTGCAGTCTCTTTTAACAATTTTCCTAAATCTATCGTACATTGAGCTATTTCAAACTCCACAATGGCCTGAGCCCCTTGCGATAAAAGCAATAACCAACGGCTAAGGCGCTGTATAATTCTAAGCACTTTTGCTATCGTTTGAGTGATTTGCTCAGCCTTTTCTGCAGCTGTTTCTGAACCTTTAAGCAACCCTGCAGCTTCAGAAGCATCTTCAGCTCCTCCCAAAAGCGAGTTCTTTAGCTCGATAAGCTTGGTTAACATCTTGGTAAAGCTCTTCCTTAAAAACTCGATCATTTTTTCTTGAAGAGTACGTGTATCTGTTCCTTCTGGTTGAGTTTCCGAAATTGCTTCCATATTCGCATTAGGAGCCCCTTGAGCTGAACTCGTCGGAGCAATCGCTTCCCCTTCCGTCACTTCAGGAAGAGACATTGCTTCTAAGTTAGTAAGCGTTGCACGAACAGCGGCTGTATTAGAAGTAGTCATGGCATTTTCAGGCTGCGCGCTGGTTGCAGAGGCATTAGGAGTTGATGGCGCTTGGGTAGGTGTATTTGGCGCCGTGCCATTGGCAGAGGCTTGTCCAACCTCATCAGCGGCCGCAGAACCCGTAGATCCCCCATTAGTACCAGAACTTCCCTGAACTTCTCCCATGCTAGCTGAACTAGAATTTGTTGTTGCTCCAGAAGCATCCCCTGCTGAAGAAAGTGGTCCACTAGCAGGAGCTGGCGCTGAATTTGCCTCTGGCGCCGAAGCCGGCGCTTCAGTAGTG
This sequence comes from uncultured bacterium, assembly GCA_964612505.1. GTDB lineage: Bacteria > Chlamydiota > Chlamydiia > Chlamydiales > JAAZZY01 > JAAZZY01. The sequence goes on along the minus strand of CAZTEX010000019.1, from coordinate 4,469 downwards.
GCCCCTCTTGCGTTAGCAAGCGCTTCACCATCTTCAGCAAGGCCATTAGCCGCACCGGTCACTTCACTAACTTCACTAACAACAGCTTCTGAACTATTCATCAAAGAGCTAACCGACTCCGCTAAAGAAGAGAAAAGGCTTGAGAGCCCCTCAGCTGCAAGAGAACCCACTCCCATTAATGCTCCGCCAATAGCGCGAACTAAACTAAGTAATGATTCACCCCCCGTCATCAAAGCTAGAGCAATGTTAATCCCTAAAGCAGCCCAAGTAACCCAGCCTGGGAATTTGGATTCATCAAACTGTCCTGTAGCCATAGCTCCAAGTGTATCTGTAATCCAACCTACAAGACCCGCTACAAATAAAACAGCTCCGATACATAATCCTGTACAAGAACCTAAAGTGATTGTGTTCACGATAATTGCAATAATGATTGTCAAAGCAACGATCACACTTTTAACAACGTACTCTGGTATATGCAACGCTTTAGCAATCGAGCTGACCATTTTCTCAATAACACCATTGGCAGCTAAAAGAATTGGCAGTCCAATGATCGGCAAACCTGTCGCTATAAAAAGAACCCCTATGAAATCGCCCAATCCTTTTAAAACTTTTTGCAAACATTCCTGATGGTGAGCTTTGGCAATTGCTTTACTATTAGTTTCAAATGTTGTTTCAGAATCTGCAAGAAGCTCTTTACTCATCTCGTTTTGGAAATCCATCTCAACGGATTCTGTTTTTATTCCAAGTTCCTGTAAAAGTTCGTTGATTTCTAGTGATTCAATAATCGATGCATAAATAGATTGATCGATGTCATTGTTCTTGGGAGTTTGATTCTTAGGGTCTGACAAATCAATTCCTTTTTTAGCTAGAGCTTTAGCCACTGCATTTGTTGCCGTAGGTAAACTTTTAGCTGCAACTTGACGAAAGAGTCGAGACATTTTCTTTGCTTTGGCTTTAGCTTGAGCAAGCTGCGCATTAGTCGCTTTACATCCTGTAAGATTCGATCTCTTAAAAAGAGTCTCTAATAAATCATCTTTTTCTGGATTAAATTTAAGTTCTGGCAATCCTTGCGCTTGCACACCCATTTTCGTTAAATCATTAAATGTTTTGCCAAGAGCTAGCATTTGCTTTTCAGAAAAAGCACTCTTAGGAGGAGTTAAAGTTGTTTTTCCTTGAGTTTTGTTGCCTTTATTAGCTCCACTTGTTTTCGTTGGACCTTGAGCTGTCTTAGCCGTTTGTTTAGCTTCTGCTGCCTTACCCGCTTTGTTCATCATGGCGCGAACAACATCTTGCCTTCTTGAAAGGACATCTTTTCCATCAGCACGGCTTTTAGTTTCTTTGATGTCTTCTTGAGTAGATTGCTCTAAAGCAATGTCATTACTCTCAACTTGACGTCTACGCTCATCCATCTGCTTGCGCTGAGTTTCGTTTTGCTGACTTAGCATCTGCACGTCAAACAAAAGACCTATCGCAGCTTGATTACTTGCTGAAGACATATTGTTACTCCTTAAAAATTAACTTTTATTTTATCGACAAGAATATTATAGCATATTTTTTAATAAAAGTCAACAAATATTCGACAGTTAGTTAACTATTTATCTTAAATTATTAACTAAACTGCAATTGATCTTGCATAACTTGCAAGAAAGTTGATACCTCAGACGCATACTGGCTTTGGTCATTGACCATAAGACGCACTTGATCTTGCAGCGAGTCTGGGATTTGTTTATTACTTTGAACGTCGTTGTTAGCTGTGTTAATCTGCTGAGAAAAACCGTTAACATAAGCGCGGTAGCCACTCAATGTTCCATACTGATCCACATAGCCCACACATTTATTGATCAAAGCAGGGTCATTTGTAGGTAACTGGGGAGCTGGACCTTTAGGGTGTTGTAGCCATTTAGCATAAGCTTGAAAAGCAGCCCAATTGTTTTGCAAATAAGAAAGATCGCTCAATTGTTTTTGCATGTCTTGAATGTTATTTGCACCATTTTTAACCAGTGTGTCGTAAAGCGTTTTTGACATATCTGCAAGTGAGACTCCAGTCGCTTCAGACGATGAAATTCCTTCGATTAAAGACATCATCCCCAAATACATCGCATGGTCAGATGCAGAAGCTTTGCAGTGGCCTTTAGAAGCCGAACTGGACTGCGCTGAATCTGTAGAGCCTACTTGATGGCTACTTGAATTAATTGGATGGTTCATATTGATCCTTAGTTATAAAGAATTTTCTCAATGGAAATAGTATAACACATAATTAATTAATTGTCAATATAATTTTTAAACTAAAAGAGCTCTTATTTATTAATAAGAGCTCTTATTTAAAGACAAATGGGGGTAATTTATTAATTAGGCCGAAACAACGTCCTTCCACATGGAAGTTTCAGCTCCGATCTCTGCCACAAGCTCCGTAGTCGCCTGCTGAAGCTGAGTCGGCTTCATTGCATCTGCGATACTCTGCCAGTTTTGCACATAGGTAGAAGCCTGGTTTAACTGCTGAGCAATCACTGATGATTTATTTAAGAACGCACTCAAGTTGCCATTACTTTGGTTGCTAAACGTTGCAAACTGCTGCGCAAAAGAGTCTTTATCTGCTTGATTAATTGAAGGGTTATTAAATACTCCGCTAAATAACTGGGTGTATGGAGCTCCTTTAGACTGTAAAAAGTCCATAAAACCTTGAGCATTGTCTGGGAACTGTTTGCCAGCTGCTGACGCCCAACCTTTCACAATCGCATCAAACCATGTTGAGTTACAACACATCCCTTGAGCACTGAGCAATGCGCGAAGCATCTCTACTTCAGATCCACCGTTAGCAACCCCTGTTTTTTGGATTGTTGTATTAATAGCACCCATGCTGAGGGTAATATCTGCTAAGTCTAAAATCATACCCACTTGAAGATTAATCGCAGCATTGACGGCATCATCTGGACTCATCGGTTTAGAAGAGCCAGCAGAGGGCGGCGCAGAACCTAGCGGAGAAGGAGAAGAAGGGGACGTATAAGGTTGAGCTGCTGAAGAAGACTTTGCTTTTACTTCTTTCTCGTCCGATTGCTGCATCGAAGATGCTTGAGAACCGATATGAGCTAAAAGTGAGTGATTCATTGAAGTCATTTTATTTCCTTTTTTTATTACTTATTTATTATTTATAAAAGCAGTATACCATAAATAACAATAGTTGTCAATATAATTTTTTAATACACCAAGTTAATTTACTATGACCCAGAGTAGTTAGTTAATGTTTGAATGAGACCTTTAAACTGAGTTAAAGCCGAAGCAAAGAGCTTAGTCGTTGAGTCCACTTTTTGCGTTAAGAGGTTTAACTGCTCAACTTGGGCTTGGTTTTGAGTACTTAAAGAACCCAGTAAGTTAGAGGTTGTACTAAAAATGGTCGAAGCCGCAGGACCCACACTGCCACCAGAGGCATTCGTTAAATAATCCTTAATTTTTTGCAAAGCTGCAGGGTTATTGGCTGCATCTGCCCAGCTTGAACATGGAGGAGTCATTCCCTTAGTAGCTGCTGCAACAACCTGATCCAAATCTCCGCCCGGCTTACAATAATCTTCTATATTCTTAACTAAATCCGGAGAGAGGACCCCTTTATTATTATTCAATAGATCTTGAAGGTTCTTTTGCTGTTGCGCTAGATCTTGAGCGATCTGTTGAGGATTGCCCGTGCCGTTCATCAGGTTATTTAAATCATCGTTAATTTGTTTGACGATATTGGTGTATTGCTGAACGTTCTTCATTAAGTTGCTTAAATTTCCCATCGCATCAGCTAATACGTGGTAGGAACTATCTTGACCTGTAAAAAGGACTACCATTAAAGCTAAAAAGATCGGGCCATGGTCAATAAGGTCTTTTTCCCTTTGCTGAGAAGGGGCTGAAGAGTGACTAATTTGAGTTTGCGTTACGTTGTTATTATTTCCATCGACTTTTTGAGCGCCTCCATTGCCATCTGTTGCCCCCACTTGATGACAAAGATCGCAAATTTGACTAAGCTGGTTGTTCAAAATCTGATTGTAAACCTGATCACTTTGTGGATCACTTTTAGACTTTGAAGAATTGGGTTGATTAAGCTTACTGGCTTCTAGCTGAGCTTGAATGGATAATGTTGTCATTTAGGGTCTCCGAAACTTTATATATTTTTAATTACTTTCTCAACGGAAATCAATTATAGCATACAATATATAAAATGTCAACAACAAACTAATTAACTAACCTGACAGTTAATAAACTATGATCCGGAAAAGTTTGTTAATGTTTGAATGAGCCCTTTGTACATGGTGAGCGACGACGCAAAAAGCTTGGTTAATGAATCCACTTTTTGGGTTTCCAAATTCAGTTTTTCAACTTCAGCTTGGTTTTGCGTGCTTAAAGAACCCATTAAGTCTGATATATTTTTTAAGACAGTGGTTGCGTCAGCTGGAGCAGACCCCCCTGTAGGACCTGTGAAGTACCTTCCTCTC
>CAZTEX010000018.1:0-35400 GCA_964612505.1 uncultured bacterium | reverse complement strand
AGATATCTTGGCTGCGCTTTTCAGTTTCATGATCCTTCAAAATTTTACTCAGAATTTGCGAAGCAACATTTCGATTTGTTCCATCTCTTAATTCACGACCAGAACCAACCACTTGATGCGCAATCTTGATGGCATTACTCACAAGTTCAAAGGGATTACTAAATAATTTAGTGAGTTTTTCATTGGTTAAATCCGTTTTCTTCGCCATGCTTTTTTCCTCCAAAGCTAATGTTTAGTTTTATATTTTTCTGCAATATAAATACTTTTTAATATTCCGTACGTTTCTTCTAAGTTTGCATTAATCACGTTATAGTCATAATGGCAAGCTTGTTCTATTTCGTTATGTGCCCATGAAAGTCGACGTTCAATCTCCGCTGGGCTGTCTGTTCCTCTCGCTTTTAATCTTTTTTCAAGCTCTTGTATTGAAGGTGGCCCCATAAAAATATAAATCCCCTTAAAAAAGGGTTTAATAGCAAGGGCACCTTGCGTATCTATGACTAAGATAACATCGTAGCCCTGATTCAATAGAGCTTCAACATTGTCTTTTCCTGTGCCATAAAAGTTGCCAAAAACTTCTACGTATTCAATAAAATCACCTTTATTGATTTTACGTTCAAATTCTTGAAACGAGATAAAGTAATAATCGTGCTCTTCTTGTTCTTTTCCTCTGGGTTTGCGCGTTGTGAAAGAAATACTACGCACAAGTTGCGGAAATTTACTTGTTAAACGATCGACTAGCGTCGTTTTGCCAGTTCCAGCTGGAGCACTTAAAATAAAAGCTTTTCCCCGTTTTTTGTTATTCAATATTTTGCACCTGCTCTCGAATTTTTTCACATTCACTCTTAGCCTGAATAACCAGATGTGAGATTTCAAAATCGTTACACTTTGAGCCGATGGTATTCCATTCACGATTCAGCTCTTGAACAATAAAGTCTAAAGTTTTTCCAATGCTTTGATGGGTCTCATTAAGCATCTGCCTAAAGAGTTTTAGATGAGAAAAAACACGTGCTATTTCTTCTGTTATATCGCTTTTATCGGCAATAAGAGCAATCTCTTTAAGCAATCTCTCATCTATTTCTAGTTTTTCTTCCAAAAGCTCCCCAATACGCTCTTTAAGTTGATTTTGCCGCCCTTTTGTCGAGGTTTGAGAGCTGTTTTGCACTTGTTTTAAAAGGTTCTCAATTTGATCTAAATGTTTAGCGATCTCCTCTTTTAAAAAGGCTCCCTCTTTTGAGCGCATTTGAAAGAACTGCTCTAGAACTTGATCTAAAAGCTCCATAACCTCTTGCTCCGCAGAGTCTACAAAAGATTTCTTAAGCTCTGTTTGCATTAAGCCTGGCTCTTTGCATAATAGATGAACAAGCCCTCTGTCAGATTCATGAAGACCTAATTTTTGAGCTATTTCATTCCACCCTTTTTGTATTTCTAGAGCCAAGCCGATATTAGGAGTGAGTTCAAAAACTTTTTCATTTTCATTGAGAGAAAAATTTAAAATGAGATTAACCTTACCTCTAAAAATTTTTTTCTGAATATGTTTTTTGATTTGTGAGTCAAAAGATGCAAATTCTCTAGGCAAAGCGGTGCTAATTTCTAAGTGCTTGCGATTAAGCGACTGGATTTCGAGAGAAAGATTCCCCCAAGCTGTTGCCAGAGAAGAACGGCCATGGGCCGTCATGCTATTAACCATAAAAAGGGTAACTATTTTTTGAAGAAAATTTTAGCATATTGATAGATTGACAGCAAGCGTTGCCTCTATTCAATTTTTGTTTTAAACCCTTTAAAGTGGTTTACTAAGGCTGAAACGATCGTAACAATGATCGTTGCCAAAATAACGCCCCCAAAAGAAAAGATGGTGACGCCCAGCCAAGCAAAAAAGCCCAGGTAAACTAAAATATATAAAAAAAAGTTGACGAAGAAGGCAAAAATAGCGACGTGAGACCAAGATAATTTCCAATTGTTGAGTTCAATAACAGTTCGTATCAAACCATTACAAGCTCCAAAAATAATCGCTAAAAAAAACTCATACCATTGATTTTCAATGTCTATTCCAGCGGTTACCTTGCCTGCAAAAATGACAGCGATAAAGACAATCCCCAAGCGAGCAGCATATTTCAAAAGACACCTCCTATGGTAAAAAATCTTTTTTAATTCTTTCTTGAAATTCACACAAGAACTAATCCTTGTCTAAAAGCTTTCAGTTGAATTAAAATGATGGCCAGTTTGAAAAAATAAAAAATATGTCCTCAATAAACCCCTACTCTCGCTTCTCTGATCCTTTCATAGCTCCGAGTACATTTGTTTCTTCAGCACCCCTTAAGACTCCCAGCCCTTTAGAGATCTCCCCCGTTGCCCCTTCTGTTGAACAACTCTCTTTAACTCTATATCCTGTTATTGTTAAAACCATTACCGACCTACCAAACGACTCTATTATTGTTTATAGAGGAACGCCGATGGGTTATGCCAGAGGCCCCAACGTCGCTCTCCCCACATATGGATTTGAAATTAATAATAGCACTCAGCATTCACAAATTTACGCAAACTGCACATCAACCTACCCAGAGATACAACCTTACAACTTGATCGCCGACCGTTATGAAGTACGCGTTTACCCAGACGGCTGGATCTTAACTTTAGCAGATGGCTGTGGTCTTCATATGTCAAGTAAGTTAGCGCCAGCTGCTGCCATGAAAGGCTTTTGGCAACACTTAACCCATCGTCTTAAAAATGATCATGAGGGTTTTAAAGTACAAAAACTAGCTCAATACCTTTATGAGGCTATTGAAGCTGCCCATTTTAATATTTATTGGGATGCATACTTAAGAAATCCTGAGCATGGCTATCAATTTCATAAGCAACAAGTTTTGCAAAATCTGCAAAACCTACGAAATAACGTTGAATCAAATCCAGATACAGCTCAACAAGAAGATCAAAACATCACTCGCGAATTGAATATGATTATTGAAGCTCTTAAAGGAGATTCTTTTTCTCAAAGACGTCTTATTGAGCGCAATTTAACCAATCGCTTTTATGAAAGTTATGCGGGAGCAACCACTTTTTTCTGCTCCGCACTCATTAAAAATGGTTCGCATGGACCCTCTCCATACTATCTTTTAAGCGTTAGTCTTGGAGATTGTAAAGGTTACTTATTTAGAGATGGAAAGCTTTCTGAGATCACCAAAGACACCAGGGAAGATATTTCCAACGCTAGAGACCCAGGAGGAAAAATAGGACTTTGCACCCCTTTTCCCCTTTTAATGGATAATCGCAATCTACAATATTCATTAACTCCATGTACGCAAGGAGACATTTTGCTTTTCATGACAGATGGGGTTGTAGATAATCTTGATCCAGAGCGGCTGGGTTTACTCCCCGATGCCAAAAGCTCTCCAAGTCGTATTTTAAGCAAAATCAAAGAGGCTACCAATTTTACCGATGAAGAAATGGATGAGCTTCTTGACCTCCTTCAACTAAGCTCCTCTTCTTGGAATCAAGTCTCTATTGAAGAGGGCAACAAAGTCAAATCCATCTTTGGCCAAAAGCTATTAGAAAAAATGGTGGCCAAAGCGCAAGATCCAGCTCTAGCTAACGAAAGAATCACCGATTACTGCAGAAAAATTACCAGTGACTTTCGGAGCGAAAAGCCCCATTACTTTAATTTATTTGAACAAAACTACTCACCGATCGGCAAGCCTGACCATACTACTTGCCTCACTATCAAAGTTCAATAGTTTAAATATTTTTTTAAGTAGTTAGAAATCTCGTTTAACCCAAATATACTTGCCTTTTTCTTAATCAGACCTTAATAATAAATAAATAAAAATTCTCCTTAATTACTAAAAATAGGAATAAAGTTATGACCCTCATTCATTTAAACTCGTTAAATCCATCTTTTCAAACTCCTCTTCAAAAAGAAATTCCCTCAGAGTTAGAAACTGGCAGAAAAAACGTTATTACTTTAACACCTAGTTATAAAGAGAGATTTACAAAATATGCAATCGGTGCTTTAGCTCTTGCTGCTAGCGCTTACGTGCTCAAACAAATCTACGATCAAACTCAAGACTATCTTTTTCAAAGCAAGATTAGTAAACTCTGTCCAGAATTAAAGGTGCCATATTCACCTTCTGTTCTCGCTAATTTAACATATCTCAATAATCTAGACTGTATAAAAGCAATCTTAGAAGCTAAGGCTAATCCCAATGTGATAGATACAAATGACTTAAGCCCTCTTCATAAAGTTGCTGGTCAGGCGGAAATCAAAATAATACAAATGCTCATCGAGGCCGGTGCAAACCTCAATGCAAGAGATCACCATGGCGATACACCTCTTCACCAAGCAATTACGTGGGAAAAAGTAGACATTGCAGAAATCCTTATCAATTCCAGTGCAGACCTTAATGCAAGAGATCAATTTGATCGAACTCCTCTTCATGTAGCAATTGAGAGAGGAAGAGTGGACATAACACAAACCCTCATCCAGGCCGGTGCTAATCTCAATGCAAAAGATGTAAGAGATAGAACTCCTCTTCATCAAGCAGTTCTGTGGAGTAGGGCAGACATTGCAGAAATCCTTGTCAATGCCGGTGCAGACCTCAATATGAGAGATAAACATGGTCTGACTCCTCTTGAGACAGCTAATTCTCTCAACCGAAAGGAAATAGCAGAGATACTCGGAAAAACCAAGGGCAAGAGACTCTAGAAGCCATAAAACCCCATTACTTAATTTAGTAGAGCAAGGTGACTCATCGATTGGTAAAACAGGGCATAGCACTTACCTATCTTATCTATCAAAGTTCACTAATTTAAAAAATTTCTTTTAAACTCTAAGAAAAGGGCTTAATTGAGTAAAGATACCCTCTTTTTCTTAATCACTTCTTAATGAAAAGAAAGTATACTTCTTCTTTATTGCTTATAAAAAAGGTTTTTATGGTCTCTGCTAATTTTAATCCATCAAGTTCAGTCAGTTATTTTTCACCATCCACTCATCCTATTGCTGTACAGAGCAACAAAAAAACCGATATTACCACTCCATCTGATTGGAAAGACAAAGCTATAACATATACAGCCTTTGCTTTAGCTCTTCTTGCCAGTGCTTGCGTTCTTAAACAAATTTATACTCAAAGTAACACTCTCCCCCCTAGTCTCCCCTCCAATCAAACAGCAGACGACGCACTCTTAGGAAAAGCACTTGTAGCAGCAGGAAAAGGCGATTTGGAGACAATGCAAGCGCTGATAAAAGCGGGTTTTAACGTGAGTCAAGCTAGTGTTCAGGGCAGGACAGCTCTTCATGTAGCTACTTTATATAACCAAAAGCAAATTGCAAAAGCACTCCTAGAAGCTGGAGCTAACGTTAATGCGACTGACAATAATGGTAGAATACCTCTTCATCTTGCTGCTAAAAACAACCTTATCAAATTAGTAAACATGTTCATAGCAGCGAAAGCCAATCTCAATACAACGGATAAAAAAGGTCAAACACCTCTTCATCTAGCCGCTATGGCTTGCTTACCTATTGCCGACCCAGAGCCAGATCTGCCCTGCCTTCCGACACCAGATGATTGCCAATCTCATCGAATCATAGGCATGCTCATTGAGGCCGGAGCTAAGCCTGATCCAAAAGACAAGGAAGGTAAAACTCCTTTGCAAAGAGCTTTTGATCCGGGCAAGGGAAATAACGATAAAGCCTTTATGGAGCTCTTGAAAAGAGGGGCTTCTTTCTAGTAGAGCAAATAAGAATCTTAAATACCCTTTTGCTCTAGCTCATCCTTCGAAGATAGATTTGAATTGTTATGACAGCTCTAAAGATCAGAGCCAACTTCATAAGACTAATTTTTCAACAAGCATTGAGCGAATAGGCTCAAAAGATTTGCGATGAATTTCGCAAGGACCATGCTCTAAAAGAGCTTTTTGATGCGCCCTCGTTCCATACCCTTTATGCTGCAAAAAACCATACTCTGGCCATCTTTGATGGTAGTTTAACATAAGCCTATCACGGGTTACTTTCGCTATAATCGAAGCCGCCGCAATGAGGTGAGAGGTGGCATCTCCTCTAATAATTTTTCTGGATGGAACTTCTAAATAAAGTTGTAAGCCATCTACTAAGAGATGATCAATTTTTATAGATATTTTTTGATACGCCATGATCATGGCTTTAATAGAAGCTTGCAGAATATTTATCGCGTCAATTTCTTCTGCATCAACAATACCAACACCCCAAATTATTTCAGGATGGGTTGTCAAAATTTGGAAAAGAGTTTCACGTTTTTTTTCAGATAGTTTTTTACTATCATCCACCCCATCAATAAAAAGATGAGGGGGAATATGAACACAGCCAGCCACTACAGGTCCTGCAAGAGGACCTCGTCCAGCTTCGTCAATTCCCGCTAAAACTTTAAAACCATTTCCGATGAGCTCAAGTTCATGCTTGAGCCATCTGCTTTTTTCGGTCATTGCATCTTGGCTTTAATCTTAGAAGCTTTTCCTTGTGTACCTCTAAGGTAATAGAGCTTCGCTCTTTTTACTTTCCCTTCGCGCTCGACTTCAATCTTAGCAATTTTAGGGCTGTGTAAACAGAATACTCTTTCCATTCCTTCACCGTAAGCAACGCGATGAATAGAAAAAGTTTCAGAAATGCCTGTTCCTTTGCGAGCAATGACAGTTCCTGTAAATACTTGAACGCGCTCTTTAGCTCCTTCAACAATACGTGTGTGGACTTTTATAGTGTCACCAACGTTAAATTCAGGAATATCAGTTTTTAGAGCTTCTGCTTCAAATTCCTGAATAATAGGACTCTTACTCATTTTTTTCGTTCTCCTAGTTCTTTAATAAATCGGGTCTTTTTTGAAGTGTTTGCAAATATGCAATTTTTTGCCTCCACTCCTCTATTTGCTTATGATTTCCAGAAAGTAATACCTCTGGAACTTCCTTGCCTTCAAATTTTTGAGGGCGAGTATAATGTGGATAATCGAGTCTATTATTCTCAAAAGAATCACATAGGTTTGACGCCTCATGCCCAAGCACATTGGGAATAAAACGGGAAACAGCATCAACAAGTACACAAGCCGCTAAACAGCCGTTAGTGAGAACATAGTCACCAATACTAATTTCCATATCAACGTCGTTATCAATAACTCTTTGGTCTACCCCTTCGTAGTGTCCACAAAGCAATATAAGATGTTTTTCTTTTGAAAGCTCTTTGGCAAGCGTTTGATTTAAAGGTCGTCCTTGAGGAGACAAATAAATCACTTTGCTTTCATTTGTTTTTTGTGAGCGAATTGCTTTCGCTGTTGGCTCAGCAAGCATCACCATGCCCGGTCCACCACCATAAGGGCGATCGTCAGCTTGTTTATGCTTATCGGTGCAAAAATCTCTAATATCGATACAATTAATCTCAATAAGCCCTTTTTTTTGAGCACGCGCAAGCATACTCTCGCTAAAAGGCCCTTGAAAATAACTTGGAAAGAGACTTAGGACATCAAACTTCATGGCTCAGATTCTCTTTTATACTAAGCTTTCAAAGCTTCTGGTGAAAACTGCTTTACAAGAGATGTTACTTTTGGACTCATTTGTCCGCCAACGCTCAGCCAATATTTCAGCCTTTCAGCATTAATTTGAGCTTTATTGTCTTCTTCAAAAGGATTATACCATCCCAGTGATTCAATATATTTTCCGTCTCTTGGAGTACGGTTATCTGCTACTACAATACGGTAAAAAGCACGGTTTCTTTTTCCTTGCACAGACATTCTAATTTTTACGGCCATGAAAATCCTCCCATAAGTTTTTCTAAGGCTTTGCCTTTCGGCATATTCTTCATCATTTTTTTACAATTTTTAAAATTTTTAATCAGTCTATTCACATCATCTAATGATGTTCCACTTCCCTTGGCAATGCGTCTACGTCTTGGCATAATCATTTCGACTTTCTCAAACCTTTCAGCAGGGGTCATAGACAATATAATAGCTTCATTTTTATTAAATTCTTTTTCATCCAAAGGAAGGTCTTTTAAAGCACTGCCCCCTGGAAGCATTTTTAAAAGTCCTTTAAAAGAGCCCATTTTTTTAATCATTGAGAACTGCTTTAAAAAATCATCATACGTAAAGGATGCTTTTTTTATTTTCTGTTCAAGCTCTTTTGCTTCTGTTTGCGAGATATGTTCTTGCGCTTTTCGAACGAGATTGATTGTATCGCCCATTCCTAAGATACGATCAGCCATCGATTGAGGATGGAAGAGTTGAATGTCTTCAATCTTTTCACCAATCCCTTCAAATTTTAAAGGTTTTTGGGTGACTTCCACAATTGATAGAGCAGCTCCACCTCGAGTGTTTCCATCGAGCATCGTTAAAACGGTTCCATCAAATTCAATATCTTGATGAAATTGTTTAGCCACATTCACAGCATCTTGACCTAGCATGGCATTAGCTACAAATAAAATTTCGTCCGGACCAATGAGCTTTTTAATGCTTTTCAGTTCTTCCATCAGCTCTTGATCGATATGCAATCGACCTGCCGTATCAAAGATCACAACATCATAATGTTTTTCTTGTAGATGTTTGAGAGCATGCTTAGCAACTTTTTCTGCTTTACTTTCTCCCTCATCAATAAAAACATCACAGCCTACTTTCATGGAGAGCTGCTTGAGTTGCTCCACAGCAGCTGGACGCTGACGATCGCAAGCAACAAGTAAGATTTTTTCCATTTTCTTTTCGCGCTTGAGATAGTGAGCTAGTTTTGCACAAAAAGTTGTTTTTCCAGATCCTTGCAGTCCACAGACCATCAAATGGGTAGGCCTTTTTTTAATCTCAATGTCTTTGGGCTCACCGCCCATTAAAGCTACTAGTTCATCGTGAACAATTTTAACAAACTGTTGCCCTGGATTAACCGATTTGATGAGTTCATCACCTAGAGATTTTTCTTTAACTTTAGTGATAAAGTTCTTAATCACAGTGTAATTCACGTCAGCATCCAAAAGCGCTAATCTCACTTCGGAGACTGCCTTTTGAATATTTTCTTCATTGAGAGTGCGCTTGCCCAATACCGAAGAAATAGCGTTTTGAAGTTTACTGCTTAAATAGTCAAACATTAGGATCTTATTTTTATAAAAATTGCATATAGAATACTTAAAAAAACTATTCTAATTCAAGGAAAAAGAAGCGATCATTTAAAGAGTAGTCCTTTTCAAAGTAAGCTTTGTCAAACCCTTCGGCTTTAAAAACTTCTTTCAGCGCTTCCCCCTGCTTATAGCCGATCTCTAGCCATACTTTAGCAGGTTTTTTCAAATATTGTTTTAACCCTTGGGCCAGTAATTGATAGAGTTCTAGACCACTTTTTCCAGCAACCAAGCTCATTTTTGATTCGTAGTTTTTTACTTCTTCTTCTAACGACTGGAATTCAGCTTCTGCAATATAGGGGGGGTTAGAGACGATAAAATCTGCTTTCTGTCCATTAAAAGGCTCTAAAAGAAATCCTTTTACAAACTGGATCTCCACATTTTCTGCTTTTGCATTACCTTTTGCTACTTCAAGAGCTTCTTCAGAAAGGTCAGAGGCAACAACTGTTAAATCGGGTAAAGCTTTTTTTAAACTAATCGCAATTGCTCCTGAGCCTGTTCCAATATCCCACAATACTTTATTTTTGAGATCTTTTGTGGAAAGTTCTTTAAATATTTTTTCCACTAAAAGCTCTGTCTCTTGCCTTGGTATTAAAACGCTAGGATTCACTCGCAGCGTGGTATTGAAAAAATCAACGGAGCCTTGAATATACTGAAGGGGCTCTCTTTTAGCACGACGCTTTAGCATTTCGCGAATCATAGCCAGCTCATTTTCAGCAAGAGGCCTATCAAACTCCATATAAAGATCGATGCGTTGTTTTTTTAAACAAAGGCTGATAATTTCCTCTGCTTGCCGACGAGAGTGGCAAACACCTTTACTTTCTAAAAAGGATTGTGACTTGGAAAGAACTTCTTGAATTGTGATCATGTGTTATGAAGTTTCTTCTGATAGAAATAAGAGACTAAAGCGTTCGAAACTTCTTCTAAGTCTCCATTCATAATTTGATCTAGATTATAAAGAGTCAGATTAATGCGATGATCTGTTAAGCGATTTTGAGGGAAATTGTAGGTTCTTATTCTCTCAGAGCGATCACCACTGCCTACTTGAGCTCCCCTTTTCTCAGAGCGCTCTTTGGCTTTTTTTTCCTCTTCGTGATCTTGAATTTTTGCCTTTAAAAGTCTTAACGCTTTTTCTTTATTCTTATGCTGGCTTTTTTCTTGCGAACAATAAGCCACAACTCCTGTAGGGATATGAGTAATGCGAACAGCCGAGTCGGTTGTGTTCACGTGTTGTCCCCCAGCTCCAGAAGCGCGATAAGTGTCAACGCGAAGATCACATTCTCTAATATTGATTTCTGTTTCTTCGGGCTCGGACATGATGGCAATAGTAATTGCCGAGGTGTGTACCCTTCCTTGAGATTCTGTGTCTGGAACTCGTTGAACACGATGAGTCCCCCCTTCATACTGCAAGTATCTGTGCACATTTTTTCCACTGAGGACCATGATGTACTCTTTATACCCACCAACTTCAGAATCACTACATGAAAGGAGCTCTGATTTCCAACCCATTTTGTCTGCATAAAGGCGATACATGCGGACGCTATCACCCACAAACAAAGAGGCCTCATCGCCGCCTGTCCCTGCTCGAAGTTCCATGATGGTGTTGCTGTGATCTAAAGGATCTGGCGGCACAAGAAGTTGATGGATTTTACTCTCTACCTCTTCTAGGCGCTTTTGATTGCGTTCAATTTCTTCTTGAAGCATGGTGATGATCTCTTCATCTTGCCCCTCTTCTTTAAGCATTTGCTTATTTTCTGATTGGTCATGCCCCAATTTTTCAAACTTTTCCCACAGATCTTTAAGCTCACTTAAATAAGCATGCTCTTGAGAAAGTTTTTTAAATTCCTTTTGATCCGAAACGATTTGGGGATCGCTCAGTTTTTGCTCTATTTGCACCAAACCGGATACAAGCTGGATCACTCTTTCTTTCATAAGTTAACTTGGAAAATGTCTTTAGGAATCTTAAGTAATCTACTTAGCCGTTTTTGCATATCGCTTACGGAATTTATCCACACGACCTTCCGTATCAATAAACTGATTGCTACCTGTAAAGAATGGGTGTGAATCGGAAGATACCGATACGCGATAAACAGGATATTCTTTTCCCTTATAGGTTTCTTTTTCTTTCGTTTTCAGAGTGGTTCGGCATAAGAATTTAGCATTAGTCGAAGAATCAATAATTAAAACTTCTTGATATTGCGGGTGAATTTCTTTTTTCATGGGGACTCCTATCTATTTTATTTTGCCGAGTATTTTAGCTAAAACTATAAATTCACTCTACCTAAATTTTAATCTTTTAAAAGAATTTTTTTTAAAAAAATTTCTCTATAAACTTTTTTCTTGAATCAAAATAAGCCTCATTTTCAAGATTTATAATAGGATTTTTATCAAAAATAGTGTAAAATAAGCGGGTAAAACGGTATATAAACAGATGTCAAATTCTCATTTATTTACAAACAGAATGATGCCCTTTACTCCCAAGTTGATTAAGTATCTTGTCCTTATTAGCCTTGCTTTTGGGTGTCTTTCGGGTTTCTTTTACTCCATTTTAGGGGTAAAAATTGGCGTTTCTTTTATTCACTTATTTAGCCTTAATATTACTGCCTTTGTAAAAGGTTTCTTTTGGCAACCCTTCACCTTTCTATTTTTACCGCAGTTAGAAGGGTCTTTAAGCTTTTATTTTCTTTTCAGCCTTTGCTTTGACCTCTACCTACTTTGGACCATAGGTTGTAAAGTTCATCAAATTTTTGGCCCTAAAACGACATTAAAACTCTTTGGACTCCCCCCTATTATTGGCTGTATCATCGCCTCTTTAATAGCAACCCTTTTGCACTTTCCGGGCCCACTTTTTGGACTTAGCTTTGCGATGATTCCCTTAATCACCGCCTTTTGCTTTAGCCAAAGTGAGAATCAAGTTTACTTTGCGCCAATGCCTGCCTTGCAAACTCGCTGGCTCGGACTAGGGTTGATCGTTCTTTATTTACTCCAAGACATCTCTAATTTAAATTTTGCCGCTTTACTAGGACATCTTTTAGTCGCTTTTATCAGCTACCTTTACTTGCTTTATTTCCATAATTTAAAGAGCCCTTTCTCTTTTACGAGAAAAATGGATGACTTTATTTTATCGAAAAAAAGAAAGCCTTCTTCCTCTAAAATTATCTACCTATTTGATGAAGAAATGCGCAAAGAAAGGGCCATGGATAAGACCTTCAATAAGGTCAAAAACAACGAAAAACTCACTGTCATGGATAAGTTGCGATTAAGACGCTATCGCAAGAAATTGAAAGAAGATCAATAAAAAATCGCATTAAACCTGGTTTTTCAGATCCTGAAGCAGAGCCAAAATAGCCATCTCAGCTGTTTTTAACCCTTCAATAACCCCCTCTTCATAGCGAAAAAGTGGGTTATGCTCTAGTTCTACATAATCGTTGGGCTGAAGAAGATCTTCTTCAGTTAGAGTAGGAACAAAGCTCCTGCCCATTTTAAACAGCTTTTTTTGCTGCCCATCGATCAGCTCTTTTAGCAGTTTTTTGAGATCTTCTTCTAACACTATTTTTCTCGCCTCATTTGGAAAAACTGCCTCATAAGGTCTGCGCTATAAGAGCCAAGAACCCCTGAAACCACTTCAATTTGATGGGTAGGGTGCTTTTCTTTAAAAAGATTAATCCAGCTCCCTGCAGCCCCATGTCTAAGATCGGGAGCCCCCCAAACAAGTCTTTTAATTCGAGTTAAAAACATCGCTCCAGCACACATACAGCAAGGTTCTAAAGTGCAATAAAGGACGGCATTCTGCAGCCTCCAATCTTCATAATAGCTACTCCCCGCAGTTAAGCAGATCATTTCTGCATGAGCAGTGGCATCTTTTAAAAGCTCCATCTGATTATACCCCCTGGCAATAACCTGTCCTTCATGGACAAGTACCGCACCAATAGGAACCTCTAATTGCGAGAAAGCTTTTTCAGCCTCTTTAAGAGCCTCGCGCATAAAATGCTCATCCTCATTCTGAGGCTGAATTTGACGTAGTATGGATTCATGTGCATTCATCATAGGATAGTAGTATAGCTCATCTAATAGATAAAATGTCTACCCTCTTTCTTTACACCCATACAAAGGTAAGCACCAATAATTTAATTGACAAATTATTCTTCATTTATTAAGATTGTGTTAAGGACACAAACTAATAAGAAGGTAAAACATGGCTACCGTAGTTTCCGCAGAAAAAGCACTAAAAACCGTTATTGATCCCCAAAGTGGTATTTTTGATGCCCATCTGGCGAGACAAATGCAAATTTCTGCAGACAGAAAGGCAGCCATAAATACCCGTGAATTAAAAGAAAAACTAACAAAAGCAGCTGCCACTTTAAGAACCATTTACCAAGAGCTCCTTCCACAGCTTACCAAGATCTTTGTAGAGATTAGAGCGGCAAACTATGACTATGAAGAGAATGACCCTATGACAGCCAACATAGGATCTGTTTTGTTACGTTCCATCATTTCAAAAGAAGAGCCCTCAACAGGGTTTCTTTCACGCGGGAAAAGTCAAGTTACTCGCTATACTGAGACCTATAACGAGATTGCAAATAGAGTTGCTAATTTAGTTTCCATTGAAACAACAACCCTTCCTTACGAAAACAAATTCTCTACCAGAGAAACTCAAGTTGCCATTCATCATTTAGTTCAACAGATGTTCTTCGGCTCTAAAGATCAACCAAAAACGGAAGGTCCTAATATACAAATGGCGCAAGCAGAAAGAAATCTAGATGTACTTTCTAAAGCTTTAGAAGCGCATGCTTATAATGCTGATAAACTTAATTTTGAAGTAAGCACAGTGCATCCCAGTCAGCCAACAGAGAGAGCTAAAAGGCCTGCTTCTCAAAAATTTAATTCTGAACAACTGAAGCACCAAGCTCTTTGCATTAAGAGAGTGATAGAACTAACGACAAGTGGCATGGCTCAAGAAGCGGCAGAGCTTCAGGCAAACCGAGAAATTGCTGAAGCTGCTCTAAGGTCATCTTCATTTACCACCACCCCCCTCGATGAAAAAAGTACTGTTTTTATCAAACGAACTGGTGATGAAACTGCTTTGTTAAATGCCATTATTGCCTTTAAAACAAGTAGAAACCCAGCTGACTTTTCTAAAATTATGGAAGCAGTTGGCCATCAAACAATTTATTTAGTGATTGCCAAATCCATGGTTAAAGAAAACCCAGCTCTTCTGCCCGCCATGGAAGAAGCATATCGCCAAAAAAAATTGCCCAAGGAACAATTAGAAAATGCACTACAAAGAGAGATTGATTTGACAAAACCGCTTTTAGCTCCCCAACCGGCTTTAGCTGCACCAGCTTCTGAAAGCGCGCCCCTTACTCAAAGCCACTCAGTTGTAGACTTAACAACAAGTCTGCCGGAAGCTGTAGACTTTCCTCCACAACCACCAATACCATCAGCGCCTCCAGCAGATAACGTTATGTACGCAATGCCTGCTTTTTCGACATTAGAGCCTATGGGTTTTGCTACAGAATTTGGTGAAGCGATGCATGAAGTGCAGCCCCTCTCAGCAGCTAATGCTTTGTTATTAGAGCCTATGGGTTTTGCTGCAGAACTTTGTGAAGATGAAGGAAGCCTTGTTGATTCGTCAGAACCTTGGGACAATGCTACAGAAGATGGCGAATGGCTGGATGAAGCAGAGTCTTCTTCAGCAGAGTCAAATAATACTCTAGTAATAGAGAACGAACATCTTTCTCAACTAGTGAGTGATTTTAAAACTGCTAGAGATCCTGAAGCTTTTCTTCAGATTGTTACTGTAGCAAATGATGATGGTAATTATTGGGATATCTTAAAATCAATGATTGAAGAAGATTCAAGCCTTTATGCAACTGTCGAAAGCATATATATCGCCCAAAATTGGTCCGTTGATGATTTGAGAGATGGACTAGGTTACGAAGCTGCAGACATGACTGAGATCCAGCTACAACCAGCGATGTTTTGCTAGAAGGCGAACCTTCTGACGATGAGGAAGCAGAGTTTCATGAAGCTCCAGATACAGAAGAAAGTATTGCGGCGGCGGCGGCTTCCTAAAAATATAACTCCTGATTAAAAAGGGCTAAAATGGATCCACAAAAACGAAAAAAATTTACAAAGTATATCACCCTCGGCTGGTGGCTAAGCTTTGCATTTTTTATCGTTCAGTGCCTCATTATTAGCATTTTTAATTTGCCTGCCATACCCATCGTGGGACTTTTGCTCTTTGGTAGTTTTGTTGTTTTAAGCTTTGCCAGTGACTATGATAAGGAAAGTGAATTTTCACCTTATAAAGGGCTCAGCAAATTTTTCAAAAAAAGAAAAAAATAAAGGTTAATTATGACAGCAAAGGGAGCTACAGTTGTTTCTGGAACTGCATTTTCAATTACAGAAAATGACCATCGACCAAATGGATCAAGACTAACAGGTTACGCCGATTCAGCTATGCTGACCAAGTTGCGTGCAACACGAGTGACGGTGTTAAAGCAACAAATCCTCTCAAACTCCGAACGATTGCAAACCCTTGACCAAGTTGAAAGAGTAGCTCTTTCTACTCAACGCTATATTGACTTTACAATAAACTCTTTTCTTCAACAAAAAATATCCCAAAGACTTTCAAGCCTTCATGACCAAGCACAAGATACTCAAGATGCTGCAGACCTCATACAGCAGGCGCAATGGACTCAGGACTCTGCTGCTGAAAAGCGATTTTTAGCTCTAATAAAAGCTATTCCCGTGATACAGAACTGCTCTTTTAGAGATGCTAAAGTGCAAGAAAAAATTCAACGCCACAATGACAATTTAACAACTTTGATTCATAATCTTGAAAATCCAGAGATGTTTAAAGGAAAAACAGACTATAAAACACTCATTGGACTGGCTGAAACAGTCTACACCACAATCTGTGGCCTTAAAGATGGTAGACGAAATGAGCCTGGAATTATAGCAGTTGTGCGAGAAGAAAGAGCCATACTTTCTGAACAAAATGCAACGACTACTGCTCTTTTAGATAGAATAAACCTGTTGAACCAGCCTTAAGAGCGCAGAAATCATTTAATATCTAGAATTACTGAAAAAACTCTAAAACAAATTAGAGTTTTTTAATTTTCTCTAAATTCTAATTTTTTGAAAGCCAGCTTGCGTTCAAGCATAATCACAATTGCAACCCCCAAAACCATCATCGCTAAAGCAAGCCCGGTTTGATAAGAGGTCAATGCAGGAAGCTCCGGCCGCAAACGTTGCAATGTTAAATAGTATCGATCCTTTAGCAAGCTAATATGATAAGTTACTTTCCAAAAGGGCCACAGATTGGGAATCGAGCCAATCATAAAGCCAATTAAAGCAGAAAGTGTGATCGAAAAGTATTTTTGATAAAAATAGATTAAAAGACGTGAAAAAGTGGCTAAGCCTACTAAAATCCCGATCCCTAAACTAAATAAAATCCAAAATGAACCATTAATAAAAGATCCTCGAAAAATGCCTTCCGTCCAAAGAGCAATGGCTTGAATAATCGTTTCATAGCACCCCATCATCTGCATCACTTGGTTACCTGAAATTCCAGGTAAAATCATAGCGCCGATTGATAATGCACCGCAAACGCCTAACTTGATATAAAAAGCGATATTCTGATTGCGTTCTAAACAACTTTCCACTTGCAAAAAGCGGTCAAAATCATGACTAAAAATCCAGGTGTCTGAGTCAATCAACTCGTCTTGATACAGCGCCTTTAAATTAGACCAATTCACATTCTTCAAAAGCTTTTTATGATAATCATAATTACTAGCTTCATTTAAAACTTTTTCAGGCGCAGCAATTTCTAGTGGGACATCAAAGAGGGGTTCTGAAGAATAACGAGTGCAGAAATAAGAAATTGAAAAAGCGACCAAAATACCCATAATTAATAAAGCATACTGATAAAAGCGCCATTTAGGAACTTGCCTGATGCAATAAAAAACCGAACCTATAATCAATCCCATAAAAAGAGCACGCAGAAGACCTTGATAGATGTTGTGGTTTAAAAGATGGAAAACCAAATGCGAGCCCAAAGCTATTGTCGTTACTATTCCAAAAGCAACAGAGGTTAAAACAAACCAGGCAATTTTTTTAGGATTTTTAACAGAGGCAAGCCTCAATGTTTTAAGCCCCATTAATAATTTGGGGTGTAAACCACAGATGAAAGCGACGGTGCCTCCAGAAACTCCGGGAATTAAATCGGCTATTCCCATCATCATCCCTTGACAATAGAGCAAAAACCAAGCTTTAATTTTAGAAAGATTCATTTACGCGATAACTCCTAAATATTTAGCAAATAACCATGCCGCACCAATAATTAAAGCTGCGATGGCTATCCAAGCAAAGTTAGGAACCCACTTCATTCCCTGACCTGCTGTTGGACGAATTTCTAGAGTTCCAAGACCATAAGTAAACTCATGTTTAATCCCCTCTTTACGAGCAGGCATCTGATCTTTCAAAATTCTATTACCATCCAACCCCAGAAATTGGGCATATTGCTGAATAAAACCATGAGCATAGACATGTGAAATCATATTAAAAAGTTCACCTTCTTCTATCCCTTTTAAAAAGTTCATCCGAATAGAGGTTGCTGTTTCGATCTCTTTTAAAGAGAGATTACGCTCTATGCGTCTCTCTTTAAACATTTCACCCATTTTTTTCATATTATCTAGCATATCGGCCCCTGTTATTCAACAATTTAATTAATGCAAAATTATCAACTCTTTTGATAAAATATTTATCATGATCTGTAACTTTTAGATAGTACTATGTCATCAAATGAAAAAAAAGCAAAAACTGCATGTTTTGTAACGGAAGTCGATTTATCCTTAACTGATAAGTTAAAAGCAGATCTTGTGAACTTTAATTTCAGTTTAGAAAAGCCAGCTTATACGGTCTTTAGCGCTAAAAAAAAAGGTGTTTCTGTGACTCTTTATGAGTCAGGAAAACTCATGGTGCAAGGAAAAGAGATGGCTGAATTTATTGAGTTTTATTTAGAGCCTGAAATACTCAAAAACTTTACTTATAGCCATGCCATTGAATATGTTGACACATCATCTCACATGGGTTGTGATGAGGCAGGCAAGGGAGATTTTTTTGGCCCTCTTTGCATTGCGGGAGTTTATGGAAGTAGAGAAGATATTGAAAAATTACTCACTTTGGGAATTCGAGATACAAAAAAGCTAAGCGATAAGAAAACGTTAGACTTAGCAAAAAAAATTAAAGAGGGATATCAACATCATATTATTAAAATCGGTCCCGAAAAATATAATGAATTGTATTTAAAGTTTAAGAATTTGAATTTTCTTTTAGCTTGGGCACATTCTACAGTAATTGAACAACTTTCACTGAAGACCTCTTGTAAAAAAGCCCTGATTGATAAATTTGCCTCAGATAGCTTAATTCGCTCTGCTGTCTTGAAAAAAAACAAGGACATTGAACTTGAGCTTCGTGTGCGAGCTGAAGAAGACGTTTTAGTAGCTGCTGCGGCTGTTTTAGCCCGAGCTACTTTCTTAAATAGCCTCAAAGAACTGGGTGAAAAACTCGGTATAGAATTACCCAAAGGCGCTTCTGCCGCAACGCTAACAACTGCTGTTGCTATTGTAAAAAAACATGGGGTAGAGGCCCTAGATATGATTTGTAAAAAGCACTTCCGATCCTATGATCAAGTTATTGGAAAATGTTAAAAGAGCTTCATTTAAATAACATCATTTTGATTGAATCTGCGCTCATCCTTTTTGATAAAGGGTTGCATGTTTTTTCAGGAGAAACTGGTGCTGGAAAAACAGCTATTTTGCAAGGTTTACAGCTCATTTTAGGAATGCGCTCAGACACTCAGCTTATCCGCCGCGGTAGTGATAAAGCTTCTGCGACGGCTCTTTTTGAACTTCACTCTTCCAGCCTAGTTTTCCCCATTTTAGAAAATGCAGGCATTGAGATCACTGAATCCAGCGAGCTAGTGATTAAGCGCGAACTCACCCTTCAAGGCAAAAGTAAAATTTACATCAATAATCAGATTGCTCAACTTGGGCTTTTGAAGCAAGTAGCCCCTTTTTTAATGGAAATTGTAGCTCAACATGCAACGCAAAAACTACTCGAGCCTGATTATCACCGTGAACTTGTCGATATTTTTGGGGTGCACCAGCATCTTAATCAAAAAGTGATTGAAGAGTATTTCAACTTGACAGCCCTTCAAAAAGAATATCAAGAACTCCTTCAGCAAGAACAAAACCAGCAGCAGCTTAAACAAAAATGGTCTGCAGAATTAGAAGAGATCAAACTCGCTGCCATTGCATCGAATGATGAAGAAGAGATCCTCTTTCAAGAATATGAAAAGCTAGCCCATACTAAAGAGCTTTTTGACAATTTATCTAAAATTTACTACCTCCTTCAAGAGCAAGATGAAAATATTATTGCAACTTTAAGAAATCAAACAAATGCTTTGCATCGCATTCAAATTGCCCATCCAGAGTTTAAATCGATTCAAAAAGAGATGCTCGCTGCCACTGAGAATTTAGCAGAAACCTCTTTCTCCATTTTAAATTTTCGAGACTCGCTCGAAGAAGATCCTGAAAGACTTTACGAAATTAATGAACGACTCAAACTTTTAAAGAGTTTGTGTAAACGATACGGACCTTCGCTTGCAGATGTCTTAAAATATGAAGGCAAGTTAAATGCTCAATTGACTCAGCTCGCAGACATTTTTGAGCAAAAAGAAACTCTTTCAAAAAATATTGAAAATCTTCAAAAAAATTTCTCCGCATCTTGCCAAGAACTGACCCTTTCCAGGCAAGCAGCAAAGCAAAAGTTACAAAAAAATATTGCCTATTTATTAAATGAACTTAACTTGCCAAACGCGGAGCTGATTATTGACATTACCCCTCGCAAGGCCGATGAGCTTGGCCAAGATAATATTGAATTTTTTCTTTTAGCCAATAAAGGGGAAAACCGAGCTGCTTTAAAAGATCGGGTCAGTGGCGGCGAGCTCTCAAGACTGCTACTTGCTTTAAAAATTATTCTTTCCGAACTGGAAGAAACCCCTACCCTTGTTTTTGATGAAATTGACGCTAACTTAGGGGGCGAAACAGCGCCTAAAATTGGCAAGCTCTTGAAAAAGATCAGCGCTAAGAAACAAATTCTTCTGATCACCCACCTACCCCAGGTGGCTGCTTTTTCCGACCACCATTTTCAAATTAAAAAGTATGAAGAATCTAATCGAACTTTTTCTCTCATTCAAAAGCTCGATGAAAAGCAAAAACTTTATGAAATAGAGCGAATGCTAGGAGGGAAAGATCTCAGTCAAAAAGCGAGAGAACTAGCTAGTGACTTTGTTCAATCTTCTCAGATCAAATAAAATTTAAAACATCTTTTTAAAGCCTTGTTTTTTATCTTTTTTTTATCTAAGATTCTATCCTTTTAATTGTTAAAATATAAATATGTCAGATATTACAGATAGCGCTATTGAACACTTAGCAAAACTCAGTCGCATAGCTGTCACACAAGAAGATAAAGAAATTCTTTATCACGATTTAAGCCGCATTATTGACTTTATCGATTTACTTGAACAAGTCAATACTGAGGGTGTTGCAACTTGTGACTTTGTAAATAGAAATCATAAACATATCCTTCGAGAAGACAAGGTCGAAGACATTCTTCCTCGAGATGAGTTTTTGAAAAATGCCCCCGATCATATGGGCGGCATGATTAAGGTTCCTCCTATCATAAAAAAAGAATAAATACCATGCATCAAAACACAGCTCATGAACTGCACGAGGCATTTGTTCTCGGCGAAAAATCAGCAGTCGATATCTGCCAATACTTTTTAAACCGCATTCAAAAATTAGACGGGAAAGTGGGCGCATTTTTGCAGGTTTTCTCAGATAGTGCTCTTGAAAAAGCTAAAGAGCTCGATGAAAAACGCAAAGCTGGCAAAGCTTTAGGTAGACTTGCTGGAGTTCCTATTGCCATTAAAGACAATATTCATATTAAAGGGGAACGTACAACATGCGCCTCGCGGATGCTTTCTAACTATGTCGCTCACTTTGACTCCACAGTGGTTCGCTTACTGAAAGAAGAAGATGCAATTTTGATTGGCAAAACTAATTTAGACGAATTTGCGATGGGTGGTTCTACTGAACATTCTGCGTTTTTAGCGACCCATAACCCATGGGATTTAAAGTGTACAGCGGGTGGCTCCTCTGGAGGTTCATCGGCCGCTGTTTCAGCTCGCTTTTGCCCTCTTGCTTTAGGATCAGATACTGGGGGTTCTGTTCGCCAACCCGCCTCTTATTGTGGCATTTTGGGATATAAACCCAGTTATGGCCGGTTTTCTCGTTATGGACTCGTCGCTTTTGGCTCTTCATTAGATCAAATTGGCACCTTTGCTCACGACACTAAAGACATCGCTTTGATGGCAGAAATTTTAGGTGTTCATTGCAGACATGATGCAACTAGCGCTGATCATCCCAGAGAAAATGTTATCAAACACCTTAGAAACGATTTGCAAGGCCTAAAAGTCGGCATCCCCTACAGCTTCTTAGAAGATCTTTCGACCGAGTCGAAAGAGTCTTTTGAACGCTCTGTAAACCTCTTGAAACAGAGCGGCGCAGAAATTGTAGATATTGATTTAACCATCTTAAAATACTCGATTGCGACTTACTATATCTTAGCAACAGCTGAAGCATCGACCAACCTAGCCCGTTTTGATGGCATACGCTATGGCAATCGCGATCCTCATGCAGTTAATTTAGATGAAGTTTATGAACTTTCTCGTGAGTTTGGATTTGGTTTTGAAGTAAAAAGAAGAATCTTACTTGGAACTTATGTTCTTTCAGCAGGCAAATCTTCTTCTTACTATAAAAAAGCACAGAAAGTGCGAACAAAAATTATCGAAAGTTTTGAAGCTGCCTTTGCCCGTTGTGATTTAATTGCCTTCCCGACAACACCTACACCCGCCTTTGAACTCGGCTCTAAGCAAGATCCCGTTTCTATGTATCTTGTCGACCTTTATACAACGACGGCCAATTTATCAGGGCTTCCAGCGATTAGCGTCCCTGCGGACAAAAGCGCCAATGGAATGCCTATCGGGATCCAATTTATGGCCCCCAGTATGCAAGATGCTTTCTTAATCAGCTGCGCTCATGCTTTTGAAAAAATAAACCCGATTCATAAAGAGTTGTCAGAGCTTGCTAAGGAGGAAGTATGAGTTATGGAGAATGGGACGTTGTTGTTGGACTAGAAGTTCACGCTCAACTCAACACAATATCCAAACTTTTTAGTTCTGCCCCTAATAGCTTTGGCGATGAACCCAATACAAATATTAGCGTTGTGTGCACCGGAAGCCCCGGATCTTTACCTATTTTAAATAAAGAAGCGGTTAGAAAAGCGGTCCTTTGGGGTCATGCAGTCGATGCCAAGGTGGCTCTTTATAGCAAGTTTGATCGCAAGTCTTACTTTTATCCCGACTCTCCTCGAAACTTTCAAATTACTCAATTTGACAAACCCATTGTCATCGGAGGAAAGATTGTTTGTGAGATACAAGGACAAGAAAAAGTTTTAGAACTAGATCATACACACCTTGAAGATGATGCAGGTAACTGCCGCCATTTTAGTAATTTTGGAGGGGTAGATTATAACAGAGCGGGCGTTCCTTTAATTGAAATTGTCACTAAACCCCTTGTTGGAACCAATCCAGCGGAAGTAGCTGCTTTTGCAAGTATGATTCGCGCCATGCTACAATATGTCAATATTTGTGACTGCAACATGGAAGCTGGCTCCTTGCGAATGGACTGTAACGTTTCTGTGAAAAAGAAAACAGAAACAAAGCTACGTAATAAAGTTGAAATTAAAAATATGAACTCTTTCACCAATATGCAACTTGCTTTAGAGCAAGAGGTGCAAAGACAAATTAAGCTCTACACAGCGAATCCCCATCAGGATCCCGACAGCGTGATCAAGCCATCTACTTATCGCTGGGACCCAGAAGGAAAAACCATCAGGTTAATGCGTCAAAAAGAGGCTGCCGAAGATTATCGTTATTTTCCTGAGCCGGACTTACCCCCTCTTATACTCACTCAACAATTTATTGATGAAGTAAGAGCTGAAATGCCTGAGCTCCCCTATGAGCGCAAAAAAAGATATCTAGAGCAAATTCAATTAGCTGCCGATGTCACTCTTATTTTGATTAGTGACAAAAAACTTTCTGACTACTTTGAAAAAGCTTTGAAGGTCTGTCCTAATGCCAGATCTTTAAGCAATTGGATCGTCGTTGAGTTTTTAGGTCGCTTTAAAGACACAGGCATTGAACTGGCTGATTCTGCTATCGACCCCGAAAATATCGGCAGACTAGTTAACATGATTGATAAAAAGATCATCACTGGAAAAATTGCCAAATGCGTTGCCGATGATATGGTTGCGATGGATGGAAAAGACTGTGAAAAGATCGTTGCCGAAAATCCAGACTATCTACCGATGGACAATGCGGCTGAAATCGAAGAGCTCGTCGATCAGGTTCTTTCAGAGAACCAACAATCTGTGGAAGATTATAAACATGGCAAGCAGAAAGCTTTTGCTTATCTTGTGGGACAAGTTATGAAGCTCACGCGCGGCAAAGCATCCCCAGATCTTGTTAATGAACTTCTTAAAAAGAAATTATAGCCTTGGATGAAAGTTCTCAAAAGCTTTTTTGAGATGCTTTTGGCTTACTTGTGTATAACGATCCGTTGTTGAAATGCTTGAATGGCCAAGCATCTCTTGAATAATTCTCAAATCAGCCCCATTTTCAAGTAAGTGCGTTGCAAAAGAATGACGGAGCGTATGAGGTGAAAAGTTTTGAGGGATTTGAGCCCTTTTAGCATAAAATTTAAGCCTTCTCCAAACAAGAATACGATCAATTGGTTTTTTTGTTTGGGTGATAAAAAGATAGGGCTCCTGATCTTCTACCCTAAAATGACAAAGATAATAATCAATGGCTTCAACGGCATGTTTTCCAACTGGGACAATGCGCTCTTTTCCACCCTTGCCTTTCACCCGAACAAACTGATCATCCACATCGTTGACTTTAAGGTTGCAAACTTCAGAAACACGAAGGCCACTTCCATAAAGTATTTCAATAATCGCTTTATCTCTCGCCTCAAGCTCCTGTTTAATATTGGGTTCTTTGAGTAACTTATCCACTTGTGAAGGGCTTAACGCTTTTGGTACTCGCTGCCAAACTTTGGGACTGGATAAATAGTGGGCTACATTAGCCTCAATGCATCCTTCTCTTTTCAAAAAGCGAAAGAGCACTTTTAAGGCCATTAAAAGGCGTCCAATGCTGGAAGAAGCGTAGCCTTTTTGCCCACACTGATCTAAAAAGGATAAGAAGTGTGATTGTTTCACCTCTTTGAAATCTTTAATATTTTGAGCAATTAGAAATTCAACAAACCTTTCGATGTCATAGCGATAAGCTATCTGAGTGTTTTTAGCTAACCCTTTTTCTGATGCGATATATAGATAAAAATCTTCAACTTCCGATAACATCGCGCTTATGACTCGACTCTCTAGCTGTGGTCTTTTAGAGACCCCATATAATTTTTTTATAGATCATTTAGCACCCTTGTGCTTTTTCTTAGATATTCCCATTTTAACTTCTTGGCCTCAAACACTTTTTCTTTTTAAGCGCTATTACCCAAATGTGAATATCCAAATCAAAAATTGGAGTGTACGCTATCTATTAGAAAATTTCACCTCTGTTTTAT
Source organism: uncultured bacterium (assembly GCA_964612505.1). Taxonomy (GTDB): domain Bacteria; phylum Chlamydiota; class Chlamydiia; order Chlamydiales; family JAAZZY01; genus JAAZZY01. Next base: position 10,530 of record CAZTEX010000018.1, on the reverse strand, counting down.
ATTCTTTTGTCCCAGAGCCCCGCTTTAGAAAGTTAATTGAAACAGAACAAGCTCATGATCCAGATAACGAACTTTGGAAAAGACCTTTAAAGCTTATCCATCATTTTCATGGTTGTTCAGACAAAGGCTACCATTCCGATTGGATAAAACCAGATAGTCATTTGCAAGACCTCGACCTTCTTTTAATTTATGGAAAGCGCTTTGAGGCCCTTCTCAAAGACAAAAATCTCTACCATTTACCAAAAAGTATTTTATCTACTGGCAATTATCGCCTTCTCTATTACCAAAAGCACCAAACATATCTAAATCAAATCGTACAAAAAGAGATCTTTTCAATTTTTAAAAAAAAGCAACCAACTCTTCTCTATGCTCCTACATGGGCAGATCATGAAAATTCCTCTTCTTTTCTAAAAATATTTCCAACCCTTTTTGAAAAACTACCCCCATCTTTGAATTTGATTGTCAAATTGCACCCCAATATGACTTTAAAAACAGCCAAATATGATCCGGCTTTGGTAGTTGGAATTATCCAAAAATATAAAAACCTCCCCAATGTTTTAATTTTACCTTTTTATCCTTTAATCTATCCGTTACTTAACTTTTGTGACCTTTATTTGGGCGACCATTCATCAGTAGGTTATGATATGCTTCATTTTGAAAAACCGATGTTTTTTCTCAATGTGACTGGGCGCAACAAGGAAGACAAAGGGGCTCTTCTTTTTCAAGCAGGTCATCTTATCAATGAAAAAGATTTCCCCCATCTTTATGAAATTATTTCAACTTATCAAAAAAATTCTTACAAAGAAAAACAAAAGGAGATCTATGAATTTGCCTTCGGACAAAACAAAAAAATTGAATCCAACATTTCTCAATTAAAAACAATCTTTGCCCAATTTCAACCCCATTTACAAACCTCTTCTTTTTTAAATTTGAATTAAATTTTTTGATGGTTTAAGAAAATATCTATGACAACATCTTCTATATCATTTGATTCTTTAATTCCCAAAAGTTCACCTCGAGGAGCTTGCGCATTAGCAGGCCCCTTTTATAATGTCATTGACCACACGGCTCCGATTTGCTCTCTTTTAAATATTCCCTTAATTACTTTTGATGAGGCCATTCTCTTTAGCTTTAAACGTTTTTATCCTGGTTTAAAATGTGAATTAAGAGATTGGTCACTCTCTTATTTAATAGAAAAATATAGCACCATTTTTTATGGATTCAATGTCAATGATTGCACGTTTAAAGAACTTCTTAACATAGCTAAACAAAAAGATCCTGATAATCCTCTATGGAAATTACCTCTCAAACTCATTTATCATTTACACGGTTGTTCAGATAAACATTGGTTTCGCTCAGAGGGGCATTTACTCGATGTCGATGAGGTCTTGCTCTATGGAGAACGGATGGTTGATTTATTTAAAGGGATGCAGCTATTTGATCGCATTCGCTCTCATGCCATCATCGGAAATTATCGCTATAGCTATTACCTAGAGAATAAAGAGTTTTATGATGCTCTAGTCCAAAAAGAAATTTTCTCAAAATTTAAGAAAAAACAATTTACGCTGCTCTACGCGCCCACTTGGATGGATGCAAAAAAAGGCTGCTCTATTTTTAAAGCATACAAAGATATCTTAGACAAGCTCCCCTCTGATATTAATTTACTGATCAAGCTGCACCCTCATCTTAATTTTCAATTTGAAAATCATGACCCTAAAGAGCTCTACGCTCTTTTAGATCCTTATGCAAGACTTCCTAACGTACAAATTCTACCTCTTTTCCCCCCTGTCTATCCCATTTTAAATCGAGTAGACGCATACCTTGGTGATTACTCTTCGGTGGGCTATGACGCTTTAACTTTTAACATTCCACTATTTTTTATTAACCATCATGAGCTCGATCCAAAAACTGATCCGACAGCTTTTTTACTGCGTTGTGGAACCTCTCTTTTACCTGGTGACTTTTCTCGTCTCTACTCCATTTTAAATGAAAAAATCCCACAAGATAAAGAGCTCTACTATCAAATAAAACAAGAGACATATCACTATGCTTTTGGGAAGAATGTAAATGGTTCTGCGATGAGAGAAAGACTCTCTCGTTTGCTTATTTAAAAGGATAAATCATGTTTGATTTTGAAGACCAAATAGCCATTCCCTGCTCGATCTATCGAGGAGGAACTTCTAAAGCGATTCTTTTTTTAGAATCTGATTTACCCAAAGATTTCGAAAAGCTTCAAGCTACTTTACTTCAAGTAATGGGAAGTCCAGATCCTAGACAAATTGATGGTCTTGGAGGAGCAGATCCCCTCACTAGCCGAGTGGGAATCATCAGTAAAGATTTAAAAGGAAACATTTTATTTCGATTTGCTTTAGTACACCCAAATGCCCCGATTGTTGAATTTAACGGGCTCTGTGGTAATATTTTATCGTCAGTGGGTCACTTTGCTATTTCTCAAAAATTGATCAAAGCTATTGAGCCGATCACACTAGTACCCATTATTGATCTCAACACAGGGATCAAGCTCACCGCCGAAGTTCCTGTAAAAAAGGGCTCTCCTTTAAGCCAAGGCTCTTTTCATATTGCTGGTGTTCCAAATCCTGGAGCTAAAATGAAACTTCGTTTCCATGCCCCTTTTTCCAAAGCTGCTCAGAAAATTTTACCTACTGGCAATCCACAAGAGACGCTTCAAACAAGTGCTGGCCCTTTTAGAGTCTCTTTAATTAATTGCATTGACTCTGCCGTTTTTATCAGAGCTCAAGATTTAGACTTAGATGGCCACGAGTCACCCCCTCAGTTACAATCCAATCAAAAAGTCCTTGATTTACTTGAGGAAATTCGTTTTTTAGGGGCTGAGCAAATGGGCCTTCCCTATCAAGGAAGCTTACCTAAAGTTATCTTTTTCACAGCAAGCTCAAAACCCGCTCATATTGTAGCCAGAATGATGGTTCTTAAATCAATGCATAAAGCTTTTGCTGTTTCAGCTTCTGCTTGCCTTGCAGCAGCAGCCATGACAAAAGGAACTCTCATTAACGAAGAGATGAAACTCAAAGCCAATTGTAGTTCTATTTATGTTGAGCACCCTTCGGGTAAACTTGAGGTAGGTCTTAAGTTTTGTTCAAAAAATTCTATCGAAGAAATCTCTATTTACAGAACCGCCCGATGTATCATGAGCGGTCATGTTTATATCGCTAAATAAGAGATGGCCAAACTCTCTTAGTCATTGAAATCTGACCAAGTTTGAACAATAAGCTCAAGAGCCAATAAATGCTGTTCATTCTTTATTTTTTTGACAGCGCAATCATAAGCCGAGATACCCTTTGAGTTGGGTATTGTAATAGGTACTCGATTTTTATTAGCAAAGAGAGAGAAAAATAAAAACCAAAATGGACATTTGCTATGACTTATCATATGCATATAAGCTGTTTCACTTTGCAAATTTTCTGAGTTGAGATCATACCCTTTATGAGTTAAAGCCCTTAAAAGAACTATATTGTTTTTTTCAATAGCTTTAAACGCAACTTGGTGAACCAGCTGATCAGAAAGATCTAAATGAAAATCTGGATGGGTTAGCGCTGCATACACTTGATCCAAATGATCGGATTTTAGATCTTCAAGCATGCTCTGTAAAGAATAGTTGGCTGGAAGCTCTGTCATAAGCTCTAAAGCGGATCGGTAGTAAGAGGAAGGATAAAACAGATCCCCATCATCGTGAATGAGCGAAAATTGAGAGAAGAACTCTTCTTTATCATTATCGTGAAGATTCAAATCATTTAATAATTTGCCTAGATCTTTAAAAAGAAACAACTCAAGCATGTAAGGAATGCTTTCGTAGGTGATTGTTTCTTTGGTTTTTTGTTTAAGATCCCATTTTATAGCGAAATGAAAAAGATTCTCTAGGGAATCTATATTGAGATACTCTTTGATCATGGTCGGTGTATTTCTATAAAAAAAGGCGGCAACTGATTGAACAAAATCGCTGCAATAATAATTTGTTTTACCAAAAAAAGAAATAGCGCTTTTGATTGCTTCGTAATTAGGATTTTCTAAAGCTATATATCGCTGAATCGCTAAATCAACTGAAAAGCCTTCACCATTTAAGATATTTTTTTTTCTTATCAGTCTCTCTAACTTTTCAATGTCCATTTCACAAAGATCGTCCAAATAACGCACTAAATGATATTCAACAAGCTTGGAAAAGATATTATTTAAAATAGGATCCTTTTTTGCTAAAGCTGCTTCAAAAGGGTCGATTTGTCCCATTTGCTTAAAAGGCCTTGCAGCACCATTTAAGAAAATGCCATCTAAAAAGTGCTGTAGAAACATCACATAAATATTGTTTCCACTTTTATTATCATTATAAGACCAATTTGCCTCTTCTGGACATAACAATTTTAAATCCGGGAAGTTTTCAATAAATTCAGCTAAAACATCTTTGTCTGCTTCTCGATCAAATTTCATCTTGAAAAATGTATCATAGAAAAGGCCTACTCTTTGTAGGGGCTTCTCAGGATAAAAACAGTGATTTTTACCTTTAAGTGCCATATTCATCTTATGAATAGAATGATAGAAGCCTCGCTCAGCAAGAAAGTTTATTCCTTCTTTTGCGATTTGTGAATAACTCATCGATTGTAGGTCACGGAGCTGAAAAGACCAATAATGATAAAACAGTTTATCGAAAAATTCTTGGCCACTTTTTGGATTTAGTCTTTCTCTATTTTCTACTAAATAGATGTTGGTCCTATCTGAAGTCACTAAAAAAGGATCTAGCCCATATTGGCATAAAGTAGAGAGTATCTCGCTTTGCTCATGACTGTCCTCTCTTCCTAAATTTTCATGGTAGCTTGCAAGCAACGTATAGAGGACTCCTTCGCCTTTTGCATTTAAAACATTAGGATTGGCTCCACCTTCTAAAAGAATTCGAACTGAATCAGAAGACCTTTCTTGAATAGCTATCTGCAATAATAAATCACCTTCATGTGTTATGCTACTAGGATCTAATTGAGAACTTTTTAATAGTCTCTCAAGCTCTCTAGTTTGACCTGATCGAATATAGCGAGCTGCCGTATCTATAAGGGTTTCTGACTCATTAAAGCCTTTGTATGAAGTTAAAAATCCAACATTGTTTATTGATGCCATAATAGCTCTCTTCAAAAAATTTAAAATCGCATCCATTGTAATTAACTATAAGAATTTTAGTTATCTTAATTTAAGATTTTTAAACTAAAACAAAAAAAACAACTTAATTAAAATTTTAATTGAAAAATTATAGTTAATTAAAGGATGACTTATCGCATCTGACGAAGATACAAAAAAAACTTTTCTATTTTTTCAGGGCTGGTAGCCCATGAAGTGACCAGGCGAATAGCGCTCTGATGAGTATCTATCTTTTACCATTCATAAAAGTGATATTTTTTGGAAAGTGGCTTGATGACCGATTTACGAAGGATCGGGAAAAGGAGATTTGTCTCGGGTTTCACCCAAAAAGAATAGCCTAAATGCCTCATTTCATCAGCAATTTGATAGGCCATTGCGTTAGCATGCTTAGCTAATTCCCAATACAAATCATTTTTAAAAAACTCCACAAATTGGAGACCTAAAAATCTTGCTTTACTAACTAGCCCCCCCTTTTTGTTTTAAATGAGTTCTAAAATGGTGTTGCAAAGCAGGATTCACAAGAACTATCGCTTCACTATAATCATTTTTAAAACTCATAACCATTAATCGACCTTATTCAAAGCAGCTAAAAATTGCTCTTTAAACAAAATAAGTTTTTCTGGCTCCACAGCTGCTTTAGTGATGCCATAAACTTCTGAACTTTTAGGGTCTTCAAAAAACAAAAGCTCTTCTTTGCGAATTTCAGGCCTTTGTACAAGTTGACGTTTTCGTTTTAGATATTGAGCGATAAACAAAAGATATTGGGGATCTGATCCATGTTGCGCTTCTTTAAAAAGTTCCATCGCTTTTTGATCTGGAGTTAACTGAACTTTTTCTTTTTTTATGACAATATACCAATGTCCCCAAATTGGCTCACCGACGGACTGCTCTTTAAAGCAAGACTCGCAATAATCTTTACGAAGAGGTTCTTCTTCATCCCCTTCCACGGTTGAAAAAACTTTGTCTTGATCTTCAAAACGCTTATCGCAAACAAGGCATTTGCGAGCTCTGGCAGGGATCTTAAATTTGATTAAACTCATTAAATACTCCCCAACTTTAAGAGTAGTAAGCTCGTTAAAAATTCTTCTGGCAGGGCTTGACTTTTGGCTAAAAGTTCTGTTTGAAATAACACGATCAACATTTTCTTAAACTTATCGACTGAGAACTGATTTGCCAACTCTAAACTTTTCTCTAAAAGATAACCTTTAAGTTGAGGCACTTTTTCAGCACACTCCTGACTAGACATCCCTTTGAGGCGATAACTTCGCTGCAAGGTGGACCTAAGTGAATAAATCAGCATGATAAGAGGAAATTTTTGCTGGTGGGTCATTTGGAGCGCCTCTTGAAGATGATTACTAAATACAGCTTGCCCCACTTTAAAAATAGACTGTTCTATCGATGGTAAAATAAAGTCTAAGTCATGGCGAGTCACTTCACCTTTTCCATACAGACACAGCGCTAATTTTTCAACCTCTTGATCGATGAAAGCTTCTTTAGCGCCGCAGAGCTTGACGAGCCCATCGCAAATAGCGCTAGATGCTTTTAATTGGTAGTCTTTAAAGCGTTGCATCACGCTTAAGCTCAGCCTTTTTTCTCGATCCCATGATTTTTCTCCACTCAGATCGAGTACAATCCCGACCTTAGCAAAGTCCGTAAACTCCTTGCTCAAAACTGAAGCAGTGGCAATCAGCCTGAGATCATCGCGGGGTTTTTTAAGATAGTCGGTGAGCTGCTTGAAAAGATTTTTTGAGAGCTTTTCAATGCCTACCAGGCACACACAAAGGCTCTTTGAAAACATGGAAAAAGAATTCAGTAGTTCATCTAGTTTTTGAGCATTGAGTTCATCCGCAACAAAAAGCTGCCACTCTTCTTTTTCTTTTAAGATCATTTTAGCGAGTTTCTTTTGCACATACTCTTCGCTATCAACAATTAAATAGACGCTTGACAATTGGTCTGGACTTGCACTGCTTAAATGTTTTTCAAACGCCTGAAAATGACTAAACTTCATAGATGAACATGGATTCAAGATAGGCAATAAGATACGCAAAGGAATGGCCACTACTTTGAAGCATCTCTATAGCCTCTTTAACATTCTTTTGTACCAAAAGAGCTGCTTGCTTTTCTGTATGCAATGCAAAAATAGTAAACTTTTCTTGCTGCTTATCTTTCTTCTTTCCTTCAAAGTCATTTTTGATTTGAAACGCAAGGCCAATTTTTTGGCCCACTTCTTGCAATAGCAATTTGTAAGTGGAGTGCTGGTTTGCGATGATAGCAGCAAACTCTAACGCACAACAAAAAAGAGAGGATGTTTTACGAAGGTAAATGTTTAATAGATCGTAGTAATGACCAATTTTACCTTCCATCGATAAATCAAGTATTTGCCCTTCAAGAAGCTGTCCACCACCACTATAATGGGCAAGGATTTTTGAAAGATTGACCCTCTCTTCGCTACTGAGGTGGTTGCTTTCTAAGATAATTGTAAAAGCATGTGTTAAGAAAAAATCCCCAAGTAAAACAGCAATCGCTTCACTATAGGCTTTGTGTACAGTCGGCTGACCTCTTCGAAAGTCATCATTATCCATACAGGGAAGATCGTCGTGAATGAGCGAATAATTGTGAATCATTTCAAGAGCGCAAGCGGGCTTCAGCGCTTTTTCGATCTCTACTGAAAAATCTAAGCAAGTCAGTAAGACCATCATCGGTCTTAAACGTTTGCCTTTATTTTCTAAAACATAACGGGCTGCATGATAAAGAGGTTTTTCTTCTTTAGGAACAAGCCCTATCAAATATTGATCTAATTTATCTTGTATTGATTTGCAAGTTTGGTTGATTTGCATAAACTGCCTTCCTGCCAATGCTTATATAATCAAACCCTAGGCTTGCCATTTCCTGAGGTTGATATTGATTACGGCCATCAAAAAAAGCTCTTCCTTTCATTTTTGAAAGTACTTCTTCAAAGTTAATGAATCTAAACTGTCTCCATTCAGTAACAAGAGCTACAGCGTCGGCCCCATCTGCTGCCTCCAGCTCACTTGAACACCAAGTGATCTGATTTTCTAATCCTTTTAAATAAAGCTTTGCGTTTTCTATTGCAATAGGATCGTAGAGTCTTAAATGAACTCCTTGTTCATGCAATATTTTGATTAACGTTAATGAAGGAGCTTGCCTCATATCATCCGTGTCAGGCTTAAAGCTTAAGCCCCAAATGGCAATCGTTTTATTTTCAAGGTCAGCTTTAAAATATTGATCAATTTTTTTAGCCAAAAGTTGCTTTTGACGCTGGTTAACCGTTTCAATGGCATCTAAAATATCTGTATGACATCCTTTCTTTTTAGCAGTGGAACGAAAAGCTTTAATATCTTTAGGAAAACAAGATCCCCCATATCCCACTCCAGGATAGAGAAAGTTATAACCTAAGCGTTTATCAGCGCCGACTGCTTTGCGTACTTTATTCACATCCGCTCCAACCTCTTCACAAATGTTAGCAATCTCATTCATAAAAGAAATGCGTGCAGCTAGCATGGCATTAGAAGCATATTTAGTTAGCTCTGCAGATGGGATATCCATCACTAAGATTTTATCATGATTAATAGAAAAAGAAGCATAAAGAGCTCTGAGCGTATTGCCTACTTTTTCATTATCAGCTCCGATGACAATTCGGTCAGGCTTCATAAAATCCAAAATGGCACTTCCCTCTTTCAAAAACTCAGGATTTGAAGCCACATCAAATTCAATATCTTTACCGAGCTCTTCAAGTCTTTTTTGAATAGTATCACGCACGCGATAGGCTGTTCCAACAGGAACTGTCGATTTGTTAATTACAATATGGTAACTGTCTAAATGTTCAGCAATCGATTTAGCGGCCTGATCTACATAGCGAAGTTCAGCAGATTCATCCTCTGCTTGAGGAGTAGAAACGGCAATAAAAGAAATGCGTGATTTTGAAATCCCCTCTTTATAGCTTGTTGTAAAACGCAAGCGCTTATTGGTGACATTTCTTTTAACGATCTCTTCTAAACCCGGCTCATAGAAAGGGACTATTCCCTTTTTTAAATTGTTGATTTTATTTTCATCAATGTCTAAGCAAATGACATTATGTCCCATTTCAGCAAAACATGTTCCTGTTACTAAACCGACATAGCCTGTACCAATAATTAAGATTTCCATTCCGTTTCCTTTGCTAAATCCAATTTTTTCAGATTACTTTCAGAATTATCTGAGTCATCTTATACCATGTTTAGAGCATTTCTCGTCCAGACATTCCTTCGCTTTTAGAACTCCCAATTTTTCACCTACTTTAGCAAAAGCAGCAATGGCTTTATCGAGATCTTCTTGAGAGTGTGCCGCTGACATTTGAGTGCGAATGCGGGCTTTGTCTTTAGGAACGACAGGAAATGAAAAACCAATCACATAGATGCCCTCTTTGAGAAGCTCTTCTGCCATACGAGAAGCTACTTTGGCATCACCTAACATGACAGGAATAATTGCATGATCTTTACCCGCTAAGACAAAACCTAAAGCGGTCATTTTTTCTCTAAAATATTGGCTGTTATGCGTTAATTTTTTTCGCAATTTCTCCCCTTTTTCTAAAAGGTCAATCACTCTAATTGAAGCTGCGCAAATAGAGGGAGCTAATGCATTTGAAAAAAGATAAGGGCGTGATCTTTGACGCAACCACTCTACAATTTCTTTGCGAGCAGCCGTATAGCCTCCAGAAGCACCACCTAGAGCTTTGCCAAAAGTTCCTGTTAAGATATCAATTCGTCCTAGCACACCACAATATTCTGGAGTGCCGATCCCTTTTTCACCAATAAAACCGGTAGCATGACAATCATCGACAAAAACAAGGGCATGATATTTTTCTGCTAAGTCGCAAATCCCTTTGAGGTTGGCAATAATTCCATCCATTGAGAAAACGCCATCGGTAGCAATTAGCTTCACTTTAGCCCCTGCAGCATCGGCTTCTTTCAGCTTAGCTTCCAGATCATGCATGTCATTGTTTTTATAGCGAAAGCGCGCTGCTTTACAAAGTCGAATTCCATCAATGATACTCGCGTGATTGAGCTCATCAGAAATAATAGCGTCTTCTGGACCCAGTAGAGTTTCAAAGCAGCCCCCATTAGCATCAAAACAAGAGGAATATAAAATAACATCTTCCATATGCAAAAACTTGGCTAGTTTCTGCTCAAGCTCGCGGTGCACTGTTTGAGTTCCACAAATAAAACGAACTGAAGCGGTACCAAATCCAAAGCGATGAATTCCTTCAATGGCAGCTTGTTCGATATCAGGATGATGGGCAAGTCCTAAATAGTTATTTGCACAAAAATTAAGCACTTTCGATGAGGAGCCTTCGAGCCCTATTTTAGCTCTCTTCCC
>CAZTEX010000017.1:0-35910 GCA_964612505.1 uncultured bacterium | reverse complement strand
GGAGGGCAGGAATATGAAGCAATGCAAGCTTCTTTAACGCCAGGTCAGGTAAAAGCAAAAGCTAACTCAAATGGTTTCTTCTCTAAATTTTGGTAGTAATAGCAAAAAATAAGCGTCTATTTTCAAGTTATATAAAGAAAATATGTTGCTTTTAGCAACCCATCTCTTGGATCAAGAGATGGGTTGCAGTGGACCAGATTCAGCAGATACGAGTTGCATTTTGTGAAAAGACCGAAAGTAAAAAGAAAGAATTCCTTGGTTTTATTCATTATTTTCTTATAGAATTTTCGGAAGATTATTTTTCTTATATCATAGTTATTACATCCTAAAAATAAAGAGGTCTTTATGTCGTTGAATATTACACAACCATCCTTTGCAGCAACAGCAGGCAATATGCTTTACAACAATTTAGGATTTGTTTGCCTAACAGATCCCACGTCTTGTTTGCCGGCAGCTCCTAAAGATTTCTGTTCAGCTCTGAGTTTTGGGGCTTTTTCAGCAGAGGTGGCAATAGCGCCCCTTGCTTTGCTACAACAACCTGCAGCAGCTAGTTTAGCTTTTGTAAGCTCTCAGTTGACAAGATGGGTAGAAAGCTCTTATTGCTTTCCAGCAACCACTTCTTTTCAGCAAAATGGCACAGAAGTTCCTTCAACATTGGCTAATGTAGCCCTATTAACCCGTTCAAGTCACAGCAGCACTAAAGAGATCGTTACAAGGTTTTCCAAAGAGGTGATTACAAATACGCTACAAGCCAATCCGAATCCTTTTTCTGCTTTGGGAGTTGGTTTTAAGGAATTGAATCAGGCTGGTTCAGCAATGAATGGTCTTGATACGCTAGCTAACGGTCTTCAAGCAAATGAGTTATTTTTACTGGAACTTCAAGATAAGTTAGCGAAAACAGCCGCCAAGTTGGGGGGATTTGAAAATTTGCGTCAAAGAGGAGCAGAAGTTCTTGCCTCGATGAGAGATGTTCCTAATGCAGATCAATTAAAGGATCTTTTCGGAGAAATAATGAAAACATTTAGCTTCGAAGATTCGACAAAGCTTTCAGAGTTGGTGGGCAAACTGAGTAATCAACCTCGCTTAACACTTCATGAAGGTGTGGGGAGTTTGAAAGCGCTATTAGAGAAGCTTGTCGCTGGCTATGATGCTGCAGCTACAAATGCAGCAAGGCCTGCAATAACAACTGAAATAAATAGACAAGTTAGCCAGGGAGAGACGCAAACACAAGTCCTAGCCGGCGCACAAAAAGCTGTAGGAAAGTTTGCGTTAATTAGTCAGTTTGCAAGAAATACGTTATATTGGGCAGTCAGCTTAGGCTCAGCACTTCAAAGGCAGCATGATATCAATGCAAGATACACATTGCAAAGTAATGCAACAGGTGCAGCAGAGGCAGTGCCTTTAAAGAATGCGGAAAATGCTTTAGCCAAAACAGACACTTGTTCTGATGGCAGCGATACTTGTTCCAAACCAATGACGGGTGTTGTCAAAAAGTAAAGTGCATTTTCTATTAGTAGAAAGAAAATTCTTTGCATTTAGGCCGGTCTTAAACTATGATCCTTTTTTAAAAAAGAGCAATAAAAATGCGCATTGCCATTAATGGATTTGGTCGAATAGGTCGGCTTGTTTTTCGTGAGCTCATCAAATTAAAAGAATTTGATGTTGTTGCAATTAATGATCTTGTACCGGCAGATAACTTAGCTTACTTACTCAAATATGATTCTACCCATGGTCTATTTGAGGGTCTGATTGAAGTTAAAGATCAAACTCTTTTTGTAAATGGTAAAAAAATTTTAGTTTTATCACAAAAAGATCCTACAACACTTCCGTGGAAAGATCTGGGAGTCGATTTTGTTATTGAATCCACCGGTCGTTTTACCCATCTAAGTGAGCTTGAAGTCCATTTAAATAATGGAGCTAAAAAAGTCGTTTTAACAGCTCCTGCTAAAGATGACATGCCCACCTTTGTGATGGGAGTTAATCATCAAAGTTATGATCCTCTTAAAGACCACATTGTCTCTAACGCCTCTTGTACAACCAACTGTCTAGCTCCATTGACAAAAGTGTTATTAGACAACTTTGGAATTGAAGAGGGATTAATGACAACCGTTCATGCTGTGACAGCTACACAATTAACAGTGGATGGACCTTCAAAAAAAGATTTTAGGGGGGGGAGAGGAGCTTTTCAAAATATTATTCCTGCTTCAACAGGGGCGGCTAAAGCAGTAGCTAAATGTCTTCCTCAGGTCGAAGGGAAGCTCACAGGAATGGCATTTAGAGTTCCTGTGGTGGATGTCTCTTGCGTCGATCTGACGGTTCGTTTGACGAAAAGCACCAGTTATGATGAGATAGCCAATGCGATGCGGCAAGCTTCTGTAAGCACCATGCAAGGCATCTTAGGCTACACGGAAGATCCAGTGGTTTCAAGTGATTTTATAGGCTCGCGCTACTCATCTATTTTTGATAAAGATGCAGGTATAGCCCTGAATAAAAACTTCTTTAAACTTATTTCTTGGTATGACAATGAGGTTGGCTATTCGGCTCGCATCGTTGATCTTGTGAGATATATGGCTTCGTTCCATTAGATAAAGCCGTTGTCTAATAATTAAGATCTCTTCTATAATTTGATTTTTGAAACTAAAAATTTAACTTACGGAAATTCAATGCATTTTACCAGAGATCCTATTATCGAAACGATTATTTCCCCTAAAGATGGCTTCAAATTATCTGTTCGCAGCCGCCGCTCTAGCAGCACTCAAGAAGAATACATAGTCAATGCTCTTGAAGTAGTTTCTTTTGGCACAGCTCTTTTTTTTAGATCACTAGAGAATCCAAAGGCGTTTTTGTTGCCGATTTCAGATTATGAGGTTTTAGAAGTCAAAGAAGCTAGAATGGTATTAAAGAATGTCTCTTTAGAAAAGCCGATTAAAATTGGCGATGGCAAAGAGATGGCCAAGTCTCATAATGACGACAATCAAAATAAAGAAAAGAATGAGAATAAGAAAAACTCTAAAAAAAGAACCTCTCGCAAAAAACGCAAAGCCGAGCAACATGCTTTAGATAAGATGAATCCTCAAGAGCAGCACCAACATAAACGAGAAGATTCTCGCAAAGAGCATGAAGATGCCCGTAGAGGTCACGAAGGTTCTGATGAAGTGAAAGTGGCTCTGCCTCCACCTCCGGTTCCAATTGTTCCTATTGTATTTCCTACCCCTCCTAAAATTATCGGCAGAAAGATCCCTCTACCTGAAGTTGAGAAAGTGGTTGAAAAAGAGATTCTTCCTGAAGAATTTGCAATGGATCCAATTCAACAAGCCATTAAAGAAAGCCACGACCCTCTTCACGTCCACGAAGGGCATGGAGATAGTCACTCTTAGTCGTCTTTGGCAAAAGGAAATAAAGTATCTTTATTGAGAAGACTTTCTCTTGACTCTATTTTCATTTTCAAGATAAATTAATTGCCATATTTTTCGCTCGGGTGGTGGAATGGTAGACACAAGGGACTTAAAATCCCTTGGGAGCAATCCCGTGCGGGTTCGAGTCCCGCCCCGAGCATTCTAGTTTTAAAACGACTGTTTTCACAACATTACATGGTTCAACTTGCTCTGCCGACAGAAGATTACTTTCATTAGCAAGCCTTAGGGGAGAAGATGCTATGAGTGAAAATTTACCAAAAAAAGTAATCAATAGAAAAATAGTTTTCACTCTTTGGTTGTTGTGCATTGTTGGATCTTTGTCCGTTCTTCCTTATGTTCGATATTTGGGAATACTCCCTTCAGAAACTTCAATTTGGAGAGTATTACTTTTTGCAGCACTCCAGGCCGCAGCTGTGTTTGGATTTGTTTGTTGGGCGAGTTCTAAAATTTTGCCAAAAACGGATCTTTCTCCTTTTATTGTTGATAATCCTTTTAAACGAATTATTTTGCCTGCGCTAGTGTCCGGTATACTGGTGGGTTTGATCCTTTTTCTTTCTGATAAAACAATTTTTGCAAGTTCGGCGCTAGTTGGGAAAGCAGTTCATCCCCCGATGTGGGCAGGGGCTTTAGCCTCTATTTATGGTGCCGTAAATGAAGAAGTTCTGTGTAGGCTTTTTCTGTTTACTTTAGTCTATTTTGTCTTAAGTAAAGGTTTTAAAAATAAATCGAATAAAAGATTGACGCTTCTTTGGAGCGCAACCATTTTGGTTGCATTGCTTTTTGGAGTAGGCCACCTACCTGCCGCATTTGATATATTAAGCTCGCCGTCTGCTTTTGAAATCTGTCGCATTCTTTTTCTGAATGGAATTGCGGGGATTGTTTTTGGCTGGTTGTATTGGTCTAGGGGACTTTGGACTGCAATGGCGGCTCACTTTGTAACAGATCTTATGATTCATGTGTTTTTAATATAGCTTTCTTCTCTGTCCCCTTAATTAAACCAATAAGAGCGGAACTTCTTTTTTGTTTTTTTAAAAAAGAGGCTTGTTAGGAGTGATTCCTTTTAAAAATTTTTCACAGGGTACGCATCGGATATTTTGGTCTACTTTCCTATAAAACCGGGACTGATTTAGGCCAATGGTAGAAGGATGTTTTTTCTCTTATCAATGTTTGTAGGGTTTTAATGGCCATAAATAAGAGGTAAAGTCACCAACACCTCTAATACTCTTTGAGTTTCAAATAATTTTTCATGATTCTATAATTTGGCTATAACCTAATTATTTAGTTCTAATAATTAGATTTCAGCCAAATGATAGAATTCAATTTGTTCGGTTGCGGTAAACTGTATTGACATTCTAATCGCTAGATAGTGAAGTCTTGATGGGTTCGTTTTATTATTGACTCCAATAGACTCGGCAACTCTTTTTTACAGGCAACACATTCAAAATTCTGTACGGGCATTTTTCTCAATGGGTGTTTTAAATGCGATGTTGTTATACCGTAGCCAATATGTCGGAGAAATTGAAAAAATCCAACATATCAGGCTTTTCAAGCCTTCTATCTAGGAGGCTGTTTACGGCTCAAAGTAACACTATTCTTCTCACTGCTTTGCTGGGTAATCCTGGCTTGGTAAGAGCCCGGTTGAATCACGGGTCAATATTCCTTAACAAAAATTCTTTATTAGGCTAGTTTATTTGCATTAATTGAACCCCTATAAGCCTTTTGTGAAGAAGTTTTTTTTCAGTTTCTTAATAACTCTGGTAGTAGTGATGCATTCAACAAATCTTTATTCTGAAATTTCTAAAGAAGGCCTTTGCTCAACACCTTCTTTTATTTCTGCAAAAGTAAGTCCTGATGGTCAGTGGATTGCTCAAATCGGGGCAGATAAAACAGGTATTGCCAATTTAGTGATCTTACCAGTAGATCATTCTTCAGAGGTAAACCAGATAAGCTTTTTTACTACCCCTCAAATCATTCGTTTTTTTTGGTCAGCAGATAGTAAAAAAGTTCTCCTTTTGAGAGATGAAGAGGGATCACATCAACTGCAGCTGCATAGTTTTGATATTGCATCCAAGGAGCACCTTTTGTACGCAGAAGAATTTGCTAAGGCCAATGTCAAAGTAATAGCTCTGAGTCATAAAGAAAACAAAGCTGTCATTGGCATAAATAATAGAAATCCCCATTTTCATGATCTATATCATCTTGACTTAGACTCTGGAAAATTCACTCTTTTATTAGAAAATGATACATTTGCAAAATTTCTTGTCAGTGAGGATTTAGAAGTCATCTTAAAGATGAAAATTAACAATGATGGATCATGGACTATTTTTTCTAAAGAAGACCAAGTTTTTATGAGCTTAACTTCTGAAGAGGCTTTTCAGACAGAATTCATTTCCTATAATAGTCAAGAAAAGAAGGTCTACTTTTTAGACAATCGTTTTTCTGACACCAATCAATTAACTCAAAAAAATATTTTTGCCCCTTATGAAGAAGAAATTTTAAGTGGCCCTATTCCCAGTGATATTGATGAAGTTCTCTTTGTTCACGATAAGCCAAGAGCTTATGCATCTTACTATACTCAGAAAAAATGGCATATTTTAGATCCTTCTATTAAGGAAGATATTGATTTTCTTTCAGAGCATGTGGGGAGCAATTTTGAACTTGTAAGCAAAAGCCAAGATGAAAATACATGGATTGTCTCTAATAGTGTTCCAGATCAAGGGGGCTCTGTTTGGCTTTATCAAAGGGGTTCTTGTGTACTTACGAAATTGTCACCCAAAGCTTCAAAAAGTTCAGCAGATAAAAAATATTCAAAAATGTACGAAATGGTTGCGCAAGCAAGGGATGGTCAGCCTCTTGTTTGTTATTACACCCTTCCTAAAGAGTTTGATCAAGGGGGATATGTAGATTCTCCTATTCCACTCGTTGTTTTCCCGCATGGAGGTCCTTTCAAAGTCAGAGACAAATTTGAATTTAATGCCTACCATCAGTGGCTTGCAAGTTGTGGATATGCAGTGCTTAGCGTGAACTTTCGCTTATCTTCTGGATTTGGAAAATCTTTTGTCAACGCAGGCAATGGACAATGGGGAGGAAAAGCTCATTTAGATGTCATTGATGCTGTGGAAGCCTGTATTGCTAAGGGGCTGACTGAAAAAGGGAAATTAGCCATTTATGGAGGGAGTTATGGTGGGTATGAGTCTTTAGCGGCTCTAACATTTACACCCGATTATTTCACCTGCTGTATTGCTGTTTGCGGTCCTTCTAACTTAAAGACAGTCTTGCAAAGCGTTCCCGAATTTTGGGAATTCCCTGCTAAATATTTATCTGACAAAAGCATGTTTTTCACAAAACAAGCATTTATTACCAGTATGGGAGGGAACCCTGACGATGAAGAAGGAGCAAAATATTTAGAGAAATGCTCACCTCTCAACTATCTCGATCAAATTAAAGCGCCCCTTCTTTTAATACATGGAAAAAAAGATCATATAGTTGTGGAAAGTGAATCTAGTCAAATTTATGAGAGCATGAAAAAAAACAATCAAGAAGTTACTTACATAGTATTTCCTAACGAAGGACATCAATTTGCTCATTTTGCAAATAAAGTGATGTATTTAGATCAAGTGGAGCGTTTTTTAGCCCATCATTTAAAAGGGAAATACATACCTTCTAAAAAAGAAGTCATCGCACATTCCATAGTGAATATTTTTAATTAGAGTGTTTGATGCTGCAATAGTGAGAATAATTTCTGGATGGTTACTTAAATTTAAGAGATATAACTATGACTTTTTTTAAAGTAGTAGCTACAGTGTGGATCATTATCAGTAGTTGGAGTCTACATCTTCTTATGGCCTATGAAAGTAAAATTGATGCCGTTGTCATCCAAGCTCTCGAAAAATTTCATATTCCAGGTGCTGCAATAGCTGTTGTTGCTGATAACAAACTCATCCTCTGCCAAGGCTATGGGATGAGGGATTTAGAAAACCAATTTTCAGTCACTGAAAATACAATCTTTCCTATTGCATCCAATACAAAAGGATTTACAAGTCTCCTGATTGCTCAGCTTGCTGAGGAAGGAAAGCTAGCCTGGGATGATCCTGTGATTCAATACCTTCCCGAATTTCGACTGCATAATCACGAGCTTTCTTCTAAGGTCACATTGCGCGACTTGATAGCTCATCGAACAGGAGTTCCTCGCCATGACGCCCTCTGGTATTTAGTCCGTGATCTTTCTGAAGAAGATGTTTTAAAGTCACTGCCTCATTTAGCTCCTATTGCTGGACTGAGAGAAACCTTTTTGTATAACAACTTCATGTATGTTGTAGCTGCAAAGGTTATTGAGAAGGTGACAAATAATACTTGGGAAGAAGAGATTGCGTCGCGGATTCTAAAACCATTAGGGATGGGTTTGTCAGGTACTTCCAGTCAATTTCAAGAAATGTCCAATATTGCGCAACCTTATGCGGAAATGGGAGGAAAGATTCAAAGACTTCCTTTTTTGTACCCAATATCTACTCTTGCTGCAAGTGCCATTTACTCCTCTGTTAGCGACATGGTTAAATGGGTTCAAATACAACTCTTTGATGAAGCGCGGCCCAATTTCATTAAACAAGACGTTTTGAATGAAATGCATACCATTCAGATACTGTTTGCTTCTCAATCATCTCTTGAACCTGCTGGATATGGCCTAGGATGGGAAATTGACAGCTATAAAGGGCGAAAACAAGTCCATCATGCAGGTTCAATAGAAGGTTTTTTTTCAGAGGTGTCACTTCTTCCTCATGAAAAAATAGGAGTTGTTATTTTGACCAATAGCAGTACGGACGGCCGCTATGCAAGCGTCTCTATCAAAAACGCTATTTATGATTATCTTCTTGGACTTGAAGAAACCGATTGGATTCAAAAATCTTTAGAAGAGCGTTTGAAGGCAAATCAAAATAAAAACCTTTTGCCATTGCAAAAATATGAAGGTGAATATGTCCACCCAGCTTATGGAACGATGCAGATAACTCTTCAATATGATGTTCTTGTTGCGACTCTTGGCAAAATGAGGGTCGAGCTCAACCCAAAAAGAGAGGAAGTCTTTGAAGCAAAATATCCAGCACTTTTAACTTATGGAGTCAGCCCTTTAGTCGAATTTTCTTTTTTCAGTAATTCTTCAGGAAAAGTGGAAGAAGTTCATGTCCCATTTGAGTATTTTCGCGCTCATCCATCCGTCATATTTAAGAAAGTTTGAAATGCGCTCATAAGCTAAATTAAAGAAAAAAATATTCATTCAAAGTTGTTTTTTAGAGGTAAAGTCCTCAAAAAATGCTCAAAGACCTACTTTTTTGCCAAAAATAATTAAATATGGCCATAGCTTTGAAAGATATTGTTTTTACAGCTATAATCTTTAGCTAATCAATTAGTAGATCATGAAAAATCAAGTTATTCGTCTCAAAAAAGGTAAAGAAGCTATTTTTAAAAATCGCCATTTATGGCTTTTTTCTGGAGCCATAGAGAGATGGCCTGAACCCTTTGTCAATGGCTCTATTTGCGCTATTGAAAGTTTTGAGGGAGAGTGTTTGGGCTATGGTTATTTTAATCGAGGCTTAAGCTTAGCAGGAAGAATTATTTCTTTTGGCCAAGGCGATCCTTATCAAACAATCCGAGAAAATATCCAAAAAGCAATCTCTCTTCGCAAATCTTTTTTTGATGAAAAGCAAACAAATGCCTATCGTTTGATCAATGGAGAAGGGGACCTTTTACCTGGTTTGATTGTGGATAAATATGATAAAGCACTTGTGCTTCAAAGCTATACTTTAGGGATCGATCACTTAAAATCATTTATTGTGGAATGCCTTGCTAAGGAAAGCTGTTGCGAAACTATCTTTGAAAAGTCTGTTTCTTCAGTTCGCAAAGAAGAGCGTCTTCATGAGCAAGTAGGGATGCTGCATGGAACAGAAAAAGAAGAAACAATCGTACTAGAAAATGGATTAAAGTTTTTAGTCAATTGGAAGACTGGTCAAAAAACAGGATTTTTTCTGGATCAAAGAGAAATGCGGGCTTTAATAGGGAAGCTGTCTCATCAAAAGAATGTCCTTAACTGCTTTTCATATACTGGGGGTTTTTCAGTCTATGCTTTAGCTGGGGGCGCTAGACAAGTAGACTCCCTAGATATTTCAGGAGCAGCCACTCAGGGAGCTAAAGAAAACCTTTTGCTCAATGGCTTTGATCCTCACGTCCACCATTGTTTACAAGAAGATGTTTTTGATTTTCTAACAACAAAGCCATTGCCCTATGAGCTCATTATTTTAGATCCCCCTGCTTTTGCAAAAAAAAAGAGGGACATCCCTCAAGCAATGAAAGGGTACCGTCGCATTAACAGCTTAGCATTTTCTAAAGCGCCCAAAAATGCGCTAATCCTCACCTGTTCTTGCTCTTATTATATCGATGAACAGACGTTTCAAGAACTTCTTTTTCAAGCAGCAAGAGAAGCCAATCGAGAAGTTCAAATTTTAGCCAAGCACATCCAAGGGATGGATCATCCTGTGAATCTCTTTCACCCCGAAAGTCACTATCTTAAAAGCTTTCTTTTATATCTTTGCTAATGTTTTATGTATTTTAGTTATTAGAAAATGAGGGTTTCTTGAGAGTTGCAAGATAAAAGACAAGAAAAAAAGCCTCTAAGAATGTCAGCATCTGCCCAGCTTCAAAACGAGGTTACAAGTTTGCCACTTCAAAGCAAAGGCATGATTCCCCACTGGCTTTCTGGGACTTTAATTCGCAATGGACCTATTTATGTTACTGTGAACGGCAAGACAAATCAACACTGGTTTGATGGCCTGGCCATGCTACATGCTTTTAGTTTTCATGAGGGGCAAGTTCAATATACAAATAAGTTTTTAAAAACAGATGCTTATCAATCGGTGTTTGAAAAGGGTTCATTAAATTATATAGGGTTTGCTTCAGATCCTTGTCGCTCTTTATTTAAGCAGTTTTTGACATTCTTTTTGCCAAATTCAAAAACACCTCTTCATAATGCGAATGTCAATGTAGCAAAAATTGCAGATCAATATGTCGCGTTAACAGAAATTCCATTACCCATTAGCTTTGATAGAGAGACTTTGGAGACGCTAGGAGTTTTAGATTATCAAGATCATTTGCCTCATGAGAAATGCTGGGAGTCGGCCCATCCACATTATGACAGGGCTTGCCAAGAAACTATCAACTATCTCATTAAATATGGCTACAAGAGCCAATATATACTTTATCGAATCAAGAAGGGCTTGAGTGCAAGAGAGGTGATAGCGCAAATTCCTGTGCAGGAGCCTTCCTATATGCATAGTTTTTCTCTGACAGAAAATTATGTGATTTTTACGGAATATCCTTTTGTTGTTAAACCGCTAGATTTGATCTTCCAAAGGCACGCGTTTATTAAGAATTTCTCTTGGCATCCCGAGCGTGGCACTCAATTTACAATTGTGAATCGCCGTAGTGGTGAAGTGGTGAGAAAATATATCACAAAGCCATTCTTTTCATTTCATCATGCCAATGCTTTTGAAAAAGAAAATCACATCTATGTCGATATTGTTTGTTATGATGATCCCAGTGTTGTGATGGGAGTTGCTTCACAATATAAACCTCAAGCTGAAAAAGAGGTTAGAGTAGAGAATTTACCTATTGAAAAACTAAAACGCTTTTCTTTTTCCTTGCAAACTCAAGAAATTACTTCAGAAACAATCTTTGAAGGATCTTGTGAATTTCCTCGGATTAATGAAAGTTTTGATGGAAAACCCTATCGTTATGTCTATTTGAGCGATCCTGGTGAGCTCAAATTAGAAATTAATATAGCGCGAGCGATTTACAAAGTAGATATGGAAACAAAAAAAGTCTCTCAGTGGCAAGAGCTAGGGTGTTGCCCTGGAGAGCCCGTATTTATTGCGACCCCAGGTGCTACCCAAGAAGATGAAGGGGTCCTTTTAACAGTTGTAAACGATATGGAGCAGCACCGCTCTTTTCTTCTTATTTTAGATGCAAAGAATTTAAGAGAACTGGGTCGCTCAGAGGTTATCCATATGATTCCAAATGGCCTTCATGGCCAATATTTTCCTGCGGCTTCTCATCATGAGAAGAGTGATTAAAAAATACTTAAGACAGTGAAGGTAAGTATGCAGATAGCTTTTTTATTATACGAACAAATGACAGCTCTTGACCTCGTAGGACCTTACGAAATTCTTTCTAGGTGGCCTAATAGTCAATCTTATTGTGTGGGACTCAAAAAAGGATTAGTACAGACAGATTCACAATTAATCTTGCATGCCGATTATTCTTTGTCCGATATTCAAAAAGCAGATATTTTAGTTGTGCCAGGAGCTGGTAATGCAACCCTGCTAACTAAATACCCGGAAATGTTAGAATGGATCAAACATATTCATACAAAGACAATTTGGACAACTTCTGTTTGTACGGGCAGTTTAATTTTAGGAGCTGCAAACATTTTAAAAGGGCTAAAAGCAACGACTCATTGGGCTGCGATGGATCTTTTGCCACAATGGGGAGCATTACCTGTTAATTCACGTGTGGTTGAAGATGGAAAAGTAATCACTGCAGCAGGCGTTTCTGCAGGGATTGATATGGCTTTAAGACTTTCAGAGAAAATACAAGGGCCCCTTTTTGCTCAAGCGATGCAACTTGGTTTAGAGTATGATCCAGAACCCCCTTTTAATGTGGGCTCTCCTCAAAAAGCTCCTAAAGAAATGGTAGAGAGATTAAAATCACAAATGACTTCTCGTTTTGAAAAACAAGATATAGGTTCAGCAAATGCTTCTCGATAAAAAAACACGTTGCTTTGGCAGTCATAGCGAGCTTTATGCTGCTTATCATGATCAAGAATGGGGAAAGCCTGTGCATGAAGATCACCTCCTTTTTGAAATGCTCATTTTAGAGGGTGCTCAAGCGGGTTTAAGTTGGGAAACAGTTCTTAAAAGGCGAGAAGAATATAAAAGAGTATTTTATAATTTTGATCCTCAAAAAGTCGCAGCAATGAGCGATCAAGATCTTGAAGCTATTTTGAAAGAAAGTGGAGTTATTCGCAATCGACTCAAAGTGTTTTCCACACGTCAAAATGCCATTATCTTTTTAATGATACAGAAAGAATGTGGCTCTTTTGATAGCTATCTTTGGCAATTTGTAGATTTTAAACCGGTTCAAAACAATTGGCATTCTCTTAAGGACATTCCGGCCAAAAATGCTTTGAGCGATGCCCTTTCAAAAGATCTGCAAAAAAGAGGGATGAAGTTTGTTGGTTCTACCATTATTTATGCCTATATGCAAGCCGTCGGCATGGTCAATGATCATATTTTAAGCTGTTGGTTAAGAAAAACCAGCTAACGTTTTTCGTTCTTTATTAAGCTGTTGGTTAAGAAAAACCAGCTAACGTTTTTCGTTCTTTATTAAAATGAAACCATACGTTATGAGATTCAGTATTCAACCGGAAAAAAAATATGCAGATTTGGTCTAATAAATTCATGAATTTTTGTAGAGGCCTTGGCCTTAAAATGAAAGCAGCTTTTATTGGGCCCAAAAGCTTAGTGCGTGATCTTAATCGAGGAGATGGGGGAGATCGCAATCTCAGCGCGCAAGGCATACAATCTTTAAAGACAAAAGAACAGGTAAACAATTTAGTCACACGTACGCTTGGTAGATTTCAGCAAGAAAACGAAAGGACCTCTCTTCTTGAAGGACGTGCTCCTTATCGTTTTGAAGGCAGCTTACTGAGCGTTGTTTCTGCTTCCCAGTACATGGATGTAGTAGAGATTAACAGTCTGGCTACAAGACTATTAGGAGATAATAGAGCAGGTGAGCATGCTCTTTTTCAAGAAGCTTTTGACGAGCTTCTTTCAGAAGTGTCAATAAATAGAACGAGACCAGGAACCCAGCGGAGAACAGAATTTCGCGCTCCAAATATGGCATGGGTTAACAGAGCGGAAAAATTATTACAGGCGTATCCAGCAATCTTAGGCGAAAGAGTAACAGCTCCTAAAGTTGTGAATTCACCAGGAAGCGCAGCTGCGCCATTAGAGATGACTTATCGAGAGTTTTTTCAACAAGTTCAAACATATAGCTCAAAACTTCAAAACACGCTTCAAGATTTTGCCCCTTTTCAGGGAACTTTTTCGCCCCGAGGAAGTTCTAGGCAACTAGAAGATATGGCTAGCACCTCTGCTGCAAGCTCAAGGGCATCCGTTATGCATTTGGATCGTGGCGTTCAAATAGGTAATCCAAAGGTCTTTCAGCCTCGAAATTGGGAATATCCAAATGATTCACAGTCTAATATTATTGCTGCTAGAGTTGCAACGCAGATAGATAAGAAACTTGAGAAAGAAAGTTATCGACCGATTGTGTTTACCAATAAAATGGAGGCTGGCAGGGAGATTCCTTTTGCCAATGTCCCTATGATAGATTATCAAGGTAATCTAGTGGGTACCAAAGAGGGCTCAACATTTAAGCCCCTTCATGCCAACTATGTCAAACTTGGTATTAGTCCCCCAATCATTATAGCTGCGATGCCAACACCATTTCAAAGAGGCCGATTTTTAGAGTGTATTTATGAGCAAAATGTTGGTGTTATCTACGATCTTACCAATGGCAATGACCCCATAGACGACGCTCAAATGTATTACTCACCAAATCAAACTAGAGATGGGGACCCATTTACTATAGAGGCTGGAAGGTCTCAGGGTATTAATAACGAGATACAACATTATAAAATAAAAGATACTCATAATGGTCAAACAGGGGAATTTACCAGGGTTAATTATTACAAATGGCCAGATCATGGCGTTGCGCCCTTACCGCATCTTATTGAACTTACAGCAGAATTTAATGAAGCTGTTCATACAACATCAACAAAAAATCACCAGACCCTTCTTCATTGTAGGGCAGGTGTAGGTCGCTCTGGAACCTTAGCTGTTGCTAGTGCGTTGCTTGATCTTCATCGTAAGAACGGTTCTGTAAGTGAGACAAATTTAGTTGATATAATTGTCGAAGGAAGAATGCAGAGGGGTCCTTTGTTTGTGCAGACTCCTGCTCAACTTGAATTACTCGTTCAATATGTAGGTTATTTAAATTCTCAAAGGGGAAGAACATAATTTTAGTTTAAGCTATTTTTATACCTTAAACCAATCTGCTACTTGCTGAAACATCTTGAAGGCTACGTTTGAAAGGTCATTCCACTCTCTTTTTGTCAAATCGGCAAGAGGGTTGCTGAAATAACTTTGAGCCATCAACAAATCAGCGAGATGATCTTTTAAAAAATGCAATGGATAATTTTGAAAAAAATTGAAAGCTAAAAGAGTTGTTTGTGTTAAGTGGATGGCAGAAAGTTTTAAGGATTTATATGGTAAGTAGACTCCCTAGATATTTCAGGAGCAGCCACTCAGGGAGCTAAAGAAAACCTTTTGCTCAATGGCTTTGATCCTCACGTCCACCATTGTTTACAAGAAGATGTTTTTGATTTTCTAACAACAAAGCCATTGCCCTATGAGCTCATTATTTTAGATCCCCCTGCTTTTGCAAAAAAAAAGAGGGACATCCCTCAAGCAATGAAAGGGTACCGTCGCATTAACAGCTTAGCATTTTCTAAAGCGCCCAAAAATGCGCTAATCCTCACCTGTTCTTGCTCTTATTATATCGATGAACAGACGTTTCAAGAACTTCTTTTTCAAGCAGCAAGAGAAGCCAATCGAGAAGTTCAAATTTTAGCCAAGCACATCCAAGGGATGGATCATCCTGTGAATCTCTTTCACCCCGAAAGTCACTATCTTAAAAGCTTTCTTTTATATCTTTGCTAATGTTTTATGTATTTTAGTTATTAGAAAATGAGGGTTTCTTGAGAGTTGCAAGATAAAAGACAAGAAAAAAAGCCTCTAAGAATGTCAGCATCTGCCCAGCTTCAAAACGAGGTTACAAGTTTGCCACTTCAAAGCAAAGGCATGATTCCCCACTGGCTTTCTGGGACTTTAATTCGCAATGGACCTATTTATGTTACTGTGAACGGCAAGACAAATCAACACTGGTTTGATGGCCTGGCCATGCTACATGCTTTTAGTTTTCATGAGGGGCAAGTTCAATATACAAATAAGTTTTTAAAAACAGATGCTTATCAATCGGTGTTTGAAAAGGGTTCATTAAATTATATAGGGTTTGCTTCAGATCCTTGTCGCTCTTTATTTAAGCAGTTTTTGACATTCTTTTTGCCAAATTCAAAAACACCTCTTCATAATGCGAATGTCAATGTAGCAAAAATTGCAGATCAATATGTCGCGTTAACAGAAATTCCATTACCCATTAGCTTTGATAGAGAGACTTTGGAGACGCTAGGAGTTTTAGATTATCAAGATCATTTGCCTCATGAGAAATGCTGGGAGTCGGCCCATCCACATTATGACAGGGCTTGCCAAGAAACTATCAACTATCTCATTAAATATGGCTACAAGAGCCAATATATACTTTATCGAATCAAGAAGGGCTTGAGTGCAAGAGAGGTGATAGCGCAAATTCCTGTGCAGGAGCCTTCCTATATGCATAGTTTTTCTCTGACAGAAAATTATGTGATTTTTACGGAATATCCTTTTGTTGTTAAACCGCTAGATTTGATCTTCCAAAGGCACGCGTTTATTAAGAATTTCTCTTGGCATCCCGAGCGTGGCACTCAATTTACAATTGTGAATCGCCGTAGTGGTGAAGTGGTGAGAAAATATATCACAAAGCCATTCTTTTCATTTCATCATGCCAATGCTTTTGAAAAAGAAAATCACATCTATGTCGATATTGTTTGTTATGATGATCCCAGTGTTGTGATGGGAGTTGCTTCACAATATAAACCTCAAGCTGAAAAAGAGGTTA
This sequence comes from uncultured bacterium, assembly GCA_964612505.1. Lineage (GTDB taxonomy): Bacteria > Chlamydiota > Chlamydiia > Chlamydiales > JAAZZY01 > JAAZZY01. The sequence goes on along the minus strand of CAZTEX010000017.1, from coordinate 19,612 downwards.
GAGTAGAGAATTTACCTATTGAAAAACTAAAACGCTTTTCTTTTTCCTTGCAAACTCAAGAAATTACTTCAGAAACAATCTTTGAAGGATCTTGTGAATTTCCTCGGATTAATGAAAGTTTTGATGGAAAACCCTATCGTTATGTCTATTTGAGCGATCCTGGTGAGCTCAAATTAGAAATTAATATAGCGCGAGCGATTTACAAAGTAGATATGGAAACAAAAAAAGTCTCTCAGTGGCAAGAGCTAGGGTGTTGCCCTGGAGAGCCCGTATTTATTGCGACCCCAGGTGCTACCCAAGAAGATGAAGGGGTCCTTTTAACAGTTGTAAACGATATGGAGCAGCACCGCTCTTTTCTTCTTATTTTAGATGCAAAGAATTTAAGAGAACTGGGTCGCTCAGAGGTTATCCATATGATTCCAAATGGCCTTCATGGCCAATATTTTCCTGCGGCTTCTCATCATGAGAAGAGTGATTAAAAAATACTTAAGACAGTGAAGGTAAGTATGCAGATAGCTTTTTTATTATACGAACAAATGACAGCTCTTGACCTCGTAGGACCTTACGAAATTCTTTCTAGGTGGCCTAATAGTCAATCTTATTGTGTGGGACTCAAAAAAGGATTAGTACAGACAGATTCACAATTAATCTTGCATGCCGATTATTCTTTGTCCGATATTCAAAAAGCAGATATTTTAGTTGTGCCAGGAGCTGGTAATGCAACCCTGCTAACTAAATACCCGGAAATGTTAGAATGGATCAAACATATTCATACAAAGACAATTTGGACAACTTCTGTTTGTACGGGCAGTTTAATTTTAGGAGCTGCAAACATTTTAAAAGGGCTAAAAGCAACGACTCATTGGGCTGCGATGGATCTTTTGCCACAATGGGGAGCATTACCTGTTAATTCACGTGTGGTTGAAGATGGAAAAGTAATCACTGCAGCAGGCGTTTCTGCAGGGATTGATATGGCTTTAAGACTTTCAGAGAAAATACAAGGGCCCCTTTTTGCTCAAGCGATGCAACTTGGTTTAGAGTATGATCCAGAACCCCCTTTTAATGTGGGCTCTCCTCAAAAAGCTCCTAAAGAAATGGTAGAGAGATTAAAATCACAAATGACTTCTCGTTTTGAAAAACAAGATATAGGTTCAGCAAATGCTTCTCGATAAAAAAACACGTTGCTTTGGCAGTCATAGCGAGCTTTATGCTGCTTATCATGATCAAGAATGGGGAAAGCCTGTGCATGAAGATCACCTCCTTTTTGAAATGCTCATTTTAGAGGGTGCTCAAGCGGGTTTAAGTTGGGAAACAGTTCTTAAAAGGCGAGAAGAATATAAAAGAGTATTTTATAATTTTGATCCTCAAAAAGTCGCAGCAATGAGCGATCAAGATCTTGAAGCTATTTTGAAAGAAAGTGGAGTTATTCGCAATCGACTCAAAGTGTTTTCCACACGTCAAAATGCCATTATCTTTTTAATGATACAGAAAGAATGTGGCTCTTTTGATAGCTATCTTTGGCAATTTGTAGATTTTAAACCGGTTCAAAACAATTGGCATTCTCTTAAGGACATTCCGGCCAAAAATGCTTTGAGCGATGCCCTTTCAAAAGATCTGCAAAAAAGAGGGATGAAGTTTGTTGGTTCTACCATTATTTATGCCTATATGCAAGCCGTCGGCATGGTCAATGATCATATTTTAAGCTGTTGGTTAAGAAAAACCAGCTAACGTTTTTCGTTCTTTATTAAGCTGTTGGTTAAGAAAAACCAGCTAACGTTTTTCGTTCTTTATTAAAATGAAACCATACGTTATGAGATTCAGTATTCAACCGGAAAAAAAATATGCAGATTTGGTCTAATAAATTCATGAATTTTTGTAGAGGCCTTGGCCTTAAAATGAAAGCAGCTTTTATTGGGCCCAAAAGCTTAGTGCGTGATCTTAATCGAGGAGATGGGGGAGATCGCAATCTCAGCGCGCAAGGCATACAATCTTTAAAGACAAAAGAACAGGTAAACAATTTAGTCACACGTACGCTTGGTAGATTTCAGCAAGAAAACGAAAGGACCTCTCTTCTTGAAGGACGTGCTCCTTATCGTTTTGAAGGCAGCTTACTGAGCGTTGTTTCTGCTTCCCAGTACATGGATGTAGTAGAGATTAACAGTCTGGCTACAAGACTATTAGGAGATAATAGAGCAGGTGAGCATGCTCTTTTTCAAGAAGCTTTTGACGAGCTTCTTTCAGAAGTGTCAATAAATAGAACGAGACCAGGAACCCAGCGGAGAACAGAATTTCGCGCTCCAAATATGGCATGGGTTAACAGAGCGGAAAAATTATTACAGGCGTATCCAGCAATCTTAGGCGAAAGAGTAACAGCTCCTAAAGTTGTGAATTCACCAGGAAGCGCAGCTGCGCCATTAGAGATGACTTATCGAGAGTTTTTTCAACAAGTTCAAACATATAGCTCAAAACTTCAAAACACGCTTCAAGATTTTGCCCCTTTTCAGGGAACTTTTTCGCCCCGAGGAAGTTCTAGGCAACTAGAAGATATGGCTAGCACCTCTGCTGCAAGCTCAAGGGCATCCGTTATGCATTTGGATCGTGGCGTTCAAATAGGTAATCCAAAGGTCTTTCAGCCTCGAAATTGGGAATATCCAAATGATTCACAGTCTAATATTATTGCTGCTAGAGTTGCAACGCAGATAGATAAGAAACTTGAGAAAGAAAGTTATCGACCGATTGTGTTTACCAATAAAATGGAGGCTGGCAGGGAGATTCCTTTTGCCAATGTCCCTATGATAGATTATCAAGGTAATCTAGTGGGTACCAAAGAGGGCTCAACATTTAAGCCCCTTCATGCCAACTATGTCAAACTTGGTATTAGTCCCCCAATCATTATAGCTGCGATGCCAACACCATTTCAAAGAGGCCGATTTTTAGAGTGTATTTATGAGCAAAATGTTGGTGTTATCTACGATCTTACCAATGGCAATGACCCCATAGACGACGCTCAAATGTATTACTCACCAAATCAAACTAGAGATGGGGACCCATTTACTATAGAGGCTGGAAGGTCTCAGGGTATTAATAACGAGATACAACATTATAAAATAAAAGATACTCATAATGGTCAAACAGGGGAATTTACCAGGGTTAATTATTACAAATGGCCAGATCATGGCGTTGCGCCCTTACCGCATCTTATTGAACTTACAGCAGAATTTAATGAAGCTGTTCATACAACATCAACAAAAAATCACCAGACCCTTCTTCATTGTAGGGCAGGTGTAGGTCGCTCTGGAACCTTAGCTGTTGCTAGTGCGTTGCTTGATCTTCATCGTAAGAACGGTTCTGTAAGTGAGACAAATTTAGTTGATATAATTGTCGAAGGAAGAATGCAGAGGGGTCCTTTGTTTGTGCAGACTCCTGCTCAACTTGAATTACTCGTTCAATATGTAGGTTATTTAAATTCTCAAAGGGGAAGAACATAATTTTAGTTTAAGCTATTTTTATACCTTAAACCAATCTGCTACTTGCTGAAACATCTTGAAGGCTACGTTTGAAAGGTCATTCCACTCTCTTTTTGTCAAATCGGCAAGAGGGTTGCTGAAATAACTTTGAGCCATCAACAAATCAGCGAGATGATCTTTTAAAAAATGCAATGGATAATTTTGAAAAAAATTGAAAGCTAAAAGAGTTGTTTGTGTTAAGTGGATGGCAGAAAGTTTTAAGGATTTATATGGTAAAAGGTGAAGAAAAAGATAGCTTGTTCTTAGCTGGGTTATTGTGTTGAGCATAGCTTGAGTTAACACGTATGTTTTAAAAGCCATTTGAGTCAGAGTAAATTTTTGAATAAGGATAAAAAGAGCAAGTCTTTTTGCTTTTTCTAGATTTGAAAGAGATGAATTTTGAATAGAAAAAGCAAATTCACAAAGGGGCACTAAACAAGAAGCGAGAATGGAGATCATGGACCATTCTTGAAAAGAGGGGTGCTTTGCTAAAGCACTCAATATGGTGGAAAGGGTTAAGCTCATTGTTAAATAGAGTTGGGTATTAGAAATTTCTAAAGGGCTTTTTTGTATTGCTTGGTATTTTAGAAAGTCAATTGGAGAGCAGCCATAGATATCGGATTGAAATAAATCGGCTCCGTGTTCAAGCAGCTTTGCTAAAATTTCTTTATTGGGATTTATTGTCGCATAATGAAGAGGGGTCCTGCCCCATTGATCTTGAGTTTTTACTTCAAAACCATGATCTAATAAAATCTCGAGCATTTCTAGAGAATTGCCAAGAGCTGCAAAATGTAGGCAGCTCAGGCCATCTGAAGGATAAAAATCATAGATATAGGGACTGCTTTGCAAAAAGAAGGTAACTGTATCTGTATCGCCCAGTAAAACGAGTTGATGAATAAGGTTTTTTTGAGTGATTTTAGTGACGCAAGTTTGGAGTGTGTGCTCAAATTGCTGGTAAGATTGACTTGCTTTCAAGCCATTATGGCAATCTATCCTGCTTGGATTTAATGATAAAATGTCTCCGATTAGATCTTTGTTTTCTAGGATAAAAGCACAATCAAGAGCGCTGAGCTGAGATTCATTTTTATATAATTCTTTAAGGGGACTCGCAGAAGAAAGGTTGCTTGAGCTTTGGATGGGAAGATGGGAGAAAGAAAGAATCTCATTAATCATAGTTAGCGGATATTTTTTGAGAAAAAAGAATACGGGTAAAAAAAGTACAAATTCAAGATTAAAAAGCAAAAATAATTACAGATAGAGCCATCACTGCTTTTGTCAATAAAATCAGTGATGAGTCGATCAACACAATGTAGTTCTTATATCATTAAGAGTGTAATAGGGCTGCACTTTTGCCTTTTACAACATCAGAGATAAAATCCACTTCATCAACAGTTAACTCTGGGTAATTGGGTAAAAAGAAACCTGTTTCATGAATTTTATCGCTCATTTGATCTTTGAAGAGAGGGTAGTGTTTTGTCCAAAAAGGGTGACGGCCTAAATTGCCTGCACTATAAATGCGGGTCTCAATTCCATTTTTGACAAGTCTTCTGACAATTTCTTTGCGTTGGATAGTTGACTCGGCAAGAGCTCCAAAAGAAATGGATACCGGTTTATCATTTCCCCAATCTTGAAATTCTACAAAACCTTTCAAGTTTTCTGCATAGCGCAAATGATTTTGATGACGGCAATTAGAAACCCAATCTGCCTTCTCAATTTGACGTAGGCCGATAAAGGCTTGCAAGTCTGTGGAGCGTAAGTTGAAGCCAGGTACAAAGAAAGTAAATGGTTTATGAAAATCGTCAACGCCATGTTCGCTAATGAGCTGATCATAGGCATTTTGGTTTAAATCTTTTCCCCATCCATGAGAGCGCAGCATCAGGAGCATATTAAAAAGTTCGTCGTCGCTAGTATTGACCATTCCCCCCTCAATCGTTGAGAGTTGGTGGCCAAAATAAAAAGAAAAAGAAGACATATCGCCCACTGTTCCTACTTTGGAGCCATCTGCATATTCAGCACCTAAGGCTGCGCAGGCATCTTCTAATAGTAAAAACTTATATTTTTTTTTCAGCTCTAACAGTCTTTTTTTATAATGAGGAATTCCAAGAGCCTGAACAAAAATCACCGCATCAGGTTTTTCTTTAATGCAAACTTGCTCGAGTTGATTTAAATCCATGCCATAGGTTTTTGGATCGGTACCCACCATAATAGGAGTGAGGCCAAACTGCATAATGGGGGCAATCGTTGTAATCCAGCCCACGGCGGGGACAGCCACTTTTTTGTTTTTTATTTTGCCAGCTAATAGGGCAGCATAGACCATTAAGAGATTTGCTGAAGATCCTGAGTTGCAAAAAACAGCTGATTTACTGCCAATGTAACGAGCCCAATTTTTTTCAAATTCTATGGTGAGGTTCCCTTTAGTCAGTCTAGGACCTGTTTTGAGCCATTGGCATAAAGCCTCAATATCTTGCTCGTTAATTGTCTCTTTGGCTAAAGGGTATTTAATATCCATAAAAGTCCATCGCTTAAGTTAATTTAAGAAAAAACATATTAAGAGGTAAAAGCATTTAATTCTAGCATTTCAAATGAAGCTGACTTAAGAGGTTCTTTTCTTGGCTTTTTACTTTTTCTAATAGATCATTTAAACGATCTAAATCAACTTTCATTTGGAGTTCAGCAGCCATTTCAATGGCATCCAAGATTAAAGAGCTTGCTGCTGGATAATCTTCGATGGCCACTAGATATTGCGCTTTGACAAAATAATAATGCACTTTTGTTTTTTGCGTGAGACTATCAAAATGGATATCACTTAAGATGCGGTTGCAAGAATCGTTTTTTTTCAGTAGTAGAGAGAGTTTAGCAAGTCGAATGGCGGTGCGATTATAAGCATCAACTTCTTTAAGCTTAGCAAAAATATCCATAGCTTCTCGATACCAATGCACGGCAACGCCTAGATCGCCATTAGGATCATCTGCTTGAGCTGCTCCACCATTAAAAAGCACTTTTGCTTTGATATGTTCATCGCTGCATCGATCAAAGTGTTTGAGAGCTTTATAAATGTATGATTTGGCTTCTCTAAAAAGCTCTTTTTGCTCTAAAGGATTTTGACAGAGACTCGCTTCAGCTCTTTTTTGAGCAGAAAGTAAATAGAGGCTTTGCATTAGATGTTTTGGGTCGTCTAAATATTCTGCAATTAATTGGCATTTATGGGCGTGCTCTAAGCAAAGATCATAATCTCCCAAATAAAAAGAGCAACTAGCTAGTTGAGCATGAATTGCTGCTTTTTGTGATAGGCTACCTTTACTGTCTAATAAGGCTTGTTCGCCTAATAAAAGAATTTGCTTCCAATCTTCATCTTCTCTTAAAGAGTCAATCTTTGAAAAATAGTTATTTAAATATGAGAAATTTAAAGAGATAAAGTCTGTTGAAAAAGTGTTGCGAATACTTTGAATGGGTTCCATTAAAAGACTTCCCTAATGCATGAAATTTGCTGGCATCTTAGTAATTTTAGAAATTAATTGCATTAAATTTTTAAATAAATTTTATCTTTATTTGTTCTTAACATGATTTTAATAAATTACAAGTTAATCTAATATATGAACGTATTATATAAAATAAATTTTGAACTATGTGTTTGGTACTGATAAAAAGTTTTGTTTCTTCGCTCATTATTGCCACAGCTCTTTTTTCTGCTCCACTTCAAGCAAATATCCAGCAAGTTTCCAGTCTAAAAGTACTCGAAGATCAAATCAAAAGATTAGAGAGCGATACGCTGGTCATTTTTGATGTGGATGAAGTCCTTTTTACCGACCACGATGCTATTTTAAAACCGATAGGAGATCCCTTAAAAATTCAAATTTTTAATGAACACTATGCTAAAGCTCGGTCCGAAAGAGAAAGGGAAAAAATCACCCACGTTTTAAGTTTGCCATTGACGATGGCAAAAAAAGAGCTTGTAGAGTCTTCTATTCCAGCTATTATCCAACAATTGCAAAAGCGATCAATTAAAGTCATTGCTTTAACAAGTTGCCCGACAAAACCTTTTGGGATTATTAAGAACTTCGAAGCTTGGCGTTTAAACCATCTTGAAGAGTTTGGTATCGACTTTAGTGGATCTTTTCCCCATTTGGATCGCCTCGCTTTAGAAAAGCTTAGCTCCAATTATAGCTCCTCTCCTGTTTACCATCGGGGTGTTCTTTTTGCAGAAGGGTTTTCAAAAGCAGATGTATTGCAAGCTTTTTTAAATGCCGCCCATTTTAAGCCTAAAAAAGTCATTTTTATAGACGATATGTATTGCCATCTCCAACAAATGGAAATCAAGCTGAAGCGCCTTGGAATTCCTTATCAGGGTTATTATTATGTTAAAGTGCAAAAAGACTCAGCGAATGATTTGAATGAAGAGGTGGCTCGCTTTCAATTTGATTATTTATTTGAGCATCAGCAATGGCTTTCAGATCAAGAAGCAGCCATGCAACTCAAAGCTACAAATTAATTCATGAGACTTTGAGTCTTCTTTAGCGGTGATGGCGATCATTCTTAAAATGGCTTTTGATCGTCGCAATAGCTTTCACAATTTTAAAGAAAAAAGGATACACGTGTTTTAAAGGTTTGAAAAAAAAACTTTGACTTTATCTAAGAAAGATTTTTTTCTAGGATTATTTTTTGGAGTTTCTAATTCGCCAAATTCACGTAAAAGCTCTTTTTGTTTATCGGAAAGATGGGTAGGAGTTTCTACAGTGACATGAACTAAAAGATCCCCTTTACCTTGTCCGTGGACATTTGGAAAACCCTCTTTTCGCACGCGAAGAGTTTTTCCTGTTTGCATTCCTTCTGGAATAGTAATGCGAACATTGCCAGAAAGGGGTGTTGGAATTTCTTTTTTGCATCCCAAAGCTGCTTCATGAAAACTCACAGGGAGATCAATTAAAATATCATCTCCGTGACGCTCAAAAATTTCATGGGGTTGAACATGAACTTCTACATAAAGATCTCCAGGAGGGCTACCTGCTTCTCCGGCATCTCCATGCCCGCTCATCTTAATGGTCATCCCATTGTCAATACCTGCGGGAATTTGAATGACAACTTTTTGTTTGTCTTTCATTCGCCCTTGTCCTTGGCACTTTTTGCAACGATCTGTAATGACTTGACCATTGCCATGGCAAGCCGAGCAGGTTGCCGACATGCTGAAAAAACCGCGGCTTTGATGAACTTGTCCACTGCCTCCACATTGAGAGCAACGTTTAATCGCTTTAGGAGAGCTGGCTCCTGAGCCGTTGCACGAACTACAGTTCTCAAATTTAGTAATTAAAACTTCTTTCTCGACCCCCTTAGCAGCTTCATCAAAACTGATAGTGAGGCTCACTTTTTTACTGGCTCCTTGACGAGAAGCGGATTGACCATTGCCCCCAAAACCAAAGAAAGATTCAAACATTCCTTCTCCGCCGCCACCGCCGCCGCCTCCACCAAACGCTCCCATAAAAGTACGAAGAGCATCTTCCATAGAGGAAAAGCCATGGGCTGAAGAGCCGCCTGCGCCTGCACCAAAACCTTGCATGCCATCTTTACCAAAACGATCGTACATCTCTCGTTTTTGGGGATCGCTCAAAGTTTCGTAGGCTTCTGAGATTTCTTTGAATTTTTTTTCAGCTTGTTTATCGTCAGGATTTTTATCCGGATGATACTTTACAGCGAGTTTGCGGTAAGCCTTTTTGATTTCATCAGGGCTAGCGCTTTTTGAGACGCCTAAAAGCTCATAATAATCAGACATGTGTTCACTCAGTGAATTGTTTCTTCAATAGAATACTAAAAAGTATTGAATAAATTCAATACAAAATTAGCAGTTTTTGAAATGGAGTGCTAATTGGAGCGTCTATATTTGAGAGCTGCTTTAGACTTTGCGCGATTTTTGACAGAGGGCTTATCATAAAAGCGATGAGCTTTAGCAGCTTTCATAACGCCTTCTTTGTCTAGTTTCTTTTTTAAAGTTCTGAGAGCTTTGTCGATTGGCTCTCCAATTCTAACTTTTACGCTTGTCATTGATCCTCTAAATTTTCAGTTTGCCTGATCTTAGCACAATAAACGAGAATTAATCAAATGGAAATCTATTTAGGATCACTGAAATATTCTAAATCAAGGACATCCTGAGCATGAAAGAGAGTTGTTTTTGATCTTTTGAGAGCCATTTTAAGCATTTGGTGAGGACTTGGGGACATTTGGATGATGTTGTCAAAAATTTCTTGAGGGAGTTTCAAGCGCAGACTCTCTTTGTGAGCGGAAATAATGGTGGGTCTATTTTGTAGTTGAAGAGCGGCTTCTTCGGGCTTGAAAGATTTAAACTGATCTTCAAAATAGATATGATCACCCTCTTTAAGACCTTGTTGAAGGTAGATCCCTTTTGCTTTTGCATCTAGCAGGACAGTAAAGGGCCCCTCTTGCTCAGGAGCAAAGCATTTAAGGCTTTCTACCGTCACAATAGGGATAGATTTAACAAAGGAAAAAGCTTTAGCAACACTGGCTCCGATGCGCAGTCCTGTAAAGGATCCTGGGCCTTTTCCTAAAACAATAATACCAATATCGTCTAAAAAAATATTTGTCTCTTTGAGGGCCATTTCTATAACAGGAACAAGCTCGTTAGACTCTCGAACCCCAAAAGAGAGCTCCTGATTAAAAATTATTTTATCATCTTTAAAAATTGAGAGGATCCCTTTTAAAGAACTAGTGTCGATTATTAAAAAATACATTCTAAAATATTGAATAAAAAAGTTAATAATTAATAGATTATTAATTATCGAAATAATATTCAAAGAATATTTCAAAGATATTTTACTTTTTGCCTATATTTGTTGCTTTTTGCTATAAATAGACCTCTTAAATGAGACCGAGTTGATTCATCCATGGGCTATTCGGAAGATAAAGATTAATAAAGAAACTAATTAACGACAGCAGATATGAGCAAAAACGAAGAAGACGCTTCAATAGAAGAAGTTATTTTACAAACCTTGAAAGAAGATGAAGAGGGTATAAAGCAAGATCCCAAGCCCCCTGAATCTATTTATTTCATTCCAATTACTAGACGTCCCTTTTTCCCAGCCATGGCTGCACCTATCCTCATTGAGCCAGGCCCCTATTTTGAAGTTTTGAAAAATGTGATGCGTTCTAAACATAAATACTTAGGGCTGCTACTCACTAAAGATGAGAATCAAGACATCAATCAAACGACTTTTAAAGATTTGCATAAAGTAGGTGTTTTAGGAAAAATATTGCGTATTTTACCGATGGAGCAGGGCGGTGTTCAAATTGTTTTGAACATGGAAAGGCGCTTAAAGGTTATTACACCTGAAAAACAATCCAAATACCTGCGAGCCAAAGTTCGTTACCATGAAGATTCAAAGATTGTCAACGATGAGATTAAAGCCTACTCCATCAGCATCATCACCACTATTAAAGAGCTGCTCAAACTGAACCCTCTTTACAAAGAAGAGCTGCAAATTTTCTTGGGACATTCTGATTTTGCAGATCCAGGTAGGCTTGCAGATTTTGCAGTAGCTTTAACAACGGCATCAAGATCTGAACTGCAAGAAGTCTTAGAAACATTTGATATTCCTTCTCGAATCAACAAAGCTCTAGTTCTCTTGAAAAAGGAACTGGATCTGACTCTTTTGCAAAGTAGTATTAATCAAAAACTAGAAACAGGAATTTCTAAGACTCAGCGAGAGTTCTTTTTGAAAGAACAACTTAAAACAATTAAAAAAGAGTTGGGCATTGAAAAGGACGATAAAACGCATGATATTGAGAAATTTGAAGAAAGACTCAAGCAGCGCGAAGTTCCTGAAGATGTGATGGTCACCATTGATGAAGAAATGGATAAAATGCAGTTTTTAGAGCCGCAATCTTCAGAATATACAGTCTGTCGCAATTATCTAGATTGGTTAACAATTATACCCTGGGGAAAGACTACTAAAGAAAACCATCACTTGGAAAAAGCTCAGGTTATTTTAGATAAAGAGCATTATGGACTGAAAGATATTAAAGAGCGCATTTTAGAATTTATCAGCGTGGGCAAACTCTGTGGCGGCGTCCGCGGCAGTATTATTTGCCTTGTTGGACCGCCAGGTGTTGGTAAAACAAGTGTAGGACAAAGTATTGCTAGAGCTTTAAATCGTAAATTCTATCGATTTTCAGTGGGAGGGATGCGTGATGAAGCTGAGATCAAAGGCCATCGCCGTACCTATATCGGAGCGATGCCAGGAAAAATGATCCAAGCTCTAAAAAATACACAAACGATGAATCCAATTATTATGATTGATGAAGTCGATAAAATAGGAAGTAGCCATCAGGGAGATCCAGCTTCTGCTCTACTTGAAGTGTTAGATTATGAGCAAAATAGCCAGTTTTTGGATCACTACCTAGATGTACGCACTGATTTATCAAATGTTCTTTTTATTGTTACAGCGAACGTCTTAGATACTATTCCAGAACCTTTAAAAGACCGCATGGATATTTTGAGGTTATCAGGATATATTTTGGAAGAGAAGGTGCAAATTGCGACGAAGCATTTAATTCCTAAAAATAGAAAAAAAATGGGTCTTAAAGCAACCGAAGTAAGTTTTACTGTGGCAGGTCTTCATGATCTAATTAATGGCTATGCCAGAGAATCTGGGGTGCGTACACTCGAGAACTTAATTAAAAAGATTCTACGTAAAGTGGCCTTTAAATTAGTAAGCCAGCAAGAAAAAAGTCCGCGCAAAAAGGCTAGTAAGTTTGTCATCACCCCCGATACCCTTGAAAGTTATGTGGGTAAACCACTCTTTTTAAGTGATCGTTACTACGACCGCACTCCTGTTGGGGTCTGTATGGGGCTTGCTTGGACATCGATGGGAGGGGCTACATTATATGTAGAGGCTTTCCAAGTCCCTGCAGAAAAAACGGTGATGAAATTGACCGGCCAAGCTGGGGATGTCATGAAAGAATCTGCTCAAATCGCTTGGACCTATCTCCATGGAAGTATTGGAAAGTATCGAGAAGGGCATCATTTTTTCGATAAGATGGAGGTTCATTTACACCTTCCAGAAGGAGCCACTCCAAAAGATGGTCCATCCGCTGGGATTGCGATGGTGACAGCGATGCTTTCACTTTTGATCAATACACCTATTCTAAACGATTTGGGGATGACTGGAGAATTAACTTTAACGGGAAAAGTGTTACCAATCGGTGGCGTTAAGGAAAAGCTAATTGCTGCAAGACGCTCAGGGTTAAAAACGTTGATATTTCCAAAAGAAAATATCCGAGATTACGATGAACTTCCTGATTATTTAAAAAAAGGTTTAAAAGTTCATTTTGTTACACATTATGATGAAGTTTATCAAATAGCCTTTGAGGGCAAGGGAAATTAGATGCTTGAAGCATGGCCTAAGCATTATAAAAAAAAAGTAATCCAGCCCAAAGACTTAGAAAAAAAAGCTGAAGAGATCAAAAAGAAGTACAAGCTCGTAACCATCAATGGTTCTTTTGATCTCCTTCACGCAGGGCATCTGTATATTTTAGAAGAAGCCAAAGCTCAAGGAGATAGATTACTTGTTGCCCTCAATAGTGATTCTTCGATTCAACAATACAAAAGTAAAGATCGCCCCATTATCCCTTTAGCCTACCGCCTGGAAATGATGGCAGCTTTAAAATGTGTCGATTACGTCACTTGGTTTGAAGAACTCAACCCTATAAAAATTTTATCTTTAATTAAACCCCACGTCCATGTTAATGGTTCAGAATATGGCAAAAACTGTATAGAAGCAGAAATTGTCAAACAACATGGTGGGATCCTTCATATCGTTGGTCTAAAAGAAGGATTGTCTACCTCTAAGATAGTGGATAAAATTAAAGCGATATGCGTTTAGTTGTTAGTTTAGAAGATGCTCAGCAAGCCGAAAAATTTTCCTTATTTTTGCTTGAAAGAGGTATTGAAAACCAGGTTGAAGCTAAGACTCAAAATCAAAATTTGATTTGGGTTCTTGATGAAGATAATATTCCAAAGGCTCAAAGCTGCCTAAAAGAATTTGCAAAGAGTCCTCAGTGGGTTCCTTCCCCTTCTTTAGTACGCAAAAAAAGAGAAGAAGAACTTCAAAAAGAGGCAGAACGATTTTTGGCTCAAAACCCCAATCCTTTGAGTGGAGAAGAGCCGAATCAAAATCCATTAGAAGATCTGCCACAAGAAGATAGCTCAAATTCACCCCAAGTGAATGTCAGAAAAGGGCGCTCGATGGGTAAGTTGACATTGTTTATTACTTGCAGCTGTATTTTACTTTATCTGTGGGCTTTTATCGGTTCTCCAACGAAGATAGAATTACCCAGTGGAGAGAGCTTTACTTCGAGTTATTTATTTACAACACCTTATAATCAATTAATCTACGAAAGCCCTTTAGCATATCAATATGCATCCAAATTTTTAGAGAACTTACGTCAATCAGGTAATTCTGAAGAATATATTAAAGGTGATGCCGCTTATGAGGATATGCATCAATTTCAAACCAGTCCCTACTGGCATGGTTTTTATGAAACTTATTTTGTGCCAGACACGGCTGCAACCTATTCTTTAAATAAATCTTTCGCGCAAAATCCTCAATTTGAGCAAATTGCTCAAGGTGAAATTTGGCGATTATTTACTCCAGCGCTCCTACATGCAAATTTTTTTCACATTCTCTTTAACTTGCTGTGGTTTATTTTTTTAGGTAAACAAATTGAAGAAAGAGTTGGCTTTTGGCGATATTCATTCTTTATCTTACTTGTCGCAGCTCTTTCAAATACGGCTCAGTATTTAATGAGCGGGCCTAATTTTTTGGGATTATCCGGGGTTGTGATGGCGCAAGCTGGCTATATCTGGATGAGACAAACGACGGCAGCTTGGGAAGGTTATACAATACAAAAACCCACACTTTACTTTTTAGGTTTCTATGTTTTAGTCTTAGTGGCAATACAAATAGCATCATTTGTATTAGAACTTAACGGCTATAAAGGAATTGCTCCAAATATTGCTAATACAGCGCACATTGTAGGTGCACTCGTTGGCATGACGCTAGGCAGATTAAATTTTCTATCTGCATGGCATTTGGGAAAACTTAAGAAATGAGTGTTCGTGATCTAATTATTTTGGGTTCATCTTCGCAAGTGCCTACACGCTTTCGCAATCATGGGGCTTATCTATTGCGCTGGAACAATGAAGGCTTTTTATTTGATCCAGGAGAGGGGACTCAAAGACAATTTATTTATGCAGGGATTGCCCCTACCTGTATTACGCGCATTTTTATTAGTCACTTTCACGGAGATCATTGTTTAGGGCTCGGTTCTATCTTAATGCGCCTTAATTTAGATAAAGTGCCCCATGAAGTTCATTGTTACTATCCTGGGCGATTTAAAGAAAATTTCGATCGCTTGCGCTTTGGAACTGTGTATCATAGTACTTTAAAAGTAGTAGAGCATCCTATTTTTGAGGCAGGAGTTGTCGAAGAGCGGGGAAATTTTCGCATCGAAGCGGCACCGCTTAAGCATGGAATTGAAAATTATGGCTATCGCATTACTGAAAATGATCAACTTAAATTTGACAAAGAAAAATTGGAGCATTACCAAATATCTGGACCTTTAGTAAAACGACTTGAGAAAGAAAAAGTCATTGAGGTTGCAGGACGGCAAGTGAGGCTTGAAGAGGTCAGTTGGATGAGAAAGGGAGATACCTTTAGTTACGTTGTAGATACCCGTGATTGTCCTGAAGCTATAGAGCTTGCTAAAGATGCCAAGCTCCTTCTTTGTGAAGCTACTTACGTTCAGGAGCAAAAAGAGCTTGCTTATGAGCATCATCACCTAACAGCTCGTCAAGCAGGTCTTATCGCCAAGAACGCGGGTGCCAAAAAGCTGGTACTGACCCATTTTTCTTCCCGCTATCAAAATTCGTTAATTCATTTACAAGAAGCTAAAGAAGTTTTTCCTAATACAGAAGTCGCTGATGATTTTAAAGTTATTCCATTTGAAAAATAGCTTTATAAAAAGAGTTGTATTTTTTACACAGCTTTTATAGATAACTAGCTATAACTTTTTGTAGGTTTATGAAACGCTTTCTTATTCCCCTTCTAGTAATGACAACGGTTACTGCTCAAGCGCTCTTCTCTGAAGAAGAGGTCTTTATTGATTTGGATCCAAGTCAGATGATTGCAGAGAATCCTCAAGGAAATAAAGTCTCTTCAAAATTAAAAAAGACAAAAACAAAAAGTCACTCTCCTAAAAAACAAAAAAAAGAGAAGCCGCCCAAAAAAGAGTTGAAAGATTAGATTTCTAATCACACTCCTTTTTGCAAAGTAAATTTCTCTCTTCTGAAGTCTTATAGATTCTTTTGCTGCGCTTTCGTTCCCAGGCTGAAATGAATCAGAGGTATTGAATTTAAAGATTAAAAAGATCAAAATATTTTGAAAAAAAACTAGAACTATGAAAAAGATTTATTTTCTAATGATGTCTGTCGCTATTTTTTCTTGGACTATTTTAGGAGCTCAAGAAGGATATCGATTTGTTGGACGTCACCTCGTTATTTCTTATGTGGATTGTGATCCTGCAGCCCTTCAAGACGAGACAACTCTTAAAGAAAAAATGAAAGAAGCAGCTCTAGCTACTGGAGTCACTATATTATCTTCTTTGGATCATCATTTTGTCCCCAGTGGACTCACTCAGGTTTTACTCCTCTCAGAAAGTCATGCAAGTATTCATACATATCCTGAATATGCGAGTTGCTTTGTTGATCTATTTACTTGTGGGACTCGCTTTGAGATGGATAAATTTGATCAAGTTTTAACTCAGTATTTGAAACCCAAAAAAGTGTCACATAAATTGTTGCATCGTCAAGAAGAGTGTGAGGAAGTAACTTACGTTCCAAGAGCTACGCTCTAGGATGAGCTTTATCATAAGCATCTTTTTTTAATTTAGTCGAGACATGTGTGTAGATGGATGTGGTGGAGAGTGAGCTGTGGCCCAGTAGCACTTGAATCGTTTTTAAATCCATCCCATTTTCTAGCCAATGAGTTGCAATGGTGTGGCGAATCGTATGAGGGGTGACATCGCTTGGCAAACCACTCATCAATAAGTATTTCATAAATTTGCGATCGACAGAACGTGTCGTAATGCGCTGCCCCCATTTATTTAAAAAAATAGCTTGTGAATCTACCTCTTTAAGATGTTCATGGCTATTGAGTGTTCTCATGGGATGATTGAGATAATTTTTAATCCATTCGGCCGCATTTTTAGTAATAGGCACAAGGCGTTCTTTTTTGCGTTTACCTTTAAGTAAAACAGAAAAGTTATCATAGTCAAAAGAATCTCGATCTAAATAAACTAATTCACTGACTCGAAGACCTGAGCTGTAAAGTAGTTCCATCATGGTTCGATCTCGAAAACCCAAATAAGAACTTGTATCTGGTTGCTGAAGCAAATTTTGAACTTGTTCATAGCTTAGTGAAACAGGAAGCGTTTTTTCAAGTTTGGGCGATTCAATATCTTCCATCGGGTTTATTTGAATCACATTATGATTCATTAAAAACTTAAAAAAAGAACGCAAAGTAGATATTCGACGCATTTGTGTTCTTTTACTGATCGATGCATGATGGGCTAAAAATTGACGGATAGTGCGCCGATTAATCCCATCAAGTAAAATTTTTGGATCTAGTGATAGGTTGCGTTTATGGTAGGTGGAGTCATAGCGAATTTTTGGGGATGGATCTTCATTTTCTAAAAATGTTTTGAGAGCATTAAGGTCAATGGCGTAATTTCTAAGGGTGTGCACAGAGGCGTTTTGCAGCAGCTTGAGCTCTTCTAAAAATTTGTATGCGGATGGAATAAACAAGTGTTGATTTTCCTTAACTTTCTTGATTTTTCATGGTATTATATTATCTCAAATTGATTAAAGAGGATTTTTATGATTGTCTTAGACAACGTTGCGATGAGCTATGGGAGCCGAACTCTTTTTGAAAATGTAAATATTGCATTTAATGAGGGCAACCGCTACGGCCTAACTGGTCCTAATGGAGCAGGGAAATCGACTTTATTAAAGGTCATTATGGGCCAAAAGGAACCTAATCAGGGTTTTGTGAAGTTACCAAGAAAAGTGGGGTTTTTGCGCCAAGACATCGAAGAATTTAGAAATTATAGAGTCATTGATGTTGTTATTATGGGTAATTTGCGTTTGTTTAATGCCCTGCAAGAGCGTGAAAAACTCTATGAAGTAGAGATGACAAATGAAGTGGGAATGCGCCTTGGGGAACTTGAAGAAATCGTTGCCGAAGAAGATGGTTACATGGCAGAGGTCAATGCCGAGCAACTGCTACTTGGAATGGGAATTAGTTCTGAATTTTATACTAAATTAATGCATGAAGTTCCAATGGATTACCAGTTTAGAGTGATGCTTTGCCAGGCTCTTTTTGGAGATCCTCAAGCCCTCATCTTAGACGAACCGACCAACCACCTCGATATGGAATCCATTCGATGGCTTGAGCAGTTTCTTCTTGGTTATAAAGGGGTGATGATTGTCGTCAGCCACGATAGACACTTTTTAAATGCTGTGACAACAGACATTGCCGATATTGATTATGAAACAGTCATTATTTATCCAGGCAATTACGATGATATGGTCATGGCTAAAATTGCAGTGCGCAAAAGTGCAGAATTGGATGCCAAATCTAAAGAAAAGAAGATTGCTAAATTGCAAGAGTTTGTCTCTAAATTTGGTGCAGGTACTAGAGCATCACAAGTTCAGTCGAGAAAAAAAGAAATGGCTAGACTTCAGCCACAAGAGATGAAGCAAACGAATATCCAAAGACCTTATATTGCTTTTACTACAGCAGATCAACCTGGAAAAATTGTTTTAAAAATAGAAAATATTTCTAAAAGCTATCAAGAGGGTGTCCCTGTCATCGACTCTTTTAGTATGGAAGTTCATCGGGGAGATAAAATTGCAGTCATTGGAAATAATGGTCGTGGTAAAACCACCTTACTTAAAATGATCGCTCGTGTCATGAAACCCGATGCGGGAGTCGTGGAACTGGGTCATCAAGTCAAGCTTGCTTATTTCCCGCAAAACCATTCAGAGGCTGTTAATAAAGAAGAAAAAGTAGCTATCTTTGATTGGCTCCGTTCTCGCCGTGATGGTGTTTATGACCAAGATATTCGTAGCGCGCTAGGTAGAATGCTTTTTTCAGGAGACGATGCTTTTAAAAATGTTCCTGCTCTATCTGGAGGAGAAACAGCTCGCCTAATCTTAGCAGGTATGATGCTTCAAGAGCATAACGTAATTGTTTTAGATGAGCCGAATAACCATTTGGATCTAGAAGCTGTTTCAGCACTCGCTGATGGTCTTAAAAATTATAAAGGGACAGCCATAGTAGCTAGCCATGACCAAGACTTAATAGAACAGTTCGCTGAAAAAATTATTGCTTTTGAAGAAGATGGCATCCATGTCTATGAAGGCAGCCTCAATGAATACCTCAGCGCAAAGTCTTAACTAATTTCAATCTTACTTTCTATCCTATTAATGCAGCTTAGTAACTTTTTTGCTAAGCTGCATTGAGTGAAAAAATTGTCTCCAACCATGTAACCTATATGTACTTATTGTAAGTTTATCTCTTTTTAAAAAGCTTTTTTCAAAGCGATGGGTCCTCAATGCCTTGCCAATATTACAAGATGGGTATAAAATCGATGGTATTAGAAACCTAACAAAGGCTCTAAAGAACTAATTGAAAGTTTGGTGAAACCAAATACTAAATTAGACGTTATTTAATTTAAAAACATAAGGAGAGAATTATGGCTACATTACAATCAATTGGTCAAATTCGTCATGACGCTCAGCTTTTAACAGAAAAGCTGAAAAGACTTGAAAGACATCTTGCTGGAGAAGCGGGGGATGGTCTACCTTGTGTTAAAAAACAAATCGAACAAATCGCAATAGGCGATCACGGTGAAGTTGAAACAACTGATGGTGAAAAACTATCATTTAAAGCCGCGACATTTGCCGGCCGACGACTCGATGACTGTGAATGGTCTAAAGAGTCTATAACCATTTATTCAAATGGAAATTTCATAGACGTTTT
>CAZTEX010000016.1:0-40816 GCA_964612505.1 uncultured bacterium | reverse complement strand
TTGGTGAGTTCAAAAGTAACTGTTATCTCATGGGCAATGACCTTGCCAGACCAATCACGAATAACTTCCGTTTGGACTAAGCGTTTAGCATTAAGATCAAAGCTTTCTCCTGTGAAGATTTTTAGATCCTCTCCTTGAGCTGTCTGAGCGATGCGAGGCGAACCAATGTAATCAAAAGAATGTTCTCCTTTTTGATAGACTTGGACTGCACCAGCTGGAAAAGAATGATCGAGCTTGTTGTCTTTATTATTTTCAATTGTATAGCAGATACTAGGGTGCCTTGAACCACTTTGGTGCTCATAAGATTTCAAGACATAGCTTTTCACCACTTTAACATCACTAGGCTCATAGAGGCTCGTTGAAAGCACTTCCTGTGGCTTTAAGTTTACTTTTTGTGCAATCAGGAACGCTTTTAAATCCTGCCAATCTTGCTCAATGGCCGTATTGGAAGCATAACAAGCTCTCTCACCAAGCATTTTCATTTCTTGGCCCCAAGGTTGAAAAGTCGGCGCTCCCCCCTCTTCATTGAGTTTACCTGCAACCACTCTCACCATTAAGTTTTTAAATTCCCGATTAGAAAGGTTTGTAATTTGCGCTTCAGAAAGCCATTTTCCACAAATCCCACCCTCTGTTTCTTCTAAAATAAGGCGGTAGGAAGGTTGCCACATAAGCTCTCTGGCTAAATACATTATTTGACCCGAGATTTCTTCTTGGGCTTGATCTGTTATATATTCGGCTTTAAAGGAGGGCTTTAACGCGATAGCTTCTTTTAAACCTGGCGATTGGATCATGGAAATGCTCTCTTTTGAAAGCATCAAGAGTTGGCCCGGCCCCTTCTCAGCACTGACAAAAAGAGTGTAGTTACTAGAATCATTACCAACTAAAATTCCAGAAGTCGTCTTCCCATAACTATTAATAAGAGTAATCTCTTTTCCAATCAGGTCTTGAAGATAGCTTCCAAGGTAAAATTGAGCTTTTTCAATCGAATGGGAATGGATTTGACCCCTCCCTTGCTCAAGAGAAATAAAAGCACTAACATCTCGCATAGAGGGTACTAAATCACTATAAATTAAAGTAGCTCTTGGCCCATTCACTGCCACTTGAAAATAATCGGAAAATTGGGTGGTGTTTTGATAAATAGTGACAAAAGTCTCATTAAAACAAGGCAACTGAATTTGCTGATTTGTAGCTAAATTTAAATTCACTGTATTCATAAGATCCCCTCAAATAAAAATATTACTAAAGCATTATAGTATAATACTTTAATACAATAAGAACAAGAGAGTCTTAATTTTCTTGAATAGGAATGGAAGGATCTTCAGCAGCATGCTCTTTTTTCCAAGCATCACTTTTATAGCGGATCCAATAAATGATGAGAGCCACAAAGCAATATCCAGCGATGATAAGCCAAACTTGAGAAACAGGGATTTGCACATAATTGACTATAAAATACATGGGCGCCACAAGCATTAGCCAAGGAGCAAAAGTCCCTACAACCATAATGAATCGAGTGTCTCCCGCAGCAGTTAATAACCCCACAAGAATCCAAATCATCCCATCAAATAAATAGCCAAGGCACATGTAAAGTGCGGCTATTTTTAATTGCTTAAGGAAAAAGGGGTCCAAAAGAAGGGCTTGATCTTCAGGGCCAATGAAGGCTGAAAAAATTCTGGTCGAACCAATGCTTAAAATGATCGTTACTAGAGCGACAAAAAAGGCGTGTAATTTAAAACCTGCAAGCAAGTTTTTTTTAGCAAATCGATGCTTAGAAGCCCCAATTAAATTGGAACTCACAGCGGTGACCCCTTTAGAAATCCCCTCAATAATAAAATATAAAATCATGTAAACGCTATTTAATAGGACAGCTATTGTCAGATAGTAGTGCCCAAGAGTGCTCATGATTCTGAGGAAGACAAAGAAGCAAACATATTCTGATAAATGAGCAAAGCTTGCTGGAACTCCCACTCTTAATGCTTTTATAAACAAAGGAGGTCTTAGCTTCCAAGCAGCCGTTCCCATCTCCGTCCTATTTTTTTTGTTAATGAAAACAAAAAACAGAGTCCCAAATAAAGCAAACTGCGAAATAATGGTGGCAATAGCGGCCCCTTGGACGCCCAACGAGGGAGTAATCGGTGTTCCAAAAATCAATGCGTAATCCAAAACGATATTTACAATATTGGCAAAGGCAACCGTCAAGGTAATAATATGAACTTTCCCTTGGCCTATAAAAAATCCCATTAATGCTTGATTAATGCAAAAAATACTTCCAAAATTAATTAAAATATAAAAGTAAGATAATGCGTAATCCAGTCGAGGCATATTATTAAATAAAAACGGAGCGGCGACGATACCCGACAGCAAAAAGAGAGGGGCAATCAAAATAGAAAACCAAACCATTTGCCAGACGCTTTCTCCCATCATATGGTTTTTTCCAAGACCATGATAGCGTCCTACAAAAACTTCAGAAATGCCTGCAACAACCATGGGTAAAATAAAAAAAGAAAACGCTGCAGCACCGGCTGTACTTGAAGCATTCATCGCATCTAAGGAATAATGCCCAAGCATCAAACGATCCACTAAAACCATCATGCCATTACAAATCAGCCCCAAGATTAAGGGCCAAGAAATGGTCCAAACCTCTTGAATTGAGCCAATAGGGTGGCGAGTAATTTGATATATCGGTCGCAGTTTCATTATATAGACTTTGCTTTCATTTATGAGAATTTCTGATAAATGGCAAGCAATTAGAATTTGTAGTAGATTGCATTATCTCTGAGAAGCTCTCAAGAAAGCAATTAAATAATGTTTTCTTTGCAAACTTCAAAAAAGAAAATCTTGCCTATTAAAGCTCAAGATCCTTTGATCAAGGTCTATAAAAAGTTATTATTAGAGAGACAACTTATGAAAGGGTGATATTGAGTAAAGGAGCGGAAGCAGCATCTTTGATTTTTATTGAATGGTGAGCTGGGCTTTCATCAAATAGATAAACAGCCGGATTTCTTTTAAAAATTGTAAGATCTCCCGTTTTATTCAGGGAAGAAAGATCTACTGAAACCCAAGCTTGGTTGACTTTGGCTAGGATAAACATCGTTCCCCCTTCTATCTCTCTTTGGACTGGCTGATCTATAGCACCACCTACTAGATAAAATTTATCACTCAATTGATCCCATAGAGCTTGAACTTGAGGATCTCCTTGAGAGCGGTACTCTATCAGAAGGTCTAAATGGGCTTTTTGAACTTTGAAATCTAAGACTTTAAATGCTGTAGAGGGCATCTCGTCATAAGAAAAGCAAGTCTGAATGGAAATAGGGTAATTTTTTAAATCTGCTACTGATTCTAACGATTTTGACATTGTACTCTATCTCCAGCTTGTAAACATGATTAAACACTATGGAGAGAATTCTAACCCTAAATTATTAAGATTCAATTAAGACTTTTCTAAAATAGATCCTTTTCCCCTAAATTCAACAGCGTGGCTTAGATTAAAAATAAGAATTTATCCTAATTTTAAAGGGTTTTAAATGAGCTTCCACCCTATTTCACGCGCTGAGGGATACCTATACATTGGGGAAACCAAATTATCTAAATCTATCTTAAAAAGAATCCATTTCCTATCAATGAAAAGGATGAGTGAGATCATTAAGATAAAAAATTAACTAAGGGGCTTTTTTAGGCAAGGCGGGGGGCAACGCAAGAGGTTTATCCGGGATTTTAAATAGGCTGTCGCAACATTCCAAGTGTGATGAGCTACTTCTGCTGCTGCAGGTACCTGAATGATCATTTTTTTGAATAAATCGCCATAAGAGCGATACTTGTGTTCTCTACATGTTGCCCAGCCAGAATAAACTGTCATGAACGCATAATATAAACGAACAGGTAAAAATCGCGAGATGACATAATGAGTCATTAATTGTTGCATGGCTGCACTCACTTTACCTTCTCTGGAATAGCTTAATTTAAAAAGAAGAAGAGAAATAGCCTGTAAGTGATTCGCTCCAATAAGAGCTGTTCTTGCCCATGGAATGGCAGATGTTGGAAGAGGAATATATTGGTGGTTTGCTGCAAAACTAAGCAGGGAAAAAGCAGCAAAAGCGACGTCCCATATTGTCACAGCCAGTGGATCCATGTTTTGAGCATTTTGCATTTTTTGATAAACAACTAGGTCAAAGTAACTCACCGATTCTTTAGAAGTGGTCAAGGAATGAATGTCGAATTTGAATTTATCAAATAAAGGAATATAGGCTTCGATAGGATGACGAGAGCATAAAGCAAACCGCATCGGATGCTGTGAAAAAGAATCTATTTCAGGTGGTTGAAATCCGATCGATAGCATTGCTTCTAGGACTAAAGGACTTCCCAAAATGGCCGCGGTCAGCAGTTGCTGACTGGTAACTTTTTCTGACAACTCTGTCATTTTTTCTGGAGTGGCAATTTGCTTGAATTGAACAAAATCTCCTTTAAGAATAGCTTGAAATAGTTTGCTTACATCGCCTTTTAATTTAATCTTTTCTAGCTCTGCTCTAGTTGCACTTGCCTCTGCTATGATAGTTTTCAGTTCGTTTTTAGCAGCTGAACCCGTAACAACGACGCTATCAAGTGCTTTAATAAATTGATCTGCACCCGTCTTTGTATCAAATTTATTGGCTATGAGCTTGGCAAATAGTTCCTTTTCTCGCTTTTGGAGGGCAATATCTAAAGCATTGAGGCCGATTCGATCTTTACATGTCGGGTCAGCTCCCTTTGCTAATAAGGTATCAATCTTATCTTGTAGGTTCTGTTTTACAGCAAAAGCAATGGGGATTTCACCATTATTTAAGGGTTGATTGATCAGATGCGGGAATAAATCTAGGATTTCTATCAGCTTATTTGGATCTTTGTCCACTAAAGCGGCTTGGAGGGCATTTTTTTGGTCCACTAATAGATTTTCTTCAGGGGTCAGGTCATAACGTGAAAAATAGGCCGGCAGCCAATCATGGGCCTTATGCTTAAGCCATTCGCGAGTTTCAGGTCGATTTACAATAAAATCAAAGACTAGGGAAGCCATGCTAAAATCCTATAATTTTTTAGTCTAATTACAGCAGTGTACCATTCTATTATTAAGATTATATAAATTTAACTGTTAACTTATAGGGAAATCAGGAGGGGGCAGCCCCTTTTGGGAGGCTCACAAAACCTTTATTTGGCAAAACAATGCATTTTAACCCAAATATTTCCTCCCTCGAAAAGACTTTTGTAATGAGAAACTAAATTTGACCTACTTTTTTCATTTTATATATTTACAGGATCTTAATGATCTTCCGGTATAATAAAAGAATCAAAAAAATAGTGCTGGTATTGTTTTGAACATTTTTAATTTGCTAGGTTCATACAGGCAAGATCTATTTTTTCAATCAACTCTAAATAGAAATAATGACAGGCAAACACAGCCCTTCGATAAAGTTTCTATAGTTGCAACTGCTGCATTTGCTCTCCCTCCCCTAATTGAGAGTAATCTATTGCGGCATAAGACTCCATTTAATCATCTTATTCAGCGCTCAAATGAATTTCATCAATTACACCACTTCCCTACATCCTCTAATAGAGCAAGTTCTATTGCAACCTCTGTAACCATCGAAAATGAAATTATCAAAAATGCTCAGGCAACTTATCCCATTATTCATGAACATACATTCACTCTCATCAATGATTTTCTCGAGTATTATAAAATTTACGGAACTCCAGCAGAACAGACTCTCTATGCAACAATGAACGCAGAACAATTTATCAATCGGTTGCTAAAGTGTCGTCCACTGATGTTTATGACAAAAAATGATCATTATTTACTTCAAGATGGTTCAATAGGCAAGAGAGGTTTTGAAGATATTGGAACTATGCAAGAAAAAGCTCCTTTGGTGTTACGAAAGTACCTTTCATACAAAGAAATGGAAATCTCGGCTCTGATTGGGATCTCCAGTCCCACCCATTTCATTAACGATGGAAACCGCAATAATAAAAGCATTCAAGGTCATCCAGGTAGCTTTGAACAGACAGGAGTCTATACGGGTCTTGTTGGAGCTCGATTCGAGCGACCAGGGTCGATGGAATGGCGACATATGATGATCACTCCTGAGCAGAATACCTCTGTTAATGGGTATGGAAAAACAACTCCTGCTAACATGAAAGCTGGATCGTTAAAAATGTGGGAAAAATATTACGAAACAACTTTTCCAACCTATAAAGAAGCAGCTTTAGACACCTCAGGAAAATATTTTCCTATTTCCGAAGAGCGTTATATCAATATAGAAGTGTACAAACGCAGATTAAAGAATGTCTTGCTGCCCTTTTTAAGCGACGCAAATCAGCGAGCAAGAGAAAAAGGAGTTACAGCTTATGTTCACGCCGTTGGACTTGGCTTAGGAGTATGGCAGGTGACCCCAATGCAAGCCCAATGGATGTTACAAGCATATGCTGAGTTAATTGCTCAATATGAGTTCAAATATATTTCTGATATAAATTTTAGTTATTTTCCTTCTTTTTGCACAACCTGCGGTGGCATTCCTCATGGCAAGATAATGACTTCAAACAAAAATCATATCAAAATCCATTTTTCCCAACGAAATCCTGCTGAAAAACTTTCTAATGAAGACACCGGTAAATTGCTTGTAGCAAGCTATGCATGGGACAGTAATAGTTTTCCCGGAAACGAATACTGGTTGGGTGCTTTAAAGGAGTCAGGAGATCCGGCAGCGGCTTGTTGTTCTATGATTGCAGAATTGCAAAATCCTTTTATTAATCCCTACTTAAGTGCCAGGCAAACTCGGATGGCCACAGCAAGCAAATTTTGCAAAGCGATTGTTTCAACGACTACTTTAGACAGCTCTTATGAACCTTTAAAAAGCTTATCTAATCCAAAACCGAAACTGCCCCCTCTTGTAAAAAGCTCGCAAAACATTTTACCCAGAGCCAATCTGGTTAGCCTACAAGATCGTGCTTGATGGAAACATATCTAAGATGTGAATTCATGCTTGAATCGTGAAAATCTGAATTAAAATCACTTCTAAATCAAGATATAGTTAGTTCAGAAAGGAACAAATACTTAGATTCAAGCTTACTATTAGTGATTGTAAAAAAGATACGGAAGAGGAGGGATTCGAACCCCCGGATGGTTCCCCATCAACTGTTTTCAAGACAGCCGCATTCGGCCGCTCTGCCACTCTTCCGTAAAAAATGAAGGAGAATTTTAGTCTAAAGCAAGTTCTTGAGTCAAGTTAAAAGAAATCTAAAATTGAGATAAAAAGCGCTCGTCATTTTCTGTAAACATGCGAATATCAGAGATATTATTTAAAAGCATTTGTAAGCGCTCGACTCCAAGCCCCCAAGCATAGCCACTATAAATTTCTGGGTCAATTTTGCCGGCTCTTAAAACATTAGGATGGATCATTCCAGCACCGACGACTTCAAGCCAGCCCGTATTTTTACAGATCGAACATCCTTTGGTGCTGCACATAAGGCATTCAATATCGGCTTCTAAACCAGGTTCCACAAAAGGAAAATAACTTGAGCGAAATCTCATTTTGATTTTTTGTGAAAAAAACTTATTAAAAAAAGCATTTAAAGTCGAAACTAGGTCGGCAAAAGAAACATTGCGATCAATGTAAAAACCTTCAACTTGATGGAAAAAGACATGAGATCTTGCAGAAATGTTTTCATTGCGAAAAGCTTTACCAGGACAGACGACTCGAATCGGAG
Source organism: uncultured bacterium (assembly GCA_964612505.1). GTDB lineage: Bacteria > Chlamydiota > Chlamydiia > Chlamydiales > JAAZZY01 > JAAZZY01. The sequence goes on along the minus strand of CAZTEX010000016.1, from coordinate 33,088 downwards.
GTTTTTCCGTTTGCATGAGGCGCACTTGAATATTAGAAGTGTGAGTTCGCAGTAGCATATCTTTAGAAAGATAAAAGGTATCTTGCATATCGCGTGCAGGATGATCATCTTCAAAGTTTAAAGATTCAAAGTTATAGAAGTCAGAGTCAATATTGGGACTATACTGAACAGAAAATCCCATCTCTTTAAAAATAGACAAAATATGATTTAAGATCTGTCTAATAGGATGTTGGCGACCAATGAATCCCCTCTTACCGGGCATTGTGATGTCTAGTTTTTCGCTTTCCAGCTTCGCTTTTTCTTCTCGATGCAAAAGATCTTCAAGAGAGTGTTGACAATGCTTTGTCACTTCTTCTTTTAACGAATTGATGAGTTGCCCGACTTTAGGCCTTTCTTCTTGGGAAACATTTTTTAAAGCACCCATCAGTTCTTGAATGGGCCCTTTTTTACCTAAAAATTTTATTTTAAGACGTTCTATTTGCGCAGAAGAGCTAGCAGAAGCCAGCTCTTCTTGAAATTCTTTTCTAATTTTGTTGATGGTTTCATCCATCTTAGATAGCGCCAGAGTAAGATGTTTTATGCAAACGCAGCTTTAGCAATGCCTGCAACTTCAGAAAATGCTTGAGGATCTGTCACAACAAGGTCCGCTAACATTTTGCGATTGATTTCACAACCTGCTTTCTTCAAGCCGTCGATAAGCTTGCTATAAGAAATTCCATTAATCTTTGCACCTGTAGCTATACGTACAATCCAAAGTGAACGGAAATTTCTTTTGTTTTGTTTGCGGTGGGCATAATTAAATGCCATTGCGCGCATAACGGCATCTGTAGTTAATCGATGGTGATTTTTGCGATCGCCAACAAAACCCTTCGCCTGTTTATAAACTCTATTCTTTCGCTTTTTTGAAGCGACAGCGTTTGTAACTCTTACCATTTTAGTTTACTACTCCCATCTCAATTTTATACATCTTCAATTGACCATCATGTACAAGACCTGGTTTAGCTAAGTGTCTTTTTCTTGCAGATGATTTTTTGGTCAAAATGTGACGTAGACCAGGCTTTCTTCGCTTAAGTTTACCAGTACCCGTAACTTTGAATCGAGAAGCTACAGATTTATTCGTTTTCATTTTAGGCACAGCTATGTGTCTCCTTTTATTTAAATAGTTTTTTTGGCAGGGCTTACAGCTCCTGGCGCTAATGTCGTGGAGAGCGACCTTCCCATTAATTTGGCCGTTGACTCGGCAGTTCCAATATCTTCAAGTTCGACAATAAACTGTGCAAATACCTTTTCTCCGATGTCTCTATGAAGCATCTCCCTGCCTCTAAACGAACAAACAACCCTTACCTTATTTCCTTTTTCCAAAAACTCTCGAGCTTTTTTAACTTTAAATTCAAAGTCGTGAGTATCAATATTGGGTTTAAATTTAATTTCTTTAACTCTTACCTGATGCTGAGCTTTTTTTCCTTCTTTTTTTCGCTTTGTTTGGTCGTATCTAAACTTGCCAAAGTCAATAATCTTACACACAGGTGGTTCAGCATTTGGCACCACTTCAACTAAGTCAACTCCTTCTTCTTGCGCCATCTTAAGCGCATCTTGGAGGGCGACCACTCCCACTTGTTTTCCGTCAATTCCGATTAAGCGGATTTTACTAGCTCGTATTTGGTGATTGTATTTCAAATTAGTTCTCTTCTCTTTCCTTCAACTCTTCCAGTAGGACTTCTAATAACTCTTCTTTAGAGCATTTAAGTTCTTTATTTAATCGCTGATTTTTTACCGTCAGCTTCATTTGCTTGCATTCCTCTTGACCAACAATCACAACAAGAGGGATTTTTTCTTCCCAAGCCACCTGTAGTTTTGTACTCAGCTTTTGATCGCTTGAGTCCAAGCTCACTTTAATCTTATTTTTTCTAAAATAATCAAAAAGTTTAAGCCCAAAATCCAAGCCTTCTTTTAAGGCCAAAATCTTTAACTGCTGCGCACACCATTTTATTGGGAGCTCTCCTTTATGATGTTCTATGACTTGTCCTAGAAGCATCTCTAAAGAGCTGCAAAATGTGCCGCTTATAACATAACTACTTTTTCCATTAATAAAAGAAGGTTTCTCTACTTTTATTAATGGATTTAATAACGTTCTCCCATAGCCATCGATCAAATCAAACTGCAGTAAAAAATGATCTTCTTTAGCAACAGTCATTTCTGCGTCAAATGGCTCTAGGACGCGCATCAATATCTTATGAAGTTGAGGGCACTTACCTCGCTGATACCTCACTCGATATGAAAAGCCTAAAATTTTAATGATTTGTCTGTAGAAATTCAAGCAAGAAATACATTGTTCTTCGATACTTTCTTGATTTACTAGATTCATCCACCTGTCAAAGGTATTATTTTCTATTTGAAAAAGTCCAATTTTTAACGGATTAGGAGAGAAATGAGAACTTTTTGATTCACAAGCCCAGGTAAAAACTTTTTGACTAGGCTCATTTTCTGCAGTAACCTGAAGGATCTTTTTTATTTCTTTGTGTGAATTTAAAACTTTAAATTTTTCAAACCCATTTTCAAAAAAAACATTATCTATTTCTTGTTGCAAGCAGTTTAAAATTTTTAATCCGTTGGGCAAGAGAACCTCTTGATTAAAGAATTTCATTTCTTGGTTATAAATGAAGTGGCTATGCTTTTGTAAATTTTTATACTGCTTTAAAAACTCTTTTAAATCTTTTTTATCGTCTGCAACGAGGCCAATAATGGTTAAAAAGGTTTCTTTTTCCCCAGTAATTGCACTCGATAGTAACTTAAAATTTATTTTTGAATACTCAGCTTGAAACCCGAAGCGATCCAGATCATAATAAGGCCCTATTTTGACAACATCAATCGTGTTTTTTAAGGTTCTTCCAACTTCAGTTTGTAAATAGCGCTGTTTATTGGCCTTAAAAAGGGCTTGTGCGCTGACTAAAGCCATCTCCATTGGATAGAGCTCCACTTTTTGATTTTGCAGCTCAATTAATCTGTTTTCGACGATATCTAGATCCACTGTTTTACAATTTTCGGGTACCTGGAAACGGGCGCAAAAAAGCGGTCCCTCTACCCAATCTTGGAAAAGTTGAGCTTGGGGAAATAAATCCAAAACAGCGTGGGCCAAAAGCTTTAAAACGCTGCCATTTAAATGTGCAAACATTTGATTTGAATACATGATTAGATTGAATGGGATATAGCTGACTTGAACAGCTGACCTCCACGATGTCAACGTGGCGCTCTAACCAACTGAGCTAATACCCCATTAATTTGCTAAAAAACCAATTTTAAAAAGGATATGATATGGGATCTATTGCTATATGATCAACTCAAAACTAGCTCTTTAGCTTGTTTTACTTGAGTAATTCTTCAAATTGAACTTATGAAAGGTTATCTAAAAACCTAGAAAAATAAGTAGACAACTCAGAACTTGCAGAATTTGCTCGTACAAGAGGTTTGGGAGATTCTTGTGAATTTATTTCGGTAGTTTTGAGTACTTCTTCTGCTTTTTTTTTGCTTTGATAAAGCATCATCTCCGGCATAGAGCTAGTCCTATCCCGCATCCTAGTACGAAGAGATGTATCGCTTTGGCTTTTATCTTTACTCACTTCTACTTTCACTACTTTCTTATTAATAGCTAACGGATGGCGACCTGCTTGCTGTGTTAGGGCATCCAAAAAAAGATTTGGAGGACTTAAAACAAGCAGCATTCTGGAGTCCATGCTGCTTAATCCAGACGAAGCGGGTTGCGTCATCTCTTGGTCCCTTGCCAGACAAGCTGCCTCTATGTATCTGCCGTACGCTGAGTCAATGCGACAAACCAGCTCTCCCACTGTTCTCAAGTTCTGATCTTTGATTAAATAGGAAGCTGCTTTCTGTAAATTAGTTAACCGTGCAGCGAATGCTCGAATTTGTGATTTGGTATAAAGAGTGCTATGACTTACTGAAATATGAGGGAAATACTGTTTCTCTCGGCCCTTCTCTCTCTCAGAAATGAATATTAAGTCATAAGCTGTTTCAATTTCTGAACTATCAGGATTACTAACTTCCAAACTTACCATGCGGTATAGAATCTTTTGAGAACAAGCATACTTGACTAACTGAGGAATATCTAAGCTACAAAAAACTGTACTTATCTCTTGCCGTTGCTCAGGGGTTAGATGTTGAATGGCTCTAGAATCATTTAAAACCGGTAGATGCACTGAGGGCTGTAGACTCTTAGAATTTGAAACGGCTGCTGCCATGATTTCTTCGGCATCTATAATCGTATTGCCTACCATCGCATCTAGTTTAAAATCTCTCATCCCCAATGCAGCTGCAAACAGAACTGTTCGAGCAAAGCGATCTACAGTGGAATCCTGTTGCGATGAGATCCAGGGCTCTAAGACACCCGGTAAAGTTCCTCTTGGCTGAAGGAGGGTATCTTTAGTAAATATCGTTCCAGACTCTGATGCTACCTCAGGTAAAAAGCAAATTCTCCTGCGACTGCGAGTTGCATCTTGGGCGAATGGAAATTCTATCATTGGATCTATGTTTGAAACTGAATCCTCACCATTTTCCTCTTCTCCACCTGAATCGATCCCATCCGAAAGAGTTGAACTATCATCATCAAAAACATCTGAATCTGGGTTCAGCTCTGAAGCTCGAACAGGGGGAAGCCTTGAAAAGTCAAATGTCGCTATCATGGCTGGAATAGCACTATCAGGCGTTCCCATTAGATAAGCCATTCGTCTAAAATAAGATTCATCAAGAGCGCGTGTTAAGCCAGGTTTAAAAACAGCTTGAGGGTTCTTTTCGTGGTCGCAAAAACGAACTATTTTCTCCTCTGGAGAATAAACAGCCACAAGCTCCTCACGAGCAATTCTCCTTATTACCTCTAAAAGTTGAGATTGAGCAGCACGATCATTTGGGTGCACCCCAAGCTGTTCAAAAGCCTTACTTCTTGACAGTGGACACGAAGAGGGGTTACTCAATCGAGCATAAGCACTTTGAATCTGCTCAACGGCTGGATGCAATGCTGTTTGAGGGGCTATTGAAGCCATTGGAGGGTACCTATTTCATAGAACTATCTAGTTCAATTATATTCTTTAACTGTTAAGATTTTATAAAGATTTGAGGATAAATTATAAATATTTGCAAAGATTATTCCCTATTGGTTCATTTATCTGTAATAAAAAGAAAATAAAAAGAAGGGTCTTAGCATTGACAAGGGATTTTAATCTGGGTAAAATGACCCTTTAATCCCAAATTACCTTTTAAAACATCATGAAAACAGCCCCTTTGCAGTCTGTCGTCTCTTTGAGCCACCTTCTTTGGAAGTCTATTTTATTTCCTGGAGCCTATGCAATTGATGCCACTTGCGGTAACGGCCACGATACCCTTTTTTTGGCCCAGCTCGCCCTTTCAGGAAAGGGAGGAAAGGTGGTCGGTTTGGATATCCAAAAAGAAGCTATCGAGCAAACCTCTCAAAGACTCAAGGAAGGGCTCAGCAACGAGGCTCTTCTCAAAATAGAGCTACATAAATGCTGCCATAGTGAGATAGATCAAAAATGCCCAGCAGAGGCCGACTTTATTGTTTACAATTTAGGGTATTTACCTGGAACAGATAAAGAACTAACCACCCAAAGCCAAACTACCTTAATTAGCCTAGCTAAGAGCTTAAACCTACTCAAAAAAGGGGGCTATTTAAGCATCACTTGCTATCCTGGTCACTTAGAAGGTCACAAAGAGGCTCAAGATGTTCTAAATTGGGCGAAAAATTTAAACTCCACATACATTGTCACAGAGCATCACTGGCTTAATCGCTCAGAAAAAGCCCCCTTTCTCCTTCTCATCGGACAAAGAAACGAAATTTTAGAGTAATCATCTTTTTTTGTAAGAAAGCTCTAAACATGGGATGGCGATTTAAAAAGACCATCTTGAATCTGATAAACATCACAATCTTGCTCTTTACCTATCAAAGTATAGATTTCTTTCATGATAAAAATACTTCCTGTGACAATGATCAGAGGATTTTCAGTTTGAGACTGCAAGATTTGAGGAATCTCACTTATTTGACAAATAAAGCCCCCGCTTTCAATAGCTGCGAGCAAATCTTCTGCTTTTGCAAGCCTTGGATGTAAAATATCTAAGATGTATATCTTCTCTACATGCTTTTTGATAATCGCCAGATTGGTTTTATAATCATGATTGGCAGCAGCGGAAGTGAAGACTATTTTAGGGCGATGAGGGTATTCTATAGTGATTTGGCTAAACAATCTTCTTAAACCATCTTCATTATGGCTCATATCTAAAATGAGCTCATGCTGCTGATAAAAGATCTTCTCATAGCGAACAGGAGGTTTGGCAGGAAGAGCTTGTTTGATTGCAAGATCCGACAACGAAAAATATTTTTTCAGAAAACTCATCCCCTCTTTTGCAATCGCTTGATTTTCCTGATCATAACTTTCAAACTCTTGATCTGAAACTTTAATGTGTTGTGAAAAGTTTGCTTGAGCCATCTTCTCAATAGAACTTTGATTGGCTTTAGGACCTGTAATTAAAGGGATGTGAGGTTTAATAATCCCTGCTTTCTCAAAAGCGATCTTCTCTAAAGTATCTCCCAAGATTTGCACATGATCCAAGCTGATTGATGTAATAATCGATAAAATGGGAATAATGCAATTAGTTGCATCTAAGCGTCCCCCAAGCCCTACTTCAATCACTGCAGCGTCGACTTGCTTTTGAGAAAAATATTTCATCGCCATTAAAAAAGTCGCTTCAAAAAAAGTAATTTCAATTGCCATTTTTTCTGATAAGTTCAAGATTTCAGCACCCACTTGCGCTGCTGCTTCTTTTGAAATCATCTGCCCATTAATTTGAATGCGCTCTCTAAAGGTGGCTATATGAGGTGAAAAAAAACTTCCGCATTGATACCCTGATAACGAAAGAGCTTCGCTTAATTTTTTAACGCACGATCCCTTTCCATTGGTTCCTGCCACATGAATTTTAGGAAAACTCTTCAATTCAAGGGCATTGTACAATTTTTGAACATGAGTTAAATCCAGCCGTGACTGCTTGGAAAAGTTGAGATCAAAGAGTTTCTTATTGATGGAGAAATAGTCGGTCATTTTCAATGTTCCTTTTCTTTAAAACGTCAAAAACTTCATCTGAAACCCAAGAACAACCCAAAGTATTAATCGGCTTACACATTCCATGATAATCTGAACCACCGGTAATCATCCAACGTTTTTTCTGAGCAAGCTCAACCCATGGTTTTTCTTTATGAGGGCCCATTTTGGCATAGTAACACTCCATTCCATCTAAATTCAGCTTCAATAACTCACCAATTAAACTAAGATCCGAGATCAGATGTGGGTGTGCTAAAATTGCAAAGGCCTTTGCTCTATGGACAACATCAATAGCTTCTTGGACAGAGGGTCTGTGCCCTAAGACAAAGCATCTTTTCCCATCTGCTAAATATCGATTAAAAGCCTCTTGAATTGTTTTAACAATTCCTTTTTCAATCAGCATTTGAGCAAAATGAGGACGCCCTAACTCATGCATGCTTCTATTAAATGCTTTTTCTATCTCTTGTTGAGAAATTGCAATTTGCTCCTCATTAAGCAGTCGAATCATCTCATGGTTGCGCTGGGCTCTTTGCTTTTGACACTTGGCAATAAAACTTTTAAAATCAGGATCGTGAATTGAAAAACTATAAGCTAGTACATGAACGGGCTTATCTTCAAATAAGCAGCTGAGCTCTACGCCATTTACAAGACCTAAAGATCTTTCTTCAGCTAAAGGATATGCTTCATGATAGGCTTCAATGGTATCATGATCTGTAATCGACAAACCAGAAAGGTTTATCTTTTTAGCCATATTCAGAAGCTCTTCAACCGTTTTCTCACCATCTGAGTGTATGCTATGACAGTGTAAATCATAACGCATCAGTCACCCCCTGTTGATAAGGAACAAAGCGAATTTCACGCTCTAAACTATATGGTGTCTTTTCTTTGACTTTTTCTTCAATCAAACAAATGAGAGCTTTAACATCTGCAGACTTAGCATTTCCAACATTTACGATAAAGTTAGCATGCACCGTTGATATTTGAGCTCCTCCTATTTGCAGTCCCTTAAGTCCTAGATCTTCGATGAGCTTTCCAGTAATAAAGTTTTCTCCATTGCGAAAGGTGCACCCACAGGATGGTTGGCTTAGAGGTTGAGTGGCTTTTCTTTTTTCAATCATGGTTATTTGCCTTTGACGAACCATTGGGTCTTTAGTTAACTTAAATTCTGCAGAAACAATGACTCCCTTCGTCTGATGAAAGATGGACGAGCGATAGCCAAATCTAAGCTGAGATCGATCTAGCTCCTTGAGTTGAACTTCTTGATCTAAATATTTGACGGTTTGGATAACATCTTTAATTTCTTGGTTATTGGCTCCAGCATTCATAAAAATGGCCCCGCCCACTGAACCCGGTATTCCCGCTGCATATTCAAGCCCACTATAGCCTAGTTTTGCACTTTGAATCCCTAAATATGAAAAAGAGGTCCCGGCAAGAACTTTAAAAAGACCCTCTTTATGCTCAAAACCCGAAAGAGCGTTTACAATGACAGCCCCATCAAATCCCCTATCATCAAAAAGTGTATTAGAACCACGCCCTAAAAGATAATAGTCTATTTGATGTAAATGACAATAATGGATCGCTTGAACGAGCTCTGCTTCGGTGGTTACTTTGCAAAAAAGCTTTGCTTTTCCACCAATTTTGTAAGTGGAATAGGGGGCTAAGATAACATCATGTTTCCATTGAACGGAAGGTGTTTGCGATAAAATAGCATTCAATGCACTAGTCCCTAAAGTTAGGGATTATATACAAGCTGACTATTATTTTTGTATAGCTGATCTAAAACACCATTAATAAAAGAGATGGACTGAGAGGTGCTAAATTTCTTAGCGAGCCTCACCCCTTCACTAATGATAATCTCATGCTCTAAAGGTTCTTTTTTCTTTAGCTCATAGAGACAAAGTCTTAAAATGTTTAATTCAACGGCTTGAATTCGCGAAATATCGTAAGAGGTTGAAGTTTCTGAGATCTCTTTATCTAATTGTTCTTTGCATAATAAAATTTTTTCAACTTCTTCAAAAGCAATCAACACATTTTTCTTCGTTGTTTTGAGTTGGCTCATAAAAAATGTTGGATCTTGCCCTTCTAAATTGTCTAAAAAATGACAACTAAACAACACTTGAAAAACAAGTTCTCGAAACTTTTCGTGTGGTAGATTCATAGCTTTGGATAAACCGTTGATTTTAACAAATATCTTATCACAAATTCTTTTTTGATCCTTGAGTTTTTTCAGTAAAATTATTAGTTTAACATTTATCTTAAAATAATGACTTTATAGGGGCCTAAGATGGTATTTGACCTTACAATGATTGAGCAAGTTTACCGAGAAAAACAAGGTAAATTGCAAAAAGCAAAAGAAATTTTGAAAAGACCTTTAACGCTCACTGAAAAAATCCTCTATACCCATTATGCTGAGCCACTTCACCAAGCAGCGGAAAAAGGGGTAAGCTATATCCATTTTAACCCTGACCGGGTGGCAATGCAAGATGCCACGGCTCAAATGGCTCTCTTACAATTTATGTGCGCAAAAAAACCAAAGACAGCGGTTGCTTCTACCGTTCATTGTGATCACCTCATTCAGGCCGAACTGGGGGCCAAAGAAGACTTGAAAAGGGCTAATCACGAAAGCAAAGAGGTTTTTGATTTTCTACAAAGCGTTTCAAATAAGTATGGCATTGGTTTTTGGAAGCCAGGTTCTGGCATTATTCATCAGATTATTTTAGAAAACTATGCTTTTCCAGGGGGGATGATGATTGGAACAGACTCTCACACTCCCAACGCGGGAGGGCTTGGAATGATTGCCGTGGGAGTAGGCGGAGCCGATGCTGTAGACGTTATGGCCGGAATGCCTTGGGAACTTAAGTTTCCCAAAATGATTGGCGTTAAGCTCACAGGAAAAATGCATGGTTGGACCTCGGCTAAAGATGTGATCTTAAAACTAGCTGGGATCTTAACCGTTAAGGGGGGCACGGGCGCTATTGTTGAATATTTTGGGGAAGGAACTGAGACCATTTCTTGTACCGGCAAAGGAACGATTTGCAACATGGGAGCTGAGATTGGCGCCACCACTTCTATTTTCCCCTATGACAGGCGGATGGCTGACTATTTAAGGGCTACAAAGCGAGAGCAAATCGCTCATTTAGCCGATCAAATTCAAGACTGCTTAAAAGCTGACCCTGAAGTTTTTCATGATCCGAAAAAATATTACGACCAAGTCATTGAAATTGATTTAACAACGCTAGAGCCTCATATCAATGGCCCTTATTCTCCAGATAAGGCTTGGAAGTTGTCTGAATTTTGCGAAGCAGTGAAAAAAAATAACTATCCTGAAGAACTGAAAGTGGCTTTGATAGGATCTTGTACTAATTCCAGTTATGAAGATATTGAACGGGTAACATCCATTGCCAGAGAAGCCAAAGAGAAAAACCTTAAAGCAAAGTCAGAGCTAGTTATTACGCCTGGCTCAGAGCAAATTCGAGCAACTATTGATCGCGATGGTCACCTTAAAGCTCTTGAAGATGTGGGCGCTGTTGTTTTAGCCAATGCTTGTGGACCTTGTATTGGTCAATGGAAGCGCCATGATGTGGAATTTGGAGAAAAAAACTCTATCTTAACCTCTTATAATCGAAACTTTTCTGGGCGCAACGATGCAAATCCTGGGACTCATTCTTTTGTAAGCAGTCCTGAAATTGTCATGGCCTTTGCCTTAGCAGGAAGGCTCTCTTTCAACCCCATAACAGATGATCTGATTAACAGTACGGGTGAAAAAGTAAGGCTTTCTGCCCCGATTGGGAAAGAGCTACCTCCTAGAGGTTTTGATCCTGGAGAAGATTGTTTTATCACTCCTGCTAAGTCTGGGGAAAATCTCTCTGTAAGCGTGAAACCAGATAGTGAACGTCTGCAAATTTTAACCCCTTTTAAAGCTCGGCAAACACAAGAATTTCATCAAATGGCTGTTCTTCTCAAAGCAAAGGGAAAATGCACAACCGATCATATCTCCCCTGCTGGCAAATGGCTTCGCTACCGAGGACATTTAGATCGTATTTCTGACAATATGTTTTGTGGGGCTGTCAATGCTTATCGTGATGAAATTGGCCGTGGCCTTAATTTGCTGACTCATGAAATACAACCTTTTTCTCAAGTCGCCAGAGCTTATAAAGCCAAAAATTTGCCTTGGATTGCCGTAGGTGATGAAAACTATGGAGAGGGATCGTCTAGGGAGCATGCAGCCATGGAGCCTCGCTTTTTAGGAGCAAGCGCTGTCATTGTCAAAAGCTTTGCCAGGATTCATGAAACTAATTTAAAAAAACAAGGTGTGTTAGCTCTAACATTTGTTAATCCAAAAGATTATGACAAAATTCAAGAAGAAGATCGCCTTAGCATTATTAATCTCGATAAGTTTGCTCCAGGGAAAACTCTAACGATGGAAATCAAACACGCCGACAACACTCATGATATGATTGAGCTCAAGCACACTTATGGAGCCAATCAAATCGGATGGTTTAAAGCAGGCAGCGCCCTTAATTTAATAGCAAAGGGTAATTAATTTTTTTGAATTAAAATAAAAAGTTGTCCTTAGGAATTCTTGCTTCATAACTCTAAAAAAAGATATAATCCTTTCTAAAAAAGAACTTATGAAGCAGTTAACTCGCCTTTCTAAATTAATGTCTGAACGTGGCCTTTGCTCTCGCAGAGAAGCCGATCGCTTCATCGAAAAAGGAAGCGTTCTAGTCGATGGTCAGATCGTCAACACTTTAGGAACTAAAGTGAGCCAAGATGTTACGATTGAACTCAAAGAAGGGGCTGAAAGACATCAAGAACAAAAGTTAACTATTTTACTCAATAAACCTCTTGGATATGTTTCATGCCAACCAGAAGAGGGCTATCAAGAAGCCCTAGAACTGATTATAGAAGAAAATCGCGATAAGAAATTTCCAACCAACAAACGCCTTCCTCATAAACTAACTAAATTAGCTGTGGTAGGTCGATTAGATATTAACTCCAAAGGTCTTCTTGTCCTTTCTCAAGATGGTCGAGTTGCAAAAAAAATCATTGGTGAGCACTCTGAAATGGAAAAAGAGTATCTAGTGCGAGTCGAAGGTGATGTGACGATGGCAAAAATAAAGCAATTACAACATGGTCTTGAACTCGATGGAAAAGCTTTAAAAAGAGTGAATATCTCTCAAATCGATGAACACTTTTTACGCTTTGTCTTAGTAGAGGGCAAAAAAAGACAAATCCGCCGGATGTGTGAACTTGTCGATCTCAATGTTATCTCTATTAAAAGGGTGCGTATTGGTAATGTCAGGTTAGGTAATTTACAATTGGGCCACTGGCGTTATCTGGAAGAGAATGAGTCTTTTTAAGCCAGTCTCTGATTAATTTCTCAAATCCAATGTTAGAGACACATCTCTATTCCATCTTCAGATTCTTGCTGCTTTAAAGAACAATGCTGAAGATAAACACGTCTTAAGCGATTTTGATCATCAAAGATCAATTTAAAAGCAAGCCAACCGCTATAGATATAATAAGAAAAAAGAGTTGTCTCTTTAAATGTTTCTTTGCGAACAGCTGACTTAAAGAGCATTTCAGCTTTTTCTCTAGGCATAAACCGATTGAGATATTTAGAAGTTCGGTCTTTAGCAATCAGCTTATCAATACATTCTTGAAAAGAAAGTTCATTATATAACAGCTGAATACCTAAATCTCTCCCAATATCCTCGGGCAAAGAAACGGGATTTTTTAACCTTTGGACAAACTTAGATAGCTTTTTAAACAGTTTCATTTATCATTTCAGGGTTATTAATAAAAAATTGTGTAGCCATTTTAAGAAAAATTTGCAATTTTAACCATTATTAAATATACAAATCTGTTTTTGAGTGCTTACAAAAGCTCTTTTATGATTGGCATTTTTTTAGATATCGAATCAAATGGCCTCAATGTTTCAAAACATCGAGTGGTAGAAATTGCTTTTAAATTTATCTGTTTACTAACTAAACAAGAGTTTGCAGCCTATTCAGCCATCCTCTCACACCCCTATTCCATTTGGGAAAAAAGTGATCCTAATTCTTTAAAAGTCAATGGATTTACCTTCGAAATGACCCAAAATGGAAAATCTGAAAGTGAAGTTTCTCAAGAAATTATAACTCTCTTTCAAAGACATCATATTCATCGACAACATGCTGTTTTTATTTGTCAAAACCCCTCTTTTGACCGCTCATTTTTTTCACAGCTTGTAGACCCAGAACTGCAAGAAAAGAATTTGTGGCCTTATCATTGGCTAGATTTAGCTTCGATGTTTTGGGCTCTTTCTTTACAAAAATTCCATGAAGGGAAGGGCAGCCCACCCTGGGAAACGGGTATCTCCAAGAACAAAATTGCTCTTCATTATCACTTAAAAGAAGAAGCTCACCCTCATAAAGCGATGCAAGGGGTTGAGCATTTAATTGAATGCTATTTTGCTGTAAATGCGTAGGCATACTCAGCTAAAGAGAGCTTTCTTTCCCTAGTAGCTATGAGAATCAATAATGACCCCACCCCTAAACGATCTATATAACCAAATGCTGTAGGCCATAACAAAAGGAAGCCCAATGACTACTATATAAAAAAGAACTGTCAGGGTGTTTTGTGATGAATGAGAATTATAAATAGTTAGGTCTGCGCAATGATTTAAAGTTGAGCGAACAAGCACTGGAAATTTACCTAAAGCACAGAGCGAAAAAAGAACCAAAGTAACGCCGCTAGACCAAATAAAAGCCCTCCCCATGTGTCCAAAAAAAACATCTCTAAGAATGAGAAAAGTAAAGAGAGGCCCAAAACAGGCTATGGAAAGTAACCAAGGTTTTTGGCGAAAGATATAGGTCATGTGAGGATTTAAAAACCAAGTGCAGAGCGTAAGCAATGCAGTACATATGACAAAAAAACAAATAGCGACAAATGTCCATCTTCGAAGATGTTGACGCAATGGGGCTTCTGTTTTCATCAGAAGAAAAATGAGCCCATGCATGACAAAAAGAGAGACCACAGAAAAGGCAAAAAGGACTGTATAGAAATTAAAAAAAGTGCAAAAGTTTCCCTGAAACACACCATGCGAATCAATCGGTATGCCCATGATTATATTTGCTAAAATAAGACCCACTGTAAACGACATGATTAGACTTGCAAAGAAAAACGCATAATCCCAAACAGCTCGCCAAGCTTTAGATTCTCTTTTACTGCGAAATTCAATAGAGACAGCTCTAAACATAATCCCCCCCAGTAAAATAATCATCAAATCATAAAGGGAAGAGAAAAGGGTTGCAAAAACTGGAGGAAAGCCCGCAAATAAGCCCCCTGCTACAATGACAAGCCACACTGCATTACCATCCCAAACGGGACCAATCGCATTTAAAAACACACGCCTATCTTTATCTCTACGAGCTAAGGGATGGACCATCCCTACTCCTAAATCAAATCCATCAAGAGCTGCAAAAGCAAACATGGCTGCAAAAATAATGCAGTACCAAAAAACTTCCAAAAAACTCACGTTCATGAATTATATCCCTCTATGCGTTAAATCAACATCGCGTCCTTTATATGGATCTCTATAAGGATCAACATCATGTTCTTTATCTTCTGGGCCATATTTAATTTTGCGATCAAGAAGATAGATAAATACACTAAATAGTAAAGAGAATGAAACCACAATCATCGCCAGCGAACTCCACACTTGCGCTGCAGAAATTGACCTTGAAATTGCATCTTGCGTTCTCAAGATCCCATAGACAACCCAAGGTTGCCGGCCCATTTCAGCGCAACACCAACCCACAATGTTGGCAGAGATCGGTGCTGCAATGCTAAAGACTAAAAGTTTGAGAAGTGTGCGACTGTGTTCCAATTTCTTTTTAAAAACTAACACCCACATCCAACATAGCATCAAAAACATCCATCCCCACATATAGATCATCCAACGATATGTTAAAAAGAGAGCGCCAATAGCACTGGGCCAGTCTTGTGTAGGAATTTGATCTAACCCCAAAACTGGCTGCGAAGTATCGCGATAAATTAAAAAGCTTAATAATCCTGGAATTTTTAGAGCTGTTGTTGTCCGTGTTTCAGGATTTGTCCAACCAAAAAGACTAAAAGGGGTATTCGGCTCTGTATCATAAACCCCTTCTAGAGCGGCTATTTTTGCTGGTTGATAAGTTGCGGCCGCTCGGCCACTGGAATCTGCAGACCATAGTTGTAAAAAAATAAAAACAGTTCCGCAATAAAGAGCAATTCGCGTCATCTTTCTAGCAAATGGAAGATGTCTTTTTTTGAGTAGATAATAAGCAGAAATACTCAAAACTAAAAAAGTTCCTGTTAACCAACATCCTAGTAAAACATGACCAAGCCTTACGAGTGAAGTTGGATTAAAGACAGCTTCCCAAAAATTGGTTAAGACGGCATGTCTTCCCAATCCTTTACCTACCAGCTGAAACCCTGCCGGAGTTTGCATCCAAGAATTTGCAAAGACGATCCATGTTGCACTAAAATGAGCTCCAAAGGCCACCATGCAAGCAGCAAAAAAATGAACTTTGGGAGTTAAGCGATCCCAACCAAAAATTAACATCCCTAAAAACCCAGCTTCTAGAGTAAAGGCAAAAATCCCCTCAGCCCCCAAAAGAGCTCCAAAGATGTCCCCAACAAAATAGGCAAAGTGGGCCCAATTTGTTCCTATACCAAAAACATTGATTACCCCTGTTGCCACTCCAAGAGCAAAAATCAAACCAAAGATTTTAACCCAGAAGCGAGCCATTTGCTCATATAGAGGATTTTTTGTAATCAAATAGAGAGCTTCTGTAATAATAATATATAAGCTGAGTCCAATGGTCATTGGCGGATAGATATAATGAAACCCTATGTGAATTGCAAATTGAATTCGTGAAAGCGTAACAACATCAGCCATAGCTTATAACCTAATTTTTTTTCACGATACATACGTAATTGTTTTTTTCCAACGTTCTTTAATTATTTTTTTTACATCACCCACTTAAACAGAGTTAAAATCTCCTTTTGCAAAAACAATCTCCTAGGTAGGATATCTTTTTGCATTTTTATAATGGCTTTACTATGAAATTTTTAAAGGCTTTTTTCCTTATTTGCACATTAACCACTTTAATAGTTTCTCTATCCCTTTTTTACAAAAAAAAGCCCCATATTGAACAAGAAAAAGTAGCTTTGATAGGAGTTGGTTTTCCTAAATGTGGAACCACCTGCTTATTTCATGTTTTAGAAAAAAATCCTGCGATTCACTTTATGCAAAGACCTTATGATACAAAAGGTTTAGTTAAAGCTTCTGAACTCAACTTTTTTGGAAATCTATCTAAACAACGCTACGTTAAAGTTGGTTTAAAAAGCGAAAATAAGAAAATCAAATACAGACCTTCTTTGAATTTTTATCAAAGCCTCCTCGTAGAAAACAAAACGAACATCGAAAAAAGCCCCCAATATATTTGGAAAGCTGAAGCTCTTGAAGAAATTTACAATTACAATCCAAAGATTAAAATCTTAGTGCAGATTCGCAATCCCATTGATTGGTTATATTCTTATTATGTGCACGCTAAAAGTAATTATGAAGAATTTCAAGTGTCAGCTGATCTTTCTTTTGAAGATTTCTTAAAAACCCCCTTTCCCAATGATAAATCGGTCACCTCTTTAGAAGCTGGAAAGTTTGACCATTATCTAGCAGAGGTCTTTAAAATTTTTCCTCCAGAAAATGTGGTTGTCATCTCACATGAAAAGCTCTCTGAATTTACAACAATGTCGCAATTATGTGATCACCTCTCTCTTCCATACCCCGAGGAGATTCGAAATTTTCCCCTATCTTTCCAAAAGCCCCCCTCTTATAAAAATAAAATATCTCCAGAGCTTTATACGTTTTTAGAAGAATACTATAGACCCTATAACGAAAATCTAAATTCGATCTGCAAGCAATACCAGGATTATGTAACCCAATACTAAGGCTCCATTATTTGTCACATTGTTATGCAAAAGGAATTGTATGAACCAGAAACAACCTAAAATCATGGGTATTTTAAATGTGACTCCCAATTCTTATTATGAGGGAGGGCGGTGGCTGGAACCAGACAAAGCTGTTGAACACGCGCTAAATATGGTAAGTCTTGGAGCTGACCTCATTGACATTGGAGGATGTAGCACTAGACCCTTTTCTCAACCTCCTACTGTTGAAGAAGAAATTCATCGAGTGATTCCTGTCATCAAAAAACTACTACCAAAAATATCAATCCCTATCTCTATTGATACTTACCGCGCTGAAGTAGCTCAAAGAGCACTTGATGCAGGAGCTCATTTTTTAAACGATGTCAGTGGATTTCGCGATCCTCAAATGAGAAAACTTGCCAAAGAATATCGCGTTCCTATTTGCATCATGCACATGAAAGAAACACCCTTAACGATGCAAGAAAACACCTCATACCCTCTTGGAATTATCACAGAGATCTATGATTATTTAAAAAAGCAATGCGAGCTTTGTTTAGAGGAAGGGATCGATAAAAATCAAATTTATATCGATCCAGGCATTGGATTTGGAAAAAGCCTTGATGATAATTTTGAAATTCTGCAAAATTTGAAGCAGTTTAGGGGGTTGAATTTCCCCATTTTATTGGGTCTTTCAAGGAAAACTTTTTTATATAAGACCTTGAAAGTTAGTCCGCAAGACTGCCTTTCAGCTACAATAGCAATGAATTCAGCCGTTTATCCTTATGTAGATATTTTTCGGGTACATGATGTTTTAGAGCATCGTCAGATGATTGAGGTGCTCCAAAAATTAACCTTTAAACCCAAAAACATGGCAAATTATGCTGGAGACAGCGCACATATACGTCCCGATCATTGAAATCATTATTATAGCGATTTCTCTTAATTGGCTTTTGTCTTTTTTTTGGAATACCCGAACAATTGACCTAATGCTAGGTTTTGTTGTCTTTCTGATTGCTTTTGGGGTCGTTGCCTATCTTAATCTTCCCATTCTTAAAAAGATTATGTCGCACATTGCCAACGTTTCTGTTCTGGCAGCGATTATTATTTTTCAACCCGAACTTCGATTGGCAATTTCAAAACTCAGCGTTAAAGGAAGGCGTGGCAGGACCATTACGGAATTTGATAAATTTTTAGATAACTTAGCTCACTCTATTTATAAAATGAGTGAAAAACGGATTGGGGCTCTTATCTTGATTGAAAATCAAGATTCTTTAGATGAATTTGCCAATCGTTCTGTTATCTTAAACGCCCGTTTTTCCTCTGAACTTTTGGAATCTATCTTCGTCACAACGACTCCACTACATGATGGCGCCATTATTATTCGCGACAATACGATTGTTTCTGCTGCAACGATTCTTCCACTAGCAGAAGACAGCTCTCAATTAACAAGATCCATGGGAACTAGGCACCGAGCCGGACTGGGGCTGAGCCAAATAACAGATGCTTTAGTTATTTTAGTTTCAGAAGAAACAGGCAAAGTTTCTATTGCCCGCGATGGAATTATGACCAGAGGTATTAAAGTAGATCGCTTTAAAGGGATTATCCGCAGTGTTTTTAATCCCCCAAAGGTTAACGTACAAACTCGATTTAATCCTCTTAAGTGGGTCAAACGATGAAAAAACTAATCGATAGGCTTTTTGTACAAAATTGGCAACGCAAGTTAATCTCTTTGATTTTAGCGATTATCATCTGGCTCCTTGTTAATAATTCGCTAATCACACAAAAAACCTTTAAAAATGTTCGAGTACGCGTCGCTAACGTTCCCAAAGGGATGACAGTTCAAGGCCTTTCTCCTGAAGGCTTTTTAGAACAAAACTTGACTCTAACCATTGAAGGGCATAAAAAGTTTTTGGATGATCTTGCGCAAGATGACATTCAAGTAGTGTTAAATGCCCATGGAAAAGAAAATAATTGGGTCGCTATCGTCAATAAAAACCAAATTGTCTTCTTGAATAAACTTGCTAATCCTTCACCTTATATTCGAGCTATTGAACACAAACCTTTTGTTGTGGCAATGATCGAAAATAAGAATGCTAAATAGCCATGGTTTCTGTTGTTATCTTAAAGAGCCGAATCTCCCATCAAGGAGGTCTTGAAAGATATGCAACTTTGATTGCAAAAACGTTTGCACTCAAAGGAGCTAAAACCACTTTACTAACAACTGGAAAACCCATTGAAATACCTCATGTAGAAGTCGTTTCTCTTGGAAAACATCCCTTAAGCAATTACCTAGCTCTCCATTTTTTTGAAAGAGAAGCGGCCAAATGGCTTAGAGCACACCCTAATGATATTGTGTTTGGTTTAGATCGTAACTCTGCTCAAACACACTACCGGGCAGGCAATGGTTCTCATCAAACTTTTTTGAAAACAAAAGCCTCTACGTTTTGGTCTAAGCTATGGTACCAGTGGAGTCCAAAGCAGCGATTTATTTTAAAAACAGAAAAAAAACTTTTTACAAATCCATCTCTAAAGAAATTGTTTACTAATTCAAAGATGGTACAAAAAGAATTGATTAAGCAATTTAACATCGATCCTGCAAAAATAACTGTGGTGCACAATGGGGTTGATTTAAGAACATATACTTTTCAGCAGTCTTCTAAAGAAGAAAACCTCAGACAGCTCAAACTTCCAAAAGCATCGGCGCACCTTCTCTTTATTGGTCATAATTATGAACGCAAAGGACTCAAAGAAGCTTTAAAAGCTCTTGCTTTAAAAAAAGATTGGGATTTTCAGTTCATGATTGTAGGCGCTGACAAGAACGTTAAAAAATATCAGGATCTTGCTTACAAACTTTCTCTTGAAAAACGCGTTCATTTTTTTGGTGAACAAAAAGACTTAGTCCCCTTTTATGCTGCTGCTGATATTTTTATTCTTCCCTCTTACTATGATCCATTTGCCAATGTCACCATCGAAGCTTTAGCAATGGGACTTTTTGTAGTGACTTCACAGTCTAATGGGGGCCATGAAGTTTTAACCTCTCAAACGGGGGTAATCCTTAAAAATAATGAGGACTTGCAGGAGTTCTCCATCGCCCTTGAAAAGGCTAAAGCCGCTTCCTTTTCTTTTGAAGCAAGACTTCAAAGACGTGAAAGTGTTTTAAATTTAGATATTAATTCTCAACTTACCTCTATAGTAGAAACAACCCTACAATCTATTGAACAATGAAATTTTTGGCTTATAGTTCCTTTTTTTATTACCTTTTGCGATTTATTACTTTCCCCATTTCTCTTTTACCTTACCGGGCTATCCATTTTTTGGGACGCTGTTTGGGCTCCCTTCTTTATTTATGCGCACCCAAAAAAATCAAAAAAATCACTTATAATAACTTGGCTTTGGCAAAAGATTTAAATTTAAGCCAAAAAGAGATCCAGAGAATCTCTAAAGAATCTTTTCAAAATCTGACCATTAATAGCCTAGAATATTTTCGTTTAAAACGAAGTCGCCATAAAATGAACCAGGTGGTCAAAGGAAAAAATCTAGACCCAATGTATGATCTACTTAACAAAGGACAAGGGGTCGTTTGTGTAACAGGCCATATTAGCAATTGGGAACTTTGCTTTTTAGACCACACTCAAAAATGTTCAGGAATGGCGATTGGAAAGCAGATAAAAAACCCCAAATTATATAATTTTATTCAATCTATTCGTCAAATGCATGGCGGCAACATCATTGAAATGAAAAATGCCATCTCCGAAGGGGTGCAACAGATCAAAAAAGGTTTTTTCTTCTCCATGGTGAACGATCAAGCCTATACTTCATCTTCATACAGCTACCCTTTTTTAGGTGCTCGAGCTTGGACATCCCCTGCCCCTGCTCTTATAGCCTATAAAGCTAATGCCCCCATTTTTTCTGTGACCACTCGCCGCTTGAGTGGGGGAAAATACGAATATAGCCTTTCTAAACCCATTTGGCCCGACTTAACCAAACCCTTAAAACAAGAAGTCAAACGGATGATGGATCTTGTTCTCCAAGATTTTGAAAAAGAAGTAAAAGAAAATCCAGGACAATGGCTATGGCAACATAAAAGATGGAAGCAAGAAGGATATAATTATATTATTCATGAATATAAAGCTGATGCTCTTTTGATCACCTTACCAGATGATCCACTCTTATTTGATTGGATCAATCAAGGGCTTTGGGTAATTCCACAAATTTACACTCGTTCATTTTTGACCTTTATAATCCCTCAAAAATATCAAGAAAAGTTTTCTCTTAAAGGATATGAAACCAAGACCTATGAAAACATGAATGATATTCTGATTCAAGATTATCGCTTCCAACTTATCTATGATTTTTACAACCACCAACAAATAAGCGATCATTTTTTAAGATTAGGTGCTCATAAAACTTATTCTTTTACAGAGCTATTTTCCCGAAATAAAAAATTTGATCTTACACAGCTCAATAAGAGCTTTGAAGAAATCTTCCCAAATATCGTTTGTTTAAAAGAGGCGCAATTTATTCCCCCTTCTTAAGCTTATAATAAGAAAGAGTCCCCATGCGTTGCGATTGGACTCTTTACATGTTTGACCCTTGCTTTTGAACCCAAACCTTTCCTTCTTGCAACTTATCTTGCGCGCAACATTTAATCTGCTGTGTTTTTTGTTTAGCACAGTTAATAATTTTTTGGCGCTGATTCCAATTCAAAATTAAAAGTAATGCAATTAAAATTAAAATGATGAAAAATAGGAACTTCTTCAAGGCAACTCCTTAAGTTTTTAAACTAATAAGTACATTATAACAAATTATTTCATTAAGATGCCAGCCTATCGCTTTTTTACACAAACATCTCTGAAAGATCTTCAAGAATTCAAAATGGAAGATCTAGAGCATCGACACCTCAAGCAGGTCATGCGCCTGGAAAAAGGAGACACTTTTGAGGCGACAGACGGTCAAGGGCATCTTGCTCTTTGTAAGCTGCTCGCTGTTGAAAAACATTATTCTCTAGCGCAAATTTTGCAACTAAATTTTTTTGAAATAACACACGAACTTGTTCTTTTGCAAGCGATGCCAAAGACAAGCAATCTAGAATGGATTATTGAAAAAGGAACAGAGCTAGGGTTAACACAAATTTGCCTTTTTCAAGGCGATAGAAGCGTACAAAAAATTTCCATAGATAAAAAAAAGAGATTAGAAACATTAGCTATTTCTGCACTTAAGCAATGTGGACGTCTTCATTTACCAAAAATTGAATTTATCCAACCCATTAAAGCCTGGGCCAATCCCTTTGAGAACGCTTTTTATGGTGACGTCACTTCAACCTCTCCCCCACTTCTCAAGGAGCTCTCTGAGATAAAAGAAGCCAAAAAACTCACCTTTGCTTGTGGACCTGAAGCTGGTTTTTCACAAGAAGAAATTAAATTAATGGAAAACAAAGGGCTAAAAAAGACTTGCCTTCATTACAACATCTTAAGGACAGAGACTGCCCCTCTTTCTTTTTTAAGCTTGGCCTCTCACTTTTTTTTAATCCAAAGTAACTTCGCCATTGTAAACTAGAAAACCCTTAGGATCTAAAGTGACCGTTTGACCTTCTTTTAGAAGAGTGCTAGCCCCTTCAGCCCTGACAATCACTGGAATATTCATTGTTTTAGAAACTAAAAGGACATACTTTTCTGAATCAACATCATCGAGATGATTTTCAAGAATGATACCTTTAGCTTCTTTTAGAAACTTCAAGTAAGAATCATCGCAACGAGTGATCACTAGAATTTTATTGCGAACAGGACACTGAGATCCCTCATCCAAAGAAGACAATATAGAGACGTTATCACAGACTGTATCCCCATAACCAAATTTTGCTCGGATGGCAACATCGCCGATGCTTTGCACTAACATCATATTTGTGGATCCAGAAATCCCAAACGAAGAGCCTGCTGTGACAATCACAACATCTCCTAAAGAAACGATCTTATTTTTTAAGCTATATTCACAAATAATTTTAAAAGCCTCTTGAGCGCTTCCAAACTCTGGATGGTAAAGAGGAATAATTCCCCAGTTAATAGCGAGTTGGTGATAGACCTTTTTATTGTTAGTTAATACAACGATTGGAATAGAACTGCGCCATTTAGAAATTAATCTAGAGGTGTAACCTGATGAGCTAAATACAAAGATTGCTTTAGCTTTTGTTGCATAAGCAGTATTCACTGTGGCAAACGTGACAGCAGAGGGAATATCGCTACAGTTTTTCTGAATATGAGAGTAAAAGAAATCTTTATAATTAAAATAAGCCTCGGTATCTGCGATAATTTCATGTAATGTTTGAACACTTTCAATAGGATATTTTCCTGCAGCACTTTCTCCTGAAAGCATCACGGCAGAAGTACTGTCATAAATGGCATTGGCAACATCGGAAACTTCTGCCCGAGTCGGTCTTGGATTATAAATCATAGACTCAAGCATCTGAGTGGCTGTAATAGCAGGTTTCCCTTCACCAAAACATTTGCGAATCATTTCTTTTTGTAACCGAGGCACCTGACTTAAATTGACCTCTACTCCTAGATCTCCTCTTGCAACCATAATTCCATCAGAAACCTGAAGAATACTGTCAAAATTATTGACCCCTTGGTAGTTTTCAATTTTTGAAATGACTAAAACATTACTTTTATTGAGCTCTTTTAAGTAACGCTTGATTCTCAAAACATGATCTGCAGATCGAATAAAAGAAGCCGCGATAAAATCAACATCGTTTTCACATCCGAACTTTAAATCTCTATAATCTTTTTCAGTAAGTGCTGGTAAACTCAAGGGAAAGCCTGGAATATTGACCCCTTTATGGGTATGCATCACTCCGTCATTTTCAAATTCTACCAAAATCTCATCGTCTGTGGATTTTACAACTCGGCTACCAATATAACCATCATTATAGAGAATGCGAACCCCTTTTTCGATTCCTTTTAAAGCACTAAAGGGATTGATGGGAATACACCCCTCTTTAGTATTAAATTCATCTACTAAACATCGCTGATCCCCTTTTTTAACTGCGATTCCTTCTGTTGGAAGTTGTCCAATGCGTACCTCTGGCCCGCTTGTATCTAACATAATTGCTAAAGGAATATTCAACTCAGAGCGAGCTCGTTTTAAGAGTTCTATGACTTCTTTATGGCTTTGATGTGTTCCATGACTAAAGTTTAACCTTGCAATATTCATCCCCGCTTTAATGAGCATGATAATTTTTTCGTAGGTAGAAGAACTCGGTCCCAGCGTGCAAACAATTTTTGTCTTAATCAAAATAACCTTCTTGAATAAACTTGATCTATTTACAAAGATTACTAAAATGGAACAAATAGCTCAAGGTCGTGCTAAGGAGTTTTTGTGGACAGTAGAATAATTTTCGAAAAAAAAGTGAATGCTATTACAGTGTTTCTTTTTTTTATTGGTCTATTGATTTTAATTTTCTTTGATTGGCTCCCTATTTGGGCCTCTGCCATGGCTTCACTTTTTGTTGCTATTACTCTTCGTCAATTTTTAATCGGCAAGATTATCGATGTTTTTGTCAGTTTAATTTTATTTGCCTTACTTTTTGTAACGAACTCTTTCTATTATTCTGAGATTTGGACGGGTATTTTATTGATGGTTGGAGCCGGTTATATTTTTGTTCGACAATGCTCAGACATCTATGCCTTTCAATCGAGTAGAAAAGCGCAACTTGAAGAAGCGATCAAACATCAGCCAACTTTAGATGCTGAAGATCCCGGTGATTAACTCACTCCATTCTTGGCTTTTTTCTCTTTTTTCTATATAAATACACTTTTGTAAAATAACAACTTTAGCTTCAAAGGGAGTTTATGACTGACATTCAAACAATTGGACAAGAAAAGCCTAAAGCAAAATACCTTAAAGATTATCAAAAACCTGACTTCAGCATTACAAGCGTTTATTTAACTTTTGAACTCCATGAGACCAAGACTCTTGTAACAACAGAAATGGAGCTTGAGAGAGAAACGACAGAAAACGATAAACCCCTTATTCTCAATGGAGAAAGATTAAAACTCATCTCTATTGAGCTCAATGGAAAAAAGCTATCTAGCTCATCTTATCAACTTAGCGACAAAACCCTATCTATCCCCACTTCGCAAAAACACCTAAAACTTAAAACCATTGTAGAAATCAACCCCCTGGCAAACACTTACTTAGATGGTCTTTATGTTTCAAAAGGAATGTTTTGCTCGCAAAATGAACCGGAAGGCTTTCGAAAAATAACTTATTTTTTGGATCAACCCGATGTGATGACCACCTACACTACCAAAATTATTGCTCACAAAGCTCAATATCCAATTTTGCTCTCAAATGGAAATAAAATTGAATTTGGCGATTTAGAAAATGGGAAGCATTACGTTGTCTGGAATGACCCTTTTAAAAAGCCCTCTTACCTGTTTGCTTTGGTCGCTGGTGATTTAGCTTGCATTGAAGATCAGTATGTTAGACGCTCAGGTAAACCTGTAAAGCTAGAAATCTATTGCGAGAAGGGTTCTGAGAGCAAATGTGAATACGCCATGGTTGCTCTAAAAAAATCCATGGAATGGGATAAGCAAGTCTTTGATTTAGAGTATGATCTAGATATCTTCATGATTGTTGCCGTAGAAGCTTTCAATGCGGGAGCTATGGAGAATAAAGGGCTTAACATCTTTAATATCAGCTGCGTATTAGCAGATAAAGCCACAGCCACCGATGACAACTTCATGCGCGTTGAAAAAGTCATCGCTCATGAATACTTTCATAATTGGACAGGCGATCGCGTAACATTGCGAGATTGGTTTCAATTGACCCTCAAAGAAGGACTCACCGTCTTTAGAGATCAAGAGTTTACCTCTGACATGCATTCAAGACCCGTCCATCGCATTGAAAACGTTTCCATTTTGCGCACCCATCAATTTTCAGAAGATGCTGGACCAACCGCTCACCCTATTCGCCCAAGCTCTTATATTGAGATGAATAACTTCTATACAACGACAGTTTATGATAAAGGCTCGGAAATCATCCGCATGGTCCACACCCTCATTGGCAAAGAAGCCTTCTTTAAAGGGATGAAGAAGTATTTTGAACTCTACGATGGACAAGCCATTACTTGTGATGATTTTATCCATGCAATGGAACTTGGTTCTCAAAAGGATTTATCACAATTTAAACGTTGGTACCAACAAAAAGGAACCCCACGTTTAAAAGTTTCCTTTCATTACGACCCCATTAAAAAAGAATTCTCTTTATTAACTGAGCAGTCTAATCCAAAAGAAGGGGAAAAAGCTTTACCTTTACACTTCCCATTAAAACTAGGTCTTCTATCCTCTTCAGGAAAAGAATACAACACTCCCAAAATGATTGAGATCAAAGAAAAAAAAGAAAGATTCGTTTTTCACAATATTGATGAGCTCCCTGTTGTTTCTTTAAACCGTGACTTTTCAGCTCCTATTATCTTAGAGACCCCTCTCAAACTTGATGACTATCTCTTTTTGATGAAGCATGACACCAACGACTTTAATCGCTGGGAAGCTGCACAAGAAATAGCCATGCAAATGATGCTGGCCTTTGTTAATAAAAAAGAAAAAGTATCTTTAGATTCTAAGTACGCCGCCTCTTTCCGATCTCTGCTCCAAGATAAAAATTTAGATGATGCTTTTAAGGCACTTGCTTTAATGATCCCTTCTGAAAGCCTCATGGGAGAACGGCAAAAGATTATTCTATTTGATGAAAATCACCGCGTACGAGAAGAACTGAAGTTCCAGTTAGCCAAAGATAATGAATCGTTGCTGCTAGAAATGTATCACCAGCTCAATCCGCATAAGCCCTATAAGGTAGAAGCAAAAGAAATGGGACGTCGTAAGCTTAAAAATTGTTGCCTATCTTATTTAAGCTACAGCAAAAATAAAGAGCACCATCCTTTAATCATGAAGCAATTTAAAGAAGCGCAAAATATGACCGATCAATTTGCCGCCTTGAGCATTTTAAATTGCCTTGATTCCCCATTTAGACAAGAAGCCCTCAGTGACTTTTACAATCAATGGAAGAAAGATCCTCTAGTCATCACAAAATGGCTCAGCCTGCAAGCGTCATCACCCCTCAAAGGAGCCATTGGGCGGATCAAAGAAGCGATTAAAGATCCTATCTTTGACTATAAGATCCCTAATCTAGTGCGCGCGCTCATTGGAGGCTTCTTGGAAAATCATATTCATTTTCACGCAATGGATGGATCTGGTTATGAGTTTGCTAAAGAACAAATCAGCTACATTGATGAAATAAACCCATCTGTCGCTGCACGTCTTTCTTCGGCCTTTAGAAAGTTTCCGAAATTAGATACAAATCGACAAGAAAAACTAAAGGCACTTCTTGAAGTTCTTCTCGATAAGAAGAATTTATCAAAAAATGCCTACGAAATGATCAGTAAGTCTTTAGATATTACCTAATGAAGTTCATAATTAAGATACGAACGCTTAAGTACATCAATGGAGCTACTGTCGTTAAAAATGTCATTAATCTACCGAAGTAGCCATAAACATTTCCTTTCATTAATCCTAGCCAATAGAAAAGTCTTCCTGCTGAGAAAACTAAGCAGATAGTTGGGATAATCGCAATATTTTTCACTGGCATGTAAACTGCAAATAAAACAACTGTGAAAAAAAGCAATAAAAGATGCTGAACTGTACTAAAAACATATTCAACATGTGGCTTAATTTCTTTGGATGGATTATCGAACAATGGAGCGAAATTTCCAGAAACAATTCGGTACAGTAAAAGTACTAAAACTCCTAACCAAAAGCATGTAACTGGATAAATAAGCCATTTTAATCCAAAAATCAGCTTTAGAACAGCATCATCTTGGCTTGGCGTTGTCCAATTTACTACAAAGTAAAATATATAGTACAAGCCAAGAGAAAGAAGTAATCCTAGAATTAATTCTTTTTGAACTAGCCCTCGCACTTGTTTCGAGCTACCTTTCGACATAAATAAAATCCCCCGTTTGGATTTAAATAACTTCTTTGTATAAGCTCTTTTATTTTTTGACAAATAAATATTTAAAAAAAAACTCTTAACAAGGAATAAAAAATGAAAAAAATACTCTTTCTAGTGAGTTTATTTTTACCTTTACTTGGCTATACCTCTATTCAAAACGAGAATAAACAAGTATTACTTGTGCTAGCAGATGATTGGAGCTCACCTTCAGCAAAAATGTGGCTTTTTGAAAAAAAAGATGAATGGGAGCAATTAGAAGATGCCATTGACGTTTCTTTAGGGTTTAACGGACTTGCTTGGGGCCATGGATTACATGGCAATTGTCCAGAAGAGGGGCCTATTCGCCAAGAGTCTGACCTTAGATCTCCAGTAGGCATTTACTCTATTGATGAAATTTTTGGATTACAGCCCTTAAATAATCTCGAGCCTTTTGATCTACCCTACCTCCACTTTACCTCTTCTATGGAAGCTGTAGACGATCCGCAATCTGAGCATTATAACAAAATTGTCGATACTACAAAAACTCCAAGAGATTGGAACAGTTCTGAACTACTGTGGACAATCCCCTTTTATGAATATGGAGCAACGATAGGATTTAATATCAATCCAACGATTGCGGGACTCGGCTCAGCCATTTTTATGCACATTTGGAAAAGCCCCATGCACCCAACAGCAGGATGCACTGCCATGGATAAAGAAGATCTTTTAAAAGTCTTGCATTGGCTAAAAAAAGAGAACCATCCTGTCATCGTACAACTGACTAAAGATAGCTATTTAAAATATCAATCTCTTTGGAAACTACCTTTAGTAGAAATTGAAAGCACCCCCATAACGCCTTAAGATAAGAGCTCTTTTAGAGAGGTTTTGGCTTTAGACAATTAATAGTTAATATCGTATATTCCCAATAGCTTGTTATAATTTTTTATAACTTCTTTAGGTTTCTATTTATGAAGAGATTCTTTCTTTTTTGTTGTCTTTTTTTTAGTACCTACTTAACGGGATTTAACATCTCAAATCACAATCAACTCTTATTAGTGCTCATTGATGATTGGGGGTATGACCAAGGGAAGCTGTGGCGTTTTGAAAAAAATCAAAATAATATGACTCCTTGGCGCCTTGTAGAAAGCCCGGTGAAAGTGAAAATTGGAAAAAAAGGACTTGCCTGGGGTAGAGGCCTTCATCCACATAAAAACTTTTTTGGCCCTATCAAAAACGAATCTGACGAACATTCGCCTGCAGGTATTTTTTCAATAGGCCCTGTTTTGGGAGTTAAAGAAAAAAAAGAAATCACCCATCTCAAAATGCCCTATATTCATATCACTTCTTCCACAGTGGCAGTAGAGGACTCTAACTCCCCTTTCTATAACCAAATTGTAGATATCAACCATGTATCTTCTGACTGGAGTAGCGACATAAAACTCCATGAGCTCTCTTTTTTGAAGTGGGGAGCCGTTATTGAATTTAACAATGGCCCTACACGTCCTGGAGAAGGCTCTTGTATTTTTTTGTGTTTAGATAATGATGAATTCAATATCCAAAGAATGACAAGCACTTGTCTAAGCGAAAAAGATCTTTTAAATATTCTCTTTTGGCTTAAACAATCAGATAACCCTATTATTGTGCAATTGACTGTTCAAGACTACCAAAAGTTTAAAAGTGAATGGGAGCTTCCTGAGGTAGAATGGAAAAAATAGGTCCATATAAACTGATTCGCAGTATTGCAAAAGGGGGCATGGGAGAAGTTTTTTTAGCCTATGACCCTGATTGCAAAAGAGAAATTGCTTTAAAATGCATCCGCTCTGAATATGCTGACAATAAGATCATTTACAAACGCTTTATTAAAGAAGCTTTGATTGCAAGTCAGCTCACTCACCCCAACATTATCCCCATTTATAACCTCTCAAGTGATGAAAAAAGTGCTTATTACACCATGCCCTATATTCAAGGGAAAACTCTCAAGCAAATTTTAATTGAAGCCAAAGAGCAACAAAAAAACTCAAATATTCCCATGAGCTCTGATAGCTCAGTGCCTTATTTGGTCAGCATTTTTGCTACTATTTGTGAAGCTGTGGCCCATGCGCACTCCCATAAAATCATCCATCGCGACCTAAAACCTGAAAATATTTTAATTGGCAAGCACGGCGAAGTTATCATCTTTGATTGGGGAGTTGCTGAAAAAATAGACAATATCAAAGAAGAAGATGATTCCATTATCGACTTAGAAGAGCTTGAGCTTGCAGATTTAACCTCTCCGGGTAAAGTCATTGGGACCCTTTCTTTTTTAGCTCCTGAACGCTTTGACAGTCAGCGCTCTAATTACTTAACGGACATCTATTCGCTTGGCGTTATGCTCTATATGATCTTGACTTTGACTCTCCCTTTTAAGAGAAAAAGACTCAAAGAAGCCAAGGCTAATATCCATCATGAAACATTCAAAAATCCTATCGATGTAGCCCCTTATCGTGATATCCCGCAATCGTTAGTGGCTATCACAAAAAAATGCCTTCAACCCAATCCAAAGCATCGCTATCAACGGATGAACGAATTAATTGAAGACTTGAAAAACTTTACCGAAGGGCATTCTGAATGGCTTTTTGTGGAAGAACTAGAATTCAAAAAGAAAAGTTGCTGGCAATTTAATGAAAATATTTTGACCTCCAATCATCAGGCTATCTCACTGCAGCAAAATGCCCTTGAATGGGTTTCTTTGATGATCTCGACAAAACCATTTGAAATCAACTCACAGCTCGAGGTTTCCATTAAGTTACATCCAGGCTGCAAAGGAATTGGACTTTTAATTAACTCCCCTTCAGCCTCTGAGCGCGTTCATATTATCGATGGGTACCATTTATGGCTTTCTACAGAACATGAAAAACCCTCTTTGCTCTTTCGCAACAACGTAGAAGTTCTTCGACTCCCACAAGCTATTTTGAAGGCTAACCATTCTTATTTGCTCCGATTAGAAAAAATGCATAACCGCATTTACTGCATTGTTGATGGACAAGTTATTTTTTCTTATCTTTCATATCTTCCCTTAATAGGAACGCATGTGGGCCTTATTTATCGCGATCCTGCTTTTGAGATTTCTTCCATTAAAGTCTATACTGCTAGCCCTCCTCTCATTATTAGCTGCTTGGAAGTCCCTGATGCTTTCTTTATTCAAAATAATTTCGACAAGGCATTGCTTGAATATAGACGAATTGGCCATGCGTTCACAGGGAGACATGAAAGTAGAGAGGCCTTTTTTAGAGCAGGATTAACCGTTATTGAGCAAGGGCTTCGCGCTAAAACAAAGAAAGATAAAGCTTACTATTTTGATCTTGCTCTCAAGGAGTTTGAATATCTACGCCATACTCCAGGCGCCCCTTTGGAATACTTAGGTAAATCTCTTGTTTATCAAGAGCAAAATGATACCGAAGAAGAGCTCAAGTGCTTAGAACTTTCTTTGAGACGCTACCCCAATCACCCCTTACTCTATCTTATCTACGATCATATTATTTACCGTTTATACCAAAGTTCTCATCGTAAAAGGCTCGATACACACAAGTTCATCTTCTTAGCCCTTCGCTATAACGCTTATGCTAAACATAAACAAATGATCGATCCATTGATTCTCAATTTGACAGACCGCCGCCGGATGCTCTTTTTTTTAGAAGAAACCGCTTCAGAAGATTTGCAGAGCCTTTATTTGCAAATGATCATTAATCTTGCTTTTTTGCTTAATAAAAGTTACGTCTACGAAGAAATTTTAGAAAATTACACTTTGGACAGCTATTTTGTCCGTAATATCTTGATTCTTCTTTGGCAATTAGATGAAAAGATCCTTTTTAAGAAGTATCTTCTTTTAATCGATGAAAAAGATCAAGCGCTCATGAAACTGCTTTATACAAAGATTTCATTAAAAAGTTTTGATTTTGTTTTTGCAAAAGACCCCTGCTTGTTATCCCCTTTTGAAGAATCACTCATCCTTATCTTGATTGAAAAAATTCTTTGTGAAAAAGATTTTAAATTAGCTTCTTCTATTTTTGATCAACTACTCCAAAAGCAGATTAGTTTCACAAAAATGCAAGACTTTATTTACTATTGCATCTTAACAAAGCTCTTAAACAAAGAAACTCAGGCAGCAAGCCACTTAATCGAAAAATATGACCCTATCTTCAAAGATGCTCCTCATCGTCGACTTTTTATTAAAGGTTGTTTGCTAGCCTCAAAGAAAAAAATGGATGAATCCTTCGCTTTTTTTAAAAAAGAACTGGAAAGTTCGCTACCCGATATCGATATGCTCGCTTCATTGTATCTATCCAATCAACTCAAATATCAAGATTGGAAAAAAGAGGCTTTTACTTTTGAAAAAAAACAACTTTTTAAGATGCTTTTTTTCTTCTATCAAATTGCAGATCTTCCTCAAGAAGCAAGATCTTTTTATAATCAATGGACAAAATTAAACTCATGAAAACAACTCTAGAAAAAAAACTTCCCAAACTTATTTCCTCTAAAATTCTAATTGAAAAAAATGGCTGCCAACTTCAGTTAGACAAGCTTGAACAACCCAATGGCCATACTTATGAATATGTGACCTTTGTTTCAGGGAATCGAGCCGTCATGGTTTTAGCAGAAACAAAAGAGGGTAAATTTGTGATCAATAAAGAATATCGACATCCGACAAAAAAGATTCTCCTTAGTTTACCTGGCGGATATGTTGAGGAAGGCGAAGATCCCATCGAGGGCGCCCCAAGAGAGCTCATCGAAGAGACAGGCTACCAAGCTGAAGAGTTTCTTTATTTAGGCCAAGCTCACCCCTTTCCAGGCAGGCATTGCCAAGAAACTTATTATTACCTTGCCAAGGGAGCTCGTAAAGTAGCAGAGCCTACCCCAGATGATTGCGAAATTTTTCAATCTTTTGAATATTCACTTGAAGAGCTGAACCAAATGCTTAAAAAGTCTCAAAACCTGGATGGTCATGTAGCAACAGCCCTCTATTTTAAAATGCTCCGTGCGTTTCCTCT
>CAZTEX010000015.1:0-41462 GCA_964612505.1 uncultured bacterium | reverse complement strand
GAAGAGCACATGACAGCTCCACTTAAATATCATCGCCAGGTTTTGCTGGCTCATGTGCGCTTTGGACAAGGAAAAGATCAAATGGCCATGAAGCTTTTAAATGAGCTGAAAAAAAACTTGCCGCTCAAAGAATGGGAGCTTAGCGATCAGAAATTTTACTTGAAAGTCAAAGCTCAGGCAGGGGGATATTATGAAAATTTGTTCACCCAGGCTGAGCGCTGTTATGAAGGGGGGCTATATTCTGAAACAATCCCTTTATATCAAGAAATCTTAGAGGCCATTGCAGAAAATATCTATGAGCAAGAAAAAGACTCGAAACTCGTCTTTCAACTTCGACTTCGCTTGGCTTTCAGCGAATTTAAGCTGAAGAACTATGCCAAAAGTAAGGAAATGCTCAGCGAAACAAAGCGTCTATTTCCTGTTTACTTTGATCCAGAAAGCTTTTTACAATTGATTGCCTGTGCTCAGGAACTCAAGCAATATGATGAAGCGCTCAACCTTTGCCAAGAGTTTTTTACTTTTAAGTTTTCTCCTAAAAATCAAGAGGCTGTGCGCTATCAGATGGCCTGCATTTACTTTCAACAAAATGAAATTCAAAAAGCTAAGAAGTTGTTCCAGGGTATTATACAAACGTCTAAAGATGAAAGGAATATAATCTTGTCGCGCTTTCATCTAGCCAAGATTTTGCTAGCAGAGAAAGATTATTTACAAGTTGAAGAAGTTTTGCATCCCGATCATTTTCGCTTTGATAAAGAGGATCCAAAAAGGTATGAGTGGGCCTATTTAAGGGCCGAAGCTCTTTATCATCGCAAACAATATGAAATGGCAGTGGCTGGATTTAACGAAGCTTTGCAAGTTAGCCCAGAGCAAGAAGAGTGGTATGTCGATGCGCTCTATGGACAAGGCTTTTGTTATTTGAAATTAGCAGAAGATCATCTATCTCAAATCCATTCTAAAGAGGACTTTTTGAAAAAAGCAGAGGGCTGTTTTTATAAACTCGCTCAATTACAATCGGTCGATCGCCCTCACCTAGCTTTAGCACGTACTTATCTGATGCAACAGTATTATTTAAAAGATGAGCAATCGATAAGTAAGATTCACGCTCTTTTAAAAAGTTATAAGTTTCAAAGTCTGGAATCTAAATTAGAGGCGGGATTTATCTTAGCTGATATGACTCAGGATATGGAAACCCGGGGTCAAATTTATCAAGCTTTGACAGGGGATTACTATAAGTCAGCCCAAAACTATGGGAAAGCTTGGTATTATCGGGCGATCTATTGTATGCAACTTTATCAAGGAAACTCTGAGGAATCCAATCTTTTAGATGCGATTACTTTTTTTAAAGAGAGCGTTCCTCTTTTGACGACCTCTTACTCCCAACAGGCTCAGCTCGCCGTCAAAAACATTGCAGAGTGTTACTTATATTTTTTTGATGAAACTTATCTGTTAGAAGGACTCTCCTTTTTAGAGAGCTATTTATCAGGGCCTATCAGCTCTTATCTTCAAAATCAAGCGGAGCTTATTTGTTATCAAGCCGAGTTATCTTTAAAATTAATGAATTTTAATCAGAAACTCTATCTTTCAAAAGGGTTATCGGTTCTCAAAGAAGGAGAAAAAATCTCTCTTTCTGAACAGACTTTGGCAAAAATGGATTACTTAAAAGGAAGGCTCTACTTTCAAGCAAAGGATTACACAGAAGCTGAGAAAGTGTTTAGTCATCTGATAGCAACGTATCCCAAAGCCAGCCACATTCAAGAAATTTATTTTTGGCTAGCAGAGAGCAATGATTTAGCAGGGCAAGATCCAGCCTTATCTAAAGAATACCGCCAAAAAGTCTATGAGGGGGGAAGTAGCAGCCCGCTTGCAGCAGAAGCTTATTTTCTGACCTATTCATTTGCAGAATATCTAGAGGGCAACCATGAAGCTATTGAACATCTCAAGCAGCTGGAAAAAAACTTTCCAAATTCGCCTTATGTTGTTGCAAGTTATTATTTGCAAGGAGTTTACCAAAAGCAAGTTCATGAAAGTGAAGATGGCAGAGTTTTAAAACAAAAAAATCTTTCTGAAGCGATTCGTTTATTTTCTCTTGTGAGAGACTCTTTTGAGCAGTGTACTCAAAGAAAAGCCATTTCGGAAAGTAATTTGCATTATTTTGCATCCATTTATTATCGATCTATTCTCGCGCAAGCTCAGTGTTATTTAGAGAAAGCAGACGAGTGTAACGGGGCAAAACGACATGTCTGTTTTGAAAAAGCCTTGGAAAATTTTGAGCTGATCTTTGAAGATTTTAAAAGTCAAAACCATCCTTACGTCTGCGTGATTTTAAAAAATGAACCTTATGCCAAAGTCTTTGAAGAAGCCGAATTTGGTAGAGCTTTAACGTATGCAAAAGATGGGAATATAGACCAGGCAGAAGAAGCGTTAGGTCAAATGATCGAGCATTTTCGAGAGTTAAAAATAGAAGAGGGGCACTATTTATCGAGAGCTTGGTATGAGCTTGCAATGATTGCCATGGCCAAAGGAGAATTTCAAGAGGCACTTGAATATTTTAACCATGCTGAACAATCACTAAGCTCGCTTGCCCTCAATGCAGATCATAAAATTGATCTAGGCATTCAGCAAAGTTTGTGTTATCGTTACCTCAATCAACTAGATATGGCCATGCTCACACTTTCAAAGGTCATTAATGAGGGTGTCATTTCTAACTTGCGAGTCAAAGCAATGGTTTTGCGATCAGAAGTTTATGAACTGCAAGGAAGAAGGGATTTAGCTCAAAAGCAACTGGAAGCAGCGGCTAAAAAAGGGGGAGAGTGGGCAAAAGTGGCACAAGAAAAATTGATCAAAGAATATGGGTTTAATTAATTATGGACTTTTCTTTTATTCAAATCATAAGAAATCTTTCTCAGGGAAATCTGATTCTATATATCATTGGTGGATGCTCGATTGTTAGCGTCAGCATCTTTGTTGAAAGATGTTTTTATCTTCATAAAGCTGAGATAGATACAAATAAATTTGTTGTTGGTTTAAGGCGCTTTATCAAAGATGGCAATATCATTGAAGCAATTAGAGTTTGTGAAGATTGCAATGGCACTATTGCGCGCATTGTCAAATCGGGACTTCTTCGTCATGATCGCACTCAAGATCAAATAGAAGGGGCCATGGAAGTGACAGGGCTGACAGAAATTTCCAGACTCGAAAAAAATGCAAAAGTTTTATCGATTATTGCACATATCACCCCTCTAATTGGTCTTTTAGGGACTGTGTTGGGCTTTATTCAAGCTTTTGCTGAAATGCGCCAAACAGGTCTGATGGATGTATCTACTACGCGTATTGGCGAAGCGATGGAATATGCATTGATGACAACGGCCGCCGGTCTTGTTGTGGCAATACCCACTGTTGTCGGATATAATTACCTGGTTAGTCGCATTGAAAGCCTTGTTTTAGAGATGCAGACAACCTCTTCAGAAATTGTTGACCTTTTAGTCCTCAATAAAAACGGCTATGCGCTTTAAAACAACTCTCAAAACTTCTTTTTCTTTAATTGATTTAACTCCTCTAGTTGATGTTATTTTCTTACTGTTGATTTTTTTTATTATTAGCTCAGATATTTTTCCTTTAAAATCACTCAATATCGAAAATCCCACCCTGCAGAAGCCGTCAACGCCGCTCACTTCCAGACTTCTTGTTGTCATGGATGCTCAAAACGTTCTTTACTTAGGCAGCAAAAAGCAGATCATTGATTTTTCAAATTTTAAAGAAGAGGTGGAAGAGGAAATTGTACGGATGCAATCAGAGCATCCAACGACTCAAGTCAACATGGTGTTAAGCATTGATCGCAAGGTAGAGTATGGACCCTTTTTAAAGCTCTTTTCATTAGCCCAAGAGTGTGGTCAACCGATTCGGCTCGTTTATCAAACGCCTGAAGATCTTTAGTATGTTAAAACTTATTTATTCGTTGTCTGAAAAACAAATCACTTTAAAGTTCGATAAGAGGAACAACTTTTGGACTCGCGAACTTTTATTGGCGCTGGGTATTTCTTTATTGGCTCATTTTCTTTTTTATTTAGCAATTCATATTAAATCAACGCAGCCAAGGTCTGAGCTGATCTTAAAACCCTCTGGAGTTTTTGCAGAAATAAAAATCACCCCCACTGCTCTAAGGCCAGCCTCGATTGATGGGTTTGGCTTTTTGCAAAGTCAATTAACCCGCCCACAAAAAACGGTTTTTTTTGAGCAAACCGAAATTTTCAATAATAAAACTCCATTAGCTCTTTTGGAGGAGCCTATTTTTTCTCCTCACTATCAATTGAATGTTACCTCGGTAAAATCCCTAGAATCACAAGTCTTAATGCCCCCTTTAGAGGCCTTTAAAATAGCGGAAGCTGTCCGCGTAATAGCTTCACCCAATTTAGCCAGTCGCCTAAGTATTCCCAAATTCAAAGCCAAGAAGATCGCTATAGAGGATACAGAGACTCTTTTTTGCCAATTTAATGTCGAATTTGAAGATCGAACAGGTAAATTATTTCTCTCTGAACTTGTTACTTCCTCTGGCTACTTAAAATATGATCGCTATGCCTTAAAAATCTTAGAAGGGCTTAAGTTGAAAGCTGAAAAAGGAAGGTTTTCGACTAAAGGAGAGATCCAGGTTTTTATGGAAGCCAGCAAAAGGGATTTATATGATTGAAGTAAGCTTTTCCTTTGCCTGTATGCTCTATCTTTTTTTGACCTTGGGGAGTCTTTTCATCATTGGTTGGCATCTTTATTGGAAAAAGAGAGATTTAAAGAAACTAGAAAGTTCTAAGCTCTATTTATGTGAATATTGCCAACATGCCTATATCGATGAGATCGATCAGGTCGTTACGACCTGTCCTCAATGTCAATTGATCAATAAAGAAGTGTAAACACTTTATTTTAATAATACTTAAGTGTGAAAGCTCATTATCAAACACCCTGTGACCCTCTTATAAAAGGGCTCTTTATGAAATCTTAATCAGAGTTGTTTAAAATTAAACCTATCAATTACAATTGCTTATTCAATGAATCAAAAAATCTTTAAAGAAGATTATTTAAGCGCAAAAATAAGGGGAAGTTCATGGCAATAGCTCAAGCAAGCAATACAGTTTTAGCAAAAGGATCCGGCACTTGGCAGAGCTCGAATGCAAAAGTTGAAGTGAAAGAAGGTTCAGATTATTTTTTATTTAATGCAGTAAGAAATATAGCCTTAATTCCTGCAAAGCTTATTTATTGGAATTCAGCTTATGGTTCAGGGAATGTCTCTCCAGCCGTCGTGGATAAAGTGACTCAATGTTTAGAGGATTATGGTCTTCAAAATGTCGCTGTGCAGGTCAATGATTATTCTCCAGGATGGTATGCGAGTCGCGTTTTTACAAACCCTAAAACGAGCCTTTTGGCTAAACTTGTATTTGGAGTCCCTGCGGTTATAGTAAATGTACTGGGTTTGACTAAAATTCTTAGTTATGACCACTATGATGTCTTTAGTAATAGTATTTACGTTATTTCAAATGACCCAGACGTTGCCCTTCTCGAAGCAGGAAGTGCTAAATGTTTTAATGAGTCTAATGCGCCTGCTTTAGATTTCGCTATTCCAGTGATATTATACCCCATTTCCTTAGTTAGTATTCCTTTAGCTGCGGGATGCAAGCTAGCCCTCAATCATGCAGGCCATGATGCAGCAATGGATTGGGCTAAAAAAAATAGTACGCCAGAAGAGCTTATACGCACATATACAGTCCAAAATCCAATCGCGAGCGCACCTTTAATATCTCTAGCCGGCGCACTCACTGCGATATTTGCTGGGGCAGTGCTTTGGTCCCAAGGAATAAAAGATCCATTGTTTGGTGTCTTTATGGAAAGTGGTGTTGCACTTGCTACTCCTTTTGCCATTTTGGGTCACACAAATGGCCAAGCTCGTCAAATGAGACAAGCAGAGAAATTATCGGCTTAATTTTATATTTTAATCAAAAAAGATGTTCAAAACCTTTTGAGGCGATGGCTTCAAAAGGTTTTTTTACATTCATAGGGCTTGGCAATCGCTTGTTGCAAATTTCTAAATTTTCTAATATAATATGAGTTTTAAAATAACTCCTTAAATAATCTATGAAATACTGCCCTTTTACATTTAAAACAGAGCGTTTCAAAAGCCGGGAAGTGAAGGTGGGACCTGTCGGGGTCGGAGGGAATAACCCTATTCGAATTCAATCGATGACGACAACAGATACCCGAGATGCTTTAAAGACAGCCCAAGAGATTATGAAGCTAGCTGATGTGGGTTGTGAGATCGCTAGAGTCACCGTTCAGGGGATGAAAGAGGCCTATAGCTGCGAGGAAATCAAATCTATTTTAGTGCAAAAAGGCTATACGATTCCGCTAGTTGCTGATATTCACTTTTTTCCAAAAGCGGCGATGACTGTGGCAGACTTTGTTGACAAAGTGCGCATTAATCCAGGTAATTATGTCGATAAACGAGCCTCTTTTCAAGTGTTGGAATATACTGATGCAACCTACCAGGAAGAGCTAGAGCGCTTAGAAGAAAAGTTTTCTCCACTTGTCGAAAAGTGCAAGAAGCTTAAGATTGCAATGCGAATCGGTACCAATCATGGCTCTTTATCTGATCGGATTATGAACCGCTATGGAGATTCTCCTTTAGGAATGGTGGAAGCGGCCTTTGAGTTTACTCGGGTTTGTCGCAAGCTAGACTATCATGACATTATTTATTCTATGAAGGCCTCTAATACTCATGTAATGATCGGAGCTTATCGCTTGCTCGTGATGCGGATGATAGAGCTTGGCTGGGATTATCCGTTGCACCTTGGGGTCACTGAAGCAGGTAATGGAGTCGATGGTCGAATTAAATCAGCTGTAGGGATCGGATCATTACTTTTAGATGGGCTCGGGGATACCATTCGCGTTTCTTTAACAGAAGATCCTTGGCATGAAATAGACCCATGCCTGAGGCTCGTTAGATTAGCTAGACAGTATCAAGAGCAAAAGCCCTCCTTGCCTTTTGTCGAGAAACTCAGAAACCCTTTAGAATATCAGAAACGTACAAGTACTCTTTTTCAAAAGCCACTACATAAAGATGGTTCTGTTTTTGCCACAGTGGATGAAGAAGATATTTTATCAGGTTCTTTTTTTGACAATCTTGGCTTTGAAATTCAAAATTATCAACCCGTTAAACAACAAAACTCTGTAGATAGTCTTTATCTCTCTGAAAAGATAACAGCGCCCGCAGCTTTAGAAAAAATACAAATTTTAAAAGAGTTAGGAACGGGTATTTTCAGTAAAGAAAATTTAAATCTTTCGACCCATTCGTTTTTGGAAATAAGTAAGCAAGATGCAAACTGGAAAGAATTAGCTCTTCAAAAAGTAGATCTGATCTTTTTAAAACTAGAAAGCGATAAAGTTCACTTTGCTCGTGAAGTGATTGAATACCTCAAACAACAAAAGATCTTGACTCCTGTGATCTTAGTAGGTGATTACGCTGAGTATGACATTAACGACATTTGCATTCATATGGGAGCGGAATTAGGATCACTACTCTGTGATGGACTGGCAGATAGCGTATTATTAATAGCTAAAAAGCTCAGCACAAAACAGCGGCGAGAAATGGTATTTAATTTGCTCCAAGCCTGTAGGCTTAGAAGCTCTAAAACAGAGTTTATTTCCTGCCCCAGCTGTGGTCGAACTCTTTTTGAATTGCAAACTGTCACACAAAGAATTCAAGAGAGAACAGCTCATTTGCCCGGGGTAAAAATAGCTATTATGGGTTGTATTGTCAATGGACCTGGTGAAATGGCCGATGCAGACTTTGGTTACGTGGGTTCTAAGGCAGGAAAAATCGATCTTTATGTAGGCAAACAATGCGTTGAAAGAGATATTGACCACAAAGATGCTGTGGAGCGATTGGTTGATCTACTTAAGTTGCATAATCGCTGGATG
The DNA here is from genome assembly GCA_964612505.1 of uncultured bacterium. GTDB lineage: Bacteria > Chlamydiota > Chlamydiia > Chlamydiales > JAAZZY01 > JAAZZY01. The sequence continues at coordinate 33,503 of CAZTEX010000015.1, read as the reverse complement.
GAACCAAAACAACAGACTGCTAGCGTATAATTAACATGGCCTAAGCTACGAAGTAACGCTTTGAAGCTCTTCTTTCGTCTCTTTGCCTTCCTCTTTTGGATTCTCTTTTGCCTTTCTTGTATTGACTACTCTAATATTAGCACCTACTGAAGAGAGCTTGGTTACTAATGAGTCATAGCCTCTCTCGACCATTTCGACTCCATGAATTTTAGAAGTTCCCTCAGCTAAAAGAGCCGCTAAAACATAGGCAAAACCCGCACGCAAATCAGGGATTTCAATATCACACCCTTTGAGAGGAGTTCCTCCTCGAATGACAGCGCTATGTAAAAAATTTCGTGTTGCAAAGCGACAGCTTTTTCCACCTAAACATTGACAGAAGAGTTCGATTTCTGCTCCCATGCGACGGAGCATTTCAATATAGCCAAAGCGATTTTCATAAACTGTTTCGTGAATGACAGAACTACCTGAAGTTTGAGTGAGTAACACTGCAAAAGGTTGTTGCCAATCGGTCATGAAGCCAGGATGAACATCTGTTTCAAGATGCATTCCACCGCTCAGTTTTCCTTGATAAAAAAACTCAATGCCATCTTGCTTTACATTAAATCCGCCTCCCAGTTCTCGAATGCGATTTAAAAAAGTAGTCATATGAATGTGCTGGGCCCCTTCGACAAAAATACGCCCTTTGGTGCTGATGGCTGCAATAGCATAAGAAGCAGCTTCAATTCGATCACTCATAATAGTATGTTCTACAGGATAAAACTTTTTTGTCCCTTGAATATGGATGGTGCGATCCGTGTCGAGTGAAATAATGGCACCAAGTTTTTGTAGAAATAAAAGGAGTTCAATAATTTCAGGTTCAATCGCTGCATTTTTAATGATCGTATTTCCTTCAGCGCGTACGGCAGCTAAGATTGTATTTTCTGTCGCTCCCACTGAAGGATAACTTAAATGAATCACGCCGCCCCTTAATCCTTTATGGGCTTGAGCAAAATAAGCGCCTTCCTTTTTCATGAGGCGCGCTTCAATTTTAGCGCCGAGTGTTTCTAGCGCATGAATATGAAGATTCACCGGACGTTGACCAATGCGATCTCCCCCCGCAGTAGGAACAATAATATCTTCTCCAGTTCGACCTAAAAGAGCCCCAATCATTAAAATGGGAATGCGATTAGCTCCTGAAAAACGTTGAGGGATATAAGATGTTTTAAGTTGTTTTGTAACAATTTCAATCCGTTTATTTTTTTTATCCCAATCAATTTGACTTCCGAGTTCGCGACATAAATCTAAAGTAATTTCAACATCGCCAATATTGGGTACATTGTTAAAGATACAAGGTCGATCTGAAATTAAAGAAGCGACGAGTAATTTAGTTGTTGCATTTTTAGCGCCTTGAACTTGCACAGAACCTTTTAGAGCTGCGCCACCTTTAATTTCATAATATCTCATTGTCACCACTTAGTTAAAAACAGCTAAAAGATCGTTGATTGAAGTGTTTTTTTCAACCTTTTTAAACATAAAATATTGTCATTATGATAAGTTGTTTTTTTTGGATTAAATTTGAGTATAAGGATGCGTGTAAAAACAGGTCTTGGTCAAGACTCTCATCGATTTGAAGCAAAAGATTCATCAAAACCTTGCATTATTGGAGGAGTTCACTTTGAAGATATTCCGGGTTTCATGGCTAATTCAGATGGCGACGTCGTCTATCATGCAATTTGTAATGCCATTACTTCTATTACCGGTGTTTTGATTTTAGGGGGTCTTGCTGATGAGCTTTGTTCTAAAGATGGTATTACCAATAGTGAAGTTTATTTAAAAGAAGCTTTGAAGGGTTTGCAAAAACAAAAGTTTTCTATTTCACATGTTGCTGTTGCATTAGAAGGTAAAAAACCTCACTTTAAGAATCACCTCAAACAAATGCAGCAAAACGTTGCTTCGATTTTACAAATAAAACCAACTGATGTAGGTATTACTGCAACTTCTGGTGAAGGTTTGACCGATTATGGATGTGGTGATGGTGTGCAATGCTTTAGTATTATTACAGTGATGGGAGAATAATTTTGACTCAACAAAAAACAATCTTTATTACAGGAGCATCGAGTGGAATTGGCTATGCAACAGCTCTTCGCTGCGCACAAGAAAAACATCGCATTTTAATCTGCGCTCGCCGAGAAGATCGGCTTAAAGAATTAGCAGATGAAATTAAGCATCGACATAAAGCAGAAGTTCATTATTTTTGCTTAGATGTATCTCAAAAAAAAGAGGTGCAAAATCAAATTAGCCATCTTCCTAAAGATTGGCAAGAAATAGATGTGTTAATTAATAACGCAGGACTTGCTCTAGGGCTAGAAACAGTCGATCAAGGGCAGATTGAAGATTGGGAAAAGATGATCGATGTCAATATTAAAGGACTCCTTTATGTGACCCAAGCTGTTGTTAAAGGGATGTTAAAAAGAAATAGAGGGCATATCATTAACATAGGATCTATTTCTGGTAGAGAGGTCTATTCTGGAGCGGCAGTCTATTGCGCTACCAAACATGCTGTCAGAGCTCTCACTGAAGGGATGAAAAAAGATTGGCATGGTAAAGCCATCCGATTGACCGAAATTGAACCTGGGATTGTAGAAACAGAGTTTTCAAAGGTTCGCTTTAAACAAAATAACTCTAAAGCAAGTGAGGTTTATAAAAACACTCATGCGTTATCTGCAGAAGATATTGCTGATGTGATTTATTTTGCCTTAAGTCGCCCAGAACATGTCGATATTCGCGAGATTTTCATTACTCCTACTTCTCAGTCTGGAGCACAAATGATTGCGCGTAATGAGGCTTAAGGAGGATCTATTTTGTGCCGATCCATCTTTAAGGTAAACTAATTAACTTTCGTCAATTTTATCGTGTGATTTCTACGTCATCACGCTTCATTCGAATATGAAAAGAGGGAGGAGGAGGATCTTCATTAATAACAAACGAGGGAGAAGGTAAAGACCAAAGCGGCAGTTCAAGTATACGATTAAAGTTTTGATTTGGAGCATCCGTGCGAGTAAAGGTTAAGTGAACGCGTAGACTTCCTTCTTCAGTAGTAGCCGAAGGAGGGAGAATAGAAGAAATGCTTTGGATCACAGTGCTTCCTAGCTGAGTTACAAATTCTCTTTTAGTTGTTCCACTTTCATAAAACCGAGAATTCGCTTTGGCTGGGTCTCTAGGTCGACAAGGGTAATCCATTCTTAAATCTTTAAGCTGGCAGAGAGATCCTTTTGGATCCACAGTGACGGTAAAGCCATAAGTAGCAACTTTGAGTTCAACTGTTGTCATTAGTATTTCCTATTAAAGGGTTTTATTAGTTAAATTTGCAAAAAGATTATAACCGATAGACACTCTTTTTTAAAAGGAATAGTCTTCAATGTATCCAAATTGAATGAGCCCTTCATCGATCGCAGAGAATATTGCTGATGTGATTTATTTTGCCTTAAGTCACTCTGAGCATGTTGATATTCTTGAGATTTTCATTACCCCTACTCACAGTCTGGAGCTCAAATGATTGCGCGCAATGAGTCTTAATTCTATTTTGCACGGGTCATTCTAAGATGGTTGTGTGGTCTTCACTTTGAACTTCTGTCATGGTTACACCATCATTATTCAGCCGAATAGTAAAAGAAGCTTGACCAGAAGGCATTTCTGAAAAATCAAATGAAAGAATAGATGTTTTATTTGGATGATCTTGGTGAGTGTATCTAAGGATAGCGCGCCGATTTACTTCTGAAAGCATACTTGGATCAAGGGCGTAATCAATCGAATTGCTCACAACTTGCCCGACTCGCTGCTGCAGTTGTGAAGTACTTGCTGACTCAATATAAACAGTGCGTGTTCTAGGTGGATTACCCCTGGTAGTGATGTGAGGGTGTTGGATAGATATTCCTACCGCTGTAAAACGGGAGTCTTGTTCTTGCCTAATATAAAAATCAACTCTTGTAACTGAAGCTCCGGCCATAAACATTTCCTTTTAGGTGATTGAATTTATTAAATTTGCAAAAATTATAACACAAAAGAGATTTTTTTGAAAGAAATAGTCTTAAATCTATCCAAATTGGGTGAGTGCTTCATAGATCGCAGAAGATATTGCTAATGATTGCGCGCTATGAGCTTCAATAAGCTAGTTTTAATAGAGTGTTTTTAGAAATCCATTTCAAAGACAGCTTACGAGGGTCACTGCACTGTTACATCCTCTTTTGTCATTACAATCTTAAAAGAAGCGTCGAATCTAAGCGCCCCATGAGCGTCAGCTTTGTTATAGGGCTGTTCTACAAAACTAAATGCAAGGCGGAGTATTTGCGTAGGCTGCTCTCTGTGGACATATTCCAAAACAGCATTGGGATTCATGTCTGAGGCTGCTGCTTCTGGGTAAGGATAAGCAATCGTATTCATCACAAGTGTATTTGGGACAATGCTAAATTTAGATTGAACTGCAGTAGCAGTGAATTCAAATTTTTTGGGAGTAAATGTAGGACTTCTACTGGATGGGGAGCATGGAGAACTGGGGGTGGCGTGGTGCGCGCTACCTGGATGATAAATCGCTAGTTGATTAAGCGAGAACGGGGAGTCTGTATTTTGTAGAATTGAATAGGCGCAAGTACGATTAGGTCCCGACATAAATAGTTCCTTTTATGGGGTATAAGTTAATAATTTTACAAAAATTATACTGAAGAAGGCTAATTTTTTAAAGAAATAGTCTTTAAGTAGAAGAGTTTAATAAACATCTCGGAGATAGCGCAATTCTTCTCTCATCTTTTTAACATACTCTTTGGCTTCATCGGTTGTTAGTCGACCTTGCTCTTCAATAATCTGATGGAGAGCTTGATCTACATCTTTTGCCATGTTAGAGGCATCGCCGCAGACATAGACAATGGCCCCTTGCTCAAGCCATTGCCAAAATTCTTCAGCAACGTCAAACATTTTATGTTGAACATAAACTTTATGTTCTTGATCTCGAGAAAAGGCAAGAGACACTTTTAAGAAATGTTGCTTTTCTAGCATTTGCCAATAGTCTTGGTAGTAGTAATCAAATTCTTGATTCCAATCCCCAAAAAAAAGCCAGTTTTTACCTTTGGCATTTTGAGCCAAACGCTCTTGCATAAAACCGCGAAAAGGGGCAATGCCTGTGCCTGGACCAATCATGATAATCGGAAGATCAGAATTTTTTGGAAGGGTAAATCCTCTAGAAGGATGGATATACATAGGGACAATCGGGCTATGCATGGGAGCTAGTTCGCAAAGATAATGAGAGGCGACTCCATGGCGCAGATGTTTATTCGTCATGTATTTGAAATAAGCCACTAAAAGATCAATTCGATTAGGGTGAATTTTTTGTGAAGAGGCTATCGAATAAAAGCGAGGAAGTAGTGGGCCAAAAATCGGTAAGCACTTGTTTAAGGAAAGGGACAAGCTTGAAAATTCTCTGAGAAAATCCCAAAGATGTCGTTGCTCACAAAAGTTTTTTAACTGTTCTTTATTTTCTTGCTTGAGAAGTTGTTCTAAAGCTTCTTTTTCATGGTGGCTTGAGACGTTCTCTGAAATAAATTGAACCCACTTTTTAGTGACTTTTGAGAGATTGGCATGGTTTACTAAAAAGCTCATGGCGCTCATCGCAGTTTCTGAACGGGGATCTAAGATTGTTTCTTCAGCATCTGTGTTTAGAGCAAGTAAAACTTCTTTAGCAAGCAGGGGACTATTTTGAGGGAGGATAGCGATAGAATCTCCCGTTTGATACTCAAAATGTGATCCACTAATATCTAAAGAAATATGAAGAGTGCATTTATGAGAGCCAGGTTTGCTTAAAACGTCTCTCTCAAGAATAGTCGCTAAAAAAGGGTTATTTTTATCAAAATTCATTGATAAAAACTCTATGGATTTAAAAATTTCTGACAATCTTTATTTTCCCAACATTTTTGTAAAAGTTGGATTCTTTTACTCGATAGGCTGCCTAAAGTTTCCATCGCTTTAAGAAGACGTGCGCGAGTACGATCTTTGCCGAGTAATACAGCTGCATCAAACAAAGGGGGCCCAGAATGCTTGGCAGTTAAAGCTGCAAAGAAAATAGGCATCACGACTTTTTTATGATTTACATTAAAAAGTTCAGAGACAACTTTGGTTGCCATATAAAAATTATCGCGACTCCAATCATCGTTAGTTTCGAGGTGCCAAATAGCAGATTGGATAATCGCGCAGCACACTTCTTGAGAAATTTCTTTCGGACATAAAAGCTCTGCAGTGATGGGCAAGTGATTCATGAATAAAAAGCCACAAAGCTCTATAAACTCGCCAAATGTTTTAATTCTTGTATGACAAAGGGGCATCAATTTTTTCATGAAGGCATCATTAAATCCCCACTCTTGAATACGGGGCCAAAGCTCTTCTTCGGAGATCGAGTGAATGAGATAGTGTTGATTGAGCCAATCTAGTTTTTTGATATCAAAAACAGCTGGAGATGTTCCGAGTCGTTTCACATCAAAGCTCGCAATCAATTCTTTCAAAGAATAGATTTCCTTATCTTCTGGCATGCTAAAACCCATCAAACTCAAAAAGTTGACAAAGGCTTCTGGCAGGTAGCCACAATCACGGTAATAAAAAATGGAGGTTGGATTACGCCTTTTAGAGAGTTTTTTTCCATCCATTCCAAAAAGAAGGGGCATGTGGATAAATGTAGGGGGTTCCCAGCCAAAGCATTGATAAAGAAAAATGTGTTTGGGAGTCGAGGGCATCCATTCATCCCCACGAATCACATGAGTTATTTTCATGAGATGATCATCGACAACATTGGCTAAATGATAGGTTGGAAAATTGTCTGACTTTAATAAAACCTGATCATCTACATCTGCCCAAGGAGTTGTCACACGTCCTTTGATGGCATCTTCAAAAACACATTCACCTTTTAAGGGTATTTTGAGTCGAACGACATAGGATTCGCCTCGGCCAAGCCTTGCTTTAATTTCTTCTTCGGATAAATTGCGATAACGTCGATCATATCCCGATTTTTGCCCTGTTTTAGCTAGCATTTGACGCATGTCTGCTAATTCTTCAGGAGTGGCAAAACAGCGATAAGCATGACCTTGCTCAAGTAGCATCGCACAATATTTGCGATAAATTTCAGTGCGCTCAGATTGACGATAGGGGCCATATTCCCCGCCAACATCAGGTCCTTCATCCCACTGAATTCCTGCCCAATTGAGAGCTTTAAAAATATTTTGCTCATATTCGGGGCGTGATCGTTTCTGATCGGTATCTTCGATGCGAAGAATGAATTTACCTTTGTGATGCTTTGCAAAAACAAGATTATACAAAGCCATATAAGCGGTGCCAACATGTGGGTCACCGGTAGGAGATGGAGCGATACGAACGCGAACTGTCATAAAATTAATGTTTAAAGTATAAAGGAGAAATATTGTTCACTTTTTTCTTATAAGTGTCAATTGCAATACACTATAAAAACTTGGCTGTTATGAGCTTTAATCTAAAAATTAAATTTTTTATTGCTATCTTCTCCGTTTGCTTTTTGACAAACATAGAAGCTAAAGAGCAAAAACCTTGGGTAGAGGTCAAAAATCCCTCAGAACTACCTTTTTTTGGAGATTTATCAAAAGATGATAAAAAAGATCTTATGGTGGCGATTAATGAGAGCTTAGCTTACTTAAATCGTTCAAGCTCCATCTACCAATTCCCAAAATGGGGAATTACCCATGAACGAACTAAAAAAAGTTTAGAGCATTTCAAGGCCATTCTAAATAGTAATCTTTCAGCTGAAGAACTTGATCGGAAGATTAAAAATGATTTTGTCATTTATAAATCGATAGGGAGAGAGGATAAAAAGGGTGTTCTCTTTACAGGATATTTTGAGCCACTCTATCTAGGAAAATTAGAACCAGATGAGCAATTCTGTTATCCTCTTTACAAAACACCCTCTGATATGGTGTTAAACAAGAAAAATAAAGTTGCAGGACGTCTTTTAAAAAATGGTAAAGTTGTGCCGCAGTATTGGACAAGGCAAGAGATTGATGAAAAAGGGGTTTTAAAAGGGAAAAAACTGGAACTTGTTTATTTAAATAATCCCTACGATGTCTATATGGCCCAGTTTCAAGGTTCTGTAGCTGTTCAGCTGCCTGATGGAGATGTTAAACGCTATGGTTATAGCTCCAGAAATTGTTCCACCGTGGGATTTAGTTTGGCCTTAGAGCTTCTCAAAGAGGGGGTTTTTACTAAACAACAACTGCTGCCTAGTATTATTGGAGATTACTTTTATCAAAACCCTCAAAAACTTTCTCATTATCTTCAAAAAAACCCAAGCTATGTGTTCTTTTTGGAACGAAAAAAAGGGCCAATGGGGGCCTTGAGTGTTTTTCTCCAAGCTGAACGAGCTATCTCAACAGATAATCGTCTTTTTCCGAAGGCAGCTTTAGCCTTTGTAGATCTTAAACTGTATAAGGATAAAAAAAATTATCCCTTTAAGAAATTTGTGTTAAATCAAGATACGGGAGGAGCTGTCATGGGTCCTGGCCGATGTGAAATCTTTTTCGGAACAGGGGAAGAGGCGCAGCGCAAAGCATCTGATATGTTTAGCGTTGGACAGCTTTATTTCTTTTTCTTAAAGACAACCCATTAAGCACTTTGTTTAGCGAGCTTATTTTGCTCTTGTTCATAAAGATAAATTAAATCTTTCATAATGCTATAGGTCTCTAAAAGCTGCAGGTCATTTTGAGCTAATTGAGCATCTTCGGGTTCTTCTTTGAGAATTTTGAGAAAATGTAAATAGTCAGGATTGTTATTTTGTCTTTTTAAAGAATTTTCTCTGAGTGTTGGAAGGTGTTTAACAAAAACATGGAGCTTCATTTGTAAATTATTGAGGTAGGTTTTCTTATAATAAGGCCGATGCCAGGGAGAAATGTCTCCCAATTTATCTTCATAATTGGCTTCAATCGAATTATTAGGCACAGGATATTTAGAAAATTTTTCTCCATACTCAACTTCGGCTAGGTAGCTGGGTACCACAATATCTGAAGAGACCCCGACTAGCTGAGGTGTTTTTCCAGAAACGGTGTAATACATCCCTTGAGTAATTTTATATTCTCCTTTGGGATTTACAGAAGAAAGGTGTGGCATAATCGTCGTTAGTTGATAGGTGCCTTTGCCAAAACTTTGAGCGTCCCCTACAATAATGGCTCTGCCATAATCTTGCAGGCATTGAGCAACAATTTCTGCAGAAGAAGCGCTGGCTTTATTCATTAAGACAATCAGGGGACCATCCCAGACAATATTAGGCTGCTCATTTCTAAAATGAAGAAGAGTTCCGTCATATTGCTTGGTAGAGGCCACAATGCCTTTTCCAATGAAAAAAGAGCTAATAGCAACTCCTTGAATAAGGAGTCCTCCACTGTTATTACGCAGGTCTAAAACAATTCCTTTGAGATGATTTTTCTCTTTAATTTCTGCAATTTTATTGTAGAGATCTTCAGCCGATGAGCTATTGGGATCTTGATAAAATCCATGCAAAGTAATATGGGCAATGACTCCATCTGCAAATGGCTCAATGGCTGTTTGAATTCGGGTATCTTCAATAACAATATCGCCCCGAGTAATGGATATGTCTAATTTTTGCGCTTTCTCTGCTTGATCTTGAGATTCTCTTAAAACGGTTAACACCACTTTAGTATTTTCTTTTCCTTGAATGAGTTGAACTGCTTGTTGAATATCCATCCCTACAACAGGTTCTGCATTAACAGCGATAATTTTATCATTCACCTGTAATTCCCCTTGCTTTTTAGCCGGGCCTCCATCGACAAGCTCTAAAATTTTAAAGCCGGTGAGATCATCAATTAATCTGACTCCGACCCCAAGCATGCGTTGTTGAACTTGTTGCATAATGAGCTTGGCTTCATCAGGTGGAAAATAATCTGTTTGGGAATCAAGCGCTGAAGCAACCGATTTCAAAATATAAGAAAACATGATCGGTTGTTGATCTTCTTTTTTTTCGCCTTTAACTTCTTGTTCGCGCCAATTTCGTCTTTTTTTCAATAAGATAAAGAATTTGTCATGAAAGTCTTGATCTAGTTTCTGAGCATATTTTGCTTGGATACTATGGACTTTGTACAATTTTTCCTTCAGTTCTTCAGGAGTTTGGCACCATTTTTTAGGGTCAATATCTTTAGAAGAAACATCATTTTTGAGCTCTCGCTTCTCTATTTCTTGCTCAAAGAGGGCTCTTCTTTCCATGCATTGCAGCATTTTTTGATAAATTTCTTCAAAAACCAAGAAATTGTTTTTATTGAAGGAGGATAGGGTCGTTTCTAGCAGTTCCGGGCTGGGATCTAGCCAGTCTTTAAGGTCTTCTTCACAAAAATAAGATTTGAGGGGGTCTAATTGCTCAATATAGTTACTAATGGTTCGGCGCATAATCTCTGAAGTGAGCTTCTTTTGAGTGATATGATTATGCAAAAACTCATTAATTTTAGCTTGGACGTCGTTTGGCTGTAGGTCGGGCACTTTACCAAAGGCAAAAACAGGGCAGAAAACCACTAAAAAGAAGAGTTTTGAAAAATTAAACCGCATAAAAAGGCCTCTGTTTTCAGTAAAATAATACGTATATAAGAAATAGAGCTCAAAAATCAAGCCTTTTTTTTAATATAAGCCCTTTTACTTTAGAAATTTAGAAAAACCAGTCCTTTGAGGAGGGGCTTAGGGTTGATTTTTAACTTAAAATATTAATTATTAGATAATTAAGTCGGTTACTTTTGGGTCTGTCCATCATTTAGGGCCCTGTTAGAAAGCTTGTAAGTTAATGGAGGTTAAACTAAACTAGTTAACTTTTAATTTTAAATAATAATAAAAACAACCTATTTTTTAGATAATTTTTTGTGTATGTTGCTTGTTATTAGCATTTTATGAGATAGATGCGGGTTATTTAAAGTAAGTTTACTGTTTAATAAATTAAATTTTTGTTTGTTTATTAATAGAATAAAACTTTATTATGTAAGCGTTGATTAAAAGTATTTACTATGTTATAGTTAAATTAAAAGATAATATACAAAATAAAATTTTAATTATTATTTCATTCTTTAGGGGGTAACAAGATGAACGAAGAATACAATCAAAATGTCTATTCTTCTGCAGAGCAAACTAATGAAAGTTCGGCTCAACATGATAAAGACCAAGCGGTGACAATCACAGAAGCGGCTCGTATCAATGCAGTAACTAGACAAGCTATTTATGTAGCTATTAAACAAAATAAGCTAAGAGCGCAAAAAGACTCTACTCGTTGGACAATTAGTCTACGTGACTTAGAAGAATACCGCAGACATAAATATTCAAGAACGAAGTCTACTTTTGCTGGTGAACTCGTGTTTGATAACGATAAAGGGTATTATTCAGTGAACCAAGTAGCGAAAGTTTTAGGCGTTCCAGCTCAGAAAATTTACTATGCGACTCGCGTGAATATGCTTAAGGCAATTCGCAAAGGAGCAGCTTGGGTTATTCATGAAGATGACGTGAATGAATATCGCGAGAAGTTTCTTGCAAAAAAAAACGGTAGAAGAAGAGTCGTTAGTTAAGAGTTAACAAGTTCTAGGCTCGTTAACTTTTTTTGCAGCTGCTGTAGGTGTTTAACGGGGAGTTCTCCTCCAAAAACTTGAATACCTTCAGCAGCTGTCATTGTTCCATAGCTCATGCATTCTTCAATCGAAGCACCACATATATATCCATATAAAAAACCACCCACATACATATCACCTGCGCCCGTTGTGTCCACAGGCTTAATAGGCTCGGTTGGTCGATAATACATTTTATTCTGAAAGTAGGTGACAGAACCCCTTTCTCCCATCATAACAGTCGTATAATCATTATACTTTGAGAGGTCATGGCAGGCGTCAAAAGGATCTGATCGACCTGTTAATTCAAAAGCTTCTCGTTCATTGGCAAAAAATAGATGGAACGTACGCTTCTCTAATAATTCCATAATCATTTCAAAATGAGATCGCATGATCTCATAGCTGCCGCAATCTAAAGAGATTTTGCATTGGTGAAATTTAGCTGCTTCAATAGCTGCAGAGAGGGCTTCTAAATAATAAAAGTTATAGCCATCTAAATGAAAGAGGTTCGTATGCTTAAAATGGTTGGCATTGATATCAGAAGCGGTGATGGATTGGCAGGCTCTTAGATCTGGACAGTGTGTTCTCTCCCCATCTGGGGTTACAAGGGCTAACAATGCGCCAGTGGGCAGCAGCTTAGATTCACTAAAAAGGGGTTCAATCCCTCTTTCAAGGCAATTAGTTCGATAAAACTCTCCCCATTTGTCCTTCCCAATCTTAGCAATATAAGCACACTTCTTACCTAGACCAGCCACTACTTTTGTTGCATTTGCAGCGCTTCCTCCTGGAACAGGAAGGAGTGTTTTATTTTCTAATTGTTTAATTAGAATCTCGAGATCTTGGTTAAGGTAATTTCTTGTCCCACCTTTTTCGAGACGATTTTTAAGAAGAAATTCATCGTTGACGCAAACAATTTTATCGATTACAGCAGAACCTAGGCTTAAAAGATCGTATTTCATCTCTTCTAGAAATCCCATAAAGACTTATGAAAAGACAGAATAACAATTTGTTATCATTTAAGACAAGGTGGCTTTTTTAGAAAATGAGCAGGGCAAGCATTGATAGCCTTGTTGCGGTTCAATTTGCAAGGTAATATGCTCGATCCCATGTTTTTCACTAAGGAGACTTTTAGCAGCACGGAGAGTCTCGGTTTGTTCATCAGAAATAAGATGAGCGCTTAAACTAATTTGATCAAGAGTAAGACACCAAATATGTAAATCATGGACCTCTTTAACATGGGGCAATTTTAAGAGATCTTGAATGACTTCTTGAGTGTTGATATTTTGGGGTGTTCCTTCCATTAAAATGTGAAGGGTATCTTTAATGAGTTTTGTGGCGCTAAAAACAACGATTAAAGAAAAAACAAGGGTAATAATGGGATCAATGGGATACCAATTAAAAATAATGAGTAAAATACCGGCAAGGATGACCCCTAAGCTTCCAAGAAGATCACCTAAAATATGAATGTAAGCCCCTCGAACATTTAAACTACTTTTTTGGTTTTTATGTAAGATAGCCATCATGGCAAAATTGGCAAGAAAGCCAATGGAAGCCACAATTAAAACCATCGGTCCTTTCACAGGTTCTGGATGAGCTAGCCTGTGAATGGCTTCGTAAATTAACCAGGCAGATAAACCCCAGGTAGAAAAGCCTGAAATAAGGGCGGCAATAATTTCAAAGCGATGATAACCATAACTCAATTTAACATTGGCTGGTCTTTTGGCAATCCAAAAAGCAAATAAAGAAAGGGTTATTGCTCCGGCATCGGTAAACATATGCAAAGCATCTGTAATCAAAGCTAAGCTGTTGGCAATCCAACCAAAAATAAGCTCTACTAGCATAAAAAAAGTGACAATATAAAGCGTTTTTTTTAGCGCTCTCATACTTTCTTTACGAGTAAGATCATGTGGAACATGATGGTGATGATGATGTTTGCAGTCCATGCTAACCCAATATTTTAAAATCACGAATAAAAAGCTGGATACTCGCCTTTTTTTGATAATAATTAACCTGAGGTGTAAAGGCGATTTTGAGAGAAAGGCCTTTCTTATAGAGGTCTTTGCGCCGATGAGCCATGCCAATGGCAATGCCCTCTAAAAAGCGATCTCCTTGTTCTAAGAAGAGTTTTAAATGAAACTTATTAATGACTTTAGGTGGCCAAGCTTGCTTAGCATGACAATAGAAAATAGGGGATGGATTTTCGTTGCCGAAAGGTTCTAGCATATTAAGAGAATCCATGAGGTCAAATGTTAAGTCAGCAAAGTTGGCATGCGCGTCAAGATAAAGCTTGGATTGTACATCATCAATTTTTAATTGTGCATTAGCTTCAGAGATGAAAATCTTTTTAAATTCTTCAATATTTTGCTTATGAATGGTCATTCCAGAAGCCATGTCATGACCTCCAAAATTAATGAGTAACTTAGAGGTTTTCTTTAAAATAGGTAAAAGAGGAAATTCTTTAATCGTTCTCATCGAACCTTTGCCAATACCATCATTATCAATCGAAATAATAATGGTTGGGCGATTGTATTGTTTAGAGATACGCGATGAAATGATTGGAATAATCCCCGGATGCCAATTTTCTGAAAAAAGGACGATGGCTTTTTCATTTAAAATTTCAGAATGGGTGGCAATATAATGATCAATTTCATCTGATAAGTGGCGTTCAATTTTTTGTCTTTCGATATTATTTAAATCGAGCTCTTTGGCCATCACCTCAGCTACCTTTGGATCTTGAACGAGTAAAAATTCAACGCCTCTTCTGGGATCAGCGATTCGTCCCAGGCTATTCATACGTGGAGCAATTTTAGATGCGATGGAGTTTGCTGAAATCTCTTGGGTACTAATATCGCATTCTTTAAACAGTTTTTTTAAGCCAATGCGATTGGTTTGTTTGAGTTGTTTTAATCCATAGCGGACAAGAATTCTATTCTCTCCAACAAGAGCGCCCATATCAGCGACTGTGCCAAGAGCTACTAAGTCGAGATATGTTTTTAAATCCACTGTCTTAGGGTCTAATTTTTTATTTGCAATGAGGTAATTGGTGAGCCCATGCGCTAATTTAAAAGCTACACCCACGCCAGTTAACTCTCGATTGGGATAGGTGCTATTGAGAAGCTTGGGGTTTAAGGTGGCAATGCTGTGTGGTAATTTGACAGTAGGTTCATGGTGATCGGTAATAATAATTTCTACTTTGTCACGCACCAGCTCTTCGATTTCATCAGTTGCTGTGATGCTGCAGTCCACGGTAATCACAATCTTATAGTTTTGCTCGATGGCAAAATTCAAAGCATCGATAATGACAGAGTGTTTGAGGTAGTTGCGATTAGGAACATAAAAATCAACTTTAGCGCCTAAAGATTTAAAAAAATCGGTCAATAACGCGGTCCCTGTCATGCCATCAACATCATTATCTCCATAGATTAAGATCCCTTCTTCTTTTTCGATGGCAAGAGCGATCCTTTTGACAGCATCATCCATTCCTAAGAATAAATAAGGGTCCAGTAAGTCGGGAAGTTTAGAGTAAAGAAGTTTATGTACAGAAGTGTAATCAGTCACGTTGCGAGTGACTAATAATTTTGCCGTGATGGGATGAATATTAAATTCATCAATTAACTTGTTTGTCTCAAGAAGGTTTTCTTTAGGTTCAATCCAAAGAAAATCTTCGGCCTTATCTGTAAAAGACATTGTTACCTCCAGCTGAGGTCGCAAATACAAATCTCTACAAAGCTTGTTAGGCTATGGGGCGTGCTTATTAGCTCCAAGTTCATTTCATAACACTATAATTTATTTTTCAAAGTATCCGTTTATCAAGTTTTGAAATGACATGCAATAACCTTTTTTATGAAAGAGGCCTTTCCCTTAAGGAAAGGCCTAAAAAAATTATGCTGCAGGGTTTGTTTCTATAATTGTAGGCTCTCTTTGGGCTTTTTGCTCTCTTTGATGCATAAACTGTAAAACCAGCGGTGCAACAAAAATAGAGGAGAGCGTACCAATAATAACCCCCAAACTCATTAAGAGAGAAAAATCAAAAATCTTAGCACCACCCATTAAAACGAGGGCTAAGAGAACGACAAAGGTCGTCAACGAGGTCATTACAGTACGACTTAAGGTCACCCCAATGGAATGATTGATCACCTCTTCAAAAGATTTGGTTCTAAGCATTTTCTTATCTTCTCGTATGCGGTCAAAAACAATAATGGTATCGTTTAGAGAGTAGCCGATAATGGTCATTAAAGCTGCAATGACTTGCATGTTTATTTGAATAGACACACCTGCAAAATGGAGTATTGCAAGAAGGGCTACGCTGATTAAGACATCATGAACAATGCATAGAATCGCGCTAATAGCATATTTAATTTCATATCTAAAGGAGATATAAATCAAGATTGCAACGATGGCTAATGAAAGGCCAATGAGCGCATTGTTGCGAGTGGTTTTCGAAAGTTGTCCACTCATTTCAGACCAATTCTTTTCTAAAGTCGATAAACTTTGTGAAGTGAGCTTAATTTGCTTAGCAGCCAGGGCGTCTACAATCCACTGCAATCTTGGGTTATTTTGCCATGTGGCTTTTCCATGAACACTTTGCTCCATCGATAAGCCATAGAAAGGTCTTCCTTTTTCATCTAGAGCCGAACTAAATTGGATTCTTAAAGAATTGGGTTGGCTAAGTTCTCTAATTTGAAAATCGGTGCTTTTAGCTCCTGCTGAAAGAAGGGCGTTTGCAACTGCTTTTCTATAATCTTTGGTGGTGGCAGGATCTATTTGCATATTGAGAGAATAGCCTCCTGTAAAATCCATTCCAAAGATCGATTTATTTTGCTGAAGGAGAAGTGTGCCGCCGACAACAATTGTAAAAATCGAAATTAAAGAAACAATGCGACCCTTTTTCAAGAAGTCTACGGTTGTCTTAATATTGAACCAATTAGCCATTTTTAATGTTGTGGCTTTTGTATAAGTTAACCAATGGGTGAAAAAGGCTCTTGTCATAAAAAGAGCTGTAAACATTGAAGAAGTAATACCGATTGTTAACGTAATAGCAAGGCCTTTAATAGGACCTGCATCAAAGCTCAGTAGAATAACTGCAGCAATGATCGTTGTGAGATTAGAGTCAAGAATTGCGCTAAACGCTTTTTGATAGCCCAAGGCAACAGCTGTAGCTAGTGGCTTGCCTTGTCTGAGCTCTTCGCGAATGCGTTCAAAAACTAAAACGTTCGCATCGACAGCCATACCCACTGTTAAAACAATTCCTGCAAGGCCTGAAAGAGTCAGCGTTGCTTGTAGGTTTTGAAGAATAGCCCACATGATCAAAAGGTTAAATAAAACAGCAATGGAGGCGATGAGTCCAGAAAAGCGATAATAAGCAATCATTAACGCAACGACTAAAACTAAAGCAATCACTGTCGCTGTAATACCCTGGGTTCTTTCTGCTTTTCCCAGATCAGCACTGACATTCTCTACAGAAAGAATTTGAGGAGTAAAAGATAAAGAGCCTGCTTTTAGATCAGCAGCAAGGCGTGAGGCTTCATGTTGAGTAAAACCTCCAGTGACCTGTACGTTATCATGTAAAGGTTGGTTTAGTTGAGGATCATTAATCACTTGGCCATTGAGTACAATAGCCATCCTCCAACCACGGGAGAGTGTGTATTTTTCATAAACGGAACCAATCATTTTATCTTTAGCAAACTCAGCAGTCCAATGATTGAGAGCCTCTCTTGGATTTCTCTTCTCAGAGGTTTTAGAGGAGCTCTTAATATTAAAAGCTAAAGAGTTTCCTTGAGTGGGATCATAATGAGTGCGGACATTTTCAATATCAGCCCCTTCCAAAGCATAATTGTTGAACATAACAATTAATGGATGACCCTGGCCGCGCCATTGTGAAAAGTCTTCTCCTCTATAGATACCAATCGTAGAAAGAGTCGTATCAAAATCACTTTGACTTGAATTGTTTTGAGGATTGGAAAGTTTGAACCCATGTTCGTAAAGCTCTTTGGCATGCTCTGATCTTGGATGGAATTCCAAGTTTTCTTCAGAACCACCTAAATGTTTGAAAGCAATTAAGTTAATTCCTTCCATGTCTTTACGATTAGTGATAACCGCTTCATTCCAGACATCTTGCAAAAATTTTTGCATGGCGTTGTAATAAGGAGAATTCTTCGAACTAAACTTTTCATTGATGATATGAAAAGACATAGAAGAACCTTTAATGAGCTCACTTGCTGACAATCCTTTGGAGGAGGGGAAGTCAAGCGCTATGTAATTACCTTGAACTCGAATATCTACTTCAGAGAGGCCCATTTTATTGACACGCTGCGTGAGTTCATTAGCACCTTCTGAGAGGCTTTCTTTATCGCTAATCATCTTGTTATTATGATCTTTTAAACCGATTAAAATGGATTTTCCACCAATAAGGTCAAGGCCCCATTTTAAAACTTTTCGATGATCACCTCTAAAGTACTCTTTGGCATTCAAAAGAAAATTACTCAAAAAAATATTTTTTGTAGGAGCGGGGATTAAAAAGCGGCTATAAGCGTCATGTAGATCGACAAGAGAAGCTTGATAATCTTCATTCCACTTTAAAAGTTCCTCATGAATTTGTCCCTCAATCTTATTGCTGGCAAGAATGCGCTGCTCTAAATCTGTCAGTTCTAAAAGAGCATATTTTTTGTTGCCATGAACAGAAAAGTTTTCACGAGTTGCTGCTAAAATATTGGCGTAATAACTTGGATTTTCAAAGATTACATCTTGATGAAATTCTGTTGGAAATTCCCCTTCTGCAGCAAGATAAGAAAATTGAAAGCCCATTTGTTTTAGAATATTTTGGAGCTGGATAAATTCTTCTTTAAAATGTTCTGCTTGTTCTAAATTTGCAAACTGTTGGTACTTTTGTAGGATTGGATTTAATCCTTTGGCAATGACGTAAATAGACCCATTTTGAAAACCACTTAAAGGTTCCTCAGAGTCAATGACTGGAGCATAAACAATCATTCCAAATTTTTTATCTTTATCAGGCAAACTTTGATAAGTTTGATAGTCCCAGATAGGGAAAGCATTATTTATAAATTCAGGAGACTGGGGAGACCATGTGTGTACTTTTTGAATCAGTTTTTCAACTTCCATCTGAGCGATATAGCCCAAATCCATTAATAAGCAACTTTGAATATTGTCTAATTGATTTAATGATGCTACATAGCCCTCTTCTGAAGGAGAGATCGTCTCATTTGTTTTTTGAGAGACACGAGCAACTTCATTAATAATAAGTTGATTGAGCTTATCTTTTTTAAGGCGAATATCATTAGAGTTCACCAAAGTGGTTAATAGATTTGCAATGTCTGGGTGCATATGAAGCTTAACAGTATCTTGGGTCCAATCTAACTCCAGCGAGTGAATAAAAGGGTTTTTATTGCCCAACTTGAAAATATTATTTTCTAAATGGACGCTGTCTTGAACCGTTTGAGCTGTTAAAGGAGATTCTCCAGATTCAAAAATCTTTTGATTGCGCTTGATTGTTTTAATTGCTTGAGTGATTTGTTTTTGATCATTCAGTAGTTTGTTTTTTTCCTCTTCTTTGTTTTGCAATCCATTTGCTTTTTTGTTGAGTTCCTTTTCTAGTTTTTCTAGACGATCCATGAAAGGTTGGATTGACTTAGCGCTAGCAAGATGACTTTGAGTAAAGCTCATAAAGTATCTTTTTGTAAAAGGGGAGCTTTCACCAAAAGCTTTAGTTAAGCTGTTTATTTCAGTGGCAGCATCAATCAGTTTTTGGTCTGCAAATGGAGAATTTGGGATTGTGCTTAACTGGGCGTTAAAACTTTGTCCGGCCAAGGCTAAAGCTATTTGAGAGAGGCGCTCTTTAATCAATTTTTGATAAGTTAAAGAGAGTTGTCCATCTGTTTCTTTAGGGATATATTGAAAAAGTTTATTAATTTGATTGGCATCTGTTTTTAATCCAACTTTTTGCTCCACAAGAACTTTAGTCGGGCTTTCGTTATTTTCAGAAGCTAGAGAAAGTTGCGCGGGAACAAACGCAATCATCGACCCTGCTCTAGGTAAAAAAGTTTTAAACTTTTTGGCATGTTCAGCTTTCAAAAATGAGACTTCAATGAGCTGTGGATTATCAGATTGGATTTCTATAGATTTGGGAGAGATGCCTAGATGTTTGGTGTATGCTTTAATCCATTTTAGAGAGTCTTGCTGCAAGTTGTCGATCCGCTCAAGCGCTTGAGCTGCGACTTTCTGAGCTTGCTTTTGACTAATGGGCTTTGAAAGCGGTTTAGAGTAATAGATAACAGTTGGCAGTATGTTATAAAGGGTCATTAATACGACAACTGCAATCAATGCAAGATGACTCTTCTTCATTTTTTCCATGATTTATAAATTCCTAATCATTTTTTTAATCGCGAAATGTTAACACTCAAGAGTCATTTTTGCAAGAAACAGAAACACATTCACAAATCTTAGAAAGGTATTTTTCGTTATTCTATTTTAAAATAATAAATTTAATTCTTAAAAAATAGCTACGAACTCAATTAAAAATTGTATTAATTAAATAAATTAGTTAGCATCTTCGCCTTAAAAATACCACGAAAGGAGAAAGTGATGGCTTTTACAGGATCTGTAGGTTTAGGGGACGCATTGTATGGGTCTGCAGCAAGAGGGATTGGGGATCGATTTGAGGCAACTCAGCAAGTATTGACTGCTAAATATTTTGAACAACCGTGGCATACACGTATGGCTAGTAAGGTAATGGCTGCTGCCACAGCGGCTTATGCCACTTCAACATTAGCAGCAGCAGCCGCGGCCCCGACAATTCCAGGCTCACTTAACTTTGCATTTTTTGCAAACTCTCAAGCATTTAATACCATCGGAAGTGGTGCAACTAGTGTAGGAACTCAACTATTTCGCCTTGAAACAATTGCGGGCGTTTTTTCTGGTGGGGCAGCTATGGTTGGCTCTCGCTTGTTTGGACCAAGGTTTCAAGATTTCTCTAGAGGCAGCCAGCAACTCGAGCAAAGAAGTCTTCATATGCAACTTCCTTTGACGCCCGATAAGTCTTATCAAGAGCCGCTTCCATTTGAAGTTGATCCTACAGAGCCGGTTATTGAGCCTGATCCTCGAGTATTTTTATACAATCCCGATGGCAGCACTAAATCTCAGTTAAAGGCTCTATTGCTTGCGGGGCACATAACTCAAACCGAACATGATATATGGCTTCAACGAGTTATTGATCCAAGAGAGCCACTAAGAGCAGATCTTACAAATTTTATGGAAGACCTTCCTGCAGTGTTCCAGCTCGATGTACCATATTATCCAGACTTTAAAGGTGGGTACCCTAATGGCAGGACTGATCTCCCAGAGGCTTATGAGGAGCTCGGAGACCCAGAGTTTAACTTTGAAGCTGCGTTAGATGAAGCTGGGGTGGATATTTTGAGATCGTATATGAAACCCGTTCTTGATGCGGAGATTGTTTTAAAGAGGTATTCAAGTGACACGCAGCTTTCAGATCTGCTTAAAAAAAACCCAGAAGCAAAAACAGAAGAACCCAAAGCGAAAGCCAAAAATGCTAAGACAAAAGGAAAACATGTTGGTGACAACGACAAAAATGAGATGAGCAATGTGGTGAATATTGGAGAATGTGCCAGAAAAAGTATGGCAGCTGAATTTGACAACTTACTTCGATCAGAAGAGTTCTTAAACAACCCCCCAACTCGCTATGGCCTCTCGAGAGAGCAATTGCCTTTAAGGTGCGTAGAGATTGCTTTAGGTGAGTTTGAAGAAAAAGAAGCATTTGAATTTATTTCTGAAGGTGAGCGTAAGCTTGGGCTGCTTGCTCAAGAATTTTTTCAAGAGACTCTAGATCAAACTCAGAGTGATGATGAAGGAAAGGACATGGACATAGACTCGTCAGAGCTATTAGAGCTTCAGCGTGATGCTCAGCGATCAATGTACGGTCTACCGCCAATCTCTTCAGATCAACCTCCGATTGACGAGCAATATCATAATCTTAGCCGCAGATATCCTGGGTATTTTTTGAGACCCACGGTTGTAAATAGTGAGGGCGTTAATCTAAGAGGCAGGTCTTTCAATAACCGTCGGTTTTATGTGGTACCATCTTCATCAGACAAAGAATTTAATGATATCGAAAGAATTGCTGATCGGGCAGTTCCTGCTACACCGTCCACACCCACAGTGCTGTCGAGAATAATGCCTGTTCCCAAACCAACGCCAGCGGCCCCAAAAGCTGTTTCAGAGGACGGCGATAGTCGAGGAGGAACGCAACGAGTACGTTTTAGCTCTATGCGTGTGCGTCCTAGTAGCAAAAAATGAGGCATCCATTTTATAAGCGATGAGAGTGGTTATTAAAATTTTAAATTGTCAATTTTGAGGCTTAGAAGAGGGTTCAAGCGTTATAAGTTTCTTTTAATTTAATGCTCAAATTACGTATAATATGTCCTTAATTAGGCGACAAAGGATCAGTGTGAGCAAGAGCAAAATAGCCCGTATTATTGGGTCGGGTTCTTTTTTACCAGAAAAAATTCTGACGAATAAAGAACTCGAATCGATGGTAGATACTTCCGATGAATGGATTGTCACTAGAACGGGGATCAAAGAGAGGCGGGTGGCTCACGAAGATGAGCATACTTCCACAATGGGAATTAAAGCAGCAAAAGCTGCGATAGAAAACTGCAACATCGATCCTAAAATGATCGATTTGATTATTGTGGCTACGTGCACGCCAGATTATCTTTTTCCTAGTACTGGAGCTCTAATTCAACGAGAAATAGGAGCTGTGAATGCTGCGGCTTTTGACATGCAAGCGGCTTGTTCGGGCTACATTTATGCCTTATCCATTGCTAAAAGCTATATCGAATCGGGTGTTTACAAAAATATCCTCGTTGTTGCCTCTGAAAAGATTTCTTCTATTGTAGATTATCAAGATCGAAATACTTGCGTACTTTTTGGAGATGGAGCTTCTGCCTCAATTGTCAGTGGCGAAGGAAAGGGACTTGAAATCAGAAATGTAAGCTTAGGAACAGACGGTAATCAAGCAGAGCTTTTAATTCTTCCAGGAGGAGGCAGTCGTATTCCTCCAACAACCAAGTCTATCGAAGAAAAACAACACTTTTTGAAAATGGAAGGAAGAGAGGTTTTTAAACATGCTGTCCGCCTCATGGAAGGGGCGACTAAGCAATGTTTAGAAAGTCTTAATCTCACAGACAAAGATTTGGCTTGGCTCGTACCTCATCAGGCTAACATCCGTATTATTGATGCTATTGCCAAACGTTTTAATCTGAAAGATAGCAATGTTCATAAAACAGTCCATAAATATGGAAACACTTCGGCGTCGGGCGTGGCCATTGCTTTAGACGAGCTCGTTCGCAGCAATGGGATTGCCAAAGGCGATAATGTCCTTTTAGTTGCTTTTGGAGCTGGCTTGACTTGGGGCGCGTCACTTTTAACTCAAAATTAAATTAGTCAAAAGGATCATCATGCATAAAACTAAAACAGCATTTATTTTTCCTGGTCAAGGAGAGTCTCATAGCGTGGGTATGTGCAAAGATTTCTACGACCAGTATGCGGTTGTAAGGGAAATGTTTGACGCAGCTTCTAAAATTATCGGCTATGATTTGGCTCAAATGGTTTTTGAAGGACCTTTAGAGAAATTATCTGAAACTAGATATTGCCAAGTGGCTATTTACGTTGTAAGCATGGCCATTTTAAAAGTAATGGAACTAGAATTTGTAGATCTGAAACCTGATTTTTGTGCAGGCCTGAGCTTAGGGGAATATAGCGCCGCTACTGCCGCAGGTGTTTTGAGTTTTGAGCAGGGTGTTCAATTGATACATGCTCGGGGAACGTACATGCAAAAAGCGTGTAAAGACCATCCTAGTACGATGGCTGTTGTACTTGGTTTAACAGAAGCCGAGACGCAAGCTGTCATTGATAAAATGAATATGCCCGGTGAAATTTGGCTAGCTAACTTAAATTGCCCAGGTCAAGTGGTGGTTTCAGGGACGCATCCAGCAATCGAATCTTTTATTGTCCAAGCAAAACAAGCCAACGCAAAAAGAGTACTTCCGTTAAATGTAGCAGGAGCTTTTCATAGTCCGCTCATGGGATCGGCTGCAGATCAACTTCAAACGTTAATCAATAAAATGACATTGAATCCGCCAGTAGCGACTTTATTTATGAATACACCTGGAAAGGAAGTTTTGAAACTAGAAGAGATTAAAAAAAATCTTATTTTACAAATTACAAATCCAGTTCGCTGGCAAGCGTGCGTAGAATCTATGGCTGCGCAGGGAGCTGAACTCTTTATTGAAATTGGCTGCGGTAAAGTATTGAGTGGATTAAATAAAAGAATGTCACTTACTGGACAAACTTGCTGCATAAATTCCATAAAAGATTTAGAATTATTAAAAAATCAAGTCTTAGCTACAAGCTAGGAGGGGATGAGCTATGTTAAAAGGGAAAAAAGCAATTGTGACTGGAGCAACAGCAGGCATTGGCAGAGCTATTGCTTTAAAATTAGCAGAGCAAGGAGCCGATGTGGCTGTTTTTGGGACTAACGAAGAACGTGGTCAGAAAGTGGTCGATGAAATCAAATCCCAAACAGGCCAAGAAGCCCTTTTTATCTCTTTAGATGTCTCTAATACACAACAAGCACAAGAAGCCGTTGACAAAGTGATTGAGAAATTTGGAACTGTAGATATTTTAGTTAATAATGCAGGGATTGTCAAAGATGGACTTCTTCTTAGAATGAGTGAAACTGATTGGGATCGCGTGATCGAAGTGAACTTAAAATCAGTTTACAATATGAGTAAAGCTGTTTTAAGAACGATGATGAAAGCTAGAAGTGGAAAAATTATTAATATTAGTTCTGTCATTGGCTTGACAGGAAATGCAGGACAAGTTAATTATGCTGCATCTAAATCTGGAATTATTGGAGTGACTAAGTCTCTTGCCAAGGAGTTAGCCAGCCGCAATATTTTTGTAAATTGTATTGCTCCTGGCTTTATAGAAACAGGCATGACAGATACGCTTAACGATAAACTCCGAGAGGAAGTTTTAAAAGGTATTCCAATGAGACGTATTGGAAGGCCTGAAGAAATCGCTCATGTTGCTCTCTTTTTAGCGAGTGATGGAGCCAATTATATCACAGGTCAAGTCCTACCGGTAGACGGTGGAATGACAATGTAAATCTATTTTTGTTTAAAATAAATTCGAGGTAAAAATGTCTAAAGAGCAACAAACATTAGAAAAAGAAGTGATTGATATCGTTGTAGAACAACTAGGTATTGATGCTTCTGAAGTGGATGCAAGTAAGTCTTTTGTTGAAGACTTAAATGCAGATTCATTAGATATCACAGAGTTAATAATGACTTTTGAAGAAAGATTTGGTCTCGAGATTTCTGAAGAAGACGCAGAAAAACTCAAAACTGTCGGCGATGTCATTGAATATATTCGCTCTAAAAAATAGCTAGAATAATCTTAGCTTTTTTGATCAAACCCCTTAGTTCATTCAAACTAAGGGGTTTTTTATTTATTGAATATTGTTAATAGATGAGCTTCTTGATATGGCTCTTTTTCAAGGGCTAGGTTTTTGCATGCCTAAAGGTAATCTGCCTTGCAAAAGCTTCAAGTAGGTTAATAGCAACTGTAGGGCATTCAGAGATAATTGCTGTTAAATGCTTTTTGGTGAGCGTTAATAGATGACATTTAGTGATACACTTAGCGTGATACTGATGAATTTGGTCGTTAAAAAGAGCCTCATCCCCAAAGAGATCTCCTTCGGAGAGTTCTGTTAAAACTTGATCATTTTCGTTTAAAAGTTGAATATTTCCTTTCGCTACAATGTAAATATGCAAAGCACTTTGTTTATTTTTAAAGATATATTCACTTTTATCAAGCACTTGAACGTCTATTTTAGTAGCGATAGCAAGCAGATGTTCTAAGTTCAAGTCGGCAAACAAAAAAGTCTTTTTAAGGAGAAACGCTTTTTCAATTTGATTGGGGAGACTCATAATCTTTGCACCTCAGGTTGGTTGAGATTTTCCTTCTCATCGACAGGAAGTTCAATCTCGGGAGTAATATTCAATCTTTGTTTAATCGATAAAACAATCATTCGATTTACAATCGAAGAAGAATGCTCGAGCAAGTCTAGTAGTTCATCTAAAGATAAGATAGGCAATTTTTGCTCATGATAAGATTTGAAGAAGTGTTTGTCATGACCCTCTTCAATAATCGGCAGCAATTTCTTATAAAGTTTAGAAGGACACATCTTCTGGAGCGTTTCAAGAGCATGGCTAACAGTTTTAGGAGTTGGTGAATGCAGGCACTGAACTAAAACATCTCCTTCCTCAAAGTCTTGGATATGAGCTTGGATTTGAATAATAAAATCAATAATAGAATCAAAGCTATGCTTAAGAGCCTGCTCTAATAAATTGAGATTGGTATAGGGGTAACTTTTTTGAATTGTGATGAAGTGGTAATAATATAAGTAAGCGCGCTCAATTTCTTCACCGCAGATTTGACTAAAAGAAGCTTTAAGCTGTTTCTTATCTACTTTGGATAAAATAGAACCTGCAAAAAGGCGAATTTTATCGCTGTGTCTATTGTTTTCTAAAGTTTCTGCTAAAGGTTCTGTAACAGGGCTTTCCATTTCAGTAATGGCTTCGGCTAAATCTCGTTTTTCTTGATCACTCCAGTGGGTTGTTTGTAGTAGAACTTCCTGTAAGTTTTCTGGGGTTATAATTTTTTCAATACAATCGACTAAAATATAACGAAATGGAATATGAGTTTCTTCATCTAATTCTGAAAGTAGAGGGGGGAGCAAATCGTGTGATTCTTGATCTACTGTCTTAGAAAGAGTCGTTAAAATAGTTTCACGGCTTTCGGGTCTATTTTTTAAAAGCTCAATTAAGATGGAATTAAAGTTAGATCTTTTTAAAAAGCGCAGGGCTTCAATGGCGATGTGCTGCTCTACTTGTTTCTTAGAAAAAACCATTCGAGCTAAAATGTTTTCAGCCTCTTGATGTCTTTCATTATGATCTAATAAAAGTGCGTAAGAAGCGCGCATGTAAGGGCAGGTTGATTTGTTGATTTGCTCAATTCCAATCAAGTTCATTTTAGCTAGATGAAAAATTAAGTATTTATAGAGTCTAGCATCTTTTTTAATCCAATGTTGAAAGTAGGGTAGAAACTCGCTAGAGAGCTCTCGAGGGTATTGGCTAAGGATTTGAATGACCTTGAGTTTTACTGGAGTCGTCAGTTTGGTTGTTTTCCCCATCAGTATTTGTAAGAATTTCAAATCATTAAAACGCAAGCTACATTCAAAAATGAAAAATTGCTCTTTATCTTTGAGACTTAAAAATTGTTGTAAAAATTTCTGCTTACTTTTGTGATAGTCCCTTTTAGAAATGTTTGTTTCCCAGAGATGCTTGGGTTTTTTAAAGTTAATCACGTGAGCCGTTAAATTATTAAAAATACCCTTTGTGTAGTAGGCCCGCATAAGAAGGCCGACTCCAAGCATAATGATCGATAGACAAAGTCCTAAAAACTTACCATGGTGCTTACAGACTAAAATTAATCCAGAGCTAATTAAGACCCCACAAGGCTCAATAAGAGATTCGCAGACAATGCGGATCTTACTTTTAACCTTCAAGGGGACTGCGTTAAGTAGGAGGGTAAAGTTATTGTCTTCAACTAAAGTCATGACCCCTTCAACGGCAATAAAGCCCATGATGGTCATGATCAAATGGCTAGAAAAGGACCAACCACAAAAGAGGGAAATAAAAAAGAGGGGAACTAGCAATAGGGCGTTATTCAAACCGGCTTTTTTTATAACTCGCCCATAAATGAAAATACCAAAAATAATATTGAAAAAGCCACCAAAGAAATAAAGCTTTCCTAAAAGCTCGGTTAATCCTTTGCCATCTTCGAGCTGAAAGTATTGTTGAAGGCCAAACATATACTCATACTCAGTGATCAACAAGAGGACCTGCAAGAAAATACAAAAAAGCAAGAGCAACATGGTAAACGGAGATGTCGCTATAGCCTTGATTAATGTTCGAGCGCTGGTTTTGTAAACAATAAATTGATCAAAATCATCAGGGAGCTTTTCAAGATTTAAATGAATATAGCGAGCTAGAAAAGCACTGGCAATTAAAGGGACTGTTGTAATAGCCAAAATAAGGTAAGAACTTTGAGAGATTGAGCTTTCAAGAGCCATCACAATCCCTGAGATAGCTGTCCCAAGGAAGATCGCAGAATAGAAAATCCCAAAGAGCCTTTTAGCGTTTTGCAGTTCAAAATATTGGTCTATAAATGTCCAAAAGCAAGAATAAAAACCAATTTGAATGATGTAGCTGAAAGCTTTAAATCCAATAAAGAAGTAGGGAGATTTAATGCCTACAGAGAGCCCCATAAAAATAAAAGTATAAAATAGGGTAGAAATCGCCGACCATAGATAGTAAACCTGGTGAATAGGTCTTCGATTGTAAAGATAGATAAAAAAGCCTGAAAAGCCAAAAAGACCCAAAGCTGTAATAGCATAGGTTAGCGGTAGCGATTGTGTCCCAACAGCTTTAATGAGCAGAGCATCTGAGTAAGCAAATCCGAAACAAACTGAAATTGACCAAGCAAAACCTAAGAGCGAAAAAAACAGGATGTTTTTTCTTTCATTCGGTCGAATACATAGAAATCGCTCTAACATTTAGCATAAAGCCCCGCTAGTTAAAAGAGTCTTTTAATAAACTGGTTAATAACACTAATTTTTATTAAATCCCAATACTTTTTGTGGGGATATTTAGTGATAAATGTTAATTAATAATTGGCTAATTCTACCAATAATTAAAGTTTTAGCGCACCTAGATTTTATTAATTTTTGTATCTTGCTCAATATTTGTTTTAAAAGTTAAACTTTAAAGATTTAAAAATTAAAATTGTTTTTTACACCCCACCCCTTTTAGGAGAGCATGGAAACAAGAAATGTGATTATTATTGGCTCAGGTCCCGCTGGGTATACGGCAGCGATTTATGCAGCAAGAGCAAACTTGCGACCTTTGATTTTTGAAGGCTTTTATTCTGGGCCTGCGGGTGGGCAACTGATGACGACCACGGAGGTTGAAAATTACCCAGGCTTTCCCCAAGGAATTACTGGCCCAGACCTGATGCAGGCATTTAGAAAACAAGCTGTTCGCTTTGAAACCGACTGCATCACTAAGGATGTAGAGAAGGTGGATCTCTCTTCGGCCCCTTTTAAAGTCTATTCTCATGGAAAAGAGTATCAAGCTCACACATTAATTATTTCAACAGGTGCTACGGCTAAGCGGCTCGATATTCAGGGAGCCAGAGATGGTGAGTTTTGGCAAAAAGGAGTTTCTGCTTGTGCTGTCTGCGATGGAGCTATGCCTATTTTTAGGGATAAAGAGTTATTTGTTGTTGGAGGGGGGGATACTGCAGTAGAAGAGGCTCTATTTCTAACTAAATATGCAAAACTTGTTTACTTGGTCCATCGGCGAGATAAGCTGCGTGCTTCCTCCATTATGGCCGAGCGCTTATTAAGCCATCCAAGAGTTAAAATGCTTTGGAATAAAGAAATGATTGAGGTTCGTGGCACGAGCGTTGTCGAGTCTGTGACCTTGAAAGATACCTTGTCGCAAGAGGTTTCCAGTCACGGAGCAAGCGGAGTTTTCTTTGCCATAGGACATACACCTAATACTGATTTTTTAAATAATCAACTAGAGCTGCATCCAACAGGATATATCAAAACAATCCCAGCAACGACTAAAACAAATATTGAAGGGGTCTTTGCTTGTGGAGATGTACAAGATCCAACTTACCGCCAAGCTGTGACAGCAGCAGGCAGTGGCTGCATGGCTGCTTTAGATGCTGAGCGGTGGTTGACTCAAAGTGGGCGTCACTAAATGCGTCATTTTTTTAAGTCCCAACTGGTCATGTTATTACTTGGCTGGTTTATAACAATTTCATATGTGTCTTTGGGGGGTTCTGTTTTTAGCCATTACTTCAAAGCCTTTCTGTGTATTTTTGCTTGGATACCGGGATTGCTTGCCTATAGCTTTGCTAAAAAGGAAAAAATAAAACTTTCAATCTTCAAACTGAAATGGACTGATTTTTTTTATTTCCTCGCTTTGCCTATCTTGATCGTCCTTTTAGCCGCTTTAGTAAGTGTTCCCCTTTGTGAAGTTCGTTCTACTGAAAGCTTGAAAATTTTATTGCCCCTGCTATTACAATCGCTGCCTTTAAGTAGCATGTTTTTATGTTTTATTATTTTTTGGATTTTGATGGGAACGCTTTTAACAGCTGTTTTTTATTGGGCTGTCATGCTGGGGCCTGAGCTGATGTTTAGGGGCTATGCTTGGGAAAAGTTGAAGCACCTAGGTCTATGGAGAGCTTCGTTTATAATCGGGACTCTTTGGTGGTTTTGGGCCATTCCAATGACTTTAACTGGAATGGAGTATCCAGGACTTCATTTATATGGTATTGGCATGAAGTTGCTTTACTTTGTATTAATGACCCCCCTGATGCTTTATATTAGAATCCAAACAAAAGCTGTTTTAGCCGTTGCCTGTTTTTATGGGTTTTTAATGCATATTTCAGGTATTTTCCCCTATTTACTGCAAATTCCAAATGGGTACTATATTGGCTTACAGGGTATTCCAGGACTTGCAACATTAGGATTGGTTAATTTAATTTTGTATTTGAAAATACGTAAAACACCCTTGCTTGAGTATGAATTATGATTAAAGGACTTGGCACAGATATTTTAGAGATTTCTCGGTTTAAAAAAATACTAGAGAAACATCCCGAACGTTTTATGGAAAAGCTTCTTAATGAAGAAGAGCGTGCTTATTGTTTAAAACACAAAGATAGCGTTGCCCGTTTAGCCGCTCGATTTTCAGCCAAAGAGGCAATCTCTAAAGCTTTAGGTTGTGGAATTGGTCAACACCTTTCTTTTAAAGATATGATCATTGATCATGAACCAAGTGGAAAGCCCTTTGTGCGCTTTTCTAAAAAAGCAGAGCAATACTTTCAAAACCCTCGTGTTGAGATATCGATCAGTCATTGTCAAAAATACGTGACTGCCACTGCAATCTGGATTTAACTTTCAGATTCTTCATCTTCATCGTCAACTAACTCTGAAGCAACATTGCAAAAAATCATTCGCCCAGATGAAGTATGTTTTACAGAAAGGACGTTGACGGCAATTTTTTTACCAATAAAATCGCCTCCACCATTAACGACAATCATGGTGCCATCTTCTAAATAACCAACCCCTTGATTAGGTTCTTTTCCTGCCCTTTGAACTTTAATATGAATAATTTCACCTGTTTGAGAAATAGGTTTTAAAGCATTAGAGAGTGTATGGATATTGATAATTTTGACTCCCTCAACGGTGGCCGTCTCTACACGACTGATATCTGCAGTGATGATATTTCCATCTAGTAATCTTCCCAAACGTATTAATTTTGCATGCACATCTTTGACTTCAGGGAAATCTGTATCGTTGTAGCGAATGCCTAATGGAGTATATTCTTCGAGTTTTTTTAATGTCTCTAGAGCTCTTTTGGCTCTTATTTTAATAGATTCATCGTGTGCTTCACTTTGTGCATAGAGGTCTCGCACAACAAATCTAGGGATCACAATATGTTGATCAAAAAGACCAGAAAGAGCCAAGTCGATAATACGGGTATCTGCCAGTGCAGAGGAGTCGACAATCAAATCTTTTTTCTTCTGTTTGAGAGGAGTGAACTTGACAAAAGGGATGCTCACATAGATTTCATCGGATGCGCGGAGAGTTAAAATAAGTCCAAGGTAAATTCCAAATAAGAAAATGCCGATTTCAATAAACTCAATTAGTGGGGTGTTTAAAATGAGAGAGGAAGTAAAGCTAATTTTTAAAATGGCATGTAAAATAAGAACCAGGGCTTGACCCATGAGGTAGCCGAAAAAAATGCCTAGTAAAGCGATGTTAAAAGAGCGCAAATTGAAACGTTTAAAAAGCATGTCTAACGTAATTAAAAATAGACCAAAGCAAAGTCCAAAAACAAGACCTAGAACAACAGAGAGTGGAGTATGAAAAGTGTGAGCTGCATAAACGGTTACAAAAAGCATGCTTAGCAGTGTGAAGAAAATACGAACGAAAGATAAAGAAATGTTCATGTTGACCCAATATTATTTTTTATGTACTACAGTAAAAAATTCAGTCTATATCAATTCTTTTTTTTAATAAATATACAAATTGCATCCAATCTATAAAATTTTAATCAGAGGCCAGAAAAAGAGAAATTTTATAAGGTAAAGGAACGTTTGTTATCGACTTTTACAACAAATAAGTAATCTTTATTAATTTAATTCTACATTTTAGAATGGCTGTTTTGTTGCAAATATCATAAGTTTGTTTTACAATGCGCTTTAGCTTTATTCCAAAAGGAGAATGGCATGTATAAATGCAGTCACTTTGTAATGATTGTAATTTCAGGTTTGATTTGGGCTATGATAGGCGTTTTATTGATGACCGTAGGGATGCATCATTTAATGGATGCCTTTAGGTTATGGGATGATATTCTCATTTCTTCCGATCAATCTTTTTTAAAAATTACATCCCAATTTTTTCATAAACCTGAACATGCTTTAGCTGCTATTGTTGGATTATGTTTACTGATAGGGTATGTAAAAGGTCATTTTGTCCTCACCCGTTCTGTAAAAACAGGGGTTCAGCGGATACTATCTCACCCCAATCCTTCTGAGATTAAAAATCTTTATGGGAAAAAGTACTATCTACTTATTATGGCGATGATGGGACTAGGAATGCTTTTAAGAGTATTAAGAATTCCACAAGATATTCATGGAGCAATTGATTTAGCAATCGGATCTGCTTTATTAAAAGGAGCTTTAACCTACTTTAAATATGCAGTCGCAGAAAAAAAGGGGACTTTAGCTCACGAAAAGTGGTAAGGGGAATTGTTCCAAATATGGACAGCTCGATAGATTTGCTCTGTAACAATGAGGCGAGAGAGTTGATGAGTAAAGATCATTTTAGAAAGGCTAATAAGAGGATATTTCTTGAGTTCTAAGCTTAAGCCTTTAGCTTCGCCAATCACTAAAGCCAGTTGAGAGCCACCTTGAATGAAACCTTTTTCTAAAGCTTGTGCAAAATGTTCAGAAGTTAAGGCCTCGCCAAGCGGATCAAAACAAAAAATAACGGTTTCTTTTTGAAGGGCTTTTTGGATATGTTCAGAACTTTTAAGCCAATGAAATTGCAAAAGAATTTGTTTTTGCAATCTTTTTTGATAAGAGAGCAAAGCCTCTTCAAGCCACTCTTCTTTATTTTTACCCACAGAGTATAGGTTAATTTTATACATGTTTAGAGCTTCTTATTTACTATCTTGGTTAGTTTGGGATCCTGATCGCATTGCTTTTAAAATTCCTTTTTTTGAGCATCCAGTCGTTTGGTATGGGGTTCTTTTTGCCCTGGGGTTTTTAGTTGCCTATTTGATAGCAGGTCGTATTTTTTTAAATGAAGTTTTTATGCAAAAAAAACTGGAAAAGGAAGATGTTAAAAATCCATCTAAGCTCTTTGCCCTTTGTCAAAAATATCCAGCTCTTTTTGGTTCAGAAAAACTTTGTTTAGACAATATTTTACCTCTTTTGGATAAATATATTAAGGCTAAAAAACTACCTTTTAAATTTTTTAACTCTCAAATATTTCATATTAACGATTCTGCAATGCAAGCAGGTGATCGCTTAACAACCTACCAAGTAGTTGGAGCCCTTTTAGGGTCCCGATTGGGGTATGTCTTATTTTATGGGTGGCCCGCTTTTAAAGAGCACCCTTTGTTTTCTCCTCTCTTCTCC
>CAZTEX010000014.1:0-59012 GCA_964612505.1 uncultured bacterium | reverse complement strand
GCTTCCAGGAGATACTTGCCCAAGCATTCTAATTCTTTCAGCAATTTCATCGATCCACTCAGCTTCTTTTTCATACTGACTTTCAAAGAGCTTGTGCATAGGCCCAAAACGCTGCCCCTTGATGTTCCAATGATAATTGCGAGTCTTTACATACAAAACCATTTCATTGGCTAGCACTTGTTTAAGTTGCTGAACTGACTTTTTTAAAAATTCTTTCTTTAATCCAATATGAAGTTCCATTGATGACTCCTTATCTTGCCCTTGCAATCCTAGAAATTTTATTCCACGTCCCTGAAATGCCCATGGCACTTCTGATTTGTTTCATATGCTCTTTGGCAATTTCTTGCATCCTTAAAGTCCCTTCAAAGATCACCTCTTCAATAAACCCTTTCTGATGAATCACTTTTTCTCTTCTTTCTCGAATAGGTTCTAAAAAAAGATTGAGAGCTTGGATCAATTTGTCCTTCACTTCAACATCAGAGACAGTCCCTTTTTGATAGCGCTCTTTTAAATCTTCTACTTCAGCATGGTTAGGATTAAACCAATGGTGATAGATAAAAACCGGGTTGTTTTCTACTTCACCTGGAATATCTGCTCGGATTCGATTAGGATCCGTATACATTTTTTTTACTTTTTGAGAGACCTCTTCAGCACTATCTGATAATAAAATAGCATTATTTAAAGACTTGCTCATTTTATTTTTGCCGTCTGTTCCAATTAGAGTGGGGCAATCCCCAACAACAACTTCAGGAATATGAAATGTTTCTCCATACAGTTGATTAAATCTTCTGGCAATTAGGCGAGTGATCTCAACGTGTGCTTCGTTATCTTTACCGACAGGTACTAAGTCTGCTTTGGGAAGCAAAATATCTGCTGATTGCAACACAGGATAATTAATAAGCCCAATGGGAACACTCTCTTCATCAATATGAACAGCTCTAGCCATTTCTTTGATGCTAGGAAGGCCTGTTAAGCGATTCATAGAGACGAGCATTTGAAGGTATAGGTTAAGCTCACAAACCTCTGGCACTCCTGATTGCAAATAGATCGTCGATTTGTTTGGATCTATTCCACAAGCTAAGTAATCAGCCATCATATCTCTAATATGGTCTCTAGCAGCAATGATATGTTCTTTTTGAGGCTTTGTGGTTAAAAGATGAAAGTCAGCGATGAAAAAAAAGCATTCGTAGGTATCTTGAAATTTCACCCTATTTTTAATAGAGCCTAAATAGTGACCTAGATGTAATTTTCCAGTGGGCCTATCGCCCGAAAGAATTCTTTTTTTTTGAGTATTCATAGGATGCTACAATTTAGTGCTATTTTAATTTTTTAGATAAAAAAAACAAAGGCTAAATAAATTTAGGTAGCAAGAATCAAATAATTAAAATTTTTATTTGAATTATTTTTGAAAAAGAGAACCTAAACAATTTAAAAAATACTTTTTGGTAGTTACAGGGGTAGGTTTCATTAACAACAAAAAGTTACAGCTATCGTTTTCCCAACAGGCTTCAAACGGTCCATATTCAGCATGCCTATAAGCCAAATAAACTAGCTTATCTTTTAGTGTTAATTTTTCATGAAAAAATTTCTGAGTAAGGTCAGGCTCGGGGGGAAAATTTAAAAGCTTTGAATTCTTATGAGCTTTTATCAATCGAAGAGTGGCTCCAGGGATTTGAGTATGTTCATAGACAAACTCTATTCGCTTTTTAGGCATTGCCTCTTTGGAGGCTTGATAAACAAAGATGGAATTTAACTTATAATCTTTTATTTTTGTACAATCATAACTTTCTTCAGGCTGATAGAGGCTTTCTTCTAATTTAAACGCTTGCTGATATTGAATTTCATTAATTGGGACCTTCCAAAAGCTGATGGGTACATTAATAGATTGAACAAGAACTGAATATCCAAAACTTAACTCTGCATAAGTTTTGGAATTGATTTCTTTGAGATGGCTTTCATCTATTGGAATAAACCCTTTTGACAATTGAATAAATTCTTCTCTTGATAAATCTCCTTCTAAAACTGAAATTTCTATTTGAGTACGAGAGCATGTAATAGATGCTGCTTTTTGATTTTTATAGTTAAAGCCGATCCAGAGCAAGCTTTCTCTGATTAAATAAGGAATGGGCTCTGGAGTATCTATATGAGAAAATTTTATATGATTTTTCCATAGAGATGGGCAATCATAGGCTGGAGAGGCCCAATCATAATTAAACTGTTTAATGCATAATTTCTTATCAGAAGCTTCTAGTGATATTTTTAGTGAGCAACGTGGATAATCACCATTTGCTTTCTCAGGTCGAAAAATAATTTCTGAAATAGCTGTTCCTTTTGGTAATAGACTTGGCCAAAAAGGGGAAAAATTAGCGATCTCTAATATTTTCTGCCATTGGGGATTCTCTAGTGACGGAGGGGAAATTTGAATGTTATCCATCGCTTTCATTTATTTTGTAAGAGACGCTTCTCTAGCAAGGCTAAAGTCTAAGAGTAGCGGTGCATGATCAGAAACTTCATCAGGTAAGATTTCAAAGGATTTTATCCCTACTTCTGGAGAAAGGAGCATATAATCTGCCCATCTTTCTTCCTTAGTGTAATAGCTCGTTCTTGTCGATTGAATTTGAAATTGACTAATACAATTTTGCATTCCGACTTCCAAAATTTCCATGCTTTTGGTGTCTGGCCTTAAATTAAAATCACCACAGATAATAACAGGGGTTTCAATTGAGCTTATAAAATGACGAATGTTTTGAGATTGCAAAAGCCTTTCTGGGCTGTCTTTTTTACCTTGTCCATTCCATAAGCCGTGGATGTTAATCACTGTAAAGATATCATCCTTATATTTACACTCACACCATTGCAAGATTCTAGAATGGGTAGGGCCCATCCCTGGATAGCTTAAATTTTGATAAATGGGAACAAAGCCCTCTCCTAAAATTTCAACCTCTGACTTGACTAGCAAGGCAATCCCGTAAATGTTATTAACGACGGGCTTAAAAAGAGCAACGTGATGTGGCAAACGTTCTTTGATCTCAGAAAGAATATCTAGCGCCAGATAGCGCGACTCCTCTGTAATTTGTGCTTTTGCTTTATAATAAACTTCTTGCAAGCAAAAGATTTCTACTTCTTGGTGAGTCGAAAAAAACTCTAAAAGGGGAGCTTTGACATGTCCACCCCAAATATTTAAAGAAATTACTTTCATCTTAAACCTCTTTTTTGGACCTTTTAATTTTTTGAAATTAATGCAATTGATCTATGACGTCAACGACAATGACAATCAAAGAAACTAACATAATCAAAAGTAAAAGTGAGCGCCCACCAAATACTTTAAACTTACTTTCCAGCTTTAATCGATATCGTCCTGACCAAACAATCGCTGCAGGAAGTATTCCTAAAAGAATCGCTACAAAAATCGCGGCATACTTTAAAGCATCCACGAAAACATTGGGAAAGGTCAATGAGAAGAAGAGAGGGGGTAAAAAAGTAAGGAGGGTAATAATAAAGCGACCTCGGGCATTTTTTTTAATTTTAAATCCATCTGCTAAAAAGTCTGACAAACTTAAGGAAACCCCTAAAAAAGAAGTCAAAATAGCAAAGTAGCTAAAAAACCTTAAAAACTCAGAGAGGTTAATAGTTCTAATATTGGCATCTAATGTCACAATGAGCGCTGCTTCAGCTGCAGTGCTTTTAGCCAAACTTGCAAAGCTTTGCGGCCCGGATGCTGGAATGACTCCTAGTGTAATAATCTCCCAGATAAAGTAAAAAACCAGTGGGATAATTCCACCCCAAATCAACGTTTTCTTGAGCAAATCCACTCGATAACCTAAGTAGTATGCTAAGCTAGGAATAATGATATGGTAACCAAAAGAAGTTACGATAACAGCTAAAGAGGGCCAAACCAAAGGCCAAGCTTGATAAGATAAATTGCTTGTTTGAACATGTCCTAAAGAAACAAACGTAATAACCCCAAAAGTTAATACCATTCCTAGCATTAAAGCTCGGTTGATATAATCGACAGGTTTTGTTCCCAAATAAACACAAAAGCCAAAGAGGATTAAAAAGGGGACAGGACCAATCCATTTTGGTAATGCTATGCGAACAAAGTTCTCCATCGAATTTAGAAAAAGAGCCCCACATCCAGATAAATAAGCTGTTGTCAAACAATAGAGTAAAAAAAGATAGACAATCCAGCTCACCGCTTTACCGACATGCCCTAGCGTATGTTCTGCAATGCTGACTAAATTAACATCGCGCTCAAACCACAGTGTTGCCTCTAAAAGCAAAAAGGCGGTGATCGTCATATACAACCAGCTGGCAAGCAAAAGTACTGAAGATGGGAAGAAGCCCCCAAGACCTGAGGTAATGGGCATCGCAATCATTCCAGCGCCAATCGCTGTTCCTGCAACGAGTAAGACTCCTCCAAAGACTCTATTTTTTTTCATTTTTTACAAAAACCTTTTTATGATTTCTACGCCAAAAATTTCCTGCACCAACTGAATAGTCATAATGAAAAAACCTATAAGGAGGATCAAAGATAGCATGAGGCGCCCTCCTGGGACAATGCGATGCTTTAAAGTAGCTCTTTTATAGCGAAGCTCCCAGACCATAAACGCCGGGATAAAAACAAATAAAACAATCGTAGCAAATCCACCAACCAGCCCCAAAGCTCTTAAAAACATTCCTGGATAAATCATCGCTAAAATAAAAGGAGGTGCCAAAACAAGAATCAAAAGCCAAAGTCGATTAAACCAATTATTGGAAACTTTTAAGGCATCTCTTAAAAAATCAAGCAAAGCTAAAGACTGCGCTAGAAACGAAGTGGTGATTGCAAAAAAAGCAAAATAATCAATAAAGCGGTTGATTAATGGATTTTTAATAAAACTTAAAACCGCATCTAAAGTTGTGCTCTCTCGAAAAGATTCAACAGGAACAACCCCTAAAATCAGCCACTCCCAAAGAATATAAACAAGAAGAGGAATGGCCCCACCCCAAATAATCATTTGAATCATTCTTTTTCGATCTTCATTTAAATAACTGGTCATCGTAGGAATGATATTATGATACCCAAAGGAGGTGATGGTAATAGGGATTGCAAGTAATGAGTATCCCCATGTTTTACGAACTAAAAATGTAGGTTGCACTTCAGAAACACCAAATCCCATCACCAACAAATAGGTAATAATCAAACCAGCCATAAAAAAACGGTTGATATGGTCGACAAACGAGGTCCCGAAATAAACAAAGATCCCAAAAAGAGCTGTAAAAAATAGGCTCCCATGCCAAGGTAGAATCTCAAAAGTAAAGTTTTGTTTAAAAAATTGATGAGTCAAAGTTCCACTTGCATCGATGTATGCCACTAGCATTGAAAAAAACAAAAAGAGATAGGTCATCCAGCAAACGTTTTTGCCAATACTTCCTAAACTTTTTTGAGTCATCGAAATGAAATTAATACTTTTCCCATAGAAAAGGTTGACCTCCAGCAAGAGAAGAGCCGTGATGGTCATAAACAACCAGCAAGATCCAAAGATTGTGATGGCAGGAAAAAACCCTGCGATCCCCGTGACAATGGGAAGACCAAGCATTCCTCCACCGATAGCGCTTCCTGCTACTAGAAGGGTTCCTCCTAATAGACTACCTTCTTCTACTTTTTTTTTCATCTATCAATCACTATGACTGCTGAAGTTTTTCAGCTTTTCTTTCTTCTTGCTTAAGTCTTCCAAGAGCATCATGCCCTTCAAAATCGACAAATTTGAAAATGGGTTCAAAAGCGGGAATTGCTTTGGAGACTTGGCTTGCCATTTCTTGAGCAATATACCTATAATTTGGATGCCCAGCAGAGGAAGATCTTAATTCACAAAGCCACTGCAGCGCCCGCAAATTAATATGAAAATACCATGGCAAATTAAATGCCATCGGCACCACATATTGGGCCTCTTCGGGTAATTCTTTGGAGATTGTGTCGTAAGCTTTTTTAGACTGCTCCATTGCATCTCGATATGGACTTTCTAGATTTGTTTCAAGAATTTCTGAAGGGATAAAATAATGATAGTCACAGGTTAGAAATTGACGCTCTTGCGTGAGCATTCGATGTCTATGAAGATCGCGGTAGCACCCATAATCGCTCACTATTTCAAATGTAAAAAAGGCTTGTTCAAGCGCTCTAGGAGACTTATGGCGTCTATTTTCTCGGCTATTACAGGCTGCATCAATGATTCGAGTCAACTCTTCATTAGACATCTGTGAGCAATGCTCTTTTAAACTTTCTAAACTTTTATTAGAATTGGCATAAAGAAGGGTCGCGGCTACTTTTTTGACGTCGCTTGTATTAAAATCAATTAATTTAACCCCAAATTGATGAGGCGTTGATTCAAAATCAGTAAATTGTTTAGCAACAACCCGCAGCTCTTCGTTCATAGATTCGTAAAAGCGCGCAAAATCTTTTTGATTTCTATGATTGAGATCTGCTCTTCGAACAAAAGAGGGGATTACATTGGAAAGTTCATTATAAGCCAGTCTTCCAGTGTCTTGAAGTTCTACAAGATTGCTGACATTGAGCTTGCGCAGCAAGCCTTCATAAAACCGTCCGTTGCCAAAAAGGCCTATATTCGTGAGCGCACTAGCAGGCAAAAGTCCTCTTAAACAATCTAAAACTTTAGCCCGAAGAGAAGCGCCGTAAGCTACTTTGGAAACACTCTCTTCCTTGGGAAATCTTTCTTCGATAAATTCTGTCAAAGGAGGAATTAACTTACTATATGTTTCAAAAAGCATATTACAGGTATCGAGATATAAGTCTCGATAAGCTGAAGTCATCAACACAGGTTCCTTATAAAAGAGATATTCACCATTTACTTTTTGATCAAAATAAACATAGCGGGTCGATTTTTCTAAAGGAGAACCACCTATTCGACAATCTTCAATGGCTTTTGCTGCAATCATAGAAATATTTTCCACAGCAAGATGAGCTCCTCCCAATTCTCCAATGGAATCATCTCCATAACCATCTAAAATACGATCATAGAAATTTTGTGCTTTGTGAATTGCCGCAACTTGGTCAGCAATTTTTTCAACACCAGACAAACCCGCAATCGCTTCAAAGGCCGTCTCTTCATTCAAAATAAATTCTTTTAGCAAAAGAGAGCGAAGACTTAAACTGGATCTGGAATACTTTGAAAATAATGCCCCTTTAATGACTTCTGGTAGATTCCTAAGAACAAAAACGTTCGAATCTATGTTTGTAACGAAATGCTGCAAAATTTTAATTTGACTTTCGCTGAATTCTTCATAATTCTGCATTAGCTAATTACCTTTTATCTTTTGATTAGAATAAGATATTTTCAAAAATAAGACAACAAGCCTGCCACATTTTAAAAAGCTGTTCAAGTGAAAAAGGACTAAAAACGATCCCCTTCCAGAGACTTTGGTCAGAATCCCATTGAATAGTTAGAACTTTTGTTTGATCTATTTTTTGTTGTTTAAGCCTTATAATAAAATAATCTCTGAAAATTTATTACACTATTTTGAAAAATTTGTGCGTGAATACCTATACACTTTTCCTTAATTTTTTTTTCAAAACAATTTTTTATCTGTAATTTCTTGAATCTTCTTTGGATTAAGAGGGATTTTTTATCTCCACCTGGGGCATCAAAACAAATTTAAAAATAAGTGCGTGATAAATATTTTTTGAATTGCTAGTTTGTGAAATCAAAAAAGTGGGTCCAAGAAATGTCTTCTTTAAAATCCCTTTTAAAAAGACCTAGACGTAATCGAAAAAGTGAAGCTGTGCGCTCACTCGTCCAAGAAAACAGTTTATCTCCTAAAGATTTT
Source organism: uncultured bacterium (assembly GCA_964612505.1). GTDB lineage: Bacteria > Chlamydiota > Chlamydiia > Chlamydiales > JAAZZY01 > JAAZZY01. The sequence goes on along the minus strand of CAZTEX010000014.1, from coordinate 51,191 downwards.
ATTGCCCCTTATTTTATTACCGAAGGCAAACAAATCAGAGCCCCTATTTCAAGCCTTCCCAATCAATTTCACCTCAGCGCCGATTGTTTAATTCAAGAAGTGGAAGAATTGTTAACGCTTGGCATTACAAGCCTCATCTTATTTCCCCTTATTTCACCCAAGCATAAAGATGCAGAAGGCTCTTACGCCCTTTCTGAGAGCAACCACTTGCTTAAGACTGTGGGGCTTCTAAAAAAACGTTTTCCAGAAGTTTGCATTTGCGCTGACATTGCCCTAGATCCTTTTACTACACACGGGCATGACGGCTTATTATCCAGCAAAGGTGAGATTTTAAATGACGAAACAGTAGAAGTCTTAACAAAAATGGCTGTTTTATATGGCCAGGCAGGTGTAGACATTATTGCTCCCTCTGACATGATGGATGGGCGTATTTTGGCCATTCGAGAAGCTTTGGATGAACGCTCCTTACAAAACACCAGCATTTTGGCATACAGCGCAAAATATGCCTCTTCTTTTTACAGTCCTTTTAGAGATGCTCTTAGATCTGCGCCAGCCAAAGGGGATAAAAAAAGTTATCAAATGAATCCTGCTAATTCTAAAGAAGCTATTTTAGAAGCTCTATTAGATCAAGAAGAAGGTGCTGATTTCTTGATGATCAAACCAGCAGGTTTCTATTTAGATGTCATTTATAGGGTCAAACAAGAGACTCTACTGCCCATTGCGGCATACCAAGTCAGTGGAGAATATGCAATGCTTAAAGCAGCGGCACAAAAAAATTGGCTTAACTTTGACCAAGCTCTTTATGAGTCACTTATCAGCATTAAAAGAGCAGGGGCAGATATCATTGTTAGCTATGGCGCAAAAGAGATTGCTTCACAAATCAAAGTCTTGTAAGTATTTTTGAAATTCTTTAGAGCCAAATTGCTTTGAATTTGCTTTTTCATTAGGTTTTGGCTTTTTCTTTTCTATCTTTTTGAAAAAGTTCTCAAAAGAAATCGGATGAGCCTTGAGCCTTCTAATTTCTTTTGCAAGCCCCTGGTCATTGGTAACGACGGCAAGTTCATGAGGTTTTTTTGCATGCAGGACTTGTTCGATGATATATTCATCGGCAGTTTGCTCATACGAAGAGTAAACCACTTCAATCCCATGATAAAAAACTCTTGAAAAAACTCCTCGCTGCTTATGGGCATCAAAGATCACAATGATCTTAAAGCTATGAGCATTGGTAGAAAAAAAATCTAGGACTTCTTCTCTGGAGGACTCAAAGAGCTCTCTTTCTATTCCTTGTGTGAAAAGGTAATTATAGCCATCGACATAGTAGATCAATCTTATTCCAAATAGCTTTTAATTTTTTTCACGGTGTATTTATCTTCTTTGAATTCAAAGCTATCATTCACCTTGTGTCCAGCCATTGTTTTAGCTAATTGTGATTGAAAAGACAAAATGGATTTATCAGGATCAGCATCCCAAGGGCCTAATATAGTATACTGAAATACTTTGCCTTTTGGATTTACCAGCTCAACAATCGTTCCTACACCGACTTGTTTTACGTCAATATCATCGGGTGATAGGATGCGAGCTTGACCCAGCTGAGTGGATAAAATTTTCATTTCAGATTGCAAGCGAGCTCTTTTTTCTTGAGCAAATTTATACTCTGAATTTTCTCGAAGATCGCCATAAGAGCGAGCGATTTCAATTTCCTTAGCATTTTGTATTGTTTCAACAGTTGCTATATGATGAATTCTCTCTTGAATTTTTTGATAACCTTCTGGAGTTGTCCAAATAACATCATCATCTTCAGCTGAAGAATTGGTTTGATCATCAAGCTTTGGATGCACCACTTTTGCAAGGGACATAAATGTTTTAAAATCGTGATTATTAAAAGACTGACACTTGGTAATCAAAAGTAAAATTTCACGAACAAATTCAATAGGTGTCCCAGCGATATTGTCTCTAAATAGTTCAAAATGTTTTTTAGAGATCAGAGCTTGGATTTTTTTAACTAGATCGCTGTATTCAGGTTTATTTTCAATATGGTAAAGCAATACAAATAAGCTTTCAAAAAAGAGCATTAAACCCTCTTTATTGGAATAAAGGAGATCTTTCTCTGCTTGAATTTTTTGAAAATACCAAAAGAAACACTCAGGATAGAGCACAGGATGCTCAAGGAGTTGTTTTAATGTTTCTTTTAAAAGGTTTTGATGATCAACACGAATCAATTCTTTTAAGACATAGTCACGTAAAAAATGTTGAGAAACATTCAGAAAAGTAGTTGCAAAGATGGTAGGCCAATCGGCTCTTATTTGATGAATATGCTCTAAGAGTTTTTTCTTAAGAGGGCTAATATGAAAGGCATTCATTAAGTAATCAATATCGATGTCATTTTCCAAGACTTTTACAAGAATGCGATCTAGATGGTCGTTAAAAAGATCTTCAATCAAAAGATAAATCTGAATTTTCAATAATTCTTGGCTATCATTGAGTTGATGAAGATGTTGAAGCAATTTTTCACGGTAAAGGGCTTTGAGCGTTGAATCTCTAAGCACTTCTGTATGTTGTTTAACAAACTGATAAGACTTTAATAAAAAGTCTTCGACATCTAAATCTTTTTCTAAAAGTTTTTTGAATGTTTCCGTATGACAAACAGCTTGATCAAGAAGTATAAATGGTTCATTAAGAGATTCTGGAGTTTGAATTTGTGAATCTTTCTTAAGTCTAGCTCTAGCTCCTTGCCACCACTTTTGCCAATCATCCGCAGGAATAACCACTTCATAGAGTTCTTCTTTGATTTCATGGGCATTGACCGGGCCTACATCTGCGATTAATAGTTTAAGAATGCCCAAGGGATCTTCTCTAGCCTCTTTTTCAAGTTGATCTGGATTGCCAAATCTGCGCGCTAAGAAATGAGACTCAGAAACTGGGACTAGATTATTAAATGCATTTTTAAATGAGAGCTCTTTAACCCCTAAGACATTTTCGAATTCGATAGATAACTGCTCGCGAATTAAGGAAATCTCTATGATTTCCCCAACACCCCATCCACCGGTGTGATAAATAAACTTTCCCTTACTCATGTGATTTAAAAGCTCAAAATTTCGGATGGCTCCTTTAAAATCAATTTGAGTTCTAAGTCCTACAAGGCGAATTTTTTCATTAAAGTAAGTCGTATCTGCATACAATTTTGTAAGGTATTCCAATGCAATAGTAGCAAGACTTTCACTGTTTGTTGTTTGAATATCCAATATTAGCTTGAGGATCGTTCCTTTTTTTTCAGGACTATCCAAATATTCGCAAAGGGCTACAGCCTCTTCGACATAAGTGCCAAAGTTTGCACAAAACTCTGAGTCTTTGATCGTTTCAAGTATTTCAATGAGCTCATCTGCAGAAACTTCAGTGCTTGATCGGTACTCCTCCCAAAGCTGCATAAATCCTGCAAAACTTTGATTTTCAAGCTGGAGGCTCATCTCCTCTAAATAACCCATCTATTTTACCTTTGAATTTTAAGACCTAAGGCCTTACAGAATATCGACTTTTTCTATTTAAAATCAATCAAAAGATAAGCTCTATTGAAAATTTATTATGACTCTGTTAGGAACCAAATTAATAGCAGGAGACCCTCAATGGATGATCCAGAAAAAGAAAAATTTATTTTAACCTCAATTGAAAAAGTAAAGATCTTGCGAAAAAGGGTGGAGCAGGCTCGCAAAAATAACGAAAACATGTCTGATGTCATGCAAGAAGTTCAAGCGGAGATCAAAAAAATTAAAATGGAGTCTGAGCAAATTTTCGATGCAAGCCGGGTCAATATGTCTCCGGATGAGCTAGAAGCTTATCTTCAAAATCCTTCCAACTTTTCCCAGGAAGACTGGGAACTTTTAGAAAAAATTAAAGAAGAGACCGATCTTTGTAAAAAAGAGATCATTAAATCAAATGAAAATGAAGCTGTTGAAGACCTCATTGGGAAAAAAAAGACGAAAGGGGGACTCAAAAAGAAACATCAAAGGCACGGCGGCCCAAACTATATTTAAAAAATGATCTCAAATCGATGGTATTCCTTTGGATTACTTGCATATTCATCGATACTAAAATTTTCAATTTTAGCAAGTCCATTCCCTTCTTTAAGTTCGATAGAAAAATTTTTAAGGTTTTCTTTGGATCCTTGCGCATAAATTTCAACAGAACCATTCGAAAGGTTTCGAGCGCTACCTTTTATTTGAAGTTTGTCAGCAAGATGTTTGGCAAAGGCTCTAAAGCCCACACCTTGAATTTTTCCTTTGATGATGATGTGAATAGTTACAAATTCACCAGGCATTCCAGTCTCTTCCTTAAAACACCTCATATGAAAAGCAATGCTAATTTGCAAGCATAGTTTTCGCTGTGAGATTAAGAAATTCCTCAGGATTTTTTAGAGCCTCTAGCAAGATCTCAATTTCATCAATTGATTTAGCCTTACTAATTTGAGTTCTGAGCGCTTTGGCAACTTCCCCTTTTTGGAAATACCAACAGCCGACGCGCCTCATATCGATAATCGCTTTCTTTTCATTACCGTAAGAGCGAATCACTTGATAGTGTTCCAAAAGAGCTTTGCGACAAAATTCAAAGTCTCGCTCAATTGGCTCGAGCCCTTTTTGCATTCGGTCAATATCTTCAGCTATCCAAGGTTGGCCAAACGTCCCTCTAGCAACTAAAACGCCATCGCAATTGGTATAGTCAAACATATGCTTTGCATCATCGACGCTAAAGATATCCCCATTTCCAAAGACTTTAATATTTTTAACAGCTTGTTTTGCCGCTCTGATGTGGTCGCGATTTGCCAGCCCCTTATAGGCCTGCATCCTGGTTCGACCATGGATGAAAATAGCGCTTGCGCCACAGTCTTCTGCAATTTTGGCTATTAAAGACGCCACGATATCATTGTCATCCCAACCAGCTCGAATCTTCACCGTGACGGGAACTTTAACTTTAGAAACAATCTTGGATATGAGCTCTCCAATCAACTTAGGTTTTTTGAGCAGCCCTGAACCACTTCCATCTTTTGTCACTTTATCTACAGGACACCCACAATTTAAATCTATGACATCAAATCCCAGCGCTTCTAAAATCTGAGCGCAATCACCAGCAATATCTAGCCGACTTCCACAAAGCTGTGCGCCTAAAGGATGCATGTCTGAAGTATAATCTAAAAGTCGATAGGTGTTACTATCATTGCGAATGAGTGCGTCCATTTTGACCATCTCGCAAAAGACAAGTCCTGGATTATATTTTTTGGCCATGTGCCTATAGGGAAAGTCAGAACACCCCGCAAGTGGGGCATAGAATACATTGCTGGAAAAAGTTTTTGATCCAATGGTAATTGAGGGCATTTTATCGAATGACTGCTAGTAAAAATTTTTCAGCAATCCGCAGAGCAAAGAATGCGATTAACGGGCTTAGATCTATCATGCCCAATTGAGGTATAATCTTGCGAAAAACCTTCAAATAGGGGTCTGTATAAAAATTGACAAACCGCATAATAGAAGTCTGTTGAAAATTAGGAAACCAAGAACCCATTACTTTCACAAACAGCAAGATTGTATAAGCTGTAAAAATAAATTGTATAACAACGCTTAATTGATGCATTAATTTAACCTATTGACATATTCTTGTCTCTCTTATGACTTTAACATACTCATGCTTTTAAAATTTTTCGCACAAAAAGCCATTGGGTTTTCTTTTCAAAGCAACGACATTATTCGCTATGCTTTAATTCAACAGAAACGAAACAAGTTGTTGGTAGAGCAAACCGTTGAATTTAACATCCATTGTAAATCAGCTTTACATAGACTTCAACAGCTTTTAAAAAAATATCCCTCCTGTTTTAGCTTTAGTTCAAAAAATTGCTTACTTTATCCAAAAATTGGAGATATCAAATCCAAAAAAGATCAGCAAGAGATTGTAAAAAATAAAATTGACACCCTTATCACCCCAGAAAACGCTGCTATCGCAAGCTTGGGTGAGCTGCGTGAAAAGAACCCTCACTACCTATGTGTTCGCCAAAGCCTTTTAAATGATTTCAAAAAAAAACTTGATCTTCTTTTTTTAAGGCCCCAAAAAGTCATTTCCTCTCTTCAAGCCCTTTTAAGCATCCAAAAGAAGACTCGAAGCTTCGACAATCAAGCTCTAATGGTCATTTCAAGTGATCAAGTAGAGCTAGTCCATTTTTCAGGAAAAATCCCACTATCATGTACTTGTGTTTCTATTTCAGAACTCGGTGTTGAACAGATTTATATAAAAGTTCAAAAAACAATTTTTGAGCTCTTTAAAAATAAACCTTTAACTCTTCAAATCTTTGGTCAATCACCCTTCTTATCAGAGTTAAAAATTCAGCTAGAAAAGATCTCTTCTTTAACTATTTTACAATCTCCTAAAGAAAGCTGGATCCTTAAACATTTTGATTACCTACCCCAAATTGGCTCTGCTTTAAGTGTGTTTAATTTTGCGTGCCAAGGATTTGAGCGCATTCAATTCAGAAACGTCATTAAAATTTTTCAAAAACAGCTGATTTTACATTCTCTGTGTATCTTAACGATTGCTCTAACTTCAGTTATATTTTGGGGAATGCAAATTCACCAAGAGAAAGATCGATATCAAAAATTGTTTTCCCAAAGCTACTCAAAGCTTTCTAAAGAACCTCTTAAAACAACTTATTCAACAGCAGAACTGATCAAACTACTGCAGCAACGTGAACATCAATCTCCCAAAGTTTTATTAAATCCAAATATAATGAATATATCAGATTGCCTTTCGTGGCTTTCTGCCATCTCATTAAAGATCTCTAAAGAAACTCAAAGCTCTCCGATTATTTTTGAAGATTTTAAATATAATTTGGTGAAACCTTTAAAAAAGGAACAAGCAGGTTTTTTAAATCAAGCGAAGGTTCATGTTTCTCTCATTGCAGCCAATGCAAGTATTGCTCGTGACTTCTATGAAAAAATTTCTCAAGCCAAGGAGTTTGTGGATCTTTCTAAAAAAGTGGAATGGGAATTTCATAATAATACTTATCAAATTACATTTTTTTTAAAGCCTCAAAAAAGAGAGGGCTAAATTGATTAAAAAACTTTGTATTTTATATGCCTTTTTGATTGTCCCTCTTTTCTTTTATAATTTTTTGAGAGCTCAAAAGTTAAATCAATGGATTACACGAAACAAAGAACTTGTTTTGATTCAATCTAAAATCAAATCTTTTTGTTCTCTAGAAGAACAAAATAAAAAAACCATTTCTGATTACCTTGATGTAGATCAAAATTATCTTTTTAAGACTCTTGAGCAGCTTCCACTTTCGAATCAAAAAATCCAATTAGTAGAAACTTTTGGAGAAAAAAACCAATTCTATTTTGACAAACAAGAGACCTTAGCCCAAGCGGTAGACGTAGACTTAACAGATATCCGTTCTATTTTAGAGTGTGTGGAAGGAAATGCTTATGACCATAAGCCTCAGCTGTTTTTTTCTGAATTTTCTCTCAAAAAAAATAATCACCCCGACAATATTATTTACAGTTTAAACTTTAAAATCATTAAACGAGATTATTGATCATTGAATATGTTAAAAAAGACCCTTGCCCTTTTCCTGTTGATGTTTTTAAGTGCTTGTATCACCCGTTCGCAAACCAGCTTAGCAAAAGTGCATGTAATTTCTTCCAAAGGAACGACAGAAACAATTACGAATAAAGAAAGATTGAAATCTTTTGAAAAAGAGCATCTTCTTTCTAATCAACCTTATAAAAAGGTGATTCGTATTTTCCATGGCTCTGATGCAACCCAAAGCATTATCACCACCTATCACACCAACAACCAAATTTACCAAAGGCTTGAATGTATCAATGGACAAGCCCATGGCTCTTACCAAGAATGGTTTCCTAATGGAAAACAAAAAATTGACGCCTACGTTATTCAAGGATCGCCTGATCTAGAAGTTCTCAATCAAAATTCTTGGATTTTTGACGGAGAGAGCAAAGCTTTTGATGAAAATGGGAAGTTATCCGCTATTTTTCATTATATCAATGGTCTTTTAGAAGGTGAAGCTGTGTCTTATTTCCCTTCTGGAAAGATTCGAGAGCAAACCCCTTATTTATCAGGAAATATCCACGGAACTATGGTGAGCTATGATGAAGAGGGCAATATAATTCAAAAACTTCACTACCTTCATGGACTTCAGGAGGGGCTTTCGCAGAAATATTGGCAAAAAAATCGCCTATGTTTTGAGGATCGCTTTGAAAAAGGGAAGCTCTTAAGTGGTATTTATTTCGATCCTCTGGGGAACTTGATCGCTCAAGTAAAAGGAGGAGCTGGTGAACGAGTCATTTATAATGAAGATTCATCTTATCAACTCAATCAATATAAAAATGGTCAAGAAGCTGGAAAAATTAAAATTTATAATGAAAAAAACCAGTTGATTAATTGTTTTTTTCAACAACAAGGAATTAAGCACGGAGAAGAACTTGTTTTTAACCCAACAGACCAAAAGCTAATTCTTTCCATAGACTGGAATGATGGGAAAATTCATGGCTTAGTAAAAACTTGGTATCCAAACGGACAAATGGAATCTCAAAAAGAGATGAGTCATAATAAAAAACAAGGAATTTTGACTGCGTGGTATAGAGATGGAAGCCTTATGATTGTTGAAGAATATGACTCTGACGAGCTTGTGAAGGGAAAATATTTTAAAAGAGGAAGTGCCGCACCGATTTCAATTATTTCTCAAGGAAAAGGATTAGCTACGCTATTTGATGAAAATGGTATTTTGATTCGCAAAGTTGAATATTTTGGAGGAAAACCCGTTGAATAGTAAAAACTTGCTTAGAACACAATATCTAGATCTGATTGCAAAATTGCCCATAGAGCGGAAAAGAGAAGCTTCCCAAAAAGCATGTCGAGCTCTTGAAAAACTAGCAGCCAATGCTACCTTTGTCGCCTCATTTGCTCCTTTAAAAGATGAATTAGATCTTTGGCCATTTAATGAATTAATGATGAAAGAAAAAAAACTCCTACTTCCAATGATAACAGGTAAAGATCTTACTTTTTTTAAAGTAGAAAATAAGAGTGAATTGACTCTTTCCAAATGGAATATTTTAGAACCAAAAATAACCCATCTTCCACCTATTCAAATGGATCTTATAGATTTTATCCTTGTTCCAGGTCTTGCATTTGACAAATATGGTCACAGACTAGGTAAAGGCAAAGGTTATTATGATTACTTTATTGCTATGCATAGACCCAAGCATACGATTGGAATTGCTTTTAAAGAACAACAACATTTTCCAGCTCTTCAAATAGAAGCTCATGATCAAGCTCTTTCTGAAGTCCTCTTTTTTTAAGATGAATGGTATATTTGAGAAAAAAACCAGTCACAGAGAATAATCACTAAGCTAGAAAAAACAACGGCCCAAGTGATGCACTTAGGAACATCTCTGGGTTGTAAGTTATTTTTAATGCGCCCTGCGATTTCAGCGACCAGTAAAATAATAAACATAAAACCTATACTGCGATAAAAATTAACAAACGGTGGGTAATTTAAGAAGGGTGCCCCATTATCTACATTTTCTCTAATTCCTTCCCAATAGGGCTGCATAGAAGGGAAAAATTCAAATTTATTCCAAACAGCCACCCAACCACCAGCCATAAGACCTGTGTATGTGCCAATTGCAGTTAAAATAGGAGCTGTAATAAAAGCAGCTATCGCTGAAGGAAGTAAAGACCAAATTCTAGGGCTGATGCCTAACGTTTGAAGAAGCTTATTTTGATCTGTTGCTTGCATCATACCAACTTCCCCAGCATAACTTCCCCCAATTCGTCCAGCTAGAAGTAAAGCTGTTAACAGAGGCCCCAGTTCAACAACAAACCCTCGCTCTAAAGTCATCACATAAATTTTCGCTTTAACAATCGGTAAATATCTAGAAGCTACTTTAGCAAATTCATTTCCAAAAATTTTAAAGAGCAAAGAGGTGTGGTCTGAATGAAATTGATCCATAATGGTATTAATATCGGTCTCTTTAAGCATTTGGGCAAAAAGCATACTGGTTGCAAAACCCGCTGCAATAAAAGCACAAATGATTAGGGGGATAGAAATTCCCAAATAATCGACTACTTTAATAATTGTTCGGAGAAATAAACTGGTACGAGAAGCTCTCTTATGCGCTTTAAATGTTGAGTTTTTTGGTTTTGTATAAAGCTCAAACTCTCTTCCGGGGGTGACAATAGGTTTACTAAACTCTGCCTGGTGAGAAATTAAGATAAAAGAATTACCCCGCTCTTGCAAAGCTTTGATAGCTTTTAAAACTTCCTCTGCAGTACCAGGGTCTAACCCCACAAAGGGTTCATCTAAAATAATGAGTTTCTTTTCTTGAGCTAAAATGGTTGCTAAAGCGGCACGCCGAAGCATCCCCCCACTCAGCTCATTAGGCATTTTATAAGCATCTTCTTCTTCAAGGTTCACACTTTTGAGAAGACCTAAAACTGTTTTTTCATCATGAGGTTTTCCTGCTGAACGACAACTTAAAATAAGATTTTCTTTTAGATTAAGAGCATCTACTAAAACCCCTTGTTGAAAGAGAATACCAATAGGGTGAACTTTTGAACTAATTTTTTCTTCCCACTCGATCGAAGTTTTTGCTCCACGAAGAGGAGATAAATCAGCTAAATCACTAGCAATAGATGTTTTTCCAACTCCTGAGGGCCCTTTGATCCAAAGGCACTCTCCCTTCTCTAATTCGAATTCAATTAGATCATTTCCAAAAGGACATGTATCATCTTGGCGATGAATTTTAACTTTGACGAGCATAATTTTCCTTTCACATAAGCTCTTTAGCAATAAAGATATTATCTAATATTTTCAAATACATTTAATTTATAAGCACCCATCTCCTCATGTTGCAATATAATAGGGTGTTGGGCATGATAAAACTTTGTTCAATTAAATTCAAAAAAGGCTTCAATATGACAGAAACTCAACATCAGGCAAAGAAAAAAGCGTTAGAGCTTGCCATCTCTCACATCGAAAAACAATTTGGCGATGGCGCTATTATGACTCTTGGAAAGCATCATAATTTGAGACAAATTGATGTCATCCCAACGGGGGCTATTTCTTTAGATATCGCACTTGGAATTGGTGGAGTACCTAGAGGACGTGTTATTGAAATTTATGGTCCAGAATCCTCAGGAAAATCAACACTCGCTACTCATATTGTTGCAAACGCTCAGAAAAAAGGGGGGCTTGCAGCCTACATTGATGCCGAGCACGCTTTAGACCCCGCTTATGCAGCCAAAATAGGGGTGAATGTAGATGATTTATTAATATCACAACCAGACTGTGGGGAAGATGCTTTAAACATCGCAGAAATGCTCGCTCGCTCTAATGCAGTGGATGTGATTGTTATTGACTCTGTAGCTGCCTTAGTTCCTAAGGGAGAGCTTGAAGGAGAAGTAGGCGATACACATATGGGCCTCCAAGCTCGAATGATGTCTCAAGCTTTAAGAAAATTAACAGCAACACTTGCAAAATCTAATACTTGCGCCATCTTTATCAACCAAATCCGAGAAAAAATCGGGGTAATGTTTGGTAGTCCAGAAACAACCACAGGGGGACGAGCTCTTAAATTTTACGCCTCTATCCGTTTAGATATTCGAAGAATTGCTTCTTTAAAGGGGAGTGATGGCAATGATTACGGAAATAGAGTGAAAGTAAAAGTGGCTAAAAACAAAATGGCCCCTCCTTTTAGAGTTGCTGAATTTGACCTTATTTTTAAAGAGGGTATCTCTCACGCTGGATCGATCATTGACATGGGAGTAGAGTATGGGATAATCGACAAAAAAGGAGCCTGGTTTAGCTATAATGGTGAGCGACTTGGACAAGGTAAAGAAGCTGTCAGACAAGAGCTGATGAAAAATGAAACCATGCTTAAAAATATCGAAAAAGCAATTCTAGAAATGGCTAAATTAAAAGAGCTTGCACCTGGTAAACAAGAACTTGTTGTTCAAGAATAAAGGGGCAGCGCCAATAAGTTTAACATTTCGTTAAAGATCTTTTTATCTAGTTTTAATTCTTTGAGAATTTGGCCACATTGATCGATGTGGCCTTTTAACACTTCTAAACTCTTTTCTATTCCGATTGCTAAAGGATAATTAATTTTTTTATCTTTTTTTTCATCCTGAGCAATATCACAAAAATCATCGTAAATCTGAAAAGCCATTCCAAAATGATAGGCGCATTTTTTTAGCTTGTCGATCATTTGCAGATCTCCACCTCCAAAAAGCCAACCTAAAACAAAAGCTGTTTCAAAAAACAAGACTGTTTTGCGATAAAAAATAAAGTCTAAGCTCTCTTGATTAATCACAGGTGGGTACAAATCAAGCAATTGACCACTAGGAGCTCCCTGAAGGCCATTGTTTTGAGCCAGCATTAAAATAGCCATATCTCCTCGAAGATTTAAATCTTCAAGTTGTCCTCTTAAGCTTTCTTTATTTCTTAATACACATTGATATCCCTCACCAATAAGGGCATAAGAAGTTAAAAGAGCAACATCTTCCCCATAAACCTTATGAAGAGAGGGTCTTTCCCGGCGCTCAGCATCATCATCCATCGAAGGTAAATCATCTGCAACAAGTGAAGCGGTGTGGAAAAGCTCCACAGCCAAAGCAGCATAGGAGGCGTCCAGGCCATTATTTAGAAAGTCTGCCACAATCAGTGTGATGCAAGGTCTAAAACGCTTGCCAGGGCCGCTTAAAGCATAATAGAAAGCTTTTGCTAGCGTATCTTGATCTTGTATCAAGCCATATGTTTGTAAAATCGTCTTTTCTATTTGATTTTGATAATCAAGAAGCAGATTTTTAATGTGATTTTTTTGATCAAGAAAAGGCATAGTTTTTTTGTGGATAAGAAATGGTTTCCGTATTTCCCTTAATAATATAATCCTCTGATATGACTCCACCCACATTTAAGCAAGGATAAATACAGGAGCGCATACCTAAAATCGTTCCAGGATTTGTAACGCTATTACAACCCACTTGTGAATAATCTCCCAAGATAGCGCCTAATTTTCGTCTTTGAGTGTCGATTACTTGATCTTCTAAACCAATATGAATCTTCTTTTTAGAAAAAAGAAGGTTAGCAAGTTTAGCGCCAGCTCCTAAATTAACGTGGTTTCCTAAGATAGAATCTCCTACATATGAAAAATGAGCAGCTTGTGAGTGATTTAGAAAAAGAGCATTTTTTACTTCTGTAGCATGTCCAATCACACAATGATCTCCTGTGATAATATCTCCTCGTAAGTAAGCTCCGTTTCGAATAGTGCAATAGTTACCTATGATGCAAGGACCTTGAATATAAGCTCCAGCTTCTATCACCGATCCTATTCCTATTGAAATAAGTTCTGGATTAATCAAATGAGCTTTCGTTGAAATATCTCCGTGATGAGAACCTAAGATTTGAGTTTGTAGATATTGAGGGATTTGATTTAAAGCCATCCATACATATTCAAGATTGTCGAATATTTTTTTATGTTCATATTGGCTTAAATCAAATAATTGATCTATGGATGGTATAACTTTTCCCATAACGAGTCTCTATTTAGAATAATTATCTAGTAGTTATTTTATATTCTTCTTCTTCAGGTGCTGTGGGAATGTTAACAACTTCCCCTTTTGCCATTGAGTAAACATCTGTTCAAAACTTGTGTAAGAGTTGTAAATAAACCCCATTTTAATATCAACCAAAGTTATGCACAATTTTATCATCAAAAGATAAACAGATTGTGAACAGGTTTGTAAACAAGTTTCCCACATGTGAATTAAGTGGATCATTTGGTTATCTCAAAATCCAAATTAAAGAATCTTTCTGATCAAAGAAGTGGCCCGTTTATACGGGGAAGAAGTATTAACTCTCACCCATTTTTTGAGAGGCCATTGTTTTCCAGATGAGAGTGTACACCAAGGCCAAACCCCTAACCGATCAAGGTTACCCTCTAGATCCTCTTGCTTTATAATTTCGAGAATGCGTGTAACGACCTTATGAAATATAGCCATTTGTTTTTCGGCGCCATCATATTGATATTTTTGATAGAAGTGACAAGCAATGCCAACATAGTCCCACGTTGAAAATCCTTCACCAGGCATTTCTGGCATTTTTCCGCGGAGTCCAGTTTCATACCATCGAATTAAGCAATTCCCCCAGCCAATTTGATAAGAGATCAAATCAACCAAACTGATTTTTCCACCGGTCATATCTATTTCTTTCAGATGCCTACGGTATGATGGAACTGAAGCTATTTTAGCAATAAGCTTCCCATAATCCTGAGAAATTTCCACATAGAGACTGTTTTGATTTTTATCTAATTGTTTAGACAAGTTGTCTCACCTTAATAGAGCGCTTTAAGTTTTTTTACATCTAGTTCCATTTGATAATGGGGAACAGGGTGCCAGCTAGCGATGAATTCGCCAATAATTTTAAACCCCACTTTTTGATAGACGTGGATAGCGCGCGCGTTTGTCGCTTCTGGATCTATTAAAACCCTTTTAATATCAGGAAATTGGCTGATTAAAAATTCCCGAATCATAGGTGCTGCAAGTCCTTTTCCAAGATAATTTAAATCACAGATGAATAAATCGAGAGTGATTGTCTCCTTATCTTCAAAAGAGGTAATTAAAAAAGCAAAGGGAATGGTTTTGTCGTAGCCTATCCAATAGGTTACTTCTGAATCTCCTTGGAAAAACCTCTCTAAGCCGTTGTGAGTGTTTTGTAATCCGACCCCATGAATCCACTCCCCAATATATTTTTGATTCAGCCAATCATAGATCAATGGCTTTTGTGAAGGTTTGGCTGGTAAGAAATTAAAGCTAACTTTTTTACTTTTCATAATTTTTTATTCAAAGGCTTGCGATGTATCAGGATTGAATAATTTTCGAACCCGATCAATATCAATCGGTTTATCTGTGTCAATTTCTAAAAAATAGGGCAATTGCCAAGATTGTGTTTTTTTAGCTTGGAGGCTATCGGGCTTATCCCAAGGTGGGTAGATGCGCATAGCTCTTTTTCCCCCGTTGCTTTTTTTAGATATAAAACCTTTTTCAAACAAAATGAGCTTAGAAAAGACAAACTGACCGAAATGTTTTTCATTTCTGACACTAACAACAAATAGATCGATAGGATCAGAAAGGTCATAGGCTTGAGTCTTACCATCCGATCCTCTTTTCCAAAATGTCACAAATTGACCCATTTTGGTTGGAGTAATTTTTCCTACTCGAAATAAAACCTGTTTGCTAGCTATTTCGAACGTAGAGGCTCCATACTCTTTGCTTTCAGCCTCTTTCTTTAAATTGTGATAAGTAAACCCACTCGGTGCATAGGCTAGTTCTTGGGCTATAAATAAATCTGGATGGGGCTGGTTTTCTTTTTTTGTATCTAGGGAAAGCATCTCGTTTAAACTCTTTTAAAAAGTCTGTTTGAAAAATGTATTATTACTGGATGGTAATGGCAGTACCTGCTCCTATTTTATAACAACGATCTTGAAATTCATGTTTAAATTGCTCAATGGCAATTTCTCCAGAACAATGACAGGGCGCTATTGTTTGTACTTGCAAGGATTTGAATTTATCCACAATCTCACTAATTTGATGAGAGCTTTTACGAAAGAGATGGAATCCTCCCAAAACAAGATGGATGGGTTTTCCTAGATGTTTTTGGGCAACTTCTAAAAGATGGACAATCCCAGGATGAGCGCAGCCTGTAATAACCACAAGACCTTTTTGTGTTTCAATCAAAAGCGCCTGTTCATAGAGGCGAAAGCCCCCTTTTAAAACTAAGCAGTAGATCTGAGAATCTATTTCTATAAAATCATTAACAACTTTTGTTTGAATGTGAGAGGGTGGTTTTTTTGAAGATGGGAAGCTTTTGGGTAAAAAAAGGCGACAACCTTCTCTAAGCTTATCTAAAATTTCCTGAAATCCAGCGATATGATCTGCATGTTTATGAGAAAAAACAACGTCAGTAATTTCTTCACATGGGATATGAAAGTTTTGCAGATTAGAAAAAAAAGCTTTTGGATCAGCACCTGTATCAAAAAGGATTTTTCGAGGACCTACATCGACTAGGCAGGAGAAACCCCAACCTTCTTGAAATCCCTCGACACCTTTGCAGTTGTCATAAATCACTTTGATCGTAATTTTTTTCATATTTCATTTAATTTTATTCGATTCTTTTCTTGGATTGTGTCCAAAGCAAAGTAAACTTGCCAGAGCTAAAAAGATGCCTAAGTTTTTTTGTGATAACTTTTAAAAAAGAAGTAAGCTCGTCCAATAAAGAAACCAGTTACAAAAGCAGATGTCAGTGTATCAGCAAAATAAATCCAATAAGAGACTTCTTCATGGGTAGCATAATAGTGACCCCAGAAAAATTTTAAGATAAAAATTAAAAGGATTAAGATTAAAGTGGAATAGTTGCCTGGGATGATAATCTCGCCTTTTTCGCGATTTGTAACAATTTTCCAAGAACGCACCTCTTTTATTCCTAGATAAGTACCAATAAAGAGAAAGACCACCCATAAAGGGATGAGAGAGGGGAATCCAAGAAACTTTTGATAAAGGCCGTAGATAGACAAAGCTATAAAAAATAGAGGCGTTAAAATGACTCTTGTTATGGAAACGGTTCTAGGCTTTATGGCTTTAATGCCGATACTTACTAGATATACTAAAAGAATATAAACCCATAAAGGCGCTCCACTTATTGCTTTCCAAAAATTTTCCATGGCTTTCTTTATGGATGTTTGATTAAACCTTCCTAAAATGTATCTCAAAATTCTTTTTTCAGCACATAAAAATCTAATAGTTGAAGATAGAGATTGGTAGATGTGCCATAGCAAAAACGCTGCGCTGCGCTATTGATTCCAATAACCATGAAGTCCAGCTGGAATTGCATGTGGAGCTTCGGCTCGAGCTAATTCCTGCATATTACGAGCATCCAAAATTAGTAAAAAGGAAGTGTGGTTAGTTAAATCTAGTACAACAGATAAAACGACCCCATCATCTTCCTCTTGTGCTCCAGGACGAGGGACAAAGATCGGTTCACCAGGATAGCAACCCGCTTTTGCCCATTTTTGGGAAGTTTTAGCATTCACATCGATTTTATAGAGGGGACGCACATCGTTTACCGAGTTAGGAAATTGGGCATCGGTAGCATAGCAATACTGATATTCATGAGCAGTTTTGTCTGCTGGAACTCGAGGTAGTTCTAGTGTGTCATTAAAAATTGTTTCTTTTGAAAGGGTTTGGGTAGACATATCAATCGTGAAACGTTGTAATTTTGTTTGTCCTGTTTTTAGAATTTTTCTTTTATCTGTAACGGTTTCTGTAATCACTCCAATAATATCGGCATTAGGCTCTGTCACGATATCAATGAAAATTTTTCCTTGCTTATCATAAGCATTGACATGATGAAAGGCAAAAAAAGGATCATCTTTGATTGTGGCAATAAGTTTGCCAGTCGAGCGCTCGGTGACATAAAAAGTGGTCCCTCTTTCAGGTTTCCATTGATAGTTGAAAATGAAAGGTTTTGTTGGATGGATCAAATCGATCGGATTTACCACAAAAGGAAATTCAACCAAAATTTGATAATGCTCCGTCAATGCAAAGCTGTGCATATAAGCCGGAAGATCAACGGGAATTCTGTTCACAATTTCGCGAGTTGCCAAACCATCTTGCATTTTCCAAATAACATAAGAACTTTGCTCACCAAATTCGATCAAATAATTGAAGGTTTCTTTAGCGGCAAGATCATGTTGGGCATGAGCTGATTCCCAAATTTGAGATTTAGGAAGCTCATCATTGTATGCAAAATTTCCGAGCGTGTCCAATGTTTTAGGATTAAAGACCACTGGGAGGGGAGATTCTGTTAACGCTACCATCATATCGGCATAATCTTGAATGGTGACAGATGCTGATTGGATATCTTGCATTTTTTTTGGAATAAATCGAGAAGTTTGGTTTTTAAAAACAACCGGGCAGGGATCTTGAGCAAAACCTGCAAAATTCAAACTCTTTTCTTTGATCATGATATAATATTGCTCGCAGCGCAGAAAGCGATTGCTATAGAGCACTTTCTGTGGCGTAAATTCAAAAGCATGAAGCATGGCAAGTCCGTCAAACCAACTCACCCGTTTTTCTCCTCCGACACTAAATTTTGCAGGCCCATTTCGCAATAGAGTTCCAGATAGCCAAATGGGAATAGCGCCTTGAATTGCACAGGGACTGCGTTCTACTTCATTATCTAAATCGAAGAAAAGGTGTGTATTATAAAAATCATATAAGGATTTAGAAGAGTTTGATTGAGAACCGCATGCACTCAATATTAAAAGAAGAAAAAATGAGAATTTCTTGATCATCTGTCTCAAGTGACAATCCTAATATATTTTTATACATTATAGCGAATCGAGACCAGAATCAATCAAGTTCTTTATTAGATATTTTTTGCCGTGATCAGCTTGCAATTTCAGTCGTTTACATTTTGTAATTGGCTTACTTTCTTATCGCAACTCTGCGAGAGGGTTTTCTTTTCGTTACCAACTTGAGAAGCACAGACGGTTGCAAGCAGACAGCAAAGAAGGATAGAAATAAGGAATTTATGTTTTTACAAAGCTTAGTTATATTCGTGAACCACGCCCTTTTTTTTTGCTTCAAAAAGCCAAGGTTCGTCTTTGATTGTTGTAGATGGCCCATGTCCTGGAAAAACGACAGTATTAGGAGGGAGTGTGGATATCCTATCCAGGCTTGGCCAAATCCGTTCCGCTTGGCCGGTGGTAAGAGAAAGATTTCCTATTAAACCTCGGTAGAATGTATCCCCTGGAAATAACACGTTCTCTTCTTGGCAATAAAAGCAGACACCACCTGGAGTGTGGCCTGGAGTATGGATAACTTTGAAGGAAATTTTTCCCACTGTGAGAAGATCGTCATCTTTGATCAGATGATCGGGAGCTGTTCCTTCAATTGTTGGTACAGCCATCGGCACCCCATCACTTCCCGGATTTTCCAGATTTCCCCTGTCTTCTTCATGCATAAATACAGGAAGAGAAAACTCTCTTTTAATTTTAGCTGCATCGACTATGTGATCCCAGTGGCTATGTGTTATCCAGATAGCTACGGGATTAAGAGAATATTGGTGCACAGACTCAAGAACTATATCGAAGGTTTCCATCCCTGGATCAATAATGACGGCATCATGTGTATCCTTGCACCAAATTATATACATATTTGTACCGTAGGGTTTGGGCGGGAAAGCTGCAGGGACGCAGAGCGCATTTATGATGCGTCCTTCTATTTTATGTTTTGTTTGTCCGTCATATTTAGCTAATCTGTCTAAGCATCTTTCTGCTCTCAATCCAAGCAATGGAGGAACCCAACTAAAGAATTTAAAAAAAATGCTCATTCAGTATGAATCCTGTATTTGTGCGTTACTTACCACATGAGGTGAAAATTGGGGTTGTGCAAACATGAGTTTTGAACGCAGCTCATCTATAATAAAAGAATCTGGGTGAGAGGATTTGAACCTCCGACCTCTTACACCCCATGCAAGTGCGCTAGCCAAGCTGCGCTACACCCAGATATTTTTTAAAAATGAGAGGCAATTTTAAGCGCAAGAGTGGTTTCGGTCAATAAAATAAGGTGGCTCTTTTAGGACTTCTCATCCCAAATGCTGTTTATTCTTAATATCTTAAATGTTTTAAAGGTTTTCCAGGGACGGCCGTCAAAATAAAGAATAGTAACAGGTTTCTGCTGATTATAGTGAGCTTTAAGCTCATCTAGATTTTTAATATTTTTAAAGATGTTTTCAACAGAAACCTCTTGAACTTTTCCTTCGCCTCGCTCATAGCCACGAGCCTCAATAACAAGGCTATTTTTAACCGAAGAAACGACCATGACATGTCCAGGATACCAAAGGATATCTCCTTCTGAGATCCCTTCATTTTTTTTCAGGGCTTTTAGATCTTTTAAAAGAGTTGTTGTATTTTTGATATAAAAAGGGATGTCGCAAATTTGAGCTGCTCTGCCAATAATGCCCATACAGTCAAATCCGCTTTTTGCATTGTGTGACCAATCATTTCGTTGGATGGCATACTTGGAATCACTTTCTTTTAAAATTTCAAAATCATGATTTGGACAATTGATTGTCCAGCTCCAGCCACCTAAAACATAAGGGATCGCTCCTTCTTTTTGATGTGCCCAAAGCCTTAAGACTTGAACAAAGTTTTGAATTTTATCTTTGTGATTTTTAGAGTAATTGCGTACGCAATGTATTTTAGGTATTTGAGTCTTTTTAATTTTTTTTAAATGAGGATCATAAATATAGGCTTCAAAATTTCCTTTATCAAAAGGCCCTTGGATCCCTTGATCAGAGGTTAATGTAAAACGGGTACCTACAGAATAAATTTCCTTAGTGACAGGGTCATAGAAGGGTTTTTTCAGGGTGATGATATTTGCTTGAGAATTTGCTTCTATATTATTTTCTTTATAAGAAATAGGTTGAGGAAATTTGGCTATCTCAACTCTGTTATTTTTTAGATCTTTAAAAAAACATAAATTTTTTCTTAATGTCCAGTAAGTATCTAAAGGAAAAGATTCATTTGCTTTTTGATAATAGAAATTAGAAATTTGTATTTTCACTTCCGCACCATTTTCTTCTAAAATCGTTACGATTTCATTAAAAAGTAATTGATGCGCTCTTGGGCAGGCGTCCCATGAGCCACTAAAGGGCATTTTCTGATAATACTCTGCAATGGAGTAATTTTTTTGAGCCATTTTGTGATAAGGTTCAACCATTAAGTCAGCAACTGGAACAGCAATAAAAGCTTGCTCTCCAATCTCTCCAAACGCAAAAGCCCCCCAAAAGAGACTCAAGAAAGCACAAAGAACTTTAAACTTAAAAAGTCTATTAATCACAACGTTGTAACAAGGGGTTAAAACTTTTTAACTTTAGACCATCAAAAATAAAAATTAAAGCAATAAAAGCCTCTCCCAATAAGCTCTTAAAAGGTATAATTTTTTTGTTACAATATGTGTATCTTTTTAATCCGAGGAGAAAAATGGAATTAACACTAGATTTAACATCAGCCATTGAATGGGGTATAGATTCATTCAGCCAAGTTGAACAAAAAGTTTTAAAGATCTCGAGTTCTGTCACAGAGTCTGCGGAAAAAATGAATGCGCTTCTTTTTGCAGGTAATTCTGAGTCGGCATTTACAGTTTCGGTATTCGGAACTTTAGCAATAGAAGCTATGAGCCTTGGGCCTTTCGCAGCTTGTTTCACTAGCTTAGCTCTTGCAGATTGCATGTTAGGTGCTCGAGAAGAGTTTGCAGAGTATACTCAAGAGAAGTCTAGTGGTGAGGTGAATGGAAAAAATGAAGAGACTTTTTCTGGCAAAGGTTGGAAAAATGAAAGAAGTAAGCATCTTTTTGATTTAGCTATGACAAATATTGCTTGCACAGCCTTGTCTAATATCATTTTCGCTTCCAATACCCCAGCTCTTGTTGCTTTAGGAGTTCTCTCTGTCGTGCGTATTTTTCAAGAATAGTAAAAATTATTTTACAATTTCAGCCTTGAATAACTCCCCCTTTATTTGATCTTAATAATCTGAGGGTAGAATCACACTCAATCAATAAACAAACAAATAGGAGAATTTCTATGATTCATATCTCATTTAACGAGCAACCCCTTGTCGATTTTGCAAAGTCTGCTGGAGAAGTAACTCTTGCTGCACATCAATATGTGAAAAATAACGCTGCAAAAGTGGCTTATTATTCAAGCTTTGCTGCAAATGCTTATACAATTGGGACAGGCGGTTACTTTAATTTGATTAACTTTGCCCTGACAGCAGTGACATATGGCTGTTTAAAATATGTTCATAGCGAAAATGAAGGACTTTCACGTCGTGAGTGGGATCAAAATGACGTAAATTTCGCGCAAGGAGCTAAAATAAATTTTCTGACCAATCTTGTATTTGGTACAACAGGCTTTTCTACGCTAAACACTATTGTTACCTTGGGTCACGCCCTTTCTAGTAATATAGCTGTAGAAAATAAGAAGTAATCAGCTTTTTAAGCCCCTTTATAGGGGCTTTTTTATTTAGTCATTTTTTAAATTATTTTTTCACAAATAATTTCTCTTTAAGGTTCCCTTCTTTATTTATTCTTAATATTTTGGAGATATAATTGACTTTTCTTTAACAATTTAGGAGAATTTTTATGACTCAAATTTCAATTAGCGCCAATATACCCGATGCTATAGTTCATTTTATAGAATCTGCTTCAAAAACAGTCGATAAAGCGCGCAAAGATAGTACAGTCATGTTAGAAATTAGTTATGTAGCTAGCCTTGCTGCAAGCACATATACCGTATTAACAGGTGATTATGTAAGCTTTCCGAATCTTGTTTTGAGCGGAATTGCTTATGCCTCTTTGGTTAGAAGTGTGTTTAGGAAACAACAAGAAAATTCAGCCAGACCTGCATTTGAACAATTTAATCCGAGGGAAAAAAAACTACATATAGCTTCTTACCTAAATTTAGCTACGAACTTAATTTTGGGGAGGGTAGGCGAAACTCCTCTGCTCAATGCCGCTGCAACTGCGATTAATGCTCTTATTGTTGCAGATGCCAAAGTGAGCAAGCAGTCATAACTCATTTTTGGGCCCCTTCACTCAAGGGGCTTCATTCTTCTCATTTTTCTTTTTTTTAATGCGATTATTTTTATAATTTCCAGCATGACAGATCAATTTGCTTTTTTTGAAAACATTCATGCCAAACCCTATCACCCAAGCTGGGAGCCTTTTTTTCAAAAAGAAGCTCAAAAATCTTATTTTCAAGAGCTTGATAGGTTTTTAAAAGAAGAAGAGCAAAAGGGAAAGCTTCTTTATCCACCTAAACAGTTGATTTTTAACTCGTTTCTTCAGGTCCCTTTAGATCAAGTTAAGGTTGTGATCATTGGGCAAGATCCTTACCATGGCTGCGGACAAGCCCATGGCCTTAGCTTTAGTGTTCCTCAAGGGGTGGCAGCCCCACCTTCTTTAAAAAATATTTTTAAAGAATTAGAAAGCGATCTTCATCTCAAGCCTCCTAAGCATGGATGCTTATTGAGCTGGGCTCATCAAGGGGTGCTTTTATTAAATGCCACTTTAACAGTGAGAGAAGGAGAGGCTGGATCTCACTATAAACAAGGATGGGAAACTTTTACAGATAACGCCATTAAAGAAATAGCTTTACAGGATCGCCCTATCGTCTTTCTTCTTTGGGGAAAGTTTGCTCAAGAAAAGTGTCTGCACTTAATAGAAGAAGGTAAAAGCAGTAAACATTTAATTTTAAAAACGACACACCCTTCCCCATTTTCTGCTCATTATGGGTTTTTAGGTTCTAAGCATTTTTCTCAAACGAATGCCTTTTTAGTCAAAAATGGGCTGGAGCCTATTGATTGGTCATTAAGTTAAACTCTCTTTATTCTCCCTTAATACAGGCTTGTTATACTTTGTTAAGACGAACTAAGGATATGTATGAGCCAGACCCTCTTTGAACAACTCCAAAACTCTTTTTATGATCTCATTTTGAAAAAAAGTCTTCCTCTGCAACTTAAAAGTGTGGAGTGTTACATCGAGCTTTCCAATGATGGGAAAACATTAACGATGATGACTCATTTGGGAAGTTATAGACCTGAATATAACGCTCTTTTCTTTGATAATCAAAAATTCTTCAAATCTAGCAACGTTGTTGTTGATAAAAAGCATAGCCAAATGACTATTGCAAAGAAAGTCGACTTTTCGATGATGTCCCCTGAAAGTTTTGCCCTAAATCTTGTTCAATTTCATTCAGAGATTATTAATTGGCGAAAAGAACTGGATTCTAGCGACTTTGAAAAAGTCCTAGTTAAAAGATAAAGTTCCACGTGGAACACACTTTAGGCCAAAACCTTTTTAAGCTCTCCAAGTAAATGAGTTAACTTCTCATCCATCTTTTGAATGCCTGTTTCGATGTCTTTATTTTGACGATCGACTACCCCACCATAAATTTTTACTTTTGGCTCTGTCCCTGAAGGTCTTATGACAAGCTTACTATCATCTTCTAGCCAAAATAAGAGAACGTTAGATTGAGGAAGGTCAATGGGGCTCTCTTTTCCCGAACTCAAATCCATTTTTTTAGACGACATATAGTCTTCGATGCTTTTAACCGCAATCCCTGCAAATGAACGAGGGGGGTTGTTTCTGATTTCGCTCATGATTTTTTTAAGCTTGGCCTTGGTTTCTTTACTGTCGGGGTAATTAACCGAAAGAAGCATTTCTCGATAGATGCCATGTTTTTTATAAATTTCATAGAGAACCTCTAAAAGAGTTTGCCCTTTCAGTTTTGCCTGTAAAGCAATTTCACAAATTAAAGCGCTCATGATAATGGCATCTTTATCTCTTGAGTGGGTTCCCAGCAAATACCCATAGGATTCCTCTCCTCCAAAAAGATACTGATAAGAAGGGGGCGTTTTTTGCTCCCATTGATGAATCAGCTGACCAATGTATTTAAAGCCCGTGAGGACGTTAAAACAGCTCCTGTGATAAGACTCTGCTATGGCTTTAAAAAGTTCTGAAGTTACAATGGTCTTTACAAAGGCTCCATTAGGGGGCATTTTCTTTTGTTTCTCTAAGGCATCACATAAATGGTGAATACAAATACAGGCAATTTCATTACCCGTAAGTAAAACAGCTTTACATTTATAGTTAATGGCCACTCCAATACGATCACAATCGGGGTCAGTTCCCAGTAATAAGTCGGCATGTTGATCTAAAAGTTGCTGGCTACCCATCCGCATCGCCTCTTTTTCTTCAGGGTTAGGTTTTTCAACTGTTGGGAAACTACCATCTGGAATTGCTTGTTTTTCTACAAGTTGAACAGAAGAAAATCCCCAATCTTCTAGGATTTTAGGAACCATGGTAATTCCTGAGCCATGAATGGGTGTATAGACAACTTTTAGGCGGTCACCTTTTAATTTGTTGTCACTGGGGTAATGTTGTAGTTTGCGAACAGAATCTAAATAGACATGATCTAGATGATGATCCACCCAGTGGATCAAGTCAGAATCCATATTTTCAAGAGACTTGATTTGAGATAAGTCTGTGATTTTATAAACTTCCTTAATAATTCCGTCATCGTGAGGAGGAAGAACCTGAGCTCCATCATCCCAATAGACTTTATAGCCATTATACTCGGGCGGATTATGGGATGCTGTAATCATTACGGCAGAACTACATTGATAATGTCTGCAGCCAAACGAAACCATTGGCACTGGGCGCATTTCTTTGTAGATATAAACGACAATATTGTTTGCTGCAAAAACTTTAGCAGCCACTTCACTAAAAAATGCTGAATTATGTCTGCTATCGTGACCTATTAATACACGATGCGGCTGTTTCGAAGTTTTTTGATTGATATAATTGGCTAATCCTTGCGTAGCGCTGGCTATTGTATATTGATTCATGCGGTTAGTTCCAACGCCCATGATTCCTCGTAAGCCCCCCGTTCCAAAAGCCATGCGAGTATAAAAAGCATCTACGATTTCTTGAGGTTTTTCTTTGATCAATTTACGAATAATCTGTTTAGAATTTGCATCGTAATTCCCATTTAACCAGCTATCGACATTCTTTTGAGTTGTTTCATCAAATTTCATAGCGAACTCCACATTTTAAAGCTATTGACTCTCAAGTCTGCAAAAACATATATTTTTAGATACCATGAAAACAGAAAAAATAATATGAAATTTATTCATGTTGCAGATGTGCATCTCGACAGTCAAACAATTGGATTGAAAAATTTTTATGGTCAATCTCCTCTTTCTATTCCAGAGCTTGTACAAAAAGCTTTTGTTTCCCTTATAGATCTTGCTATCGAGCAATCTGTCGATTTTATTATTATTGCAGGAGATCTTTTTGATTGTAATTGGAAAGATTACGCAATAGGATTGTTTTTTATTAACCAAATTCAAAGGCTCAATTGCCCCATCTATTATATTCGCGGCAATCATGACTCAGAAAATAGACTTTTAAAATCGTTGCCCTATCCCAATCATTTCTATCTTTTTGAGAGTGAAAAGCCTCAAACTATTATCAACGAGGGCTTAAAAATTGCCGTTCATGGTCAAAGTTATGGGCACTATCATATTCAAGAAGATTTAACAGTTGAATATCCCTCTGCCCTTAAAGGGTATTTTAATATTGGTATTTTACATACAAGTGGGAGCAAAAAAAATGGAGAACTGCCCTATGCGCCCTACGATGAATATAGTTTAAAAAGCAAAAACTATGATTATTGGGCTTTAGGTCACCTTCATCAAAATCAAATAGTCACAACCAGTCCATTCATCATTTATAGTGGTAGCATTCAAGGTCGGCAAGTCAAAGAGTTAGGCGTAAAAGGCTGTTATTTGATAACAGTCGAAGATCAAGAAGTTAAAAAAATAGACTTTTGTCCATTAAGCACTGCCATTTGGCAAAAGAAAGAAATTAATCTCACAGAAGTAAGGCATCTATCCAGCTTAAAAATAGTATTTCTTCAGCTCTTAGACGCACTTTTAAAAGAAACAAAAGAGCCTATTCTTATCTTAAGGCTAATCTTTAACGGAGAGAATCGTTTAGAGAAATCGATTTCAGCTCATCTTGAAGAGTGGATGCATACCTTCTATTGTTGGATAGCTGAACATACAACAAGAAAAGTCTATCTAGAACGCCTTGTTGACCTATCGAAGACAAAAAGCAATAAATCAGAAGATTCTTTGAATTCTTTTGCGAGACCCTTTTTAGATGATATTACTAGTGAAGAGAAAAAGGAAGCTGTCATGTCTCTGTGTACTAAGGGATGGGAAGCTTTAAGTAAAAAAATTCCAGAAGAGGTTTTTCGATTAGACCCCCTCTCTGACTATCAAGATGGATTTGATAACGAGCTTAAACACTATTTGGAAAGTTTATTCACTGAGGTTCGCCCATGAGATTGCTTCGACTAGACTTAAGGGCCTACGCGCACTTTTCAAATTATTCTATTGATTTTGATAAAAATAAGAATATACATGTTCTCTATGGAGAGAATGAAGCTGGAAAAACCAGCATAGCTCGCTCTTTAAAAGCTCTTTTATTTGGAATTGAAAAAAATACACAAGATGCCTTTTTACACCCATCAGAGCATTTATTTATTGCAGGAACTCTTAAAAGTACTCAAGGAAAATACATTCAAATTCACCGAGATGGATCTTCTAATAAAAGGACACAACTGTCTTTCTTAGAGTCCTTTTATTCATGCGAGAAAAGGATGCTGTTAAACTTGTTTTTTTTAGATCAAGAGTCGATTTACATGGGTTCTAAAGATCTTATTGAAAATATCAAACATTTTGATATTAGTCTTTTTACTTCTATTCAAGGCGCTCAAGAAGTTCTTGAAATATTGAAGAAAATAGAACAAGAAACAGAAAATCTTTTCAAAGAAAGAGGTGTAAAACCTCAGATTAATCAAAAAATAGCTCTTATAGAAGAACTTCAAAAGCAAAAAAAGAACTTAAATACATCAAAAGAGCAGTATGATGAATTAGAAAAAGAATGTAAGGCTCTACAAGAAAATAAAAATTTGCTTCAAGCGCAAATTAAAGTGAATATTGAAAAACAAGGCGAGCTAATTCTATTGCATGACCATTATTGGGATCTAAAAAAAAATCAAGAACTCCTTTTGCAATCAGCATCGCTAAAAAATGAAGGAATTTTAAATCAGGAGTTTCTTGAAAAATACAATCAATCTTTCAAGCTTCAAGAAGAAAAAGTCCGTCAGATAAGCAGTGTAAAAAAAGAAATTTGTGATCTAGAAACAACACTTTCAAAAATGAAGTTGGAAGAAAAGTTACTTCAAAGAAAAAGCGATATACGAGTCTTGATCAGTGAGCATGAACGCATTCAAGAGTTTTTACCTACAGAAAAAGTGTTAAATAAGGATTTACAAGAATTAAAAAATATATATAAAAAACTTAATCTGGATTTACAAAATAAACTTTGTTCTTCAATTTCTGAGTCGAATTGGAAGCGATTGAGGAGTCAATTGTCTCAAATATCTGAAAATTTAAAGGTTAGATCAAAGATTTCAAAAAACTTAACCTTACAAGTAGAGAGTTATCAAATACAGCTGCAAAACATTGGGCTCGAGGTTGATGTCGAGTCGCTAAAAGTAAGCTTGAGAAAAGCAAATCACTTTCTTGGGATAGTTCAAAACAAATTTGACCCTAACCTTCATTATCGGTCTCTGCAACAAAAGATAAATGAACGTATTTTGAAGTATAATGAACTTAAAATTTTTAAAATGGATCCAGTCAATTTAAGCTTAATAGAGAAAGAAAAGTTTGATGAACAAAAAATCAACGAATTAATCAAAGAATACTACTCAATCTATTCTAACTACTCTAGTTGTAAAAGCGTGTTAAGTTCTTTACAAAAGCAAATTAAAGACTTAGATCAAGAAAAAAAACTTTTCAATATTGACCTTGAATTTTATTTTTCTAAAAAATCTTCTAAATTTCAAATAGTTAATGAATTAATAAAGCCTTGGAATGACAAAAATTACTTAGAAAAATATGAACAATTCAAATCATTGGCAAATTTAATTCTTTATGAAGATCAGGTTGAAGAAAAGTTATTTAAAAATCCAAAAGTATTAATTTATGAAGATGAAATAGCACAATTAAAAAAACAGCTTGAGATTGAATCAAAAAGAGATCAAGAAAATATCGAAAAATTAGAAAATTGGAGGCTGTTCTTTAAAACTGCAACACAAAAAGCGATAGTTTCATTCGATCCCTTTGAAGAAAAAAAGATGACATTTATTTTTCAATGCCTATTTGAATGGAATCAATTAATTGATTGGATCAATATCGAAGCAGAGTTTGGTTCATTTGTATCTCAATTAAAAGCTCTTTTGCAAATCAGTGATGGGGATATTGCAATTAATAATATTGTTTTTAGTTTAAGAAAATTTATAAATGAAACTTCTATTCAGATTGTAGAGGCCGAAAAGAGAAATCAAAAAATTCAACTCTATAAAGAAGCTATTGGATCGATTCTTAAACAAAAGGAAGATGAAAAGAATGATGCTAAACTTGAGACTCAATGGAAAGCCGCTCAAAACCAATTCAATATCCAGATTCCTTTTTGTGAAGAATCAATCGATTTGTTGATAGAAAAAATGGATCAATTTTTTTCCTTATCAAAAGAAATTAAATTAAAAAATAATGAACTAACTTATTTTCATCGTATTTTTGAAAGTTTTAAAAGCAATTGGAAAAAAACATTAGGATTAACATACAAAAATCCAGAAGACATCGAGATAGTAAAAAAGCAGATTTTTGAAGTTGAAAAAATTAAATTAGAGTTTGAAAACCTTTCATTTTTAAAGCAGAAAAAAAGTGAATTCTTAATTCTCTTTGAGCAAGAAAATCAAGCTCTCAATGAAAGTATTCAAAAATTATTTATCCATTATGATTTGAATTTGCATCAAAATTTTTCAGAAGAGATTGCAAAAGCGAATCAATTTTATTCTCTCAAAATTGAAATTCAAAAGATTCAAGAAAATTTTAGATTAAGAGATTCTTTTAGAGATCTTGATACTTTATTTAGAAACCTTGAGAAACATGAAAATATTCAATCGGTTGCTGTACATTTAAAGAATATAGAACGTCTTTTGATATCCAGCAAAGAGCAAATTTCTAGCTTAGATAAAGAAATAGGAGCTAATAGATACAAGCAATCACTGATTTTTGATTTCAAAGTAAAACACGAAATTGAAGCAAAGTTGCAATCCGAATTTTATGAATTAAACAAGCTAATCAAAGCTTATTTAATAGCAAAAGGAGGAGCGCAATATTTAAAGACTCAGATTTTGGATTTTCAGAAAAAAAACCAACAAAGCATTTTACATTCAGCTGCTATTTATTTTGAACAGTTGACTGAAGGTAAATATTGCCAACTAAATTTAAATTTTTTAGAGGGCGACCAATCTTATTTAGAATGCATTTCGATTAATAAAAAAACTTTAAAAGTCAGTCAGCTCAGTGAGGGCACGCGCGATCAATTATTTTTAGCATTAAAACTTGCTTTTTTAGAAATCTATGCTGAAAAGAATGACCCACTTCCTCTTATTTTAGATGATATTTTGGTTAATTTTGATGATCAAAGAGCGGCTCGATGCATAGAAATTATTCACAAATTTAGTCAAAAAACTCAGATTCTCTTTTTAACGCATCACAAGCATTTACTTGATTTATTCAAACAAACTTTACCACAAACAAGCGTTGAATTTTTAAAAGTAGATCGATCGAGTCTCGACTTAAACAAATCGATGTTTGCGCAATAGACGATAAAAGATTTAATTTAATAACGTTTGAATTTCTTTTAAGATAGATTTTAGAATTTCTTTTTGTCGAATAGAGAGATTTTCATTATTCTTGGATATATTTTGACGTACTCTTTCTAAAGAATTAATCATTCCTAATGCAATGCTTTGTTTGCGTTTATCTTTTTCTGAAGTAGGAAAAGTCTCTCGAATAATTTCAATTAATTCTCTTTTGGTTTCCCCTTGATAGTTTTGAACAATGAGCTGCTTATCTTCAATAGCACCTTCTCTACTTGCTAAAGTGTACACAGCCTGTTTAGGCATTACTTCCAGCATGGGTCTTAATGCTTGGGGCGTGCTAATGTAGAATTCATAATATTGAAGAAAATTATAGGGTGTTTGTCTATTGCCATAGGTATTCATTAGCCAAGCAGTAAATGCTCCATCTCGATATCTCTTTAAAATTTCTTGAGCTGCTTTGATTCGTTCTCCATGTAAGATGATGGCTTGATTATTAATCGCCTTCACTTCAGAGGTTAAGTTGATCAAAGATTTTAAATCATCTTGATAATCTAAGTTTTCAGGAGAAAACTTTTTTAAAAGTTGAGAGATGAGTTCTTTTTCATTTGGGTTTAAATCCGTAAAACCAAAAACGCCAGCAAAGCTTGTCAGTTGCCCCTGAGCCGATTGTGTAGCCAGAGCAGACATCTTATTCGTTTTTTCAACTTTTTTTAATCTTTCAGATAAAAACTTATTTACTCTATCGCGCACAGTATACTCTTTGTTTTGTAAAGCCGCTTTACATTCTAGCAAGAATTTCAGCAGTTAGGTTTTTGTAATCATCTGCAGCTCTGCAGGTTGGGTCAGTTTCGAAAATGGGTTTTCCATAAATGGCCGCTTCAGAAATAGCAATGTCGCGGCGTATTTTAGATGTAAGCAGTTTATTGGGAAATAAAGTCTCTATCACTTCTAAAAAGGTATCGTTGCTTTTTCCTCGTGGATTCCAAAATGAAATAGCAACTCCTAATACTTGAACGGGGTGTCTTCTTGAGATGTTTTGTATAAATTGAGAGAGCCTTTCAAGACCTTTGATGCTGTAAAATTCTGCTGTTGAACAGATTAAAGAAAAGTCAGCTGCAATTAGGGCAGATTCAGTTAACCAACAAAGGGATGGAGGCGTATCGATAATGATAAGGTCATAAGGAAGATTTTCCACGATTCCCCGCAATCTTTCGTGAGAATAACGATCAGACGCCAATTCTCCACTGACTTCTATCCGTTCAAGCCAAGTGTCTGCAGGGATAATATCTAAATTGGGAATAGAGGATCGAAGTGTAACCTTCTTGAGATCTGTTTTTCTTTGTAATACTTGCGCTAAGCTTTCATGTTGATCTGGATCGTAACCGAGCCCTGTTGTTAGATTGGCTTGAGCATCAAAATCAATCAGGAGCACTTTTTTTTTATGAAACATAGCAAGAGCAGATCCAAGATGCAAAGCAATAGATGTTTTTGCTGTGCCACCTTTAAAACTACTAACGGCAATTACTTTTGGAGCCATATTTGTTAACTATTGATTTTTTCAAATGGTGATTTCAATTCCCTATTAAGAAGTTCTGGCTTTATTTTTTCAATAAATTCTTCAGGATTTATTTCTCCATGCACCACATTATCTCGTGTGCGAAGAGAGACTGTGCGATTTTCAATTTCTTGATCGCCGATAGTTAAAATGTAACTCACTTGCTCTAGTTGAGCAAGCCTTACTTTTTTACCTACCGATTCATGCGTGCTGTCAATCTCTGCAAGAAATCCTTGAGCATTAAAAAGAGTTTTTAATTCTTTTGCGTAATCATAGTGACGATCTGCAACAATGAGCATTCGAATAGGTCTTGGATTAAGCCATAATGGAAATTTTCCAGCAAAATGTTCGATAATGACTCCAAAAAAACGCTCTATAGAGCCAAGTAGTGCACGGTGAATCATAATCGGACGGACCCGGCTTCCATGTTCATTGACATATTCTAGTTTAAATTTTTCTGGAAGAGACATATCCAATTGAATGGTTCCGCATTGCCAGGTTCTATTTAAGGCATCTTTAATATGAAGATCGATTTTTGGACCATAAAAAGCCCCGTCTCCTTCATTGATACGATATTCAAGATTTGTATCATCTAAAGCAGACTTTAATCCGTTTGTTGCGATTTCCCAATCTTCATCTGTGCCAATAGTTCCTGAAGCAGGCCTTGTGGAGAGTTCCAGAGAGCATTTTAAACCAAATAAAGAATAAATTTCTAACGCTAGATGAAGTGCCTTTAAGATTTCAGATTTGATATCTGTGGGCTTCATGAAAATATGAGCGTCATCTTGATGAAAGCCGCGCACTCGCATGAGTCCAGAGATAGCCCCTGAATGCTCATAGCGATGAACAACTCCAAGTTCTGCCACACGAAGTGGAAGCTCGCGATAACTATGAATTTGGCTTTGGTAATAGAGCATGCAACCGGGGCAATTCATCGGTTTAATCGCAAAATCACGTTCTTCAACTTGGAAGGTGTACATGTTTTCACGATAATGATGCCAATGTCCCGATGTTTCCCAAAGTTCTCGAGTCATAATTTGAGGAGTTTTAATTTCTAAATAATTTTCTCTTTTATGCAGCTCTTGCCAATACTTAATCAGCTGATTCCAAATATGCATTCCATGGGGCAAAATAAAAGGAAGGCCTGGAGCCTCTTCTTTGAGCATAAAAAGACCTAGCTTAGGGCCAATGACTTTGTGGTCTCTTTTTTTGGCTTCTTCCTGTTGAAATAGATAATCTTTTAAGAGTTGTTTATCTGGAAAGCTAATGGCGTAAATACGGGTGAGCATTTGATTTTTAGCATCACCTCTCCAATAAGCACCCGAAGTTTTAAGAATTTTAAAAGCTTTAATTTTTCCTAAATTAGGGAGGTGAGGCCCTCGGCAAAGATCAAAAAATTCACCTTGTCGATAGGCAGTGATAAGAGATTTCTCATCAAGCCCTTCAATCAATTCTATTTTAAAAGAATTGTTTTTAAAAGCATGCAAAGCTTCTTTTTTGGAATTGAAAAGCTGGCGCTCTGTTTTGTAATTTTCTTTAATAATTGTTTTGATTTCTTCTTCTATTTTTGGGAAATCATCCTCAGAAATAGTTAAGTTGGCAAAATCATAATAAAATCCATTTTCAATAGGAGGTCCAATCGTTAGTTGCGCTTGAGGCCAAAGGCGTAAAACGGCTTGGGCAAGTACGTGGGCAGAGGTGTGCCAATAAATTTCTTTGCCCTCTTTATCATTAAAGGACCAAAAAAACACATGATCTCCATCATGAAGTGGGTGGCTCAAATCATAATTTTGCCCATTTATATTGATTCCTAGAGCTTCAGAAGGCGCATTAAGATTCAACTCTTTAGCCAAATCTAGTCCGGTGGAATTTTCAGAAAGGTTAACTGTCGATTTATTTTTTAATTTAATTTGCATAGTATTTGATATTAAACTCATTTAAAACCATCCATGAGACGGTGCTTTTAAAAACAAAATTAAAGATAGATTAGCTAGGATTTTAACGGATTTGCTGGCAAAAGAAAAGCCAAAACCAACAGATGTCTAAATATCAAAATAATATAACGGTTCTTTTAAAAAAACTTAACCCTCCAGAGAAGCTCGAAGACTTACTAGATAAGTTAGAAGAGAGCTTTCAAAACCCTCAAATTATAAAACATCCTTTAAGAGAATGTTTTTTTTGTGAGGCAGCAGATATCCGAATAAGAGAAGAAAGCATTTTTATTGCCACTTTGTTAATTGGTCAAAAATTTAACAATTTAGAAGAGATTTTTGAAAAAATTCAAAAGAGTCTTTTCTTTATGTCTTCAAAGCATGAAAGGGACCAATTCTTCCATCAACACCTGCTTACTTGTTTCACGTCACTGAAGCATAAACCCCTCTTAAAGAAAAGAATCCTTCAATTTTCTAACCCTATTTTTAATCCTTGGACTGAAAAAATTATTCGCAGCAGCCTTTTCCTCTCTTCCAAAGAAAAAATTATTCATAACCACGTTCAAATATTGGCTTTATCAGCCTGGCTTCATCCTTTAAGACAAAATGTAGGCTCGTGCTTTGCAACAGCTCCTGCCATTATTGTTCAATGTGAGCAGCCAGAGCAGTTTTTTGATGACTTAGAAAGCTTGTTAAATATAGGGATTTTAAAAAGAACATTTGTTGGTAATGAGTATATCGTCCCTATTAGCACTTCCTGGGGTCCTGGGGTTTTGAATAAAAAAATTTTAATAACCTCTCAGCTCAGCTTGTGGAACTCCTCTGAATTGCTCTTTTGTTTAAACCGACTTGGAATCATTGATAAAGAAGGCTCGATAGAGGATCAGCGTAATCATTTAAAAAAATTATTTCCTAGCAAATTAAAACTTAAAGAAAATCAGATTATCTCTTTAAAAGAGCTAATCACCCTGTTATTAAGGACTCACTTTGAAGTTTCAGAAAAGGATATTTCTTCAAAAACCGTCGATTCGATTGATTTTGCAAATCTACAAATAAATCGTCAGGAATTATCTCAACCTTTGAGTAAAAAACAACGCTTTGAAGAGGCTTTTGCCAAAGCTCAGTATGATTTAGTGAGTTATCATGAACACCCTCTTTTAAAAACTTGGGAATATACGCTAGCCTCCTTTGCTGAAACGCAATCACAGTTTTATAAATGGAATCTTTTTACTAGTCTTGGATTTGACTCAAAGCAACCCTATAGCATTGCTCAATGCATCTATAAATATTTAGAAGAAAAAATTAAGAGTTATGAAGAGCAAGCCAAACACCATGATCGAGAGTATGAGCAAGAATTTTATCATGTAAAAATGCTTGAGAAAAGAGTGGTTGATACGGAGAGTGAGCGGACAGCAAATTGGGCAAGAGTAGAGTATCAAAATCACCTTAATGAGTTTAATTTTCATAGAAAAATGAGAGATCATTTTATCGATAAAAGCGAAGCTATTTCTAAGCTGCTTTCTCATCTTTTAGGCATTTATGATCAACTGTTCCCAAGGTATTTTCAAGAAGTTTATGACGCCTCAATGCAGGAAATTTCACACGATCTCTTTGCTGATAGCCCTGCTGGTTTTCGACTGTTATATAAGCATGGAAGGCAGGATCCCATTCTATGGTCTTTTGTTCGGTCCAAAGAGGATTTTATTACATATTTGAAAGAGTTTTTTATTAACACAGAATTTGAGATTTCAAATGATGCAGCGATCAAAGAGTTTAAGCAAGAATATGGGGAGATTGTTACACAAATAGTACATTTACTTCGGTCAAAAGAATTTATTTTAGCTGCTTATCAGAGGATCGCAGAGCGTTATCAAATGAATCCTTCTGTTCAAGAATATACAGAAGTAGAAAAATGGCCCTACCAACCTTGGTGTTATATCTCTGGTGGAACAATGGAGGGTTTATTGAGTCACTATTACAAAAGAGAAGCGAAGTTTACAAAAATTGAGCAAAGAGTGGCTAGCGTTACAGAGTTGATGGCTTTTCTCATTGAAGCAGTTCGCTCTTTAACCCCTTCTCAAATGAAGAGCTTTTTATTGAATCCTGATAAATCTCTGCTCATGTTTTCTCCGGGCCACGCTTTTTTGTTTAAGCCAGGTTGGGTTCCTTTAGATGAGATTTGGGATAAAAAAGATTATAGTTTTACCTGGATTCGAGATCAAATTGTCTATCCGCAATTAAAATTTATTCAATCGCTCAAGATATCACCTGCCGAAATTAGTTTTTTTCTGGATCAATATTTAGGAGATCTTCCTTATTTTAATCTGTGGTTAAAAGAAAACGTCAGCTGGCCATCCTACTCAATTTCAATTCATGATTTTCGCAATCGAATTACCAGTTGTCTAGACAAGGCTCCTTCTCATGCTTTAAGTCAGCATGTCAATATAGAGACGATCGATAGTTGGATTTACCAAAGTTTTCCAATCTTTCGAATAGGAGAGCTAGAATCTAGCTATGAAAATCTGCTAGAGAGTCTTTTCTTGCGCAAAGAAGAGTATGATCAAGGGCGTGAAGCTATGAGCCTGTTGATGGAGCTTTATCGAAATCGTCCTTTTATTCAATCACATGAATTGTACGAGCTTCTCAAGTTAGTTGTTTCTATCGTTTATCAAAAAAGTTGCTTTGAAAAAGATTGGTCACAAATCATTATGACTCTGTTAAGAAAAAATGGATATATGATGCCTCAGCCATTTGTTTTTGCAGATACAAATTGGCCTTATTATAATTTTGCATTTGTAGTAAGTCCAGCGACAGAGCAATTAGAGCTTTGGCGATTGAATACTTTAGGAAATAAAGGATTTCCAATGCATCAATGGAGACGATGGTTTAGTGAGAGTCAAGCTTTATCATGGGGCATTCTGACAAATTCTGAGCAATATCTTTCTCATAAAACATATTAACAAAAACAAAAGTGCAATGAAAAGTTTTGTCATGAAACTTTATATTGAAAAAGTAAAAAACGTTTTGTAACATTTCAACCAATTTTTAATCCCAATAAGTATAACGTTTAATTTGTTTCACCTTTTTAAGATGTGATTCAGAAAACATGGAGATATTCCCGATGAAAATCTTAAAGCGAGCCGCATTTCTAACACTAGCTTGTATCAGTATTGCTGCGCAGCTCTTTACGGAAACATCTAACAATTTTGCAATTCAAATTACAGACCTATTAGACACAGTGAACCAAAAAGATCTTTGGGCAGTTAGAGAATGGCTAAGAACAAAAAGGGTTGCATTAAGTAATAAAACAGGGGATTTTTCTCTTTCAGGAGATGTAAAAGCTCAATGGCGTAACGTTCAAGAGCATTTGACTCCCAACGTTCCTCCTGGCGCTCCAGCCGTTAACATCGTAAATGGTGTTGATTCACCCAGCGGATGGACTAATAACCTATACAATATCGACTTTAGACTTTACTTTGATTATAAAGCAGATAAAACGTGGGCTTCTGTGAAGCTAGACTTTGATGAAGCAGCAGGTTTATTTGCTGGACAAGCTAATAACTTGGCTTTGGTGCGAGCCAATATGGGTTATCATCTTTTTGATGATGGTAATGCTCGCTTAGATGTTTTAGTGGGCCGTCAAAGAGCCTATGAGCTTTATGATTCTCAAATTCAGTTTAACTCAACATTAGATGGTTTTACTGGAATGTTTGGACTGGGCATCAATGGCCTTGCTGACATTACAGTGCGAGGTGGCGGATATGTTTTTAATGCCATCTTCAACCAACCTGTGTGGATCGTTCAAGCTGGAATTTATGATATTTTAGACACTGGATTTTATGCCGAATATTCTTTTGTGAATTGGGCTAAAAATCTCAATGGAATTGTAATTACGAATACTAACATGAGTCCTACAGGGACCTATATTGCAAATAGTGAAGTTTGGTCTTTTCGCAATAACCAATTTATTTTAGGCTATGTCTTTAACCCGGAAATCTTTGGAAGAGACGTTAGACTTTTTGGTGGAATTTTGTGGAATGCCTTGGCTAGACCAGATGCTATGGATAAACTCTCAGATAGTATAGTCAAAAGCGGACAGGGACTTGCAGGTTGGATAGCTCTTCAATTGGGCAGTGTACAAAAAGCAGGCGACTGGGCTTTTCAAGCACAATGGCAAGTTTTACAACCTTATTCTGTTCCTGATTGGGATGTTGCTGGTATGGGAAGGGGGAACGGCTCTGACTCTGCTCTTTTTGGGTTTACCTCGTTCTCTAAGGCTACCAACTTTCCAGGAAACGGTAATGCTAACTACAATGGTTGGGAATTAGACTTACTCTATTCTGTAACCAATGAGATTGTTTTGGAAGCCCGTTTTCAAAGAGCCCTTCCTATTAATTCATCGATCGGCGGTAAAAGTAACTACACCAATGTGGTCTTAGCTGCTATTTACGGTTTTTAGTTAGACCTCTTTTGTTCTCATTATTTTGAGTCTAGATTTTTCATTTCTCCCTCTAGACTCAAATGATTAAATTCATTATGATTTTTTGCTTTAATTTAAACGAGATACGATTTTCATGCGGTTCAAAGTCCTAGCAATTGTTGCATTTCTTTTTTGTCCTCTTCTTCATGCGCAAATGATGCCTTCTTATAAAATGACAAAACGTTATAGCGTGCGTGAGCTAGAAGAATGGATGAAGAAAAATATCCGGCCTCGTTTTGTTTCTCCTGCGGACTTTAATATTTCAGCGCAAATGAATACAGGATGGACGAACACTCACGATGTCTTGGGGGGAGTCTCTCAAGTTGGAGCTGCAGCGGGTGTTGCCGCTAATAGCTACAATGTGGGCGTTAATTTGGATATGGATTATTCTTTTGGGCAAGCATGGGTGGATACAAGAATATCGTTCAAGAACTCTGGAGGGATGTTTTCAGGTTCAACCGCTTCTTTTGAGCTTTCAAGAGCTTATATTGGTTATCACTTTACCGCTTCTGGCCCTGTTGTTGTTGATTTGAATGTGGGACGCCGTGACCTTACGAAAATCTATGACTCGCAACTTCAATATAGAGGATATTCTGATGGAGCTACCATGCTTCTTTTTTACATGCCTAAAGAAATGGTAGATATTAAAGCAATTGCCGGGGTGTATGCAGTCAGAGCAAAGCCCTATTGGATTTTTAGAAACGGTTTATATAATATCGTCAAAACAGGGATCTATTTAGACTATACTTTCACCCACTGGGGGGATGTTCGACCTAATGGCGCCACTAACGATATTAATATGGATTATAACATATCGCAGTTTGGTGTTGGCTGGGAATATAAGCCACAAATCTTAAAAAAAGATATCAAAGTTTTTGCAGCACTGCTTTTAAATCATAAAGCTAGAATTAATGAACTCAGTCATGGCTCAAAAGAAAATACTGGCGGCTACGTGGGTCTTCAATTTGGTAACGTAAAAAAGCAAAATGACTTTTCAGTCCAAGGTCAGCTTCAGTTTTGTCGCTTGCAGGCCGTTCCTCCCTGGTCAATGAGTGGGATAGGAACAGGCAGTGCTCCCAATTCTATTTTTACAGCGACTTCCTCTGCCAATGTGAATGGGAATACAAACTTTAAAGGCTGGGAAACGATCGTAAACTATGCTATAACTGATGAATTAACTCTCACGGGTAAATTACAGCGTTCTGTCCCTATGAATAAAGCCATTGGGGAGCTTTTTAACTATACAAGTTTTAAATTAGAAACTAAGTATACGTTTTAAAAAAATATATATAGCAAACCTTCGCCTTTTTCTTTTCTGCCGCTGAAATAAAATTAAAAAAATAGTTTGATCTCAGCGGCGCAATGCCACTCTCGTGATTCAAAAAAACTTTATGTGCTTTATAGTAAAAAACATTCTCATCTAATTTTATATTCTAGCTAGGATCTATTTATCTTCTAGTAATTAATTGCTTCATTAATTATCCTAGACCTGTTCTTTTAGGAAATCAATAGGGATTGAATCTCTTTATATGTGGTTCATCAATAAGTTTTTCTATTTTGAACTTATTGAAATTTTTTTTTTAATTCCAAATTAACTGGAGCAAGACCCAATGGGAAGTAATTTATTTGTAGGTAATCTACCACATAGTATTAATAATGATCAGCTAAGAGAGCTTTTTGAAGCCTACGGCAGTGTAACATCAGCGCGCGTGATCATGGATAAAGTCACTCAACGTTCTAAAGGATTTGGATTCGTTGAAATGGGTTCTGAAACTGAAGCGAAAGCTGCAATTGAAGGCTTAGATTCAAAAGAAGTAAGCGGAAGACCAATCGCTGTTAAAGTTGCTAATCCTCGTGAAGAGAGAGGCAATGGTGGCGGCGGAGCACCTAGCGGTGGCCGAAGAAATTTTGGCAACAATAGCGGCAGCCGTGGTGGCAGACGTTAATCCAACTAGAAGACTTTAGGAGTTTTCTCCAGAAAGATCTTCTATTTGTTGTATACTATCGAGGGTTTTCACGGAAGTGAAGCCCTCGTTTTTTTTGTCACTAAAAACAGTCGTAATTTTCACTGGTAAAATCTTAAAAAGATCTACAAAGCTCTTCTGTCCTCCTCTTGGATGACTTTTATTCATCAAGACGAAAACGTGTGGCATTTTGGCTAACGCAAAGAGTTTTTCAATCCATTTCTTCCGTTCTTCATCAAGCTTCTGAGAGCTTTTCAAAAACAAACATAAAGGCAACTTTTTATCGACCACTTTTTCAAACTCTTCTTTGAAAATAAGATCATTTTTTATAGGGATAGCAGTGATATGCAGTAAAATATGAAAGGGTTTGATAAAAATAGAGGGTGGATTTTTGACGAAGCGGATAAAGCTAATTCGTGGATAAAGAAAAATAAGGCTTAAGATTTTGCTAAAAGAATACTTTCTACAAATAAGAAGAATAGATTCATAAAAAGTTATTTCGGGTTGGTTTTTGACTTCAAGTTGATAAAAAGCTTTAAAGAGGGTGATAGCTATCATACGAGAAAAATATTCTGGCAAAAACACGGCAATGATCGTAGAGATGATTAATGATAAAAGCCCAACGATGAGATATCCCATTGCTGCTGATATGTGGAGAACATTACTGAAAAAACCTAGGCAGAGTGCGGCTAAAAGAACCCCTACAAAGCCCAAAAAACTCCCAGCAGCCACAATTTCACCTCGATCCTTCTCAGGGCTAGCGAGCTGAATGTACGCATCAATAGGAACGATATAAAGTCCCCCGTGAATACCCATTGATAGGATCATTAAAACAGCAATAACAATGCTTTTAGAAAATAAAAAGAGAATAATGTAGGAAATGCTTGTTCCAAAAGCTCCCCAAATAGCAATCCCCAATTCTACCGTCTTTCCAGAAAGCATGGCAACT
The DNA here is from genome assembly GCA_964612505.1 of uncultured bacterium. Classification (GTDB taxonomy): domain Bacteria; phylum Chlamydiota; class Chlamydiia; order Chlamydiales; family JAAZZY01; genus JAAZZY01. Next base: position 9,891 of record CAZTEX010000014.1, on the reverse strand, counting down.
GCAATAGAACCTATTCCAACGCCTAAAGCAGCGGCTAATAAGATATATCCAGTTTGTACATCGGTAATCTTGAGAGACTGTAGTCCATAAGGCAAAAGATTCAGCTGAGTAAAGGATGCAGTAAAAACGAAATAGGCACCAGCTAAGACGGTGAGTAACAAATGGGGATATTGCTTGGCAAGTTGGAGGCTTTTGTAAACTTGCAGTAAGAAAAAGATCTTTATTTTCTTGGTAGCATTTTTCACAGCCGTTGTTTCAATTTGTAAGCTCGATAGGAAGCCTAAAAAAGCGATTATTAAGCAAAAGATCGCCACGCTCACATAATTTTTTTTCGTGATTTGGGTGAAGAAAGAGGCTAAAAAGGTTCCAAAAATAATGGCGAGATAGGTGGCCAGGGTCATATAGCCATTTGCTTTTGAAAGGTCTTCTTCCTTAACTATTTCTGGTAAAATAGCATATTTAGAAGGTAGAAAAATGGAGGCTTGAAAAGCTACGCAAAAGAGCGACGCATAAGCATTAAATTCACTACACCAAGCCATCGCATAAACAGCATAGACCATAGCAAGGATCTCTAAAACCATTGTCCAAACAATCACTTTTTGCTTGGAACATTTATCAGCAAGTTCTCCTGCTGGCATCGAAAAAATTAAAAATGGGCTGACAAAGAGCAGTCCTGAAATAAACAAAATATTGCTGCTTTGATTGATTCCTAACTGATCAATCAAAGAAAAAGCGACGAGTAAGCGGAAGATGCTATCATTGAGAGTGACTAAGAATTGTGTGATATTGAGATAGGTAAAGGAGGAAAACCTTTTCCATAAAAAAAACCGAGCTATTGGAGATTGTCCTGTCATTATGTAAATTCAAAAAGAGGTATTTTCTCAAAGTTGTTATTGTGTTATTAATACTTCATAAACAAATTTGTGAATAGTAAACGATTGCTTTTTTTTCATTATAGTAACCAATTAGAATCTTTATTCCAGCAGCTGGTGTTTGAGCTGAAAAACTTACGTCCATTTGAAAAAGTATGGATTGTAGTGCCTAGCCTTGCTGTTAAAAATTATTTAAAAAATAAGCTTGCCCACGCTCTAGGTATTTGCATGCATATTGAATTTTTATGGATTCAACAAGCTGCTTATGATGCGATAAGATTGAGTTATCCAAATGTTACCATGGAGACGCAAGTCCATTTAGCTCTTAAAATTCAATTAAAAGTGCGCGAGCTTATCGAAGCTGATTTTTTGCAGCCCTTAAGGACTTATTTAGGATGGGATGAAAGAAGTGAGATCAGCGAGCAAAAGCTAGTTTCTGTATGTGATTCTTTGGCTTCGCAGTTTATTATTTATTCACTCTATGTCCCCGATTTCAAAGAACAATTTAGTCAGACTTTCTCAGAACATTGGCAAAAAAAAATTTGGGATGCTGTTTTTGAAGAGACTAAGAGCTTTAACGCAGAACCCAATCAAATCTTGGAACAAAGTATAGAGCCGCAGAAAGATCCACATAAAATATTTTTTTTCAATATAAGCTTTATGCCAAAGCCCTTTTTTAAACTATTTGATCGATTGCAGCAGCAGTTTTCAATGACTTTTCTTCAGCTTTCTCCCTGCTTATTTTATTGGTCAGATATTTATACGGATATGGAAAGAGTTCGCTTAGTTAGTAAATTAAAGAAAAAAAATAATTCTTTAGGACAAGTTGCAGAACTAGAAGAGTATTTGCTCGACGTTAACCCTCTTTTAGCGAATCTTTCAAAACTGGGGAAAAATTGGGTTAAGCAGATAGAGAGCATAGAAACAGAAAGTGCTGAATCTTATGTTGTAGCTCAAGCTGTTGCTAAGCATCCAACGTATCAAGATTGGATGAATCCTCATCAGTTGAGTTTGGTGGATAAACCATTAACATTGCTCAGAGCTATTCAAGCAGATCTATTGCTTATGCGTACTGGCCAAGATAAAGTAGCGCTAGAGGAAGTAGAATCTATTCAAATTCACCAAACTTCCTCTTATCAGAGAGAAGTAGAGGTTTTATATCAAAATTTAATCGCATTACTGCACCAAAGAGCAGATTTAAAGCCTAGGGATGTCATTGTATATATTGCTAATATTGAAGCTTATATTCCAATTATTGAAAGTATCTTTAACGATCCATCTTCCCCTTTGGAAGCGCTTATTTACAATGGTTCAATTGCGGTCAAAAATAAAGCTCTTAAAGCCCTTTATACCCTTTTAGAGCTATCGCAATCACATTTTGATCAGGCCAAGCTATTTGAATTTTTTTATCAGCCTGCCTTTTATCAACGTTTTAACATTACTTTAGAAACAGTTCAGCTATGGCATGCTTGGCTAGAAGAAATTGGACCTTGTTTGGGTTTTGATTCCAAAGATCAGGACTTATACTTTAAAAAGCAGTATCATCAAGAAGTACAAACAAAAGATAGAATTACCCTCCATTGGCAAGAATGCATAGAAACTTTTTTAAAGTATTTGTGCAGATTTTATCAGGAAAGTGATTGGCTTCCCCATCTCTCAGCACTTGACTTATCACAGAGTGAAGAGCTCAATCTTTTAGTCTCCATTTTAACCTCTCTTAAAAAAGATTTAGATATTTTAACAACTCATCAAATGACCTTTGTAGATTGGTCTAATTATTTAAATTGTCTTTTTGACAGTTACTATCGTTTTGACGATCGCTATCAAAAAGAGGCTGAGTTTATTTTAAATGTTATTCATAGCTTTCAAAAGAAATACTTAGACTTTGGAAACGAACTTTTTAATTTTCAAACTTATTATTATTATTTGAAAAAAGAATTAGCTGATTTACAACCCCTCTCTTCTCAAAATCAACAAGAAGCGATTGCATTTTATTCCATTTTTCACAGCTCGCCAGCTCCTGCTAAAGTGAGCTGTCTTTTAGGATTTAGCGATTCTGTAATTCCTCGCGCTCCTCAAGTAAATCCGCTATCACTACTCTCTGCTTTTAAAAACAGAGATTATTATCCACAGCTGATGGACTATGATAGATATCTGTTTTTAGAAGTGTTATTGACAACGAGTGAATATTTATGGATCAGCTATTTAGGAAATTGCCCAGAAACGTTTAAAAAAATGCAGCCTTCCATTTTAATCTCTGAGCTATTGAGTTATTTGGATGGTCATTTTGAAATTAAAGGGCAAAAGCCGTCTTCAGAGATCATTTTTGAGCATCCGCATTTCAATTTTAATAAGAAATATTTTGTGAGCAAAAACTTTCAAACAAAAAACTACCCATTAGCTCAAGCTTTTTATCAAAAAGAGAAGGTTACCCCACTAAGTAAAGAGTTCATTTGGGGAAATCCCCGTTCTATTTCATCTAAAATACCAAAAATAAAAGAGATTTCGCTGCAGCAGTTAGCTGCTCTTGCAAAAGATCCGATTGGGTTTGCTTTAAAAAATTTCCATCAAATTTACTTAAAATTCAAAGATGGCAGGCACCTGAATCAACATTATGCTCTTGGGGATTTACAAAAGACAATTTTAAAAAAGCACCTCTTTGCCGATCATTTTTTAACTAATAAAAATGAGCTTCCACGAGGAATCTTTCAAACAATAGCCAAAAATCAACTGCAAGAAGAGCAAAAAGACATTTTTTCATTGTTGGCTTCGAAGGACTTAAAAAATAGGGATCTTTTTTCGGTAGAGCTTCGCTCAGACGTTCAACAAGCACATTTTTTTGAAGATAGAATTTGGGTCTGTCCTACTCTGAAGATTTCATTGTCCTCTTGTCAAACCATTGAAATTAATGGAATTTTAGAAGGAGTGAGTAAACAAGGCTTATTATCGATGAGTACTTTTAGCTTAGAGACAATGTTGTCAGATCTTCCTAAATATTTGGTTTATTTATCTTTAACCAATCTCATTCCCCTAGACTTTCAGCCTCAATGGATCTTTCTTAAATCTAAAAAAATAAAAAGAATTACTTTAGAAAATCCTCAAAAATATCTAGAGCTTTATTTGCAGCTTTATTTTTTAAATTCAAATCAAATACTCCCTTTTTTGCCAGAGTGGATACCCTTCTTTCTCCAAGATGAGCCTCAAGAAATTTTGAGAAAAATAGACGCTAATATGAACGCTGAACATTTTTATCATCCTTATGTAAAAAAAGTAATGAATAAAATGCCTATTTCCATTCAGTTAGTGAAAGAGTGGAAAAACTTAGCTACAGCAATGTTTACACAACTGATAGGTGATTTGAAAAATGAAGAGCTTTGATGTTTCAGATCCAAATTTAAAATTGGAAGGCAAATTTTTTATTGAAGCTTCAGCGGGTTGTGGAAAAACATTTTCGATGGAAAATGCTTATGTTCGCTTAATCTTGGAAAGCCAGGCAGAATTAAAAGTAGAAAATATTTTAGTTCTTACGTTTACAAAAGAGGCGACCTTAGAGCTGAAAGCGCGTATTCGAGCGGCATTAGAAAAAGCCAAAGAAGAGCTTATTTGTTCTAAAATTATCGAGATAGGATATTTAAAGAAATGGAAAGAAGCCAGCGAGCAAAAGCGCAAGAAATTAATTTATAAATTAAACGATGCTCTTTCTAGCTTTGACTTAGCGCAAATCTATACGATTCATAAGTTTTGTTTTTTAAAGCTGAAAGAATATCTTTTTGAAGCAGGGATTGATTTAGCTCAAAACATCGAGCAATCTAAGGTCAGCATCAAGACTTATGAACGACTTGTTAAAGATTATTTATCTTTTGGATACGGCTCGCAAATGATGAGTCCAGCTCAATTGAAGATCCTTCTTAGTTATTATAAAGGTAATTTTGAGCTCCTTTTAAAAGCATGCGTTGAGCAGCTAATCAAAGAACAACCTGTTTTAGAAACAGAAACTTATCAAGAATTTTGCGCCAAATGTTCTCAAAGCGTGGAGTTTTTCCAAAAAAATAGCTTTTGGAACTTTGAGAATATCGAAGAGAACCTCTCTCATGTGGCCTCCTTTTACAAAGGGGCTTTCAACCGTCAAAATGAAATAAATCAGGATCTTTTAAAAGCTATCCAATCGTTGAAAAAACTTTTTCAAAAAGAAAGTTTTGCTCAAGCTCTCGAAGAGTTTTTAATTCATTATCAGGTGTTTAGAAAAGTTTTTAACAAAGAAAACTTAAAAAAATCCTCACAAGAAAACAAAAAAGAACTTAGAGAATTTGAAATCTTTGAACAGCAGTTGTGCCCTCTTTTTGATCAAGGAACCTCTAAAGAAGGCTTGCTTTCCCTCTTAGTGGGAAATTGTTATCAGCTGCTACTAAGCTTTTTTAAAGAACACAAAATTTTAACACCAAATAATATTTTAGAAAAATTTTCCCAATTAATTATGAATCCTTGGATTCAGGAGCAAATTGCTGGCACTTATCCTGCGGTGATTATTGATGAGTTTCAAGACACTGATCCTTTGCAATGGAAAATATTAGCGAGGCTTTTTTTGAATGATCCTTCGGCCAAAAGAACCCTTTTTGTCGTAGGTGATCCAAAGCAGTCTATTTATGGTTTTAGAAAGGCAGATATTTATACCTATCTCAATGCAGCTCAAATGATGGGCATTTCAACTCCCTATTCTTTAAATGTCAATTATCGCAGTCAGCCAGACTTAATCTTAGCTCTCAATAACCTCTTTGAAAAAATCAATAATCAATGGATTAAGCTCCCTAAAAATGGCTCTCACTTAACCTATCAGCCAGTTCATAGTAGTGGGACTATTATTAAGAAAGATTTTGCTGATGGAAAAGGGTCTCTCCATTTTATTTTGGCTGAGACTAAAAAAAAGCTAACAAGAACTCTTTATGAAAAGCTTGAAGAGGAGCTAGTTTTCCCTTTTATTTTGGATGAAATTGGGAAGTTGAAAACTCATCCAGAAATCTCTTTAAATAAGATAGCGGTCTTGGTCAAAGATCGTTTTCAGGCAGATCGATTAAAAAACGTTTTAAAACTCGCTTCGATTCCTTTTTCAACGATGCGCTCAGAGTCACTGCAAGCCAAAGATTCGGTATATCAATTTCTTCAAATCTTTGAAGCAACTTTAAATCCAAATCAGCTCAGATTGATCCGTGCTCTTAAAATTAACACCTTATTGAATTGGCCTTTGGATTGTTTTAGCGATAGTCATATCCACTCATTGGTTCAACATTTTTCCCATTTAAAGACTTTGCTTTTCGAAAATGGATTTTTAGCTTTTTTTAATTTTTTAACTTACGAGAAATCTTTGGGTGAAAACTCGCTCTATGAAAGTCTATTATCGCAAAAAGAAGGAATTTCTCTTTATCAAGAGCTAGAGCAGGTCAAAGAGCTGATGCTTGAAAAAGAAAATTTAGGAGAGGATCCCTATAAGCTATATCGCTTCCTAGAAGAGCTTAGCGTAGAGAATGTCTTTGCAGAACAAGCCTACCCCATTCGGCAAGATTTTGAAGAAGAAGGAGTGCGTATTTTAACCTTGCATATGAGCAAAGGCCTTGAGTTTGAAATTGTTTTTGCTTTAGGGTTGATTCAGAGGACCTCAGCAACAGATAATCTTATCTCTCATCAAAGCAATGTTTTATATCCCGTCTCTCGTCTTTCTAAAGAAGAATATGATCTTTATATTCAAGAGCAAAATGCGGAGAAGTTACGCACATTATATGTGGCTCTAACAAGAGCCAAGCAACGCCTGTATTTACCATGCTTTTTCACAGAGGATAACCCTTCAATTGAGCAAACTTCTCCCATGGAGATCTTTTTAAATCAACTTAGTCTCAATCAGGAGTCACTCAAAGCGTTTATTTTAGCGCATGGTGAGATGTCTTTTTCTCTTTTAAAGCCTGCTAATAAAGTAGACAAGAAACTGGCATTCGTCCCATCGTCTCTTGTCTTGCCCAGTGCTACTAGACTGAATTATCCAAAATACTATAAGCACTCCTTTTCCTCTCTCTCATCACCCCTGCAAAAAAGAGAATTGCTAAATACCCCTCAAGACTTTTCTGTTTTAAAGAAAAATTATCACACTTTGCCAGCAGGTGCAAAAACAGGGTCTTTGATCCATGAAATTTTAGAATCTATTTCATTCAATCAACCTCTCAATATCGAAGCCTTTGTCTCTCATACAGCTTATGAACCATGGAAAGAGGTCATTAGTAATTTAATACAAGATATCTTAGTTTCCCCTATCACAATCCAAGAGAGGACTTTTTGTTTAAAGGACCTTCCTTCAAATCAGATCCATAAAGAAATAGAATTTCTATATCCTGCAGAAGGGACATTAGAAGTAGAAGAGATGGAGCTCCAAGGAGATCTTTTACATGGTTTTATAGACCTTGTCGTTGAATATGATCAGCGCTATTATATTATTGATTATAAAACAAATTGGCTGGGCGAAAACGATCAGAGCTATTTCAATTTAGAGTGCTCAATGCTCGAGCATCAATACTTCTTACAAGCCAAAATCTATCAAGAGGCACTTAAAAAATATTTAAAATTGTTTAAGAAAGAAAGCATCGAGAAGGCCTCTTTGGGAGGAGTTATTTACTGGTTTGTTAGAGGGATCCATAATGAGAATAAGGGCCTTTTTATCTTTTAATAACGCCATTTTATTATCTAAAGCATTTCGTTAACAACGCGCCTTAATTATAACCATGTCTTAAAATTTTAAAGGTTCCCCCTTCTGTATCTAGAGAGTCATTGTCATAGCTCCCCTTCCAAGTGCCTCCCTCTGGAGAAGTAAACTCAAAAATCGATATATAGCTGTTTAGGCCTGTTCGATCAGAATAGCTGAGAATTAAAGAGGCTGATGTTGCATTTACTTTTTGATAAGCATACTCTCCTTTTTCATAAACTTTTTGGTCATAATAAAGGGTGTAGTTTCCATGCGTATCAAAAAAATAATAACCAGTTTTATTCAATAGAGGGATATCTTCTTTAATTGCTTTTGTCGTAGTCACTCCAATGACATAATCTTTAATATTTCGTGGGGCAAAATCTTTAGAAGATGAGTGGCACGCGGATAAAAATAGAGTTAAAAAAAAGAATAAAACTATTTTCTTTAAAGTTAGGGGTAAGAAACGTTTTTCTCTGATCTTCACAACGGCGTCAAGCCCCTCTTTTAACAGCTATATTTTTTATATCAGCTATATTCTTTTTAGATTTTAGTAAAAAGAAATTGTTAAACAATTTAATAAATTCATTTGATCTCATAGTAAAAAAAGAAAATAATCAGTATGTTAGGCTCAAAAATCGATTTGTTTAAGAATGTTTGGATTTGCTTTTAGTCAATTTTGCCAGAATCAAAAAAAAAGCCTAGAAAGCACCCTCTTACACGAAAAATTAATCGCAATAAATGCAATGCAGCCCTTGGATTGGCAAGCAGCGAACTTTTTATTAAAAGCGCAACCTAACCCCTCCTATGAAGAGCTGTTTTTAGCTTCTTTCTTATTTGCAGCCTCAAGGTTAGGTCATTTATGTATTCGGCAAGTAGGCGCTTTAGAACCTGCAGTAGAAGAGATCTGGCCTATTGAAGATATGGAATTGATAGAGCTATGTAAGCCTTGTCTTGCCAAGGGATATGAACTATTAAATGATGATAAGCTCATAGGCAATGAATTTGTAGTTCGAAAAAATGACCACCTTTATTTACAGAAAAATTACTTTTTTGAGACGGAAATTTTAAAGCTTTTTCAAGAGCTAGAGCTTAAAAAACCAGAGTTACAAATAGAAAAGCTAAGCTTGCCTGATAGTTTAACACTAGAACAAAAACAAGCTATCATCGGCTCTTTTTCTCATTGCCTCTCTTTTATTATTGGTGGGCCAGGTGTTGGTAAAACGTATGTAGCTCATAAGCTAATAGAGGCATTTCTAAAGGCTTTTCCAAAAGCTTTGGTGTCAATTGCTGCTCCTACGGGGAAGGCCGTAGCTAATTTGCAGGAGAAATTTCAAAAAAGTGAGATTCAGCAGCAGCTACACCCTATGACTTTACACAAGTTGTTTTTTAAGAAAATTCATTCTTATCTACCCTATGATCTTATTTTAATTGATGAAAGCTCAATGATTGATGCAGCATTCTTTTTAAAGCTGCTCCAATATACAAAACCCAACTCCAGACTTATTTTTTTAGGAGACCCCAATCAACTTCCCCCTATTGGCATGGGAACTCTGTTTAAAGATTTATTAGAGAAAAGCGATGCTTGTTTTTTCCTTACAAATTGTCACAGGACTGAAATAAAAGACATTTTATCTTGTGCAGAAACGGTTCAAAAAGGTGATATAGAAGTTTTTTTGAATATGTATTTTGATAAAAAATGTAAGAATTTGACCTCTCCAAGACAGCTGGTGTTACAGTTGCTTGATCGAATGGCAAAGATTACAGCAACAATGTCAAATTTAGAAAAATTAAAAGAATTCCAAAGATATAAAATTTTGACTTCTCATAAAAGAGGAGAATATGGATCTGATGCCCTCAATAGTTTGTTTAAACAACTACTTAAAGAGCGCCCAGATCACCCCATTTTGATCACTCAAAATGATTATCATTTGGAGCTTTTTAATGGAGATCAGGGTTTTATTAATGCAAAAGGTGAGGCAATTTTTTTATCCAGGACCTCTCAGCAAAGTTATTTTTCTGAAAAAGAGTCTGTAAGAAAAATTCCTCTTTCGTTGATTTCCAGCTTTGAATTTTCCTTTTGCTTATCTATTCATAAGAGTCAAGGTAGTGAGTATGAAGAGATTAGTATTGTCATTCCCCCATCAAGTGAAGTTTTTGGAAGAGAGCTTTTGTATACGGCCATTACTCGAGCAAAAAAAGAATTTGAAATTTTTTCTGATAAACATACACTGACCAATTTAATCAAAAATACAACTAACAGGCTTTCTGGGCTTAGATAGGGAAGCATTTTTCCCC
>CAZTEX010000013.1:0-64869 GCA_964612505.1 uncultured bacterium | reverse complement strand
GATCGATGAAATTGCTGAAAGAATTAGAATGCTTGGGCAAGTATCTCCTGGAAGCATGGAAGAGTTTTTAAAATTGGCTACTTTAAAGGAGTCGGTCAATGAAAGCTTTTCAGAAAAAGAGATGTTGCAAAGCCTGTTAGCAGATCAAGAAAGCATCATCGTAGAACTTAGAAATGGAGTAGACTTTACTCAAGATGAATGTCACGATATTGGAACCTCGGATTTTTTAACAGGCCTGCTAAGAGATCATGAGCAGATGGCCTGGATCACCCGATCGCACTTAGAAGGCTAACCATGACAGCGCAAGCACCTCGATTAAAGAAAAAACCTTCTCAAAAAGAATTTACAGGGACTTCTCTAGAAATTGATTTATATAATTGTTCTAAAGATCTCATTGGCTCAGAAGAGCATATTCACGAGTATGTAGAGAAAGTTCTTTCTCTTTTGCAGGCTAAAGCTTATGGAGCTTGCGTGGTAGTCCACCATGGTAAGGGTTCAGAAGATTATGGCTATTCTATGTTTCAAATTACCGAATCATTTTCTATTTCAGCCCACTTTATCGATGAAAAAAGAGCTGCCTACATTAGCCTTTTTAGTGATAAAGATATAGACAGCGAGAAACTTGGGACCTTTTCAAAGTCTTTTTTTGAAGCCGAGTCCTATCAAGCACATAAAAATATGCGCTTTTGATTTTAAGTTTTCTGTTATAAAATCTGGCTATGAATAAGTTTGAATTGGTGACACCCTTTAAACCTTGCGGAGACCAGCCCAAAGCCATTCAAAAGCTTTGCGCGAACTTGCAGCAAGGGAAGAAAGCCCAGGTTTTACTTGGAATTACAGGTTCAGGTAAAACATTTACGATGGCTAATGTCATTCAAGAATTAAATCAACCTGCTTTAATTTTAGCCCATAATAAAACCTTAGCGGCTCAGCTTTATCAAGAATTCAAAACTTTTTTTCCAAAGAACGCAGTAGAGTACTTTGTCTCCTACTACGACTATTATCAGCCAGAAGCTTATCTTGCTAGATCAGATACCTACATTGAAAAAGATATGGCGATTAATGATCGTATTGATCGACTTAGATTAAATGCAACCCGTTCACTTCTTGAAAGAAATGATGTCATCATTGTGGCTTCTGTTTCTTGTATTTATGGTTTGGGGGTTCCTGAGTATTATGCTCAGATGAATGTGCGAATCGAAATAGGTCAAGAGGTTCAACGGGAGCAATTTTTACATCGACTCGTTGATATTCAATATAAACGCAACGATTATGATTTTAAACGGGGAACCTTTCGCATTAGAGGGGAAGTCATAGAGATTTTTCCAGCTTATGAAGAAGAGATAGCTCTAAGAATAGAATTTTTTGGAGATGAGATAGAGCAAATTTCATTCATAGATCCTTTAACAGGGAAGATTTTAAAAAAAGAAAAACAAGTGGTTCTTTTTCCTGCTTCTCACTTTGTTATGCCAGAAAAAGCGCGCAAAGAAGCGATGGAGACGATTAAATTAGAGCTCAGGCAAAGAATTAAAGAATTTGACTCTCAAGAAAAGATGACTGAAAAAGAGCGGATTGCTCAAAGAACTCATTACGATTTAGAGCTCATTCGAGAAATTGGTTTTTGCAAGGGCATTGAAAACTATTCCAGACATTTTTCTAAAAGAAATCCAGGAGATCCTCCTCCTACGCTATTAGATTATTTTCCTAATAACTTTTTGATTTTTGTCGATGAATCTCACCAAACACTTCCTCAAATTCGGGCGATGTATAATGGGGATCGCTCCAGAAAGCAATCTTTAATAGAATATGGATTTAGGCTCCCTTCTGCTTATGATAACCGTCCTTTAACATTTGAAGAATTTTATAAAAAAATCAGACAGGTTGTCTATGTCTCGGCAACCCCTAGCCCTTGGGAGCTTGCTGAAGCTCATGGAGAAATCATAGAGCAAGTCATCCGCCCTACAGGGCTTTTAGATCCAATTATTGAAATCAGACCCGCTCTGACTCAAGTCGATGATTGCTTAGAGGAAATTCGTAAGCATGTTAAAAAAGGGGGAAGAATTTTAGTCACCACGCTGACGAAAAGGCTTGCCGAAGATTTAACAAAATATTTGCTGGAGCTGGGAGTGAAAGCTAAATACCTACATTCTGAGATAGATACGTTAGAGCGGATTCAAATTATTCACGAATTGAGATCTCATGTATTTGATGTGTTGGTTGGAATTAACTTACTTCGAGAAGGACTAGATATTCCCGAAGTCTCTTTAGTAGCCATTTTAGATGCTGATAAAGAAGGGTTTTTGCGTTCTCAAACTTCCTTATTGCAAATATGCGGACGAGCAGCTCGAAATAGTGAAGGGCGCGTTATCATGTATGCAGATAAACTGACAGATTCCATTCGAAATGCTAAAAAGATCACTGAAGATAGAAGAGCATTGCAAGCAGAGTATAACGCAGCGCATGGGATCACTCCTAAAACAATCAAAAAAGATTTAATGGACTATTTCCCTAAACCAACAACGGAGATTCTTGCAAAAGCATCAAGCTCAACAAATCATTTAAATATTGAAGAGGTCAAAAGGCAAATTTTGAAAACAGAGCAAGAAATGAGAAAAAAAGCAAATGCCCTTGATTTTGAAGAAGCCGCAAGGTTGCGTGATGAGATGAAAAGGCTACAGGAAATTGAGATCATGTTAAGTTGAAATTTGAAATTAAAAAAAACTGTATATATTTTTTTTAATTGTTAAAATTTACTCTTCTAAACTATAATCTGTGTATTACAAATTAAATTTATCAGCAAAACGCACCTTTCTTGTGTTTTAAATTTGTTGATTACAAAGACTATAAAGTATTTTTAGGGGGTTCTATGACCAAGATTAATAATGACGCAACAATTGGTGCAAATGCTCACATTCCTGCAGCAACACCACAAAGCGATCCAACACAAAATGTACAACAACAAGCTACTATTGATCCACTACTAGCAGCAGATCCTGTTGTTAAAACGGCAGAAAAAACTGCAAAAACAATCACAAATCAGACTTCTTCATATTTTGCATGGGCACAAGAAGGCGTGAGTAATTTTGCTAATGCAACTGCAACAAGCTTTTCAGACATGTATGCTGATCTAAGCGCAAGATTTTCACAATTCTCTTCCGAAGCTCAAAAAGCTCTTAGTTATGAGGGGCTTAGCAATGCAGGAAGAGGTGCATTTGAAAGCTGTGCACAAGTTATTTCAGGGACGATGGAGAGAGTTACATCTTCTACTCCTGTAACTACAGCTAATGAATGGATTTCCATTGGAGCTGAAAACGTTGCTAGCGCTGCAAATAAGACAGCTCAAGCCGGTGTCAATTCTTATTTACCATTGTCTGTTCTTGCTCTAGGAGCTTTAACAGCTGGTTACTCTGCTAAAAAAGCAGTTGAAAGCTTTAGAACAAATCATATTGGCAGATCTGTTGTTCAAGTTCTAGTTGGAGCTTCTGCAGCAGTTATAGCTGGATCGATTGCTTTTGGATCTCCAGTAGGTCAATCTTTAGATGCTTCGGTTAGAGGCTTATTCGCAAAATCATAAGCGATTCTGATTTTTAACTTTTAAGTTTAAGAAACCACCTGATCTATATTAGGTGGTTTTTTTATTTCATAAATATCACTTTAAATCTCTTGTTCAAAATTTAAAATAGTCCATAAACTAATCTTTCTTTAAGAAGTATTTTTGAGTCATAGGAAAGCAATGAAAATTGGTGTGATCTCAGACACACACGATCAACAAGAGCTGATTTTAAAGTGTGTTCAAATGCTCAATGAAGCTAAAGTTGAATGGGTGGTTCATTGTGGTGATTGGGTCTCTCCATTCGTGTTACATTCATTTAAAGATTTAAAGATGCCCATAAAAGGAGTCTTTGGTAATAACGACGGAGATAAGTTTCGTCATTTGCAATATAGCCAAGCTCTCCATCTAGATATTAAATACGAAGATCGTTTTCTAGAACTTATGATCGATCATCGCAGGATCGCAGTCTTTCATGGAGATTATCAGGAGATTGTTCAAGCATTGGTTACCTGCGGTGCTTATGACGCTGTCTTTCACGGTCATACACACAAGAAAGTCAACGAAACGCATGGAAAAACTCTTTCATTAAATCCGGGATCTTTGATGAAGATGACTCAAGGCGAGCCTTTGGGGGCGAGCTTTGCTATTTATGATACGACGACAAATTCTGCTCAACATTTTATAGTGAGTTAATATTTTTGCAATTTCCATAGTAGAACCCTCTCTATGTCTAATCTAAAAATATTGTTAAGAAATTTAATCTCTTGTTATTCTTTTACACTAGCAAACTAAATCAGAAATGAAACTGTGAAAAAGTTACTCGCAAATCTTGTGTTAGCAATCGTTTTTTTGTTTTCAAGCAAGCTGTTTACAGAGGATAAAATCTTTTTTTCTGAGAATCAGCTTAGTTCGTATCTAAATAATTATAATGAAACTGAAAAATTAGAAATTGATAAAGATTTAAAGATTATTCGAAATATTTGCCTTCCAGCTATAAATAAGGAGCCAAACAAACAAAAACCAATTTATTTGGCAACAGCTGGCGCCCCAGGAGCTAGAAAAACAACTATTTTAGAGAGATTTTTAAAAAGCTCTCAACTAGGAACAACTTGTGTATATTTAGACCCTGATCAAAGAGCATTAAAATGGATGGCACACACTTATGGTCAATCATTAACAGCTTTTGTTTCATCTCAATATCCTCAATATTACTTAGCATTAAAAGCTGCGTATGATAAATGGCGAGAAGCAAGTACTTATATTGCGCTAACCCTTCTTGAAGAAGCATTAAAAGAAAAAAGAAATATTGCTTTTGGAACGACTTCAACTTCTGCATATGTTCCTAATTTTTTCTTAAAGCTTAAAGATAATGGCTATGACATTGTACTTTTGCTTTGCTCTTGTGAAGATAGATTTAGAGAAGAAGCTATTTCTTATCGCAATGAAATCCAAAAATTCTATCAATCTTCACCTGAAGACGCTGTTAATAAAGGCAAAATTTTTCCTCAAAAGATGCCTTCATATTTTTCTTTTGCAGATACTCTATATCTTTTCTGGAGTGACGATTTAAATCACCCAGAACGGCTAGCTGGAATTTTAAAAGAAGGAAGACTTAAAGTTACAGATTCTGAAGCCTTGAATCGCTTTATTGAAAAATATGAAACAGATAGAGCAAGCTTGCAGAGTGAAGTTTCATCTATCCTTTCATGGAATGAACTTATGAAGTTATATACAGAGCGATTTTAATCACTTGAAGTTCAAAAATTACTTTTGCAAGTGATTACTAATCACGCGTGCCATTTGGAACATATCTAGAGGTTTATTGCTGCCAAAAACTTTGGCGAGCTTTTCATCAGGATTAATGGTTCTTTTATTCTTAGGGTCTTGCAAGTTATTTTCTTTGATATATCCCCAAATTAATTTAGTTGCATTACCACGAGTCGATGTTTCTACTCCGATTACAGCTTGAAGCTCTTTAGAAACTTTTAATTCTTGTTGAGCAAAGCCAGCCCCTCCTCCTTTTTTACCAGACTTGCTGGTCGTTGCTTTTTTGTAAGCTTGGCGAGGATAGTGAACATATTTAGTTTTTAGTTCATCTAAGTCGTTCACAATGACATCACAATCGGGAAAAGTGGAGCAAGAAAAGAAAATTTTTCCATATCTTGAACGCCTTGCGGTAATTTTACCTTTGCATCCTTCTGCAGGACAGCTAGGCATTTTCTTTGGATCAGGAAGCTCTTCCCCTTTTTTAGGGATATTGATAATGCCTTTACATTCAGGGTAGGCAGAACATCCTAAAAATGTTCCAAAGCGACCTTGGCGAATCACCATTTCTTTTTGGCATTTTGGACATGTATGATCCCAGTCAAATTTGGGATCATAATCTTCTTTATTCAATGTAAATTGTTCAAGAGGCGAAGTATATTCACAAGTTGGGTAGTTAGAGCATCCATAAAAATATTTGCTTTTTGCCCAAATTTTCATCAGTTTTTCGCCGCATTTAGGACAATCAGTTTCAGTAAATACTTTGGGAACAAATGCTTCTTTTTCAGCTTGTTCAACAGAAGGGGCAAACTTATCCCAGAACTCTTTTAAAAGAAGCTTCCAGTTTTTTTTATCTGTTGCGATCAGCTCAAGCTGATCTTCCATATCGGCAGTAAAGCCTACGTCCATAATCTGCTTGAAGTTCGTTTCAAGCATTTGAGCGATGACTTTTCCTAATTCAGTAGGGACTAATCTTCCTTTTTCACGAGTTGTGTAATCTCTGCTTTGGATTTTGCGCATAATCGTCGCGTAAGTAGAAGGGCGGCCAATTCCAGACTTTTCTAACTCTTTTACAAGCAAGGCTTCAGTGTATCTTGGAGGGGGTTTTGTAAAGGATTGTTCTTTAAGTAATTCAATAAGCTTGAGCTTTTGCCCTTCTTTTAAGGACGGCAGAAGTTGATCTTCTTCATTTTGAGCTTCCTCGTCTACTTTTTCTTCATAAACATGTAAAAAGCCCTTGAACTTAAGTCTCGATCCTGTCGTTCGGAGAATAAAGCGACTGCCAGCTGAAATGTCGCAAGAGACGGTATCATAAATAGCAGATTCCATTTGAGAGGCGATAAAACGTTTCCAAATCAGCTCATAAAGAAGATATTGTTCGCGATCTAAATATTTTTTTATCGACTCAGGAGTATATTCTAAGCTTGTAGGTCGAATCGCTTCGTGGGCATCTTGAGCGCTTTTTTTAGTGGTGTAGATACGTGCTTTTTCTGGGACATTCTCTTTCCCATATTGGCTTTCTATAAAAGAGCGTAGCTCCGTGATGACTTCGGGAACAATTCGCACCGAGTCGGTACGCATATAGGTAATTAAACCCAGGGTTCCATGTTCTCCAAGGTCAATCCCTTCGTAAAGCCTTTGAGCAACACTCATAGTCTTAACTGAAGAAAATCCATAATGGCGGCTAGCTTCTTGTTGAAGAGTAGAGGTAATAAAAGGGGGAACAGGATTTCTTTTTTTCTCTTTAGCTGTAATACTTTCAATCTGATAGTCGCATGCTTCAAGTTCTTTGACGAGCGTTTTTGCAATCTTTTCGTTGCTGACTTGAAAAGAGTTTTCTCCTTCCACTTCTTTAGTAATTCTTTTTCCATCGACGCTTAATAAATAGGCTTGAAAGATATCTTTTTTATTATCGAGCTTCGCTTTGATGTTCCAGTATTCCACAGGGATAAAGCTATCAATTTCTTTTTCTCTATCGACAACAAATTTTAGAGCTACTGATTGTACGCGCCCCGCAGATAAAGAGCTTGTAATATTGCGGCGAATTCTTCGAGATAAAATAGGAGAAATTTTATAACCGACAATACGATCTAAAAGGCGTCTTGCTTGCTGAGCATTGACTAAATCAATATTAATCGCTCTAGGATTATCCAAGGCTTCAAGTACCGCATTTTTAGTAATCGAAGTAAAAGTAATGCGCTTAATGTTAGCTTTCTTTGGCAATAATTGAGAAATATGCCAGGCAATGGCTTCCCCTTCTCGATCCGGATCGGGCGCTAAATAAATAGTGGGGGCGTCTTTAGAAGCTTGCTGGAGTTTTTCAACTACCTTTTTCTTTTCAGGTAAAATACTGTAAGAAGGCTCAAAATCTTTTTCTAAGTCGATCCCAAAAGACTTTGCTGGTAAGTCACGGACGTGTCCAACCGAGGACTCTATCACATATTTATTACCTAAAAACTTCTTTAGAGTCTTTATCTTTGCAGGTGACTCTACTATAATAAGTGGCTTACTCATAACCTATCTGTAAGTTTACGTAGATAAAAGAAATTATTCGAAAAAATTCTTGACCCAAGAAAATATAGAATTAAGAATTTTTTATCATCTAATTTCTTTTTATCGTTAAAAAAGAAAAGAGTTTAATTATAAAGATGAATCTAATTTATATAAACGATGATAACTTAATTTTATTCAATAAAAAAGGAATATTTCCTTTTCCCCTCGAAAAAGAAGATTTTTTTTTACAAAGGGTCAAAAAAATGGGTCAAAAAGAGGGGAAAAGTGAGATCGATGAAGAGGCCAGGGAGCAACTTAAAAGTTTATTTGACATAGAGCCTGACTGGATTGAATTTGAGTATAGTAATCAAGGCATTCATTTTTGGGAGGCCGCTTATGTTGAAATCTGTGGATCTCAATTTAAAATGCGCCTTAAAAAGAGATTTGAAAATAAAAAGAAATATTTAGCCATCTACGAGCGTTCAGAAGTTATTGCTCATGAATGTGTCCATTTAGGTCGGATGCATTTAAATGGAACTAAATATGAAGAGATCTTTGCTTACCATACATCTAAAGGGCTGAGAAGATGGCTAGGGGCGATTATTCAAACCTCTAAAGAGGTGATGATGTTATTTCTCTTTTCGATCGCTTCAATCTTCAGCGATCTTCTGGATTTTCGCAAAGTTGGCATGGCTTTTAAAGCTGCCCTTTTAACGATGATTCTTACTCTACTAGGGCGTCTCTATCATC
The DNA here is from genome assembly GCA_964612505.1 of uncultured bacterium. Classification (GTDB taxonomy): domain Bacteria; phylum Chlamydiota; class Chlamydiia; order Chlamydiales; family JAAZZY01; genus JAAZZY01. Next base: position 56,309 of record CAZTEX010000013.1, on the reverse strand, counting down.
GAAAAAAAATGTTTAAGAGAGTTTTAAAAAAAATAGAGAAGCTACTAATAGATCCTAAAAAATCTTTAGCTCTTCTCTATCGCCTATCTGATCATGAAATAGATCTCTTTTCACAGTATTCATTGGAAGAAGTCAGACAGTTTATGAAAGATCAAGGCGATTTGCGATGGGACATGATCAAAAAAGCATACCCGATTAAATAGCAGTGAGTTTAGCAAATTTGGCAAGAAGTGTTTTTGTTGAATTATCCTTTTGAAAGTTCACCTCATAGGTTATCCCAAGTGAGGAGTCTTTAACTTTCAAAACTTTTCCGATGCCAAATTCATGATGATAAACAACATCTCCGAGCGCAAATTGAGAGCTTTCTTGCGAAGTTTGAGGAATTTTTTCGATAGATTTTGTAGGGTAAATCTCTTTTTCACCATCAATTTTTTGACAAAAATGAGCGGGTATTTCTTTTAAGAAACGGGAAGGCTTTAGGCTTCGCGCGCCGCCCCAAACAAATCGACTCATGCAACGAGTTAAATAAAGCATCCGCTTGGCTCTGGTCATCCCTACATAGCACAATCTTCGCTCTTCTTCGATGCCCTGTGGAATATCAAAGGAATTGATGTGGGGAAACAAGCTCTCTTCAAGGCCCGTTAAAAAGACGGTATGGAATTCAAGGCCTTTGCCGTTGTGGATAGACATTAAAGTCAGTCTGTCATGAACTTCTTGGTCACTTACATTGATATTGAGAGTTAGCTCTTCTAAAAATTGGGGTAAAGTAGCCTGAGCGTTTTGTTCTTCCCATTCAATGGCCTTGGCAATGAGCTCGTCAATGTTTGCTTTGCGATCTTCCATTGTGTCTGGTTCTGCTTTCAAAACCTCAAGATAACCCGAGCGTTGAATCGTTTGGTAAACAAGCTCATGTAGAGGGTTCTCAGAGCTAATTTTTTTAAGAGAAGCAAGAAGATTGAGATAATCTTGAAGGCCTTCTCTTTGATTTTGATTCAGCTTAAGAGAGGGATCTGGTTTAAGAAGATCTTGGCAGATATCTAAAAGGTTTCGTTGACTTCGGTTGGCAAGATTTAAAATTTTGGCAAGGGCTGCATCGCCAAAGCCTCTTTTGGGAAGATTAATTGTTCTTAAAAAAGAGACTGTGTCACTTGGATTATGGAGAAGCCTTAAAAAGGCAAGGATATCTTTAATTTCTTTTCTTTGATAGAAAGACATCCCTCCAACGACAGAATAAGGGATATTTCTTCTTAAAAGCTCATCTTCAAAAGGGCGTGATTGGGCATTTGTTCGATAAAAGATGACAAGATCATTTAAGTGAAGGCTCAACCTTCTTTTGTCTTTAATGAGAGTATCAACAATAAACTCAGCTTCTTCTCTTTCATTAAAAGCACAAAAAGTTTTGATCTTTTCCCCTTCGCCTAGATTGCTCCAAAGGTTTTTCTTATAGCGATTTTCATTATGTTCAATTAAAGAATTCGCTGCTTCTAAAATGGTCGAAGTGCTTCTATAATTTTGTTCAAGACGGATAATTTTAGCGTCAGGCCAATCTTTTTCAAAATTGAGAATATTTTGAATATTAGCTCCACGCCAACTGTAAATCGATTGATCGGGGTCTCCCACGACAAAGAAATTACGGTTTTTAGCAACAAGCTGAGAGGCTAACCGGTATTGTGCTTCATTAGTATCTTGATACTCATCGACGAGTAAATGTTGCCATCGATCTTGATAAACTTCTAAAACTTCAGGAAATTCTTTAAAAAGTTTTACAGGTAAAAAAAGTAAATCATCAAAATCAACAGCTGAGGCTTCAAAAAGTTTATTTTGATAGAGTTCAAAAACCTTAGGAGCTACTTGTCCAACGATCGAAGAGAGATCTTCTTTGGGCTCTTCAAGGCGATTTTTAGCTTTAGAAATAACTTGTTTGAGGGCTTTTGGCGTTGCGGCTTTATCTTCGATATTTAATTCTTTAAGACACGCTTTTAAAAGCTTCAAAGCATCTTCTTCGTCGTAAATCACAAAATTGGGAGAAAAACCCAGCTGAAAAATAGACTCTCTTAAAATGCGAACGCCTAAGCTGTGAAAAGTGCAAATTAAAGGAGATACCGCCGTTTGTGTGGCGATCCGCTCTCGCATTTCATTGGCTGCTTTATTAGTAAAAGTCACAGCGACAATTTGCTGAGGACGCAGTCCACTTTCAAGTAAATGAATAATATGATGCGTGATTACTCTGGTCTTTCCTGAACCGGCGCCAGCAAGCACCAGGAGAGGGCCACGCCTGTAGTTGACTGCAAATTGTTGCTCAGAATTTAAAAGCATTAGACTCATAATGGCTGGTAATATTAAAGAATTAAACTTCTTTTAGGCTAGATTTTTTTCTGATTTGTGATTTAATTTGAGAGAGTAAGCAAAGGATCAAAATGAAAAATTATATCTGTGTATTTCTTCTGGCTATTCAAAGCTTGATCTTTGCAGAAAATAGTTCTGAGCAGCCAAAAGTTTATGTTGCTACTGTACCTAAAGCTGGAACATTTCTTTTGATCAAAGCTTTAAAATTAATGAATGTGGATTTCTATGGAAAAAGTGGTCGCTATAATGAGGCTACCTGGCTGCAAACAGGTCAAGCTCATCTAATGCACTATATTCAATCCAAAGAGATGGAAAAACTTCCAGAGGTATTTAGCTCAAAAAATAAATATATCGTACTTTATCGAGATCCAAGAGATTTTATGATTTCCTATCTTAAATGGGCAGCTCTTGCTAAAGATAGAATCATTTTAGCTGAATGGAGAAGAGTTCCTTTTCAAGACAAGATTTCCCAAGCAATTAATGAGACAACGCCTCAACGATTTAATAACTTTTTAGCTTGGAAAGAACACTTTGATAATTTTTATATTGTTCAAGAATTAAAAAAAAGAAATTGGGACCATGTCTTAATGATTAAATTTGAGGATTTGATAGGACCTAAAGGGGGTGGAAGCCTTAAAAAACAGACAGAGGTTTTAAGAGAAATCGCAACATTCTTAAACATAGAGATTACGAAGAGATCGATCAAAAAACTGCAGAAAGCTTTGTGGGGAGGAACCTTTACTTTTACAGAAGAAAAGCAAAAAGTGGGTCAATGGAAAGCTCACTTCACTTCGCAACATATTGCAGATTTTAATAATAAGCATCATTCTTTGCTGCTTGATTTAGGTTATGAACAAGATGGAAATAGGAACAATTAACATGAAAAAAAGTTTTTTTTTATTCACAATGATACTTTTAAGTTCCTTTTTATATTCAGAGGTTCAAATAGGGTTAGATCGCATTTTTGAGGAGCCTTACTCCTTAGAGTTAAAGGGGAAAAAAATCGGCCTTATCACAAACTTGAGCGCCATTAATTCAAAAAAAGAAAACTCTTTTAGTTTATTTTATCGCAACCAAGGCAAGTTAGATTATGCTTTAAAGGCTCTCTTTGCTCCCGAACATGGTTTCGATGCAAAATTAGCTGCCTTTGAAAAATTCAATCACAGTCAAAAAGATCAAATTCAAATTTACAGTTTGCACGGCGAGACAACGCGGCCTACAAATTCAATGCTTGAAGGGGTTGATGTAGTGATTTTTGATTTACAAACAGTTGGAGTGCGTTGTTATACTTATGAAGCAACACTGACCTATATGATGGAGAAAGCTGCGGAACTTAAAATCCCTTTAATTGTGCTAGATCGCCCAAATCCTCGAGGGGGACTTGTGGTTGAAGGGCAAACATTCGAAGATAAATATAAATGCTTTTTCACCTATAATAAGGTCCCTTTCTGTCATGGTTTTACTATTGGAGAGCTTGCTCGTTACGTCAATGAAGAGCATCAGATTGGCTGTCATTTGACGATTGTCCCAATGCTTGGCTGGAAGCGTTCCATGACTTATGAAGAAACAGGATTAGCATGGCTAGCCCCTAGTCCAAATATTCCAGATAGTGAAACATCTTTAGTTTATCCAGCAACCATCCTCCTTGGAGAAACTCTGGAAATCGTCAGTGTAGACCTTCGGGGAGAAAAGCCTTTTAAACGCTTTGGCGCTCCATGGCTCGATGGGCAAGAGTTTGCAAATATTTTAAATCAGCATAATTTGCCAGGGGTTGTTTTTTTCTCTCAATCCTTCACTCCGACATGGGGGAAATACGCTCCAAATCGATGTGGAGGCGTTGGAATTAAAGTGACGAGCATTGATCGATTTCAGCCATTGCTTACGCAATATACAATTTTTGAAGAACTCATGCGGGTTTATCCTAGTGAATTTAAAACAGAATTGGAGCTCGCTTATAAAAAAGGTCGAAAGAAAGCCTGCAATTATATTACGGGAAGCGACAGTCTCATCAATCTTATCGAAGCTAATGGAAATATTGTTGAAGAGATGAAGTTTCATGAAAATATCTATATTAATAGCTTTATCAAAAAAAGAGAGAAATACCTCCTTTATTAAATTTTAGCACTTCGCAGCTATTTTTGCTAAATTTGTTGACTTTTTCTCTCCCTTTTTCTAGAATTTCGTGTTTATTCAGAACATTTATAGGAGTAAAAATATGGCTCAGTTAAAACCAATTGGCGCACGTGTTTTAGTAAAACGTGAAGAAGCGCAAAAGACAAAAGGTGGAATTTACCTTCCTGAAACAGCTCAAGAAAAACCAAAACAAGGGACTATTGTAGCGATTGGAAGTGAAAAAACAAAAGATATGAAAGTGGGCGACAAAGTTTTTTTTGCAGCTTATGCTGGTTCTGAAGTGCGCGTGGGAGGAGAAGAGGGTTATCTTATTCTGCCGATGGATGAAGTGCTTTGCGTAATAGAATAGTTAAAAGATAAGGGGAAAGTTTTATGACTAAAATGCTTAAATTTAATAGTGACGCATTGAAAGCAATACAGAAAGGTATTTATACATTAGCCAAAACAGTCAAAGTCACACTGGGACCGAAAGGACGTAATGTTGTTATTAATAAAGATTTTGGGTTGCCCTTCTCTACAAAAGATGGTGTTACAGTAGCCAAAGAAATCGTTCTTAAAGACAAATTTGAAAATATGGGAGCGCAGCTTCTCAAAGAGGTCGCTTCTAAAACATCAGACACTGCGGGCGATGGAACAACAACGGCTATTGTTCTTGCTGAAGCTATCTTTTCTCAGGGAATGAAAAGTGTTGCTGCAGGGGTAAATCCGATGGCCCTTAAGCGTGGCTTAGATAAAGGGGTTCTTATCCTGATCGCTGCATTAGATAAACAAGCAGATAAAATCAGCAGTCCAGAAAAAGTGAAGCAAATTGCAACTATTTCAGCCAATAATGATGAAGAAATTGGGGCCATTATTGCAGAGGCAATGGATAAAGTAGGAAAAGATGGCACAATTACAGTTGATGAAGCGAAAGGCTTTGAAACTGTTTTAGATGTTGTTGAAGGAATGAACTTTGACAAAGGCTATCTCTCGCCCTATTTTGTGACAAACCCTGAAAATATGACGGTAGAGCTTGAAAACGCGGCAATTTTGATTGTCGGTAAAAAAATTTCCAATGCAAAAGAGCTTGTCCCTTTTTTAGAAAAATACATGGAAAAAATGAAAAGACCTCTTTTAATTGTTGGGGAAGACATTGAAGGAGAAGCTCTTGCAACTCTTGTGATCAATAAAATTAAAGGGGGATTACCTGTTTGCGCAGTAAAAGCTCCTGGTTTTGGTGACAGACAAAAAGCAATGCTTCAAGATATTGCAATCCTTACGGGTGCTACGGTTGTTAGTGAAGAAGTTGGGCTTCAACTCGAAAATGTGGGTTTAGAAGTTTTAGGAAAAGCAAAAACAATTACGATTGGCAAAGAAGAGACTACGATTGTGGATGGAATGGGAAACTCTCATGACATTCAAAAACGTGTTGGGCAAATTCGCAATGAAATAGCCAATGTGACTAGCGATTATGATCGGGAAAAACTAGAAGAAAGGCTTGCTAAATTAGTAGGTGGTGTTGCTGTTGTCCGTGTCGGAGCTGCTACAGAAACTGAGATGAAAGAGAAAAAAGCGCGTGTAGAAGATGCTCTTCATGCAACACGTGAGGCTGTTGCCGAAGGTGTTGTCCCTGGAGGGGGAGTTGCTTTAATCAAAGCTGTGAAAGCATTAGAGAAGATTAAAATGGACTCTGAAGATGAACAAGTAGGAATTAAGATTTTGCAAAAAATATGCTTTGCTCCCGCTGCTGCAATTGCTACTAATTGTGGTAGAGAAGGCAACGTGGTTGCAGAAAAAATTTCTGAAAGTAAAGAAAAAGCATTTGGCTATAACGGACTTACTGATGAGTTTGAGGATCTTGTGAAAGCAGGAGTTATTGACCCTGTCATGGTAACAAAAAATGCTCTCAAAAATGCAAGTTCCATTGCTGGTTTGCTTTTAACGACAGCCACTTTAATTACAGATAAACCGCAGCCTAAAAAAGAGATGCCTGGAATGGGCGGTGGTATGCCTGGAATGGGTGGAATGGGCGGAATGCCCGGCATGGGTGGTATGCCTGGTATGGGCGACTTTATGTAAAACCAAGTTACATTTATGCTTGGGAGTTCTCTCCCAAGCATTTTTTTATGGAGAGAATAATGCCTACTTATGAATATCAATGTGCTGATTGTAAATATGTATACGAAGTTTTTCACAAGATCAGTCAGCAGCCATTAACAAAATGTCCTAAATGCTCCAAAGACACGTTGAAGCGCTCCATTGGCGGTCAAAATGCTGTTTTAAACTTTAAAGGAAAGGGCTTTTATATTACGGATTATGTGAAGAATTCTAACGAAAATAAGTCTAAAGATTCTCAAAAAGATTAAATGATGAGTCAAAAAGAACTTGAATCTTTTTTGAGAAAATCATTGCTGATTTAACCTTACAACAACAACTTTATGTGACTCCAGAAATCATTGATGTTGCTCATATTGCACAAAAACTGGGGTTTAAAGTTTCTGGAGTGGAAGTCATTCGAGCTCAAACTTTGCGGGTATTATCGATGTCTGCAGAGGATCAACAAGAACAAGCTGAAGCAGTGGCATATGGAGGGAGAAATTCTATAGCTTAAATAAAGCTATTTAAGCTCTTTTCCAGAAAGTCCGCGTTAATAAAATTAAGATCATATAATACTCAAGTCTTCCAAGAACCATCCAGAAAGTAGAAATAAACTTGGAAAAATTAGACATGAATGCAAATGTCTGAGTGGGTCCACCAGGACCATATGCCACTCCGACGTTGTTGATCATGGTGCTTGCTGTGCTAAAGGCGGTTCTAAAATCAAGACCATCTGCAATATAGACTAACGTGCTAATAAGAGAGAATGAAATCGCAATGAAGAAAAAACTAAGTGTTGTCTCTTTAATCGTTGGATTTACCGGTTGATTACGTATTCTAAATGTGCGGACGATTTCAGGTTTAAAAATAGCCTCCGTACGATAAAGAGCTGTTCGGATTAAAATAAGATAACGCATAATCTTAATCCCTCCACCTGTAGAGCAAGACATTGCTCCAATAAACATAGAAGTGATCATCACTGCTTGAGCTAAGTAGGTCCATTGATCAAAATCAAGTAAAAGAAGTCCTGCAGAGGTTTGACAGGAGATGTATTGAAATAAGCCGAGTCTAAAAGCTTGAGAAAAGTTTAACTTTTCTGAGAAACCAGCAAATAAGACTTCATTTTTACCAATCAAGCTGATGACGACAATGGCACTTCCAACAAGAATAGTAAGAAGAAAAAAGAGTAATTCAGGATCAAGAAGACGATAAAGCTTACCTTTGATCAATTGAAAAATGAGAGAAAAGTTAATACTTCCAATCAACATGTAAAGCATCAGCATCCACTGCACGGAAGGATTATTAAATACGTGCAGGGATTGTTTATAAGGTAGAAAGCCCCCAGTGGAAACAGTGGCCATTACCAGATAAATGGAGTCCATAATGCTGAGGTTGGAGTCGCAGAGTTTTAAAATAAAAATGGCGCACACAGAAATTAAAAGATAGGCTTTCCAGAGTAATGCGGCCGCCTCTTTGGCTCTTGGAGCTAGATCTTCACTGGAAGGACCAGGCAATTCTGCTTGTACTAAAAGTTTATTTCCTCCGAGTCCGTATGCTGGTAAAACGGCAATAAAAAGAATTACAACGCCCATTCCTCCCAGCCATTGGAGAAAACATCTCCAAAATAAAATAGCTTTACCCACGGCATCATTGCCTGCAAATAAAACAGTCCCAGAGTCTTTATCAATAATAGGATCGATATTGCCATAAAAAGAATATTGAATATTCAAACGCTTTGAAATTGATACATGGATGGGTTCATTGGCATTTGTGACAGGGTTAATTTTTTTTGGATACATCACTGTAGAGCCTGTCGTTGTAATTCCTGACATAGCCTCAAAATAGGCATCAATGGGATTTGTGAGAGTTTTGCTAAGAACAAAGGGCATTCCCCCAAAGACTCCCGATAAAAACCAAATAAGGCATAAAGATAAAAAACCCTCTTTTCTGAAGAACCTTCTCCCATCTGCATCTTTGCCTAAAACACGAAAAAAGATGCCAAATCCTACGCAGAAGCAAATGGTGGTCAAAAAAGCGAATGTTGAATGAGGTTGTGGATGAAGGTAGCGAGGTAAAACAAATTGATAGTAAGCTGCCAAAAGACACGGAATGAGCATAATAGCGCTATAGATGAAAAAGTATCCAGAGATGAACTTACATATTTCCCGTTTATTCATCAGAATAACCTTTGCAGAGCGTTATAGTGACGGGGGTGAGTAACAATAATGACTGTGTCCCCAGGGCAGAGAACTTTGTTGCCGTCAGCAATCATAATTCGACTCCGATTTTGAATAGCGGCAAATAAAAAATCATTTGGAAGGTAGTTTCCTAACTCAAAGATGGGAATTCCAGCAAGTGGAGAAGTTGTAGAGACTTTTAGCTCCATAATTTTTGCTCTATTTTCGTATAGAGAAGCAACCGCAACAATTTTTTGTTTTTGCAAAATAGACAAGATACGATTGGTCATAGCTTCGCGAGGAGAAATATGGTGATCTAGATGAATTTGTTCTAAAATGTTACTAAAGCTAGCTTCTGAAATGGTGGCAATGCTTTTTTCGCATCCTAAATTCTTACCAATAGAGCATGTCAAAATATTAATTTCATCGCGCGATGTGCAACCTACAATGACATCCATTTGTCCAATTTGCTCCATGAGCATAAACCTAGAATTGCAACCATCTTCATTTAAAATAGTGGTGTTTGGGAGCATTCGCGAAAGCTCTTCTGCTTTTTTCTCACTTTTTTCAATAATTGTTGTTTGTATCCCTCTTTTATGAAGAATTTTTGCTAGGTTTATTGCAACAATGGAACCCCCTATCAGAGCGACTGAATGGACGGGGTCAAAGGGGATGCCAAAGTAATCAGAGAGAGCATTAATCGCATCTGGTTTTCCAATAAATGTCACTTCATCAAAAGGTTGTAGGCTATCATTTCCATGAGGGAAAATAATTTTTCTGTCTGTGCTTAAAAGACTCCCTTCTTGATTGCGTCGAATCAAGCCGACCATTAAGCCTTGAGGAAGACCTAAGTCTGTAAGAGAGATGTTTTGCTGCTTCCAGTTCCCTGGAATCTTCAGCGTATGCATATGAATGGCGCCATGAGCAAAGTTTTCTGCTCCTGAAGATCTTGGAGTCACAATGTGTTTGAAAATTTCTTGAGAAACAAGCAGGCCTGGACAAATAAAATGATCAACTGAAAAAATTTCATTAAAATTGATTTTAGAGGCATGCACATAAGTTTCATTATGTAAAAGAGCAATCGTGGTTGGATAGTTTAAGCTCTTTGCAATTTTGCAAAGATTGAGATTTTTTTCTTCGCTTTCTGTCAGAGCAAGAAGCGCATCGGGTTTAAATTCACGAAGTTTATCTAAAATTTCCCAAGAGCTTTCTGTATCTGCCATGGTACTGATGTCTAACTCAGAGTTCACTTTATCAAGCATTTCTTGGTCAGAATCTATCATAAAAACCCCATGGGATTCTTGTGATAGAATGGAGGCAACGTGCATGCTTAGCTTATTCGCTCCAAATATGACGATGTACATGATAGCCCCCTCTCTAATCGCCAATCTAATCCATGAGGGATTTATAGCAAATTGAATTTTTATAAACAGGAAAGGAGCTATTTTTGGTTTAAAGTAAAAGTAAAATTTTTAATTAAACAATTATGATTATTTATTAAACTTTGATTTTTTAAATAAAACAAAAACAAAGATTATTGTTTATAAAATTAGATGGTTAATTTTTGATTAAAAATATCACTTCCTTACATAATAGAATTAGTACTTGCCCAAAATAGCCTTCTCAAGCATCATTTTGCATGCAAATTAAGCACCGGTAGCTCAACTGGATAGAGTACCCGGCTACGAACCGGGCGGTTAGAGGTTCGAACCCTCTCCGGTGCGCAGTCTTTCTGAGGCAATAAAAGTGATAAAAGCTTTCCCGGCAGGTCCGTTTGCTACGAATGCCTATGTGGTCTTTTGTCCTCAAACCCGCCTGGCCGCTGTCATTGATCCAGCTCCAGAATCCGCAGATGAAATCACTCAATATCTTGACAATCAACGACTCAAACTAGATAAAATTATTCTCACCCACTCTCATTGGGATCATTTTGGGGATTTAAAAAAGCTGCACGATCAATTTCCCGTGAATGTCTATGTTCACCCTGAAGATCAAAATAACATCCTTCATCCAGGGTCAGATGGTCTCCCTTTATTTTTTGATGTTAAGCCATTAAAGCCTAGCAATTTAATGAGTGATGGTGATAAAATCATGATTGGAGAGCTTGAGTTTGAGGTCCTACATACCCCAGGCCACAGTCCCGGGGGAATTTGCCTTTATTGTCAAAAGCAGGAAATTTTGATCTCTGGGGATACCCTTTTTAAGGGTTCTATTGGAAATCTTTCTTTTCCAACTGCGGAACCAGAGAGAATGTGGAAATCTTTAGAACGTTTATCGAAGCTTCCCCCTCAGACAGCTGTTTATCCAGGTCATGGGGAAATGACGTATTTAAAAAATGAGTCTTGGCTCAAAAATGCAAAACAACTTTTCAATTAGGAGATCATCACCATGGCTGTATTAGTCGGAAAAAAAGCACCAGACTTTAGTGCTAAAGCTGTTATCAATGGTTCTAAAATAGAAGAAGTGACCCTTTCCGATTTTATGGGACAATATGTCATTTTATTTTTCTATCCATTAGATTTTACTTTCGTTTGCCCCACAGAGCTTCACGCTTTTCAAGAAAAAGAGAAAGCGTTCACTCAGCGTGGCGCCAAAGTTTTAGGTTGTTCTGTAGATAGTTGGTTTGCACATTTAAAGTGGTTACAAACACCTAAGCAAGAAGGTGGTATTGAAGGTGTGAAGTATCCGGTTATCTCTGATCTAAATAAAAATATCTCTCGCGCCTATGATGTTTTAAAAGAAGATGAAGGGATTGCTTATCGAGGCCTTTTTCTCATCGATAAAGAAGGGATCGTTAGACACCAAGTAGTCAATGATTTACCTCTTGGTCGATCCATTGATGAAGCTTTAAGAATGTTAGACTCTTTAATTAGTTTTGAAAAGCATGGAGAAGTCTGCCCAGCCAATTGGCGTCCAGGAGAAAAAGCAATGAAACCTGATCAATCTGGACTTGTTGAGTACTTTAAAAGTTAATGATTATGATGCGTTAAATAATCATAAAGGTCAGCCTCAGAGGTCATTAAGACGCTCTTATAAAGACTGCAGAAAGCTTCTGAGGCTCCAATAATTTCACCATCACCCACCCCAGGCATACCAATGGCCTTGATATTAGCAAATAAGTGCTGATTTTGCAGTTGATGAAGTCCGTGTAAGTAGTCTTGCTTACTAAATCCTTCTTCTTTAACCCTAAAGAAAATTAAATTACGATCATAAAGCAAGGCTTGGATTGCAAAAAATAGACCCACGCTGTTGTCAGGGGGATTTCCAAAATGGCTTTCTAGCTGCTCCAAATTATGACAAAAAAAAGCCGTCTGAAAGCTGCCCCTCTCAGCTTCTCCAAAAACAGCAATCGTATATCGCATTAAAAGCCTCCTTACAGCACATGCGAAGAATCACTAGGATTTCCTTATAATAGAGAAAAATATTTTACAATTAGAATTTCGGAAATAAAAAAGTTAATTTGTTATTAAAAAGGCATTCCAAAAGAAGTATATGTTTTAGTTTAACAAGGCCTTCTGTAACCTAAGAGGTTAACAATGTTTTAGTAAAATTATGGCTTCAACCTTACCTCTAAATCCTCCTTGGAATCAAACTCAAGATTATAGCCATTTACTTCCACATATTCAAAATGACCCCTGCCGGCAATCTCTGGCAATGAAATCATATTTAGAAAGCTTAGGGAAAACCGCCAGATTTAATGGGGATGTCTCTATTTTAGAATTGGAGGGCTCTGCTGGCCCTTTAAAAGCAGCCTTTAAAGCTTATTCCCAGGATCTTGAATGTGCGCATGCTGAAGCTTTTGCTTCTAATTTGAGTCAATTTTTCTATAAAAGAATAGGACGAAATTATATCCCTCAAACGGCTGTTAGAACTTTTGAATTTGATGGCAAGTCTAAAACGGGGGCCTGTTCTTATTTTGTAGAAACGGATTTAGATTTATGGAAAGAAAGAGATTTTAACAATGCAATGAATCATCTAGATCCTATTGATCGCGCCAATGCATCGGGGTTAATTTTCTTGATGTCACAATGGGATAATCATCCAGGAAACTGGCTCGCTCCATTAGACTTGGATCCTTCGCAAAAAAAAGGAATGAGAAAAGTTGTTTTAATCGACAATGAAGGAATTATTAATTACACTAAAGGGCCATATGGGGAACGTCCTTGGGTGAGTGTTGCTTTTTCAGAACAAGCTCCTTCTGGTTTGATCAGTGATTACTTGCTTGAAGATGGGACTTCGCAAGATCAGTTTGCATCTCAGATTCAAGGCTATGGATTTTTTCTCCCAGAGCAGCGCATAAGAACTGTTTTTAATAATCTCGTCCATCGTGGGGAGCAAAGTAGAAAAATTCATATTTCTCATCAGAGACTCTTTATTCAATATCATCACAATAACCCTAGAGCTTTTCCTAATTGTACTCCTGATTTGCCTCAAAACACTATGGATGCTATGAGGTCTTTAGACATATCAGCATTACAAGATATGGGAAAAACTTTAATAGAAGTAGATCCTTTAAGATTTGATCCTGGTAAAAGTGATTTTTTTTCAAGAATGCTTAGAAGGAGAGATGAAATACTTGCTCATGTGCGCCCAATGGAAATGACTATAGAAAATTAATATTAAAGAGATTAACCTTAAACATTCTGGGTCATTAAAAAAGCAGCTATTTCCATGTATTTATTTTTGTTTATCTTTTTCTTTATTCCTACACTTTTATTTTCCGAGTCCCTCGTAGATCTTCACCAATTACGACCTACTTCTGAGATATTAGAAGGAGAAGAAACTCATTATCTATTTCTTTGTGATAATCACGGGAAAGAATGGGTCTTCAAACAAAATAAAAGCAGAGAAGCAGATCAAGCACTCGAGTTAATTTGCGAAGTTTTAGCCTCTCAAATGGCCGAAACGCTTCAGATTCCGATAAACTATGTTGAACTCGTTTCAACTCAAGATATCTTTGCTCATAAAATAGTAGCTCAGGATTTGGCTACTCTTCACTTAAAAGTTTCAGGGATTCCTACTTCAGACAATTACCCTTGGCCTTGTTTTAATGTTCAACAAAAATTCAGAACAAAATGGATGGAGAAGAAAAAAGGGCCTCTTTTAGATGAGGAAAAAGGGCTGACAAGGGCGATTATTGAAAATATGGCCAAAGAGAAAAGCTTGGCTCAAATTGTCGCTTTAGATACTTACTTGGGCAATATGGATCGCAGCTGCCCGAATTTATTTTATGATGAGAAAACAAATTCCTTTTTTGGCATTGATATGGGCAATATTTTTAGGGGAAATTTAGCCAAAGAAGCTTCAGACTCATTAAAGCGGATTCAAAGCATGGGGGTGACTTTTTCTTTTCAAGAGCTTGAAGGATTAAAAGAATATGGAAATATTCTTAAGTTACTTGCTCAATCATTTCCTCCGACGAAGATAAAAGAAATGCTCTCAAAATTAATCTTTAAAGCTAACTTTTCAAAAGAAGCTTTGTCTAATGAAGGTTACAACGAGCGATTAGAGAAAATCCATTCCCTCATCGAGGAAAGTTATTTAACAACTCTACAGCTCATCGAAGAGTTAAAAGAGATTAGCATTTAAATAATCTAGATCTTTGCAATGGAAGCAATTTCTAGCAGTCGATTGTATTTACAAACTCGCTCTGATCTAGATAGCGATCCAGTTTTTATTTGACCACTGTTTGTTGCTACTGCCAAATCTGCGATAAAAGCATCTTCGGTTTCACCAGAGCGATGAGATATAACCGTTTTGTAATGATTTTTATGAGCCAGCTCAATTGCTTTTAAGGTCTCTGTTAAAGTGCCAATTTGATTGAGCTTGATTAAAATGGCATTGGCAATTTTTTGATCAATCCCTCTTTGCAAAAATTTAGGATTTGTCACAAATAAATCATCCCCGACAATTTGAATATGAGAAAGCTCTTGAGTTAAAATCTTCCACCCCTGCCAGTCATTTTCATCAAGGCCATCTTCAATGCTATCAATAGGGTAATTTTGACAAAGCCTTTTTAAGTATTCTACTTGCTGAGCAGAAGTTTTGGAGGGCGATGCAGAAGGATTCTTTTTGCGAATATATTTGCCAGAATGTTTATCAAAAAATTCAGAAGCGGCGCAATCTAGAGCAATCGTAATATCTTCTTTGGGTCGATAGCCCGCTTTTTGAATCGCTTGCATAATCAGATCTAGGGCTTCTTCGTCTGATTTTAAGTTAGGAGCAAATCCCCCTTCATCGCCGACAGAAGTAGCATAATTTTTTTCTTTTAAGAGTTTTTTGAGGTGTTGAAAAACTTCCGAGCCCCAACGAAGGGCTTCAGAAAAATGAGATGCCCCAATAGGGCGGATCATAAACTCTTGGAATTCGAGTGAATTATCTGCATGAGCTCCCCCATTGATGATATTCATCATCGGGATAGGAAGAGAGATGGGTTTATTTTTTGCAATAGATTCAAAAAGAGGTTTCTTAATGTGGATGGCAGCAGCTCTAGCAGCTGCTAAAGAAACACCTAAAATAGCATTAGCTCCTAAATGAGATTTATTTTCTGTCCCATCAAGCTCGATCATCGCGTGATCTATTTTTTCTTGGTCTAAAACAGAGTGTCCTTTTAAAAGTTTTTGGAGAGGCCCTTTTACATGACTACAAGCTTTTAAAACACCTTTACCTAAAAATCTTTTTGGGTCGTGATCTCTAAGTTCCACAGCCTCGTGTTCACCTGTTGAAGCGCCAGAAGGAACGCAGGCTCTAGCTTCAATCCCGCTGGTAGTTGTTAGAATGACCTGCAAAGTAGGGCAGCCTCTAGAGTCTAAAATTTCTAAGGCATCTAAAGATTGAATATGGCTCATAGTAAATGCTTGGTTATTACTTAATGATAGAGAGTTTCTTTAGGAGAGGATCTACTTTTTTTCTTCTCCAGAGGATTCCCAATTTTTTCCACAAGCTATAGTCGGCAAAAGACCAAAACTGAGGGTGTTTGAGCAGATAATAGAAAAAAGGAACTCCAAAAAGGTATAAGAGATGGCTTTTTCTAAAAAGAGGTTTGTAGTTTTTATAGTCTCCAGAAGAAAAAGAGTTTAAGATGCTTTTCCAAGAATGTTGTCGCTGCGCTAGATTCACATTTCTTGAGAATTGATTTTGGTGATTGCGAACGGCGCATAAAGTTTCTGGAATATAACAAGCCCCTGATTGAAAGCTAATAAGAGCATAGATAATAAAATCAGTATACTCACCAAAATGGCTTACATATCCCCCAAATCTCAAAAAAAGGCTCTTTTTCATAACAACTGGGCTGGGAATCCAAAAGCGATGGCTTCTCATAGCTTTAATTAGAGGAAAATCTCTTAAGAAGGTAATGTCAGGAGAATTAAATCCTCTAGGGTGATTGATGATTTCCTTCGTATTTTCTTCGATAAAATACGAGAAATTAGAACAAAAGACTCCCGCGTCTGGAAATTCTTGAAAAGCTTGGATGCTTCTTTCAATAAAATTCGGAAGATAGAGATCGTCGGAAGCAAGGATAGCAATGTAGTCCCCAGTGGCTAGTTTGACAGCTTTATTCGTTGTCCCAGTAATGCCTAAGTTCTGTTCATTTTTAATAAATCGAATATGGGGATTTTCATCACAAATCTTTTGGATGACTTGTTGGCTGTTATCTGTCGAGCAATCATCAAAAACGAGGAATTCATAAGGTTGGACCGTTTGATTTAAAACGGAGTAAATCGCATCTACGACATACTTTTCATAATTGTAATTTTTGATAATGACGCTAATTTTCATTAGATGAAGTCTTTGCTAACTCTAACATTTGCTTTCCATAACTCTCTATATTATGGAACTCTAGATATTTTTGCTTTATTATATTGAGCTTTTTTTTGATTTCTAAATCTTTATCAATCGCAATCATTTTGTCACTGAGTGTATTTGCATCCCAATCCAGAATCAATTTTTCAAGAGAGTACTTTTGCAATTCATGAGACATCCATGTATTGGGATACACTAAAGGGATGCTGCCCGATAAAATGGTCTCCATAAAAATATTGGAAGATGTTTTCTCATAGCAAGGATCATTATAAGGTAATAAAATAAAATGACTCTTTTTTAAGAAAAGATCGTAATCTTCTTTGGAAAGCGAATCTTCTAAAAGTAAAAGATGAGGGCTTTGTGAGTGCGCAGAGAGTTGGGCGCTTTTGGAGGCAATTAACTGGACAAGTCGGTTAGACTCATTTTGAGATTGAGCAAATTTTTGGATAATATCAAGCCCTTTCCCCTGGCGAACAATTCCCGGCCACCAACATTGAATCGATGTAGTAGATTTTTGATAATCTGTCACTAATTGATTCTCTGGAATTGGGAGAGGGAATACATGAAAAGGAAACTTAAAACAAGCTTCTAGGTCCTCTTTTAAAAGCTCTGTATCGGTGACCAGCTTTAAATTGAGATGGGTCTTTTTTACTTTTTCAATAAAGCTTTTATACCTCTCAATTTCACTTTTAAAAAAGGTAGAGGGATATCTGAGCATTAGCCAAAGTTCTGTATTTTTTAAAGGCAGAAAGCGAAGTAGATTTAAAAGAAGCTCAAGATCCGTTAAAGCAAAAGCCTCATAAAACAAAATGCGGTGAGCTTTTTTACTACTTTTAAATCTTTTAAGAAGGGCTTTTGCAAGAGATGCGCCATACTTGATTCGTTGCTTTGCGCGAATCCATCTTCTGGGTCTCTTGTATGGAGTTTTTTCAATTCTCTCAAACACCACTTTAATCGTTGAATTTTTTAAAACTTTAAGCCAGTTAGAAGGAAGGCCTTCAAGAATATTTTTCTCAGGAAGAAGGGCAAAAAAATCCCACCCAATGATTTGGCAGGCTTTTTCAACAGATTGTAGATAATAGTAATTGTGACCTAATTCTGTATAGAAACAAGGATTTATTGAGATTAGTTGTGTCTTCATCATTTAGCGAATTATAGGAAAAGGAGTTGAATTTGGCGAGTAAATAAACAAGGCGTCTAAAATAGCAAATTTTGAATTTAGAAATAAACTTTAGAGCTAAATTGTCAATGAGACTTTTAAAATAAAATCAATATAGAAGCGTCTTCTTATTATTTTCTATAGAATAAAAGGGATCATTGGGTTGTTTACATGAATGGGGTATAGAAGCATTACGGCAGCAGAGAGAATACCTTTAGCCACTTGAATAGCTCTTTGTGACAAAGGGGTATTTCCAAAAATCGTTTGAGCTCCATTTTTGAGTCTATTCATCAGGGTCTGATTATGATCTTTCATTTGGTTAAAACAACCTACCCGACTGCTCATGTCATTGGCTCCAAAAACGGCTCTCACAAGATTATAAATGCTATGAATACCCGCAGGAAGCACAATAGCGGCTTCTAATCCATGGACGCCTATTCTAGACAAATCCTTGAGAAATCGCCCTTCGCTGATAGATCTGTAGATTGCCGGCGTTGAGCAAGCTGTTGTAAGTAAACCATATGCGATAAGGGTAGCCCCAATGCCTAATTCTTTGTCACTTTTATTTGAAGGATTAGCCTTGTTTGATTCTTCTATAAAAACTGTTTGCGGACGGGCTCCTAAGGCGGCGATTGAAGGGGTGTTCACTAGGCTCTCTCCTCTAAAAAAGTAAGGTTTGAAAGAAAAGTTTATATCTCTTTAAGGATAAGTATAGCGAAGAGATATTAATATTGCATCAAGAATCAACAGAAGCTAAGCCTCTCGTTGGGGTTTTCCTCTAAGAGCAGAGGGCTTTACCTGTTAGATTTGTGAAGAGGGTATAAGAATTTTTTTAAATTGTTCCTATTAATATTTTGCTAAAAATTTCCAAAAAGAACTACCATTTTTGCAAAATGACAACGAGTCAAAAGATGAAGATTTTAGTGACAGGAGCCAGTGGTTTTTTGGGGCGCCATCTTTGCCAAGCATTGAAAAAGCAAGGCCATGAGATCGCAGAAGTAAATAGCAAGAATTGCGATTTAACCAAAGAAGGCAGTTTAAATAGTTTTAATCAGACTTCTTTTGATTACATCTTTCATTTAGCTGTGTGGATTCAAGCTGGAGATTTTCCAGCTCGCCATCCTGGCGATATCTGGATTATCAATCAAAAAATGAACACCAACTTACTTTCTTGGTGGAAGGATTGTCAATCTCAAGCTAAATTGATCTCTATGGGAACCAGCTGCGCCTATCCTGCAGGAACCGACTTAAAAGAAGCTGACTACTTAAATGGAGCTCCCCATGAAAGTCTCTTTGCTTATGCAATGACTAAAAGGATGCTTTATGCAGGCCTTGAGTCTTTAAGTAAGCAGTACGGGATGAAATATCTCTGCTTTGCCTTTAGCGCCATTTATGGAACAGAATATTATCATAAGAGTAAGCAATGCCATTTCATCATCGATTTGGTTCGCAAAATTATCAACGCTAAGAATGGGGGCGAACCTGCAAAACTCTGGGGAGATGGTTATCAAAAACGTGAACTTCTCTATGTCCAAGACCTTGTCAGTATCATTTTGAGTTTAATGGCAATCAAAAACAACCAGCTTATCAACGTAAGCACTGGTAAAGAACATACCATTCGTTCTTTTGCAGAATCAATCTGTCAAATAGTGGGTTATGATTCAAATTTAATCGAGTATGATACGACAAAATATGTCGGAGCTCGCTCCAAATGTTTGAATAACGAGCGGTTGAAAAGCTTCTTACCAGAATTTCAATTTACCCCTTTAGAGATCGGTCTACAAAAGACGATCGAATGGTACATGGATCATCAAATGGCGAAAGTTTAAAAGAACGGTTACACATTTCTGTGTTGGTTTTCTTTTAGATAATCATAAAGATGGATCAGTTCTTTAATTCCATCGTCTAAAGAAACGCGCGGGGCCCAACCAAGGGCTTCTAACTTATCATTACTTACGATATAGTCTCGTTTATCAGGGTCTTCGCCTACTGCGGCTGAATGAAAATAAAAGTGAGGTAAATGTCTTTGAATGACTTCGCATAGCTCCCGTTTACTGAGATTTGCTGAAGATAAACCTACATTATAAGCCTCTCCTTTCATCTTATCATAATTTTGAATGCCAAAAAGAAACGCATTGGCTACATCTTTAATGTGAATATAGTTACGTTTAAAATGCTCTTCAAATAAAACCAGATATCGATCGTGACGTGCTTTGTAGACAAAATCATTTACAAGTAAATCGACACGCATCCGAGGAGAAGCTCCAAAAACAGTAGCAAGTCGAAATGAAACGGCTCTTTTGGAAGCCAGAAATTCTTTTTCTATGTCGACTTTAAGTCTGCCATATAAAGAGATAGGGCTTAGAGGGGTTTCTTCTGTGCAAAATTGATTTTTCTGCCCGATCCCATAACCACTATTCGTCGTTGGAAATAAAATTTTTTGTCCTTTATGGCTACTATCTAAAATAAATTTCATTGCATCATAGTTAATCATTTTAGCCAATTTTGGATTATGATCACATGCAGGAGCCCCTACGATGGCAGCTAGAGGAATAATAATATCTGCTTTTTCAATGAGTCCTTCCATTAATTCATGATTACAGACATCCCCTTTAATAAATTTAAAATTAGGATTGGAGAAGCAGTGAATTAAAGAGTTTTGCTTATACATTAAGTTATCAACAACTGTCACTTTGTAACCTAAGTTTAAAAGCTCGTATGTTAAAACAGATCCTATGTAACCTGCGCCGCCTGTAATTAAGATATGTTCTTTTGTCATTGTTTTTCTATGGGGTTAGTGTTGATAAATAATTTGGCTGCCATTTTCTTCGAATTGAAAATGAACCTCAAGAAGATCTTTTAGAGCCTCTCTTACTTTTGCTTGTTTGTCTTTGGGAACCATGAGAAGGAGAAATCCACCATGGCCAGCGCCACATAATTTTCCACCTAGTGCCCCATTTTTTTTTGCAAGTTCATAGTATTGATCAACTTGGAGATTGGAGATTTTAGAAGAGAGTTGTTTTTTGAGCTGCCAGCTTTTATCTAGTAGATGACCTATTTTATCAACGAGTAGAGAGCTATCTTCATGCAGTAAAATTTCTTTAGCTTGAAAAACCATCTCATACATCTCTTGAAGATAATGATCTTTACTGCCCGCTTTGGTATTTTGAATTTGTTCTTCTAATATATCATTCGCAAACCGGCTGATCCCTGTGTAAAAAAGGAGCAAACTTTCTTCAAGAAGACTTTTTTTGAGGGTTGAAAGCTGAAGGGGAGAGATTTGATAACCGGAAGCGCTAAATTCAATAATATTTAGACCACCGTAAGCTGCATGAATTTGATCTTGAGAGCCAACCCTCTCTCCAATTAAGCTTTGTTCAATATGGAGAGCTTCTTTGGCGAGCATTTCTTTGGAGACTGTTTTTTGCTGCAAGTTATAAATGGCGTTTAAAAGCCCTACTGTAAAAGAAGAAGAGGAGCCCATCCCTGTTTTTGCAGGAAGCTCTGCAGAAACATGGATGTCTAAGCCTTCAATGTGATTAAGATGTTTTAAACATTCACGAACGCTTGGGTGTTGGATTTCTTCGATGGCTTTTACTTTTTCTAGCAAGGAATAACTGATTCTAAATTTAAAATCAAAAAATGCGCTTAACTTTCCTACGCTAAGATAAATATATTTATCAATAGTCGTGCCAAGCACAGCGCCTTTACGCCGCTGATAATAATCAGGGTAATCTGTACCACCTCCGAAAAGGCTAATGCGGACTGGAGTTTTAGAAATAATAAACATGTATAAAATCAGGCATCGAATAGTGCTAAATGTAGCAGAAGAGGGTATTTACGTGAATTAAATATCTGTTGTTTTGAAACAATTACTTTTTACAATATTTAAATTTGCAGATATAACTCTTAACTCGTTAGAACAAAAAAGGAATTTTATGCGCACGCTCAATCAAAGTTACCTAACTGAAATTAATAATGGACCGGGCTATGTTTGTGACGTTAATTTGTCCTCTAAAGAGCTTAATAGAATCAGAGAGATGATTCATGAGCATGCTGTATCACTGATTAAGAAGTATTATCCTGAGCATGCAGCTATTTTTCAAAAGACATCGATGGAAAAATTTCATACTCTTTCTGATTTAATCGATCATAAAAAAGTATGGACTAAAAGCAATCGCATTTTCCCCCCTCATGTTACTGAAGAAATCAAAAAAATGCCTTTTTATTCTCTCTTAAAAGAATCTTTTGGGGAAATTAAGCCTGCTAATGAAGAAGCCCTTTACGAAGAAGAAATTTATTGGAGATTTGTCAGACCTCACCAAAAAAATGATGTGGGACCACTCCATGCTGATAAATGGTTTTGGGATTTAGGCCATGGGAAAATGCCTCCAGGTTACTTTAGGCTTAAGATGTGGGTTCCTGTTTGGTGTGACCGTGCAGGCAATGGACTTAGAATTGTTCCCCACTCTCAAAAAGAAAAATATCAATGTGATAAAGAAGAAAGAGACGGTTTTTTAAAGCCTGTTTTTAATGAGGCTCAGTACAATTTAAATGTCGTTGCTCTTGATAATCAACCGGGTGAAAGCATTATTTTTCACGATGAACTCTTGCACGGAGGGTGCGTTAATCTAATGAATACATCGCGCGTAAGCTTTGAATTTACAATATTAGTCAAAAAAACATAAGCCTTTGAAAAGCAAATCTAGGGACGTTTTTTAATTAGACCAAGATTGAAATGCTTGTGCGGTTGCTGAAGTTTTTAAAGACTTATAGTAATTTGCTTTCATAGTTTCATTCAGTGGGGTCAACGAGTTTCTAACTCGGATGTCTGTTGACCAACGAGGAGTCTCTGTTTTATTAACCTCACTACCATGGATAATCGATAGCATAAAAACAAGAGCTTGTCCTTTTTTCAAAGGAATAGGGACCACATCATTTCTAACAGAAGGCTCTAGGACTTTGGGAGCATATAAAAATCCCATTTGATGTCTTTTAGAATCTTTAGTGATCTCTGTACTCACAGTCTGCGTTGTCTTAAAAAAGCGATCAGGAATAACATGAGATTTAGGAATGACACTTAAAGTATTATCTTTTGAAAGATTGACAAATGGAATGACAGTTGAAATTTCTCCAGGCCCTGTTCCGTAAAAAGTATCTCGATGGTAACCAATGTTATCTTTGGGCTTATGGGGCCTTGTGATTCTCAAATAGGGAGCGACTTGGATATCTAAATCTGGGCCTAAAATAAATTGATAAGCAGCAATGTTGGCAAGAATAATTTTTTGTGCGAATTCCTTTTCTCTAAAGAATTGAAGCATTTGGTATTGCATGTCATAGTGAGAAGCGTCGTCTTGGAAAAATTGATGGTAATTTTCAAGGGTAATTTGATTATTTTGAGTGATCTCTTTGAGATGCTTATCCAAAGCAATGGATGCCTCTTCTACAAGCTCAGGATTATTGAGGTCTAAAACAAAATAGCCCTTTTCTGCAAATTCTTGTTCATATCGTTTGAATTGTTCTATGGTGTGCATTACTTATACCTTATTATCTTTTAACTTTTGACAAGCTCTTCTTTAAAATGAATTAAGCAACGAACTGCTTTTCCAGCATCCAAAAGCTGCATAGCATCATTAATTTTGTCTAACGAAAACTCATGGCTAATTAATGCATCAACATTGATTTTAGCCTCTTTAAATAATTTTGAGTAGAGAAAAACATCTTCATCGATTTGGCTTTCTCCGCCCCAGGATCCAATAATTTTTTTTCCTAAAATTAAATCAAAAGGATTAATTTCAATTGTTTGATCGTGTTTGATGTTACCAGCTATTGCGCAAAGCCCTGTGCCATTTTTAACCACTTTAAAGGCTTGCTCCATCGCTTTTTTGTTACCTGCAGCTTCAATGGAGTAATCAACCCCGCTATTTGCGGTATATTCTAAAATCTTTTCGCAGGCGTTTTCTTTAAGCGCATTGATCACATGGGTGGCGCCGAGCTTTTTAGCGAGATCTAATTTGTCATCTACAATATCGATGGCGATAATTTTTGAAGCATACATCAATTTAGCGCCAATGAGAGCGCTTAGACCAATACCTCCTAATCCAAAAATGGCGAGTGTAGAACCGGGTCTTAATTTTAAAGTATTAAAGATAAGCCCAATCCCTGTGGGAAGAGCGCAGCCAAGAAGTGCTGCTAGTTTTAAAGGCAACTCTTTATCAATAGGAATAAGGCGATTCTCAGAGATAACAGCATGTGACATAAAGGTGCTAATAGCTCCAGAGTTAATCTTTTGATTACCAAATAGATATTGAGTGCCAGCAGCATTTAGCCCTTTGCCTTTGATCCAAGAGGCAACCACATGATCACCTGGTTTTACTTTTGTTACATTGGCTCCAACGGCCATCACAATGCCAGAAGCTTCATGACCCATGGTGTGAGGCAAAAACTTATCTTCTCCTTTTTTACCCTTTAACTCATTGAGTTGTGATTGACAGATACCAGAGTAAGCAATTTTAACTAAAACCTGTCCAGGTGCTAAAGAGGGCACGTCCAGTTCTAAAATTTTTAAAGGTTGATTAATTTGTTCTAAAACAGCAGCTAAACTTTTCATCATTTAATCAAAGGTTGTGGGTTATAAAAAGAACTTAACCTATTTATATTATCTTCTAAAAGAGAGAAAGTATAATTTGGAAATTCTATGGAAAATTTTTTGGGAATCACAATAAGATTTTTGGCTCTTTTGGCTCCTGCTGAAAATTCATCAATAGAAGCTTCTTCAATCAAAGAGGGATCTTTACCACAAACTTGGGAAACCCTTTTTGCTAGTTCATACCAGCTCGTTGTTTGTTGTCCTGTGACATTATAGAGTCCGCGGCATTTATTTTCGATTAAGAGGTTGGTTATTTCAATAACATCTTCAATGTGAATAGGATTAAATAGGAGATCTGAAGCCGCCCTCATTTTTTCATTTTGCATTAAGCGTTGCGCTAGCTGATGTAAAAGGGTTTGATCTTGCGCTGAGCAGCTATATGTTTTGCTTAGGCGAAGAATTAGGTAATCATTGCAAAGTTTTGGAATCAGCTGCTCTAAAAAAGTTTTGTGAGAACTATATTCGTTGATTGGAGTAGGCAGGCTATCGTCTGTATAAATGGGCAGGGTTCCATCAAAGACAATGTCGCTGGAAAAAACAACAGGCTTTATTTTTCTCTGAACCAGCAAGTCAACAAGGTTCAAAGTAGACAAGACATTGGTTTTAAATGTCTCTTGTGGATTTTGCTCACATTTCTCAATATTAGGAATGGCTGCACAAATGATAGCCGTTTTATTACCTTGAGGCAGCTGGTCTAGAAACTGCAAGTTGGGTTTTGTTAAATCAAAAAAAATTGTTGATGGGTGATGCTTACGCGAAGTTCCTAAAGTGAAATGTCCTTTTTGTCGATAAAAAGCGAGCAGATATGATCCGATATATCCTGTGCAACCAAAGATAATGGTTGTGTCTTGGCTCATTAAGCACACTCTTTAAAAAAAGCATAGATAGTTTCAATCACTTGCTGAACTTGATCTAACCCTAAATCTTGATGAATAGGCAAGCTTAAGATCTCTTTGGCGCATTTTTCAGTAACAGGATAGCTGCCAAGTGAATACCCAAATCTTTTAGCCGCAGTTTGCATATGAATCGGAATAGGGTAGTGAATTTTAGTTCCTATTTGATGTTTTTCTAAATAGGTTTGTAACTGATCTCTCCAAGGAGTTTGAATCACAAAAGTATGGTAAACTGATTTTTCAAAAGGTTGATTTTCTGGAACTCTAACAATGTCTTTTAATGCATCGGCATAGACTTGAGCGAGCCCAATGCGAATCTCATTCCATCCATCGACATACTTGAGTTTGATATTTAAAATAGCAGCTTGGATGGTATCGAGCCGGCTGTTATATCCCCATCTATCCGATTCATTGCGATTTTTTAATCCAATGTTTCTTAATTGCCTTAGATTTTCATAAGCCTCTTCATCATTTAAAGTAATGGCTCCTGCATCTCCACAAGCATTCAGTGTTTTTAAAGGATGTAAGCTAAAGCAGCCAGCATCTCCTAAAGAGCCCACTTTTTTTCCATGATATTCTGCACCAAAAGCTTGCGCAGTGTCTTCAATTACTTTTAAATTGTATTTTTTAGCTATTTCTAAAATAGGATGCATATCCGCCGGTTTTCCAGTGAGGTGAACAGGCATAATGGCTTTTGTTTTTTTTGTGATTTTGGCCTCAATCAAAGCAGGATCGATGTTGAGATCCTCTCTGATGTCAACATAAACAGGCTTGGCTCTAGCTGCGATCACAGAAGAGGCGCTTGCTAAAAAAGAATTTGGAGGGACAATGACTTCATCACCCTCTCCAATGCCAAATGCTTTTAAAGCTAAAAAAAGAGCATCTGTTCCAGAATTGACCCCTAAAGCAAAACGCGTATTACAGTACTTGGCCAGATTCTTTTCAAATATTTCAACTTCTTTACCTAAAATGAAATCCCCACAGTCAAGGACTTGACTCACTGCAGCTAGAATTTCATTTTTGATGGCTTGATGCTGTAGCGCTAAATCTACGTAAGGCACTGACTTCATTTCTGTAAAAGCTCCGTATAGTTTCAATCATATAATTGGTTTCGTTTTCCGTCAAATGCTGATGACAAGGAAGGGTGATAATGCTACTAGAGTCTCTTTCAGCTTTAGGAAAGTCTCCCTTTTTATAACCCAAATGCTCGCAACATTGTTGGTAAGGCAGTTCAATGGGATAATGAATCTTGGCTTCAATGCCCCGTTGTTGGCAATATTTTAAAAGAGCATCTCGCTCTTTGACTCTTAGCATATATAGGTGAAAGACATGGCGATAATTTGGATTTCGATAAGGGATTTCGATATATTCAGATAAGTCGCTGAGTCCTTGATCTATTTTTTTTGCGTTGGCTATTCTTTGATCAGTCACTTGGGTCACATCGTCAATCATTCTTAAAGCGACCACCGCTTGCAGAGCATCTAGTCTGGAGTTGTATCCAAAGCATTCCACTTCATCTCGATTGACAAGTCCATGATTTCTTAAAAGTCTCAATTTACGAGCCACTTCATCTGAGTTTGTCGTAATCATTCCACCATCGGACCAGACATTTAAGTTTTTGAGTGGATGGAAGCTAAAAGTGCCTGTGATGCCAAAAGAGCCAGCTCGCTGCCCTTTATAACGAGCATCAATGCCGCAGCAAGAATCTTCAATAACATGTAATTTATGGCGATGGGCGATTTTTAAAATGGCTTCCATATGAGGACAATTTCCTGTAAAATACACAGGAATAATAGCTTTTGTTTTTGCAGTGATGGCTTTTTCAATGAGGGTTTCATCAATGGTAAATTCATCGTTTACATCGACAAAGACGGGGGTTGCTCCTACTGCAGCGATAGCGCCTGCTGTTGCAATAAATGTTTCAGCACAAGTAATGACTTCATGTCCATGTCCAATGTTTAAAGCTCTCAGCGATAAGATTAAAGCATCAGTTCCAGAGCCTACTCCAATAGCGTGTTTGACACCAATATACTCTGCAAATTTTTTCTCAAAGAGTTCAACTTTACTCCCCAAAGTAAATTCAGAAGTTTTTAAGAATGCTCGAATATCATCAATAATGTAGTCTGTTAATTCTTTGCTTTTCGTTAAATCTGCTGATTGTTGAAATTGGCGCTCTAGATAAGAAAATGGAACTTGCATCAATGAAAATCCTTATATTAAAAAAATAGCAAAAATCTATTATGATTTTTTCCTTATTAATAGCAAAAGATTATTAGCGTTGCGCTTAAGGATATTTTTTACTGGATTTATTTTTGGTTTCCTGCTTAAAGTTAAGCGCTTTAATACAATTGTCTCTATATTTCTCAGATGAGCTAAAAAATCATGGAATTCGTCAATCTTAAGCAACAATACCTCCAATATAAATCAGAAATTGATTTTGCTATTCAAACAGTGCTTGAAAGCGGTCAATTTATCATGGGCAAGCAAATTCGAGAACTTGAACAAGAGCTTGAAAATTTTGTGGAGGTCTCGCATTGCATTGGAGCTTCTAGCGGAACAGACGCCTTGCTTTTGGCTTTAGAAGCATTAGAAATCAAAGCCGGCGATGAAGTTATTTGTACTCCCTTTACATGGGTCAGCCCTGTTGAGTGTGTGCGACGAGTCAAAGCTAAGCCTGTGTTTGTCGATATTGACCCAGAAACGTTTGTAATGGATGTGGACGAGATTGAAAAGGTGATCACACCTCGAACAAAAGCGATTATCCCTGTCAGCTTATATGGGCAAATGCCTGATTTTAAAAAAATTATGCAGATTGCTAAAGCTTATAATTTGGCTGTAATTGAGGATGGGGCTCAAAGTTTTGGATCTACTCAATATGGAAGAAAAAGTGGCTCGATAGCCACTATCAGTGCAACAAGTTTTTTCCCTACAAAACCTTTGGGATGTTACGGAGATGGGGGGGCTGTTTTTACGAATGATGCACAATTAGCTGAAAAAATGAAAGCGCTGCGTGTTCATGGAGCTCCTATTCGCTACAACCATCAATATGTTGGGATGAATGCAAGACTTGACACTTTGCAAGCGGCCATTTTGAAAGCAAAGTTACCTTTCTTTCCAGAAGAGCTTCGCATCAGAGCTCAAATAGGGGCATTTTTTAATGAGAATATTCACGAGCTTTACCAAGTTCCTAAGATTACACCTGGCAACACGCATACTTTTGCTCAGTATACTTTAAAACACCCTCAAAGGGACAAAATAATTAATTTACTTGGACAAAAAGGAATTCCTGCTGCCGTTTATTACCCTATTTGCATCCACCTTCAGACAGCTTATCAAGACTTGGGTTATCAAGAGGGTGATCTCCCCAATGCAGAGCGAGTCGCCAAAGAGGTCTTTAATATTCCAATGCATCCTTCTTTAACAAAAGAAGATCAGCAAAAAATTGTACTGGCATTAAATGAATTAGCATTGGAAGAAGCTATTAGATGATAAAGAAAGATCTTGCAGTAATAGGAGTGGGGTATTGGGGGAAAAATTTAGCGAGAAACTATTTTGAACTAAAAGCTCTTCATACTATTTGCGATCATAATCTCTATCATCTTGCCTATTATCAAACTCAGTTTTCTGGAGTGCGATTTACCAACGATTTTAATGAAGTTTTAAAAAATCCTGAAATAAAGAAAGTTGTTCTAGCTGTACCAACTCATTTGCATTTTCCTTTGGCCAAACTATCATTACTAGCAGGTAAAGATGTGTTTGTTGAAAAAGCAATGTGTGAAAGTGTTGATCAGGCAAAAGAACTTTGGCAACTTGCCAAAGCCGGACAGAAAATCTTAATGGTAGGTCATCTTTTGCATTATCATCCTGGTGTTGTCAAAGTAAAAGAGATGATCGCAAATCAAGAGATAGGAGATATTTATCATTGTTCATTCAAGCGATTAAACTTTGGTTCAAAAGGGGCAGAAAATAGTGCGTTATGGGCGTTTGCTCCACATGATATCTCAGTGCTACTCTCTTTTGCAGCCAATAGAGAACTTCTTGATTTTCAAGCGAGGCACAAGAGTTTTTTTTCAGAAAAATATATTGATCAAAGTTGGTTACATTTTGAATTCTCTCAAGGATTAAGTGCCGATATTGAAGTGGGTTGGGCATACCCTTATGCAGAGCGTAAATTTGCGATGATGGGTACAAAAGGGATGATTGTCTTTGATGATTTACAAGATCAAAAAAATAAAGTTATGCTATGGAAAAATCAAATCGATATTAAAGGTTCAAGCATTCGGTTTAACTCTGAGAAAGCCCAATCAATAATGATAGATGATCATGAGCCTTTAAAAGAAGAGTGTAAACATTTTATAAGCTGCTGCGAAACTAGAAGAGAGCCTTTGACGAATGGTGAAGAGGGCTTGCATGTTATGGAAGTTTTAGAAAAAGCACAGTCTGTATTCAACAGTAAGCAGTTAGTTTAAAAAGAAACAGGAGTCATTATGAGAATTTTAGTTGTTGGAGGGGCGGGTTATGTCGGAGCAGAGCTTGTGCCTAACCTTTTAGCTCATGGCTATGCAGTCACCGTTTTGGATCTTTATATCTATGGAGATGATGTTTTAAGTGCGGTGAAAGGACATCCTAAATTGACTGAAATTAAAGGGGACATGCGTGATAAGGCCACGGTGATTAAGGCACTGCAAGGATGCGAGGCTGTTATTCACTTAGCTTGTATTTCCAATGATCCTAGTTTTGAACTTAATCCAGCACTTGGAAAATCCATTAACTTAGACTCTTTTGAACCCTTTGTGCAGTTAAGTAAGCAAGCAAATATTCAGCGCTTTATTTATGCCTCTTCTTCATCTGTGTATGGGATCAAAGAAACTTCTAATGTGAACGAAGAGATGGAACTTGAGCCATTAACAGATTACTCAAAATTTAAAGCAGAATGCGAAAAGATTCTCTTAAAATATATTGATGATCGTTTTACTGGCACCATTTTAAGACCCGCCACTGTTTGTGGTTTTTCAACAAGACAAAGACTAGATGTCGTTGTCAATATCTTGACTAATTTGGCTTATCATACTGGAAAAATCAAGATTATGGGAGGAGATCAGCTTCGGCCTAACATCCACATTAAAGATATGGTGCGCGCCTATTTGCATGTACTCAAGCAGCCTACAGAAAAAATACAAGGAAAAATCTATAATATCGGCTATCAAAATCACTCTGTTAGAACACTCGGAGAAATGGTACAAAGGCTAGTTTCCAAAGAAAAAAAAGTAGAACTTGTCTATGAAGAAACAGATGATAATCGCTCTTATCATGTTTCAAGTGAGAAAATTAAAAATGAACTTGGATTTGTTCCTAAGTTCACTGTGGAAGATGCGATTGAAGACTTAGTAGAAGCTTTTAGAAAAGAATTGCTTCCTAATTCTTTAACCGATATAAAATATTCAAACATTAAGACAATGAAGGCCATTGATTTACAATGAAATGCTTAGTTACAGGTGGTGCAGGATTTATCGGAAGTCACTTAATAGAGCTTCTCCTTGCTGAAGGTCATCAAGTTTTAACATTGGATAATCTTTCCGGTGGTAGAAAGTTAAATTTGGAGATGTTTAAAGATAATCCCAATTTTGCCTTTCATGAATTTGATATCTGTAATAGAGAACAAATTGATCTTTATTTTAAAGGAATTGATTGGGTTTTTCATTTAGCAGCCCTTGCAGATATTGTCCCTTCCATAGAAAATCCTAAAGAATATTACGATACCAATGTCACAGGGACATTTAATGTTTTACAAGCAGCTAAAAAAGCAAAAGTAAAAAAACTTATCTACTCAGCTTCTTCATCTTGTTATGGGCTAGCCACACAATTTCCAACTCCTGAGTCTGCTCTTGCTATTCCGCAATATCCCTATGCTTTAACAAAATATTTAGGGGAACAACTTGCTGTCCATTGGCACCAAGTGTACCATCTTCCAATGATTTCGCTTCGATTGTTTAATGTCTATGGACCGAGATCTCGAACAAGTGGCACTTATGGGGCTGTGTTTGGAGTTTTTCTCGCTCAGAAGATTCATGGAAAGCCCTATACAATTGTGGGTGATGGAAAGCAAACTCGAGATTTTACTTATGTCACTGATGTTGCAAGAGCTTTTTATCAAGCTGCGCAGTCCAATATCAATTTTGGCATTTTCAACGTGGGTAGTGGGGGACATTATAGCGTAAATTATCTAGTAGAACTACTAGGTGGTGATAAAGTCTATATACCCAAAAGACCCGGAGAACCTGATTGCACTTTTGCAGATACACAAAAAATTCAAAGTCAATTAGGCTGGAAACCTTTAGTATCCTTTGAAGAAGGTGTAGAAAAAATAGTTCAGCATATTGATTATTGGCGTGAAGCTCCAGTCTGGGAGCCAAACAGCATTGAAAAAGCTACAAAAAACTGGTTTCAATATTTAGAGAGTTAGAATGTCCTTTTTATTAAAACGTATTGCCGATTTTCAAGAATTGATAGAAAAAACGCAGTTTACGTCCAAAGATACGCAACTTATTTATGAACAGGTGCAAGAAAAAGTTCATGGGGTCTACTCAGAATCGCTTAAGTTAAAAAGAAAGATTTTTGTTATTGGCAATGGGGGGAGTAGTGGCATTGCTTCTCACCATGTGATTGATTTAATGAATGTTGTCAAAGCTCCTGCTTTTTCTCTTTCTGATAGTAGTACTTTAACCTGTATGGGAAATGATTATGGGTATGAAACTATTTTTTCAAAACCATTAGAAACAATAGCTCATGAGAAAGATATTTTAATTGCCATTAGTAGCTCGGGTCAGTCGAAAAGTATTTTAAATGCTTGCAAGGCTATCAAAGAGAAAAATGGGATTATTATTACTTTAAGTGGATTCCAAAAAGAAAACCCCCTTAGAAAAATGGGTGATATTAATATCTGGACAGGGGTTTGTGATTATGGTTTAGTTGAAACAGCTCATTTTTTTATTTTGCATACGTTTGTCGATGCCTGGGCTCAAAAAATAAATAATATTAATAAAGCAGCAACAAAAATAGAATTATGAAAACACTGGAAAAAAAGTTATCTATAGAGATCTTAAAAGAAGAACTAATCAAAGAGAGAGCTTTAGGCAAAAAAATAGTTCTTTGTTTAGGAGTCTTTGACCTTGTTCATCCAGGGCATATTAAACATTTTCAGACTGCGAAAGAGCAAGGGGATATTTTAGTTGTTGCGGTGACTGCCAATCGATATGTAAATAAAGGGCCTGATCGTCCAGTCTTTGATCAAGATTTAAGGATGGATTCTATAGCTGCCATTGGTGTTGTTGATTACGTTATTTTAAATGACAATCCAGATGGAATTAAAGTCATAGAAGAGGTTGCCCCTGATTATTATGTTAAAGGAGCAGAGTATAAAAAGCATGAGCAAGATGTAACAGGAAAAATTAAATTAGAAGCCCTAGCAGTTGAGAATGCGGGTGGAAAAATTATTTACACCAATGACATTGTTTTTAGTTCTACTAAATTATTAAATTCCTATTTTGGAGATTCTTCGAGCCAATTTCGCCATTTTATCAAAAACTTTAAAATCGATTATAGCTATGATAAAATTAGCCAATATATTGAAGAATTTAAAAAACTCAATGTCTTGGTGATTGGCGATGCCATCATTGACCAATATGCTTATGTTTCACCTTTGGGAATGGCAGGGAAAGGGGTCCATTTAGTGGCTCAAGAGAGCTACTCAGAGTCTTTTCTAGGGGGTGCTTTTGCAGTTGCCAATCATGTAGCTGATTTTTGTGATCGTGTGACGCTGCTCACTGCTACAGGAACATTTTCAGAAGAAGTAGACATAAGTAACGGACTTAAGAGCAACATTGAGCGAGAGTTTATCACTTCTAATGACATTAAAACACTGATTAAAAAGCGCTATATTCAAAAAGATGGGGTCTTTTTAACAAAATTGTTTGAAACATATTCCTCTTTACAGGAGCTCTTAAATCAAGAGCAAACAGACAACATCATCCAATTTTTAAAGCAAAAAGGTAGCTCTTTTGATTTAGTGATTGTTGCAGACTTTGGCAATGGATTTATTAATCCTCGCTTAAATGAAGCGATTTCACAAGTCCCCACTTTTCTTGCGATCAATACACAAATTAATAGTGGGAATAGAGGCTATCATGTCATTACAAAATATAATCGAGCCAATTACGTATCACTCAATGAGCCTGAGCTTCGTCTAACAACTCATGATCAAAAGAGTGATTTAGAAACATTAATTACCCAAGTCTGCAACAAACTTCATTGCCCTTATTTAAGTGTGACCCAAGGGGTTCAAGGGGTCACAGTATTTGATCAAAAGAAAAAAACGTATTCTCTCCCTGCATTTACTGAAAAAGTTGTCGATAGATTAGGAGCAGGTGATAGTTATTTAGCTTTGTCAGCGCTGAGCTTAGCTTGTAAACAAGATATCAAAGTTGCAGGATTTTTAGGATCAGCAGCGGCAGCGTTAGATGTCCAGATTGTGGGCAATAAAAAATGCATTGAAAAAATTCCTTTTCTAAAATACATTACCGTCCTTTTAAAATAGAAGGAGTTGCGAAATTGAAAGAACAGCTCAAGGACTTTTTTTTTCAAAGCCTTCGTATTCGAAGAGTCGAAGAAGCTATTGCAAATCGCTATCATGAGCAAGAAATGCGATGTCCTGTCCATCTTAGTATAGGACAAGAAGCGGTGGCTGTTGGGGTTTGTTCCCAACTCAAAATCTCTGATTATATCATGAGTACCCATCGAGCCCATGCCCATTATTTGGCCAAAGGGGGCGATCTGAAATCAATGATTGCCGAGCTTTATGGGAAGCAAAGTGGTTGTTGTGGTGGAAAAGGAGGCTCAATGCATTTAGTCGATCATAAAGTGAATCTACTTGGATCAACGCCCATTGTGGGAGGTTCTTTTCCCATTGCTATTGGAGTGGCCCTTGCTACCCAAATGAAAAAAGAAGATCATGTTACAGTGATATTCTTTGGGGAAGCAATGACTGAAGAAGGGGTCTTCTTAGAGGGAATTAACTTTGCAGCATTAAAGCAGCTTCCTATTTTATTTCTTTGTGAAAGTAACTTTTATTCGGTTTATTCTCCAATGGAAGTGCGTCAGCCCAAAGAGAGAAGTATTCCTAAAATTGCAGAAGCTCATGGAATCGTAACATCAGTTGGAGATGGAAATGATTTAGAAGAAGTCGCAAAAATTTCAAGTCGCGCAATTGATGAAATCAGAGATAAAAAAGGTCCTAGATTACTTGAATTTACAACTTATCGGTATCGAGAGCATTGTGGTCCTGGTTATGATGTGGCGCTTGGATATCGCTCTCAAGAAGAAGTGGACTCCTGGAAAGCTCAATGTCCCATTTTGCGTATGGAGAAAAAGCTAATAGCAAATAATCTAATAACAAAGTCTGAAATAGAAAGTATGGAACGTAAAATTCAAGGTGAAATAGACGAGGCTTTTGAATTTGCCAAACACAGTCCCTTTCCACCCGAGCAGGAGCTCTTAAATCATATCTATGCTTGAATTACAAACGATTAACTTTGCAGAAGCTTTGCGTCAATCCTTAGATGATAATTTGGCAAAGGATCCTAGTGTTTATGTGATGGGTCTAGGTGTGCCAGATCCTAAAGGGATTTTTGGTACTACGCTGGGCTTGCAAAAAAAATATGGCGAGCATCGCGTGATGGATATGCCCACTTCAGAAAATGGAATGACAGGCATTGCTATTGGGAGCGCCATTATGGGGATGAAACCCATTATGACTCATCAGCGAGTAGACTTTGCGTTGCTTGCTTTAGACCAGATTGTCAATAGCGCCGCTAAATGGCATTATATGTTTAATGGACAAATGCAAGTTCCCTTAGTGATTCGGTTGATTGTGGGAATGGGGTGGGGGCAAGGTCCACAACATTCGCAAAATCTCCATGCTATGTTTGCTCATTTTCCCGGTTTAAAAGTGGTTATGCCAACATCTGCACGTGATGCCAAAGGTCTTTTAAATGCATCTATTTTAGATCCTAATCCTGTCATGTTTATCGAGCATCGATGGCTCTACAATATTGTGGATAAGGTTCCGACAAGTTATTTTATCGAACCCTTAGGTAAAGCTAAAATTCTAGAAGAAGGAAGTGATGTAACCGTTGTGAGCTCTTCTTATATGACAATTGAAGCGATTAAAGCGGTTCAACAACTTAAAGAAGAAAAGATTTCTGTAGAACTCATTGATTTAAGAACAATTAAACCATTAGATACAGAGACTATCTTAAAATCGGTAAAGAAAACCAGGCGTTTAGTGGTGGCAGATTTAAGCTGGAAAACACTGGGGCTTGCTTCAGAAATAATTACACTCGTTGTTGAACAGGCGTTTCATGATTTGTTAGCCCCACCTATTCGAATCACTTTGCCAGATTGCTACGCTCCCACAAGCTGGGCTTTAACTAATCATTATTATCCAAATAGCCAAGATATTATTTATGCGATCAAAAAGCTCCTTGGGAAAAAAGTCGATTTAAAACAAATGATTCTGGATCGTCAAAAAAAATATCTTGATGTTCCTGACAATGCATTTACAGGGCCTTTTTAAGATGACAAAGAAAAAAGTAATTGTAATAGGAAGTAATTCTTTTTCGGGAATTGATTTTATTGATCTCCTTCTTGAAACCAAAGAATATGACGTTATTGGCATTAGTCGCTCGAAGGAAAAACCTCCCTTTTTTTTAACGTTTAAAAAGCAATCCAGTGAAAACTATCGCTTTTTTCAAATGGATATAAATCAAGATTTGAGCCCTCTTGAAAAACTGATCGAAAAAGAGAGACCCGATTATGTGGTTAACTTTGCTGCATTAGTAGAAGTGGGTCCTAGTTGGACTAAGCCTGAAGATTGGTTTATGACTAATGCAGTTGCTGTCACCAAGCTAGGAAAACTTTTAACGCAGTTTTCATTTATCAAAAAATTTGTTCACATTTCTACACCCGAAGTGTATGGATCTTGTGAAAATAAAATCACAGAAACAGCCGGGCTAAACCCTAGTACTCCCTATGCGGCTTCAAAAGCAGCCGGGGATTTATCTCTTTTTACCTTCTTTAAAAACTATGGACTTCCTATGTGCATGGTTCGGTCCACCAATGTTTATGGAAGGGGACAATCGTTATTTAAAATAGTTCCTAGGGTGGCTCTTTATATCAAGATGGGTAAAAAAATACCTCTCGATGGAGGAGGGAAAGCTGTAAAATCTTATATTCACATTCGAGATATTTCTAAAGGAGAGCTTGCCATTATGTTAAATGGGAAGCCTGGGGAGATCTATCACCTATCTCCAGATGGAGAGGGGATTGCTATTTGCGACTTAATTCATTTAATTTGTGATAAAATGCGTGTTCGATTTCAGGATGTTGTGGAGATTGTGGGGGAAAGGCTCGGGCAAGATAAAGCCTATATTATTGACTCGACAAAAGCGAGAGAGGCCTTTGGCTGGAAACCAACAATATCTCTTGAGGATGGAATTGGAGATACGATAGAATGGGTTGATGAAAATTTCCGCGAGATGACTAAAGAACCGCTGGATTATCAACATAAATTATAGGAAAGAGTCAATGGGCAGAGAAGTCAATTTAATGGTTAATTACCCTCGATCAAAAAGAAATGTTGCAGAAAGAGGGGCCACTAAAACAGAAGAAGATCGTCAAATAGCTAGACAATTTGGTAAAGAATTTTTTGATGGAGATCGAAAAACTGGTTATGGCGGATTTAATTACCACCCTCGCTTTTGGCAACCGGTTGTTCCAACTTTTAAAAAATTTTATGGACTTACTGAAAAAAGCACTGTTTTGGATGTCGGATGCGCTAAAGGTTTTATGCTTTATGATTTTAAAAACCTCCTTCCAGGAATCCAAGTGCGCGGGATTGATGTTTCAGAATACGCCATTGAAAATGCCATTGAACCTATTAAAGCATTTCTCTTGATCGGAGATGCTCGAAAATTACAATTTGAAGACAACTCTTTTGATTTAGCTATTTCAATTACAACTTTGCATAATTTTGAAGAGGAAGAATGTGCGATTGCTCTTCAAGAAATAGAGCGAGTTTCCAAATCTCATAGTTTTATTACAGTCGATGCTTATCGTAACGAAAAAGAAAAAGAGCTCATGCATGCTTGGAATCTAACGGCAAAAACGATTAAGCATGTCGATGAATGGAAAGCTTTCTTTAAAAAAGTGGGATATACTGGGGACTACTTTTGGTTCACACCTTAAGCTTTTTTGAGAGCAGCTCTTCTAAATAATAATCGACCATTTTAAAAAGAACAAGATATTGCGCCTCTTCTGCCACCATTAATGGGCGGTGAAGGTTGAGCTTTAAAAAAAGCTCTGCGATGCTTAATTCAACATCAGCAGGTCCAGTCCCTTCGTTGGTTTGCCGATCAATTTCTTCTAATAAATAAAAAGCAGCTATGAAAGTGCCTGTTCTTCCAACACCTCCGCTGCAGTGCACAGCGATAATGTCATTGGCAGCGTTTTGTTTTCGAACTTTATTAACGGCATCAATCAATGTTTTAACATCGATGGCGCAGCCATCTTTCCACTCTGGCAAATGATGAAAAAGGATCTTTTTTTTCTCCCACAGGTCAATAGAAGACTGATAGGATCCTTCGATCGGTAAGTGAAAAACGCTCTCTTCTTCTAAAGTTTTTTCTGCCCAGTATGGAAAGCATTTAGGAATTCCATTTTCTTCCTGGTCTGTTAAACAAATCAAGGTTTTAACATCCCAATTGGCCAGCAATCGGTAGAAATATTTAAGAGTTTCAGCTGTAGGGCCATCTAAAGCAAAAAATCTTTTTCTTCCCACACTCACACAAGTGCAGTTATAGGAATCATCGGCTTTGGAATGCTCAAAAGTAATACAATTGGGTTGTCGATAGCGATGATGGATAAAAATATCTTGAGCTAGTTTAAATTCAGGTTTAGCTTGATAGGGGAACTTTTGTGTATCTATGTGTAAATAAAATCTTATTTTATCAAAATGGCTAAACTCTTGAATTCGAGGGGCCTCATCTTGACGCAATTGGTACTTGGGAAAAGACCATTTTTGGATTACCTCATTCCACCGCAACTCAACAGCCCTTTGTACTTCTAAAAAGCGAGCATCGATCGCTTCTTGGGGAAGAGAAATCATGCTGTGATGACTTAAAGGATTGGGCGGGTAAGGGAAAGGATATGAATGATTCATCAGGCTCTCTTCTTCTTCAAAAGTTTTTAAATGGCTAGATGGATAATAGGATGAGTCTATTTTTTATACAAAGTATTTGTCAATTTCCCAAGAGGGAAAAAGCCTTTGCAATTTTAGCATCTCTGTAATATTTAAAAGTTTTATGTTATTCTTAATTAACGTGTTGAAAGTTTGTCTGGTAGATATTTTCTGAATAAATAATCTACTTGAAACTAAATGAAAGCTAGTATATTTGCTGCTAATATGGATGAACAAGAGGGAACCTAGGCTATGTCTGCATTTCAACCAATATCTGGAGCTAACAATTTTAGCTATGAACTAGGAAAAGCTGACTCCAAACAACAAGCAGATTTAACTCTTCAATGGGGAAAGCATAAAGTCAAGCTCAAGTGTTCTACAGAAAAGCCCGAGGCGATGACACCTGTACAACAATTCCACCAACGCACCTTTTCACTGGATGGAAAGACATTTGTTCATGTAAATAGTTTGGACCCGAGTGTGAGCGAGGCAGCCAAACAAGCCATGGATTATATCATTTTGGAGCAAGAGCTTGATGGTTGGGCCAACAAAGCCGCTGATACCCATGGAAAGCAAAACAGAATCAGGGCAGCGAACTTGATTAGAGAGTGCATTGACAATGGGGGTGAATCATTAGATCTAAAAGGATTGGGGTTAACCTCTTTACCAGAACATTTTGGGAACTTACATCAGTTAAAAGAATTGGATCTAAGCAATAATACTTTAGGGGAGCTTCCTAGAAGTGCTGAGAACCTAAAAAAATTAGAGGTTCTCAATCTAGAGAACAATGCGATGCTTGAATTTCCTCCAGTCATTGGGGGGATGAAAGCTTTGCGAGTGCTTTCTCTAGCACAGAATATACTGACTTCTTTAGGATCCATATCCCGCTATTCTGATCAATTCAGAAATTTAGAAGTTCTTAATCTAGGTAAGAATGCCATTGAAAATTTTTCATTAAATTTAAGTGATTTTGCTAAATTACAAGAGCTATATTTAAATAATAATCGGCTGACAGCTCTTCCTGAGGATATAGGTTATCTCAAGAAGAATTTAGCCATCTTGAACATTTCTCATAACCCGATTAAAAGCTTGCCCGATTCGATATTCAAGCTTCAGCTTGATAATCCTTTCCTCGACTTAACAGGGCATAAGATTCCAAAAGAAGATCTTGATGAGGTAAAAGATAGAGCCCTTAGTCGTTTTCAATTGCGGTTTAAATAAATAGGTAAGTAGAAAACTTATTTTCATCAATCAAAGTTGATTTAAACAAACAAAGATTGAACAGGTCATTGGAGTGCCAGATAAGAAATATTGCGGCCTGTCACTTTTTCTCCTCTGTATGAGAAGAAAAGATCTTTATTTTCATAAGTACATATGCTGGCTATTTCAATATGATCTTCTAAAATACCCGCTTCTAAGAGTTGCATTTTTGAAATTTCCCATAAATTAAAAAGGTCTTTCTCTTTACGAAAAGGCCAAAAGTGGCTGGGAAATTCTCTTTGGTAATGAATAAATTCAGCTTTGTTGGGGCCAAGACTTGGAGAGATACAAACTAAAATGTCTTTAGGTGAGCATCCATAATCCTGCTGCATCTTCTCAATCGCTTTTGCATAAATGTTCAAGACATTGCCTCTCCAACCACAATGGATATTGGCAATCACCTTTTTAATAGGATCATAAAAAAGACCCGCTTGACAATCGGCATGGATGACCATGAGGGTCATCTTGGGTTGGTCGGTTATAAAACCATCGCAAATAAAAGGGTGGGGAGCATTTTCAAGAGTGACGAGTGCAATTTCTCCCTGATGCTCTTGTTTTGCAAAAATAGGGCGCTCTAATTTTAAAACACGGGTAATTTTATTCAAATTCTCTTCAATATCTAAGGGCAAAACAGGATGATCAAGATTGAGGTTGAGTGAATTGTAGGGAAAAGAGCTAACACCCCCTTTCCTGCAAATAACGCCATGCGAAAGAGTTTTCAAGCTTTTAAAGAGCTCAAACTCCAGTTTGACAATGTCTTCTTGTTCAATAATCTGCAAAAATCCATCTCCAAAAAAATAATCCGCTCAACTTTATCGCAAAAGGATTATTTTTATAAGATTTTTTTAGCGAGAGCCAGATTTACAACCTTGGCTAAATCCCGCAGAGCAGCAGCAATCACAGCTTTTGCATTTATCATTAGAGCAGTTTGATTTGGATTTTTTTTTGCCAAATAAACTCTTTTTCTGCCCTTTATTGCAGCAGGTTGTAGCAGGTTGTTCACAGCTCATCAGTGTTAAACAAAATCCACTTGCTAATACTAAAAAAAGTTTTTTACCTAAGTTGTTCATGATTGATCTCCGTCTCATTTCAAATCTAATGGATTAAAAATCAAATGTATATAAGGAATATTTTTTTGTCTAATGGAATTGCTTTTCCGTAAAGTTTTTTTTAAAAAAAATTCATTAGTTATTTAACTTCAAATTGCTTGGTTGTTTAAAAACGGTTTTCTGTTAATCTATTGTAAAAAAACAAACACAAACATGATGAAAATGAGACACTTTTATTTTTCAATTTCTTTACTTACTTTTCTATCACTATCTCCTCTTATTGGATTTGACGTCGTAGAACCTGTTGCAAAAGAGTTAAAAGCTCGACAATCGAATTGGAAGATACAAATTGAAAGCTACCATCCCAATGGTGGAGCTAAAGAAGTCCTTTTTCTAGAGCCTTCTGAAAATCAGCAGCTAGTTCCCGTAAAAAAAGTAATCTACTTTGAAAATGGATCTCTTCACTCTGAAGAAGATGTTATTTTGCAAACAGTCAAAGAAAATGAGACTTTTAAAACAATCATTGTTCCTCATGGAATAGGGATAATCTTTTTTGAAAATGGTAATCAAGAGTGCCTTTTTAATTATAAAGAGGGAAATCTACATGGTCCTTTAAAAACGTTTCATCCTAATGGAAAAATCAAAGATCAATTAAATTTCAAAGAAGGCCAACTTCATGGATCTGTTTCTTGTTATTTTGATAATGGTCAACTTCAAGAAAAAGGGGAATTTGAGAATGGAATTCCACAAAGAGAGCTTTTCACTTACCATGCAAATGGGCAAAAGGCGATTGAAAAACATTTTAAAGACGGTGTCCTTGATGGAGCCATGCAAGAGTGGTATGAAGATGGTCAGTTAAAAGCGACTTATTTATTTAAGAAAGGGCAACTTCAAGCTCAAGGGGCTCCAGCGGTCATTCTCTACGCGCCCGAGGGGAATATTTTAGAGACAAAGTGCTTTAAGGAAGGGAAACTACAAGGACCACATATTCAATATCACCCTAATGGAGTTAAAAAATATCAAGTCCCATACATCAATGACAAAAAGAATGGGAAAGAAGAATTTTTTTCAGAAGAAGGAAAACCTTTAGGAAGTGGTGAATATAAAAACGGTCTTGCTATTCATGCTCATCAACTTAAATATCCAAATGGCCTTTTTCAGAAAATAGCTCTATTTACAAAAGATGGGAAATTGATTAAGCCTATCGAAACGTTTTACCCTTCGGGCCAAATCAAAGCAAGATACTCTATCGATGAAAATGGCAAGGTCGATCATTGCTACTTAGAATGGTATGAAAATGATCAAATTAAATTAGAGCATTTTTATAGCCATGGTCAAATGGAAGGGAAACAAAAAGAGTATTATCCATCGGGACAACTGAAAGTAGAAGCGATCTATAAAGATGGAAAACAGCATGGACCTTTTACTGAGTGGTATGAAAATGGTCAATTACAGCTTTCTGGCAGCTGCGAAAACGGGCAAAGAGAAGGGCTTTTTGAGTTGTGGTTTGAGAATGGACAAATGAAAAGCAAAGAGCTTTATCAAAAAGGTCAATTGCATGGGATGCGTGAAGATTGGTTTGCCAATGGTCAAATTCGGACGAAATCTCATTATTTTGAAGGGGCTTTTGATGGGATTGTTCAAACATGGTATGAAGATGGGCAGCTTTACCAAAAGATTGTTTATGATCGCGGTGTTAAAGATGGACTAGAGGAAGCCTATTATCCAAGTGGTCAACAGCAGTTTTTTATGAACTACCAAAAAGGGATGTTGCATGGGAAAAGACAAGCTTGGTTTGAAGATGGAACGACTTTGCTAATAGGAGAATATACTAATGGCCTTCCTCATGGCGAGCTCATGGAATATCATTCTCAAATGCACGAAGGAAAGCATCTGTTGAAAACCAAATTTTTTGCTCAAGATGGGAAAAAAGAGGGCGTATATCAAGAGTTTTATGAGAATGGAAAAGAAAAGATTCTCGCACATTATGAAAATGGCTTGTTAGAAGGGAGAAAAGCTTCTTGGAATGAAGAAGGGCAATTAAAAGAAGAATGTTTTTATCATCAAGGGGTGTTGAACGGTCGCTATTTTTCTTGCGATCAAGATCATGCAGAAGTCATCTATCACTTCAAAGATGGCTTAAAAAATGGGATCCATCAGTGTTTCTATCCCCCAAAAGATGGCTTTAAGCAAGTTGCCTTAGAAGCCCATTACATTAATGATCAGTTTGAAGGGGATATACTTGAATATACCAGAGATGGGATCCTTGCTGCTAGGACACCTTTTAAAAATGGGAAAAAAGAAGGAACAGCTTTAGTTTACGACTTAAAAGGAGTTCTCAGATTAAGCATTGATTATCAAGCAGGACAACACCATAACTCTTTTAAACAGTTTCATTCTAATGGGAAGCTCTATAAAGAAACTCTCTATCAACATGGACGCAAACATGGCTCAG
Organism: uncultured bacterium; assembly: GCA_964612505.1. Lineage (GTDB taxonomy): Bacteria > Chlamydiota > Chlamydiia > Chlamydiales > JAAZZY01 > JAAZZY01. Next base: position 13,018 of record CAZTEX010000013.1, on the reverse strand, counting down.
ACAATACCTACTCTGAACAAGGAGAATTGATCGGTCATTATCAATATCAAGAAGGTGAGCTCGATGGTTATTGCTTTAATAAAAATAAAGAGGGGATTCTTACCTTTGAAGCAGAGTACCAAAATGGGGTGAAGCATGGTAAGTTCAACAAATTTTATGACAATGGCAATCCTAAATTGTTACAAAACTTTAATCAAGATAAGCTAGATGGAGTTAAAATGATTTATAAGCCAGATGGTGAAGTGATTGAATATGTATACTCCATGGGAGAGAAAGTAAAATGACTTTTGGATTTTGTTGGAAATGCCATCAAAAAAGTGACTCTCCAATCAATTTTAAAAGTCTTTGCCAGGCTTGTGGATCTTATTTACACACTTGTGTTGGTTGTCAATTTTATCAAATAGGAAAACCTAATGATTGCCAAATTCCCAATACAGAACCAATAAGAGATAGAGAGCATTTTAATTACTGCGAAGATTTTAAATCTGTTTCTGAAGTGAGTAAAAAGGATAAACCTTCTGTAGAAGATATTGCCAAACGCCTTTTTAAAGATTAAAAGTTTTTATTCAAAAGCTAAAGGAAGGTTGAGAGGTTCCAGCAAACCTTTAGCCTTCTCTAAAAATTCAGGATGACCTGATCTTAGGTATTGCTCATACTCTCCATAAGCCCTTTGTAAATCGAGCCCTTTTTTGAGCTGACTATTTTCTCTTAAAGTACCCCTAGATAAAGAAATTGATTTTTTAATATCCAGCCAATGATCGTAATATCGCCCTTGTAAAAACAGGGTAAAATCAGAAGCTTGATCAATTGTTCCATACAAAACATATTCTAGATTTTCATAAAGATTAGGCAATCGCTGCTGCTCTGGAAAAATTTTTAAAGAAGCATCTCGATGGTGGGGCAAGCCTGTGACAATAAGATCTTTTCCAATTGGTGAGCGCAAAGATTGTACAATCATTAAAAGTTCTTGAGAAATAGACTCTGGAGAATAGGCAGCTCTTAAAAAACCTTTGTTGAAAGTGCTTAATAAATCTAAAAGAGCAATATTGCGATTTTTTCCCACTGCAAGGGAAAATAAAGAGACTTTCCCATTATTTTTTTGAGACCAATAGTTGAGAGTCTTTCGTTGCTTATGCTTGTTGATAAAGGTGTCGCCATCGGAAATTAAAATAGCAATATTGACTTCATCTTCTTTGACAATCTCAGGAGTCATTTTATCTAGAGAAGAATACAAGTCGGTGGTGGCAAAAAAGCCCCCGTGTTTTTGATTTTGTAAAAACTGTTTAGCTATTTTAATGTTTTTGGGACAGGCAGACATGTTTTTGGAAGCGAGCTTGGTCACTTTTCCATCAAAAATGAGGATGTTAAAAGAATCATCGGGATGTAAAAAATCAAGAGATTGGCCGACAGCATCTTTAGCAGCTTGATAATATTTAAGTGGTATGGAGTGAGACCTGTCGATTAAAAAGTAAATATTTTGTTTAATTCTTTGAAAGAGCTTGTGAGGTTTTGGGCAGAGTGAAAGCTTAAATACAAAGCCACTTCCTTGAGACTGGGGGGCATATTCGACGTTGATTAAAAAATCTGAGCTACTTGCAAGGACTCTTTTTTCATTTTTTTTATCTTGAGAATCAAAAGGTAAAACGTCTGAAGAGGGAAGAACAGGCTCTTTAAGGCCTATGGAAAGGAGCTGTTGATCTAGGCTAGACGCATAGGCTGAAGAGTCGAAAATATCAACGAGCGAGCAAGAATGAAAGACATTTAAATTTTTAGAACAAGGTTCACTCATTGGAAGCTCGATTTCTTTTGTTTCTTCTAAGAAGTCAAAAGGGGCATCAAAGGATTGTTCAAGATAGGCTAGAGAGCTCAATGTATTTTGTTCTAAGGTGATTGGAGATTCATCAAAATTGAATCCAACTTGGATTTCACGGAGATATTGTTGATTTTGAGGGGAAAATTTTAGATCATAATTTGTGAGATCTTCTGGAAGAGCAGCAGCGTCTAAATCTTTAAAATCAAATTTCACATCCAAAGGGATCACTGTTTTTGCCATTAGCCGGCTGAAAATATTTTCTAAATCTTTGTTTTTTTGCTTTATAGACCCTGAGTGGAGCTCAAGACTATTTTCTGCCAGATGCTTTTGATTTTGGTTGAGAGAATGATATGAGGTAAAGGTGATTTCTTTGAGTAAGTAAAAAGCATAGCCATGAAAAAGAAGTGTAAAAATCCCAATAAAGATAAGCAACTTCCAGCGAATTTTGCTTTGATAAGGTTTATAGTTCATGGTGAGTCTCTCTTATTAAAGAGTCTTTGCAAAACTTGTCAGGTAAATGATTCTGATTCAGATAGGCTTGTTCAAGCTTGCACATATGAGTTAAATAAGGCGTTAGAGATGTTTTCATTAGATAGGAAAGTAGCTTACTAGACAGCAATTTTTTCTCCTCGTATTTTTCAAGCTCCTTTTTTTGGAAATATATTTTGGCTTGCAAGTGAGCTATTTTGGCATCGATATATTGCATATACTGTGTAAAAAGATCATTTTTTTTAGGGTCTTTAGAGCGTAGCTCGTGATATTCTTGGGCAGGCAGAGTGTCGGTTAAAGAAAAATCGGTTTTTATTTTGATCAAGGCATTTAGAAACGAGGAATAATTTTCTTCTTTTGCGTCTTTGAAAAAAGTAAATAAAGAGAAGTCTAAAGCTGCTTCTAGATGAAGGGGCTCATTTTGAAATGATCTAGAAACATGAAGGCTTTGATAGAGCTGTTGAATTTTTTCTGAGAGCTCAGGCGATGGGGATTTAAAATACTTTAGGGTGAAAAGTTGAGCTAAATGGTGCTTAGCTTTTAAAGAGATCTCTAAAATGGACAACCCCGGACTGGATAGGAGCTCTTCATAAGCCTCCATTGCTTGAGGCGCTTGACTAAGAGCTTCTAGGCAATTCCCTTTTTGATAGAGAGCTTTTACATAAAGAGGGTGATTTTTTGAAAAATGGTCCAAAATGTTTTGTAGAAGGGTTAATTTTTCTTGATGCTTGTTTTGCCATCCTAATACTTGAGCTGTATTTAAAAGAATATTTTCTTCAGCCAGCGTTTCTAAAGGGGAGAATTGTTTTAGAAAATATTTTAAAATAAGCTCTACTTTCTCTAAGTGAAGGTCTTTTTTATCGGCTTTATTTTCCACGTATTGAAAAAGACTTTGGCAAAACCAAAGAGAAATATTTTTTGGGAAAAGATAATTTAGCTCAATTAAGCGAATCGCCACGTTACAGATTTTTTCATAAGAGTTCTCAAAAGAATTGCTTTGTTTAATTTGCTTAAGATAGCCATAGAATAAATCAGCATTGACGGCGCTAGCAGTTTCGATGGGCGGACTTGAGAGAGCTGTTTTTTCAAGACTTTCTAAGTAAGCTACCATATCTTTTTGTTTCATCTTATAGTAAAAAGCAGACAAGAGATGGGCTTGGTAAGCTAAAGGGTGAGCCGAGTATTGGTTTATAAAATGATCTAAGTAATGGTTAAATTGAGAGAGTTGATTTGAGTCGAGATAAAGCTTTGCAAGGCTTAAGTAAACTTGGGGTAATTGATCTTCTCGAAAAAAATCTTTTGTTTCTAATGCGATTAGATGAGCTTTTATGAGCCACTCTTTAGCTTTACTCGATTCTTTCTTATTATAAAGATTAATCGCTGCGTGAACTAAATAAGACACTGCTGATTTTTGGTAAGCGCTTTGAGGATGTTTCTCAATCAATTGATAAAAATAGTCATAAGATTTTTGAAAATTACTTTGTAAGAAATAGGTAACTCCTAATTGATAGAATGCAGAAGCGCATGTTTTTTCAAAATTGAGTTTAATGACTCTTTGAAAATAGAGAATAGCTTTAGAAAAATCTTTTTTTTCTTGTAAGAGCTTGCCTTTCCAAAGCAGGGCTTCTCCATGCTCAATGCTATTTCTAAACGATTTTTCTAGAGAAGCAAGAGAGAGGGAGAGCTTTGCTAGATCTTTTAAGTGGTAGCTTGAAAGGACGCTCAAAAGCAAAGTTTCTTTAATGTCACTAAGATCAGTTTGATTTGGTAAAGATAGTTCAAAATGCTCAAGAGCTTCGGGGTAGTTTTTCTCTTTGTAAAAAGCTTTGCCGATTAAAAAGTAGGTGTTTGCTTTGCGAGCACTAGGGACTTGGTTTAAAAGTTCATCTTTAGCTTCAATTATTTTTGAAAAATTTTCACTTTGAAATAGAAGGACCATCCAATTATAAAAAGCATCACTTTGATTTAATGAGTGTAATTCTTTGATATGTTCAAAGGTTTGGGTAGCCAGTGGGATGTCAAAAAAGGATTGTTGATTAGCGGCCGCAAATAAAAGTTTTTCTTTAATATCTAAAAAATGTTCTGCAGATTCTGCAAAAAGCGCAGCAGCTTTCTCATGATGGTTTTGTAAGGAATATAAATAGGCTAGGCTAATCTTGACATAGGGGGCATATGAAGAGTGGGCCAGTGAAAGATAGATTTTTTCAGCTTGATTGAGAACTTCTAGTTCCACATGTTCTTTACGTTCTTTTAAAAGAGATTCTGCAAAGTAGAAATGAATTAAATCTTGATCCGCTTTGCTGTATGAGTCGATCTCTTTTAAAAGAGGAAGAATACTTTCTTTAAGATCTTTAAAGCGCTGCAGTGAATATAAACAGTACAATTTTTGAACCATGCAATCTTTGGCTAAACTGGGATCTTGTAAAAGTTGGTAGGTAATGAGCGCTTTTTCCCATTTTCGCTGCTGTGAATAGATGTCTGCTAAAAGTAGGTAGATATTTTCTGCGTGGGTCGTGCTAGGGTATGCGCGAAAAAAGTCATCGATGAGCTCGGTGGCAAGCTCAAAATCTCTTTCATGATAGCAGGTTGCAATCCTTCGAATGGAGAGCGTTTCATCAAAAGAAGAGGCCCATCCTAAATTTGGCATTAAAAATAGAAAAGCAAAGAGAAGCTTTTTTAGATGGCAAAGGGTCATGCTAAATTTAGCCATAGCAAAGAATTCATTTTAAAAACAAAATTATCCAATAGGATGGTAAAGTTCAAGGCCATTCTTGCGTTAGCTTTTTTATAGAAAACCCTCATGAAGCTAATAACTCCTTTTTTAATCTTTGCATTAATTTTTAAATTTTTCTTATATTTGATTAAAAAAGCCAGGAGATCAGCGTTATGGCTCTTATTTTAGCTCTTTCTGCAGCCCTTTTATGCGCATTCAATAATTTATTTATGCGAAGAAGTGTTGACACGGGTGGAACGACAAAAGCTTTTTTAGTTTTTGTTGAAGCCTTTTCAATCCTAGTAGCCATCCTTTTAGGCCCTGTAAAAACAGGACATTATGGATGGAGTCATTCCGTGGCGATCATTGGCATTGTGGCCGGTGTTTTTTTAGGAATTATGATGTGGGCTTTGGGACGAGCGATGGAGCAGGGGCCCCCAGGATTAACTGTGGCCTTTTTAAATAGTTCAACCGTTGTTCCTGCTATTATCATGGTCATGATTTTTGGAGGAGCTTTTGGTCACTTTTATGCTTGGTGGAATGGAGTTGGTTCACTACTGGTTGTTCTAGGTCTTTTTTGGGCCGTCTGGGAAACAACTAAAAGCTATCAAAATAGAATGTTTTGGGTGAGCTTTGCCTCGATTGCATTTTGGTGTCATGTCTGCTTTTTAGTGATTTTGCAATGGAGAGCGATGTTAATTAATCCAAATATGCCAGTGAGCTCTCTTCTTCCACTCCATATAGAGCTCAATCGTTCAGAATGGTTTATGCCGATGATTTTTGTATCGGCGACAGCATTCTTAATTTATCAATTTGTTAAAGCTGAAAGGCGCTTACCTAAAAAACAAGAGATCCTCTATGGTTTTTATGGGGGCATTTGCAACGGAGCTTGTACCTATTTCTTAGTGAAAGCGGCTCAAATTGCAACGCCTCTTGAAAATGCAATGATTTTCCCCTTGTTTGCTGTGGCGTTGATTATGTTTTGTAACACTTGGGGCAAAGTCCTTTACAAAGAAAATGTTCATTGGAAAGCGATGGGGCTTTGTTTATTAGGGCTCTTTATTGGCACAATGGATTGGAATGTGATTTTCTAATCCAGCTGAAGAAATGAAAAGCCTTCGCTGAAATTTCCATAATGTTTGATTAAGCTTGCTGCTTTACTGGGATGCTCGTGCTTGAGTTGTTCATAGATTTTTAATCCTTTAGCAATAAACCCTTGTTGAAAATAGAGGGTTCCAAGTTTATAAAAAGAATCATAGTCTAGAGGAGACAGCTCGATAATTTTCTCATAAGCTTTAATTTCTTCTTCGGGCATTTGCAAGTCATGGTAGCTATAGGCTAGTTGATTATGTACCCAAGGGTCGTTTGGATTATAATCATTTAAAATCTTAAACTCTTCGATAGCGCGTTTTGCGCAGAGCAAAAATTTGGCTCCAAATTCACTCGATAATTTGCTTGCTGGTACCCAGCGAGCTTGCTCTTTAAAATCTTCATTTTTAGGAGATGAAAAGATAGCAGAAAACATCACGTAAGTATTAGCTAAAGCCATATGTAATTGAAGATGGTCTGGTTGCTCTTTGATCAATAAGATGTAAATTTCAATGGTATGAAAATAAAGCCATTCTTTGATGAGATGAAAATCTTTCCAGTGCAGCCAGCAAGAGAGCTTTTCAAAACTTTGGCGCAATGCATGCAAACCTCTAGGAGTTTGATAAAAATGGTATTCACAATCTTTTAAAGCATTGGCAAGTCTGGTTAAAGAAGAGGCTATAAAAAGTTGCTTTTCGAATTCATCTTGCATGGACTCTGATTTTTGCTTGAGCTCTTCGAAAGTTTCTTGGCAAAGCAAAAGGAGTTGCTGAGGTTTTTTACTCCCAAGGTAAATCTTTAAAGTAAAGTAGCTAAAAAGAGTCATTAGAAATACAGACAGCGTGATGGCGACAAGATGAGACTGAGTCATTAAATTAAAGAAAATTAAACAACAAAAAACTTCAAAAGCTGTCAGAACTAAAAAAGAAAAATGAAAAAGATCATATTGCTTTAAAACACGACGTGTACGAGGTAAAAAAGTACCAAATAGTGAGGCTTGTGGGTTAATACTACAAGCTTCTGATTGAGTTTCAAAAAGGGTTGTCATTTTTACTCTTCACTCTCCATTTAAGGGTTGAGTTCACTTTTTTGTGAATCATGAGACTGTTTATCTAGTTCTATAATGAAATCATTTATTTTTTGTTCAGCAGAATCAAAATTATTTTCAGAAGAGAGGCATTGATCAACCGTTTTTGCAAAAATTTCACTTTGCTTATTTTGCAGAGAAAAAGAGTCTAATATTTCTAAAGTGTAAGAGTTTGGTAAATCAAGAGCGCTTAGAAGATCAAGGATTGCCTTTAATGGCTCAACATGAAGCTTTTTTTCTGTTAGTAAAGATTTAAGATCATTGCTCAGTGTTTGAGCGAAAGCGATTTGATCATTTTCAGCATTGGCAGCAATTTGCGTGTAAATGGGCCAAACTTTTTTCACCGATTCCACGTCGCGATCTTTGATCAATTTTTCGATATAAAAATAGAGGGATTCAGAAAGTTTATCTCTGAAAGGGCTGTGATAACAATAAGCCAAGCTTTGTCTTACTAGCTCGAGGCGCTTCACTTTATGATCTGTTTGGATTTCTTTTTGAAGATGCTTAAAGAAAAGACCACTGATCTCATCAATTTTGGCATTTAACATTCCTAAAATATCTAAGAAAGGGGCTAATTCAGAATAAAGGGAAGATTCTAAAAGATGGTCGATTAATTGCGTATAATGCGCAATGACTTCCGATTTAAAAGAGAGGTTCTCAGGATCATAAAAAGCAATTTTTCTAAATTGCTGAAAAGCGGCTTGATAATAAGGAATAGCCAAATTTAAAGATCTTGTTTTTGCCTCTTGTATTTCACTTAAACCCAGTAAAAAATGGTAATAGCCGCTTTGTTCTTTAAAATTTTGTGGGAGCTCTTCAAGCTTTTGTTTAGCATTAAAGGCTTCACCACTTTCGATCATTGCATGGCAACGCATTAAGTCTATTTGGGTTTTTGGGAAATATCTATTATAGGCTAGCTCCAGCCATGGATGCCCTGCTTCAAAAGAGGGGAGTTTCTCAAAGATCTCTTTAGCTTCTAAATATCTTGATTGCTTGAAAAAAGACCAAGCTTTGATAAGCTGCCTAGGATAATCTAAAGAGCAAGAGCTTTTGTTTAAAAGAGCAGTGTTTTGTAGATCACCAGTTAGAAAATAACATAGCTGCAAAGCGGCTTCAATTTCTTGTTGAATAGAAGGATTGTTATTTATTTTAGCGGCTTCTTCAAAAAAGGAAAGGGCTTTTGAATATTGTTTTTCGTCGATCATTAAAAGCCCAGAATAAAGATGATATTTTGCGCTGCTTTTTTTATTCAAAATCGACAAGAATTCTTGAGCTTGCTGGGTATTGCCTATGTTGTATGCTGTGTAGGCTTCACGCAGAGCGTAACCAGAGTCAAACCTAAAGTAAATGTAACCACATAAAACAACCGTTAAGATGACAAAAGTAAAAAGGACAGGTTTAATGTATTTCATATTTACACACTCAAGCAAGGTTTATAAAATCACGCGATAGCAAAGAAAAAACAAATTAGTATTAAAAACACTGGATATATTTTATCAACATTTGATTTAATGCAATTTCAAAAAGGAGGCGCGGGATTTTATGGCTCAAAAGAAGCGAATTATTTTGCTTGAAGATGAAGAAGATATTGCAGCTTTAATCAAATTGCAAGCAGATATTTCAGGTTATAATCTCCATGTCGAAACAGATGGAATTAATGGTCTGAAAGCGATCGAGCGTGAAAAGCCTGATCTTGTCGTCTTAGATATTATGCTTCCAGGTTTAAATGGTTTTGATGTTTGCCGTAGAATGCGCGCCAATCCTGACTTAAAGAAAGTCCCTATTATTATTATTTCAGCTAAAAGTGATGAGCTAGATATGGTATTAGGATTAGAATTAGGGGCCGACGATTACGTTGCAAAACCCTTTTCTCCTAAAGTGCTCTTTTCAAGAGTCAAAGCTGTTCTTCGTCGTGGGGTTACTGGCCCTAAAACAGATAAAACAATGAGCTTTGGTGAATTCTCTTTAGAAACAGATCGCTATTTACTTCGTAGGGGTGAAGAGTATATTACCCTGACCCTCTCTGAATTCAATATTCTCAAAAGGTTGCTTGAAAACCAAGGGCGAGTTTTGACTCGCAATCAACTCTTAGATGATATTCAAAATGATGACTCGTTTATTGTGGATCGCAATGTCGATGTTCACATCGCTGCTTTGCGCAAAAAACTAGGTCCCAATTTTAATTGGATTGAGACCGTTCGCGGCATAGGATATCGTCTTAAAGAAACGGGCGAAGCTTATTAATCACTGAAACACTAAAACGAGATTAAGTGATACTTTTTAAGAAGTGCGAAAGCTAAGTTATTGCTTCTATTCAAAAGTTCGTTCGACAGATCTTCTTTTTCTTGGCGGCTAGCATCTTCAAAAAGATCGGATTGAATATAGGTTTCTTCAAATTGTTTTTTTAGCGTTGTAAGATCTACGCCCTTTTCTAATCCCTCTAAAAGAGCTTTTAAGCTTTGAGCAAATCGATAAGTTTGAAGAGATCTCCCTAGAAGATCATAATTTAAATGAGCTTTCATAAAACGACTAAAATGAGATCTTTGAATTTCAGCAATTTTATTGAAAAATGGCATCAGCTTCTTCTTTTTACATTCAGAGTTAAACTTTAACCATAAAAAACCATCCAATAAGTTGTTTAGGAGCATGGGGATTGTTTTGAAAAAAGGGAGCATTTCTTCGGAGATTAATTTTCTGTAATCCTGTTCTTGGAGATGTTCATCTTCAATCAGTTTTCGGCAAACAACGGGGGTATTAATAATATATTGAAAGGTATCGAAAGCCAATCTTTTATCTAATGGAAAAGAGTAGGTTGAAGCATCTCCATTGTTTACATGACGTGTAAACTTTAGCATAAGCTCGGCTGCATCTCCAAAACGATATTTTGAAGTTTGTAAGAACCGAACTAAATTTTGATAACTTGCAGCCGTGATTTGATAATCTAAACCTTTGATCACCTGCACGGGGCCATAGCAATAAAGCAGCTCTTCGTTTGGCTCAAGATCTTTCAAAGCAAAAAAAGCAAGTCTTTGATTAAGGCCATCTTTGTTGAAGAGGTAAACAGAGGCGAGATTAGGAGGTCCATCGTTAGCCATAGATGCAATGCTGCGATATTGAACAGCATCTATTACTTGCTGATGAGAAGAGCTTGTTGCTAACGAAAAGTAATAATCAGAAGCTGAGGAGTTGCTGATGGGATGGAGGGTCATTTCTCCATCGTATGCAAAAACAATTTGATGTTTTTTAATAGGGGCTGCAGAGAAAGCACCGCAATAGCCAGTACCTGTGGGTTGTATAGCAAGTTGAGGGGGATTTTGCAAAAATTTTTCATAAGCTTTCAGTAATGTAGGGCTAGTGACAGAAGTACTTGGTTCCATCCATTGCCAATTCTGAAAAAGACTTTTTCTTGTTGCCACAATTTGATTTACAAGATGTCTATCATCCCAACAGGTTGGATCGTGTAAAGAGGCGTTGCCAGTAAGGGCGTCAAATGTAAAACCTGTAGGGAGCTCAGCTTGGTTGCTCGGTATGCGATCTAAGCTGGTTGCTTGGTTAAATAATTGCTGAGGTGTTTGTCCAAACTTTGTTTGGGGATCTAAATTACTTTTTTCTGATAAACATTGTTTTTGAAATTGCTTGTAATAGGGGTCGGTTTCTAAAGTGGTGCTCTGCGTTAAAAGAGCGCGGAAGTGAAGGGGAGTATAACCTTGATTGTCCTTGGGCATCTTCAATTTTTTTGGGCACAGTGAAGCTAAAAGATCAGATCGATCCATGATAGCACTTAAGTGGTGTAGCATCATTTTGTGAATTTTTGTGTAGTGCGCGCTTAAAGATCCTTGACATTTGTTTAACATCGCAGTGATCTCTTCCACCTTTCTCTGTGAGAGAACCATCGCTGGAAGATGCTTACATGCCAACTTGGTAGCTTGAGAGATCGGAGTTGCAAGGGCAGCTAAGAGCTCATTGCGAACAAAGGTTTGTGCTGGGTGACTTGTTAGCGTGTTGTTTAAAATGATTTGATTCATGAGATAAAAACCGGTTTTTTTCTAGATAATGTAACAAGTATAACATCTTTGTGTAAAGATTTGATTAATTGATGGCTAGGTCTTGAAAAATTGAATTTTTTAAAAAGAACAAGCGGGTGTAAGAAATAATTTTACATGAATCATTAAGCTTTTTAGGGTAAGTTTATCTAGCCTTGGGTGAATAGTTCTTGTTTAAAAACTCTAAATTTTCTATGGGGAAAGGAGTTTAAAAATGAGTCAAAAGCCATGAATTCTCATCAGATCAATCCAGAGCAAAATGGAAAAAAAGCATATAACGATGCAAAATTAGATCAAATTCGGCAGCTAGAAGCAAAGCAAGCCAAAAGCAAAAATGATTTAAATAGCTCTGCGATGATTTACAAAACAATGGGGCAACTTACAACGCTTGCAGCAACATGTAAAGATGTCACTAGCGCCTCAGCAACAAATGCTATTTCTGCCCCCTCTTCAGTTTCCTCGGCCATTGCATCTGATCCCGTGCAAAGCATTGGGGCTTTGATGGATTCTTTTAAGCAAAGCACTTTTTCGACAAATCCAAGTCAGTTTTATCAACAAGTGTTAATGACGTTGCTAGATGCTTCGCAGATTCCTTCAAGTTACCTTAAAAATCTTGTTGTTAATGAAGTGCGTTCTCGCCTAGGGCCTTGTCTATCTGATCCTGCTAATCAGAAATCGCTTTCGCTCTGTCTAGCTCAAGGTTATTCCCAAGCTTTTGGGCAAACGCCTCATACTTCTGTTTTAAAAATGTGCTTAAATTTGCTTTTAGGGCCCGACTCTTCTTCATTGTCTGATGCAACAATCAAAACTTATCAAAATTGTATCCTTTCAGATAACCAAATTCCCAATCTTAAAAAAAACCAAAAGCAAATAGCTGCCGTTTTAACTTCTGCTCAATCATGGCAAACAAATTATAACCAGTTTTTAGAGAAAATGAACAAAGGGGACTTTTCTGTCAAAGGACTAGTCTCTTTAGTGGAATCTGCTCCGAAGGGAACCGAGCATCAAATGAATATGTTAGCAAAATGGGTCGGTCCATTGATTGAAAATCAAAAAAGCCGTGATGCGATGTCTAAAGCTCTTTGTTTTCATTTTGCTCAAGAAGGAAAGCTCAGTGTCGCTCAACAAAAATTAGAGGCATTTGGAGAGAAATTGCACTTAGCAATGCCTATTCAAATGAACCGGCCAGTTCAAGCACTCATTCAAAATGCAGGTAATGGTCTAGCGACGGGTCCCTTAAACTCTTCAAATCCGATGACTTCACAACAAATCAGTTCAAGTGCGCAGCAGGCTTCTCACTCTGTTGGCGCCTCTAGCGGCCCTAGTAGTTGGATGCATCACATTATTCATGATTGCCCCATTATGATGGCTCTCTATGTTGTTTTGATGAGTGGTAGTGGAGCTTATGGCTTTTTAGCTGCTATCATGGGTAATTTAAATATTACGATGGGTGATGTTCAAAAATTTGTCGATACGATTAAAAACCTTCAAGATTCCCTCAATGACTTTATGACGCAGAAGGATCCTACAAAATTGGCTCAAGATGCAGCCAATATTGCCGCTGATCAAAAACAGCTTAATGGTTTAACGGCTGAATATGGAAATAAGCTAGGGCCTGACCTTGTTAAAGCTATCGATAGCTTTGCTGCAGATGGAACGGGTAGCTTAGATCAAGCGATTAGTTCTGCTACTAGCGGAGCAGATAAAAGCTGGGAAGATCTTGCTAATGATCCTAAAAATCTTCAAAAAGTGCAAGATTACTTCACAGGTCCTACTCTCTCTCC
>CAZTEX010000012.1:0-65912 GCA_964612505.1 uncultured bacterium | reverse complement strand
GAACCTACATTATATGGAAACAGGGAGGCTAAGAATCTTCTTATATCTATTTGAGGAGGAGAAAAAGAGGGCTCTTGAGTCGTTGTTAAATCAAAAATAGGCTTTTGATCAAAGGGCTCTTGACTTGCTTGCTCTCTTAAACTCAAATAACAAGCTCCACACAAGGCAACAATTCCTCCTATGGCAGCTTTTCTAAGGCGGCTCTTTGCAGGAGGCTGCCCCTCAGAGGGTAAAGTGGCTGTTCTTGGCCCTGAAATAGCTATACTACTCATCAACTATCTTTAATTAGTAAATTAATCACTAATTATAGTTAACAAATGTTAATTTATTATATATTTAAGAATATTAAATTAATTTATTGACACTGCATATATAACAAACAATCGCACAAAAATACAAGTAGCTATAAATAAGAGACTTATCTATAAATAACCTAAGAAAATCTTTTTAAATCACCCGAATTCGGCCCATAGGAACTTTGCAATTATGCTCATTCATATTCCAGAGGATATGAAGAGCATCTTGGGATTCTAGTATCTCTTGGTCTTGCTCTTTGAGCCTAAAAAAGCCGTTGCTGCTTCCTGAGTGGGCAATGGACTCCCCTGTTAGCTCTAAAATACATACTTCAAGTTGATAGATTCCCGGCTCAGAAGGAGCTGTGAGTTGGAACTCTTTAGGATAGTCGCTATAGCTTTCATAGACCCGCTGTAGCTGATCAACTCCTAAAAAACCCTCAAGTCTTTTTCCAATAATTTTTCTTTCTGATAACACAAATTGCTCGGGTCCAATTTCTTTAATTCCAACAAGAACTTGCCTTAAAATATTGTAATTGCCACTCGGTTGAATATTTAGATAAAGTCTACCATAGATTTTAGATCCCCCACTGACGATGGTTTCATTTGTTTGATTTTCAAACCTTACATTGTGAATACAAAGACTTTTATATTTGATCTTACTAACGATGGCTTCATAAGGCTCTTCAATAAAAGCAGGCAAAGAAATTTGTGAAGGGAGGCGTTCCATCATAACATTATATACGGTTACTTGACAGGGAAACTGTAGCAAGAAAAGGGCAATGAAGAAAAGATTTTTATTTTAATTTTCAAAAAAACGCTCTTCAATTTCCCAAATAACACCATATTTATCTCGAAAGTAAAAGGTCTTCTTTTTAGAAAGGAGCTCAGCAAGGCGTTCTTTTTCTTGTTGATTTTTCTCTGTTTTTTCATTGTGAAAATGAAACTGTTCAGGAAGCACTTTAGAATAGGTGACAGGACGAAAATCTGGATTATTTAAAATTTCAACATCTGAGCGGGATTTTAGGAAATCAAAGGCCACTTCAATATTTTCGACATTTAGACCAATGTAACGAGGACCTCCAAGATCAGTGATTTGATGGTGCTCAGTAGCACTTTCATTTTTGGGCGCATGAAATGTCTTAAGGATTAATACAAGATTACAGCGAGGAAACTTTAAAATCGCTTCGCTAAGCTCCATTTCCTTAAGCCCCATATTGGTGGCCATTCCTTCATTTTTTAAATTCATTAAAGTTGCAATGGCATGGGTTTCAAAAATTTCACAATAGTATTTTTCAGCTTCAGCGATATTGGGAACAATAATTGTGAGATGACCGATGGAACGCACATTTAACATATGAAATTTCTTAAACCTCTTTTTTAAGAGAGTCGACTTTTTTGTTTAAAAAAGAAGAGCTAATGATATTAAACTTATCTGTAGAGCCAGTCACCAAAAATTGATCGACAGCTGAAGATTTTTCAGTTTCTAAAAGGGCATTTTCTTCCAAGTAGCTTTTGAGTTTCATGACGCTACAGAGTCCTGAATCAATAATTTCTACATGCTCAGGCAGCTCTTCTCGAATCATTTTTTCAAGTAATGGATAATGGGTACATCCTAAGATAACAACATCCACATCTGTATCTTGCAGAGGGGCAAGGTACTGGCGCACCAGCATCTGACTAATTTGGTGCTTCATCATATTTTCTTCGATGACCGAAACTAATAAAGGGCAGGCAATGGAAGTTACTTCGCAATCTGGCATTCGTGTCTTTAATAACTTAGGATAGATATTGGAATTAATCGTTGATTCCGTACCTAAAACAGCTATCTGTTTATTTTGAGTCTTTTTCACTGCCTCATCTACAGAAGGGGTGATCACATCAAAAATAGGGATGTTGAAACGCTTTTTAGCGCTTTCATAAATATGAGCGCAAGCTGTGTTACAAGCAATCACGAGTGCTTTTAAAGGATAGGATGTTAAAAAATGGATATTTTTTATGCAGATGGTCTCCAAATCTGTCGCTGATTTATTACCATAAGGAAGGTTCATTGAATCTGCTAAATAACAAAACCGCTCTAAAGGAAGCCATTTACCAAGAGCTTTAACAACGGTTAATCCCCCGACTCCCGAATCAAAGACTCCTATTAATCTTTTCTCTTTTGTCATTATCTCAAACGTATTTTTTGCCCAACAACAATAACATCACTTGAGATATGGTTAAGGTCTTTAAGCGCACTCACCGTTGTGTTATTTTGTTTTGCAATACGTTCTAATGAATCACCTGGGTTGACAATATAATAAACGCCGTCAGAATCCGCAGGTCCTTGTACGTACTTCATAACTGCTTCGAGCGAGGTCTTAAGATGCTCAATATATCTTTTTTGATCTGATATTTGGCCTTCATTGGCATCAATTTTATCTTTAAATTGGACGAGTGAAGAGAGCACTTCATTTGTATGCTCTTTTAATTGAATAAAATCCTTTTTCAAACTCTTTTCAAAACCTTCAAGACGCTCTATCTTTTTGTCATAAGCTGTAAAAGTACTTTCGATAAAGTTCTGATCATTTTTACTGAGCTTAGAAAGGTCTTGGCGCATTTGGTTTAAGCTAGTCCCTTGCGAGTCCGCTTTACTTTCCACAATCTGCAATTCAACTTCATACTTATTCAGTTGATACTTGAAGTCCTCAATTTGAGAGCGCATTTCTCTTAAAGCTAAATCTGCTTTAACTTCTTGAGCGCGCATGCTTCTTGAGCCTGAACAACCCACTAAGCTGAGCGAAAGAAGTGAAGTAACTGATAAAATTTTTAAAGTTTTAGAAATTTTCATTAGTTTTTCTTATATAGTTTAAATTGTACACGGCGGTTTTTTTCCCAGGCCATTGGGTTATCTCTGTCATCAATGGGTTTTTCTTTACCATAAGACACAGTAAACAGTCGATTTAAATCTATGCCATTTTCAATAAGCATATTTCGAACTCGATTGCTTCTTCTGGATCCAAGTGACATGTTATAGAGGTCTGTTCCTCTTTTATCGCAATGTCCTTCAATATAGACATAATAATCGGGATTCTTTTTTAAGAATTTAGAGATGGCTTTAATTGTCATGGCATCATCTTGGCCTAGAACAATGTCCAAATTAGTATCAAAGTGAACATTTTTAAAAACTGTAGCTTCTTTACTTAAAGGATCATGAAAACCATCAATGCCTGGTAAAAAGCTTCCTAACTCACCTGGTACCTCTTTAGCTAATGGAAACGAATGAGAATCTATTTTTCCATCTTCGTCATAAAGAGCAATATAAGCTGCATCTTCCGGTCCTTGAAACTCATATTCATAATGTAAGAGTTTAGAGTCTTTTCCTCCGCCCCCTAAGGCCTTAAACCCTCTTCCAATATATCTTGATGCTGTTTTTGTATTTTCCCACATCGAAGTTGAAGAACGTCCAGAGCATGCTGAAAAAGCAAAACACATGGATGTTAAGAGGAAAACTCGTAGATATTTACTCATATTTTTCACCAGTAGAACAATCTTTTACAAATCTATATTATTCGATAACACAAACTTACTTTTTTTGCCATAAAGTTTTTCTTCATCTCTTATCAAATAGCTTTATTTATCCAAGCTGGAAAACGTTTGATTCCCGGTAGAGTCTTAATTCTAACAGCTTTTGGTTGATGGAGATTGACTAAGTATAACTCACAACTGTCGTTACCCACCGAGTTAAAAAGTAGATGTAGGTTATTATTAGCCCACTGAGGATTTTCTTTATTGACTCCTCCTTGAGTGAGTTGCCATTCTTGATTAGTAATAAAATCATAAATCCAAACCTGTCTAACATCATCCACTCTGGCAATGTAGGCGAGTTTGGTTCCATCTAATGACCAAGAAGGTTTTGTGTTCTCTCGATTTTGTTTCGTAATTAAAATGGGTTTAATGTCACTAGCGCTCGATCCAAGAGGAGGAATATCCATCACATAGATTCGAGGGCTTCCACTTTGATCAGAAACAAAGGCTATTTTATTTCCATCGGGGCTAAAAACAGGAGAAGCTTGCACACCTCTTCTACAAGAATAGATTTGTCTTGGTTTTCCAACAGAACCAACCCCTGGTTTAAAGTCTTGCAAAAAAATTTCTGGATGACCTGGAGCGTCATTAATAAAAACGACTTTATCCCCTTTGGCGGATAAGCAGGGCATAAATTGATTCCCCGGAATATAACAAAGACGCTGAGGACTTGGATTATCAAATTTTGTCCAAAAAATTTTCGGTTGACCAATCTTATAAGAGACATAAAAGAAACCTTCCACATCTTTACCATTCTTAGCGAGCACTGGATGCGGAGTAATGCAGTGACTATTTTCAAAGGTCATTTGTTTAGAATTGCCCCCATCAAAGTCACATTGATAGATCTCTTCAGGAACTGAGGAATAATAGGGGTCAGAAACGTTTCTTGTTTTAAAAGTATATAAAATTTTACTTAAATAAATTCCTGGCTCATCAAAAAGAAATTGATGTAAGTGGCTCATCACTTCATGAATACGAACGCGATCTTTACCAAGATCTCCTGTGAGCTTTATATCTTCGGCAAAGCAAATTTTATCTTGAGCTGTCGATAGAACTGAAAAGGTCATAAACTGATCTCGAATCCAAGTAGAGAGCTGATAAGAAACGCCTTTGGAGCGCAGCTCTGAAACCGTTGCATTTTTTTTGAGCTCACCTATTTCAGAATGCTCTAACGTTCTCAGTTTACCATTGTTATTAAGGTCAAATAATAAAATACTTTGCAGTTCTTGAGCATGTGCTTCAGAGATCATGGAAGATTCATGACGAATATTTTCCATGTAAAACTGAACGAGCTGATTGGGGGCTTGCAAGCGAATGACAATCTCTTCACTCTTTCGAGAAGACCCAAAGCAAAACGAATGGACCGCGAGTAGAAAAATGAGTAGTGTTACTCGTAAAAATTTCATATCAGGTTTCTCCTTCCAAGGTGATGACAAAAGTATACTCTGAATCTCTAGCAATTTCACCAAAAAAAGGGGAAAATTGCATTTGTCTTACATTCTCAATAATGTAATCTTTATTAAAAGGATCCGATGATTTTTTGTGTAAAACTTTAACTACTTTCCCTTCTGGATTGATTGTGACCTCTAAGTGGACAAAAGCTCCAGCATTGAGTTGCAATCGACTTTTAATTTCAGAACTAAAATATTCTAGATAGGGCGCGTTACTTACTTCTGATAGATCCCCATCCTCTATTATGGTCATCTTTTCAACATTTAGTTGTGCGATTGCTTTAGGCAATACAATGTCAATCGATTTTGATTTAGGCTCTTGTGGCACAGGTTCAATTTTGGGTAGTTCTTTTGCTAGCTTTGGTTTCTGCGTTGCTGAGGCTGTTTGCACTGGTTTAGCAGGCTTATTAGCAGGCTTAGCTGCCGCTTTTTTTGCCGGTTGTACCTGAGCCGTTACTTTGGTTTGAGAGATATTTTTTTTTGCTGCTACAAGTGTTACAACTGGAGGGGCTCGAAAATTTTCTCTCATCACTCTAGAAGTAATCACTATTTTTTTAGGTTTTTTTTTGATCTCTACAAAACCAATCAGCATCAAAAGAAGATGCACACCAACTACAAACTTAATAATTTTTTTTAGGGCACTTCTGGAATCCATCATATTTTTAAGGACTCAAATTGACATCGATATAATCAAAACCCGCATTTTTAGAGGCTGTTCTTACATGTTCATAAGCTTGAAATGAAGCGTTTTTATCGGGCATCACTTGAGGAATCGCTTGAGGATAATTCTTTTTGGCTTGCTTGAGTAAATTGAAAAGTTCTGACACGCTCACCTGCCTTTGATTAAGCCAGATAGAGTTATCCTTATGAATATGGACAACAAGTGTTTGATCTACTTGATTTTGCTTGATGCTGGGAGCTCCCTCTGCAAGTTCGATGCGATCTAGATTGATCATCGGTGCAATGATAATAAACATCACAAGGACGACAAAGACAACATCAATTAAAGGGGTCAGATTGATCGTCGGTTCTTCATAGGGAGTCGTATCTTGAAACGTTTTTCTACGACTCATAAGACATCTACTGCTCGATATTGTACTTCTACATTATGTAAAAGTTCTGAAGAAAACTGGTGCATTCTAACCATATAACTATCCATGCGTCCTTTTAAGTAGTTGTTAAAAAGCAAAGCAAAAATAGCTACGACAATTCCATAGACAGTTGTACCTAGCGCCATTGATAACCCAGAGAGGACAGCTTGATTACTTAAAGCTTGAGCTGAATTGGGAAGTTGAGCAAAGGTCACTGAAATTCCCCAGACAGTCCCTAAAAGACCCAGCAGTGGGGCTAAACTAAAAGTCGTTGAAAGGATAAACATGTATTTTTCAAAGTTCTTTTTTTCTACATAAATTTTCATTTCTACTTGTGAAGAGAGCTGCTCAATGTCTGTTGAAGATAAAAAAGTACTTGAGGCTACACTATTGTCTTTAAGCTCTTTATTCTTCTTAAGCAGCGTCAAAGCACTATTTTTTAGCAGTTGGTAAAGAGAGGAGAAAGGATTGACAAGACCTGTTTGATGTTCTAAAGCATCTAAATCTGCAAGAAACGGAGTTCTCTTGTTATTATGAAACAGTCTCTCTGCTTGAGCAGCCGATGTTTCTAAGCGATAAGAGAGCCATATTTTATAGAAAAATAACACCCAACTTGCAATCGATAACAAAGTTAAGCAGATAAAAATAAGTTTGCCAAAAACATCTGATTGTCCATAGGCAGCTGAAATAGATCGAAGCAAATGATCCTCCTATTTAAGAATTTTTAGGTTATCCAAATTGAAATGAAGATGCAACTAAAATAGTTGAAGGAGTCTAGCTCGGCAAAAAAAAATCTTTTTTACACTATTTTAAGGATGTAAAATGGCCTAAAGAGAGCTTGCTTAGGGGCACCCTTAAGAGCTTGTTGCTGGCCTTATGATCTCTCTACTGACCTCTAGGATAGGATCATAGCCATAGAACTCATTATAAGAAGCTTAAATACAAAAAAAGCTTGAATTTCCTTGCTATTTTATTTAATTTCTGATATAATTTTTGTGAAGCTTTTCAAGGAACAGCATGTTGTTTTTAATACAAAATCCCTCTTTTGCACCGCGGCAAGAATCTTATCAAGAGTCTTACTATTTCTCACCTATTAGGAAACAAGCTTCACGTATCGCTCAGAGGACACCCCAGGCTCATTAGCAAAAAATGAAGTTCGATTATTGAATAAAATTGGTACTTTGCAATCCAAAATTCAAAAGCCTTCTAGCCCAGATCACTTAGTTCATACAATTGAGAAAATCATTTCTTTGGCAGAAGAGCTCCCAGGACATGTAGCTGCGCAGATCCTCGAAAATACAAGACAGCAGGCTCTATACTACGGAATGAAACATCTCCAAAGCCTAGGTCCTACTGCGGTGAGAGAGCGTAATTTAGACTCAAAAGCCCCTTCCATTGTGCAGAAATTCAGAGTCTTTCGAGCTGAAAGACTCGTAGAGAAAGCTAAAAAAAGCGGGGCAGCAAATCACCTTGCGGCGCTGATCAGCCAGATCTCTCAGAGCGCAATGATACGACGAAAAAGCGAAATATGCATTTTCAATCCTAAGGATAAACTCTGTGATGTTGCCCGCGTTTTAGGATTTGATCGAGCTTTAAAACAAGAGGCCTCAGGAATGCTCATGCTAGCTAAAGGGGAAGAAATAGCTATCACTGATGAAGATTTCAAAAATTTATCCTTAAATGACTTGCTTGGAAGAGAGTATTTCTCAGACCCTAAAGACGACAATGGCTATAGAGATGAAGGGGATTATACCTATATCACTCTTGTTAAATCTCCCAATGTCGTTACCTATTGTCTAAAAGCTAAATATTCCGAATCGGGCCAGCTCAAAATTGCCCTTCAAGTCTCTGAGTAAGATATTCCATTCGTTGATCAAGGGCTACCCCCTTTTCACCTCTAATCGAACAACTAAAATATCACCTTGTATATTTGCTCCCTTACTGCTATTTTTTTTGGACCCTGATTTTAAAAAGGTGATTATGTTCATAGATTCTCATGCCCATTTAACAGGTGATACTCTTTTTCCTCAGATTGAAGCACTTTTGGAGCGGGCTAAAAAAATGAACCTCTCTAAAATTATCAACATTTGCACCGATTTAACCACACTTGAGCGAGGCCTTGAGCTAGTTAAAGACTATCCATGGGTATATCTAGCAGGAGCTACCACCCCTCACGATGTTGAAAAAGAAGGAGAGCTGTTTTTTAATCACTTTGCAAGAGCTGCCGCTTCAGAACAACTGGTTGCTGTTGGGGAAACTGGACTTGATTATTTTTATGAACATTCTCCTAAGCAGATGCAAAGAGACTTTTTCATCCGTTATATCAAGCTGGCACTTGCCCACGATTTACCCTTGATTATTCATTGCCGCGAGGCCTTCGATGATTTTTTTGCCATTATTGATGAGCATTATCAAAAAGAGCGAGCTGGAGTCCTCCATTGCTTTACAGGGACTCTCAGTGATGCTAAAAAGCTTGTTGAACGAGGATGGTATCTTTCATGGAGTGGGATTGTTACTTTTAAGAAAAGCTTAAGCTTGCAAGAGATTGCCACGTGGGTGCCTCTTGAGAATATTTTGATTGAAACAGATGCCCCCTATCTCTCTCCCCAGAGCAAAAGAAATAAAACAAATGAGCCCTCTTTTCTTCCAGAGACAGCAGAAATGATTGCCAAGTTAAAGGGTGTTTCCCTGCAAGAAGTGGCTCAAAAAGCTTCTCAAAATACGCTCGATCTTTTTAAGCTGCGCTGATGGATTGACCTGTAAAAGCTCTATGCCAGAGATCTGCTTTTTTGATCGCTTCTTCATCTAAAAGGAACTTATATTTGTTGAATGTTTTTTTGACTTTATAAATTCCCATAGTCAGAAGCTCTTCTCTTGAAAAATTCATTGGAAGACGTCTATTACTAAAAATTTCTCCCTTATAATTAATAATCAATCGACTTAAGAGCTCTTGAGAAGTTTTAACACAATCTAGCGGGTAACCTAAATCATACCATTTTTGAAAAACATCCAAGCGCGCTTTGAGTTTAATATATTTCCTCTGAATGAGTGGCATATTATAGCGCAGATAGGCGCTGAGCATTTTCCAAGAGCAGGTTCCCGATCTTTGAATAAGCATATAGTCATCAGGATCTGCAGAGCTTTCCACTGTTTCCCCTCCCAATGTAGGGAGAATTTCATCATAAAGACGATCACCAAAACTACTTGGATAGATTGTCTTTAATTCAAAAAGATCACATAAAAACTTTTCATTAGCAACGCTCTCTTCCGGAATATGCCTAATGCGATAAACTCCATGAACTTTTTCAGAACCCTCATCTTCTAAGATGATATTATGTTTTTCAACCCCTTGACCTGCGTTATAGACGCTAAATTGATAATCGTTTTGAGAGACTCGTTGAATTTCATAAAGGACAGAGTGTCCCCTGCAACCTCCTGGAACAACGATTTTTTCTCCATCAACAAGATTCAAAATGGCCTGCTTAAATTCACCGACAAGTTTTTGTAGAGGGGTTAATCCTGACTCTTCAACAGTCTCACCTACATCGATATTTTCTTCATTTCCAATCGAGGGTATATGATCTTCATCAGAGATTTCAGGATCTGTTTTGATGCTTTCATTCGCAATGGCAAAGGAAATGAGTCTTCCTTGCCAAGCAAGACACTTTTTAAGATCTTCTAACACTTGGGAGACATCTGAAGAGATCGTATTTTCTTCTAAGATAGCAATCATATGGATTAAAGCATCTGAGATAAACCAGCCTTCATAAATGGTGTTTTGCATAAATGAGTCTCCAAAAAGGTGCGCGATATACCTTTTATTGAGAAATCGATCCGCTTTATGAATTTGAAAACGTGCTTTTTGCTCTTCACTAAAAAAAGCCTCTTCCGCTTGATTAAAATTTTTAGAATTTAAAAGGGATTGCAAACTCTGTGAGGTTAATTTTTTTGACTTAAGTTCACCGAAAAGATCGCCTTGAAAGGGCTGATCCAAAAAAGATACTTTAGGATTTGTAGAAGAAATTAATAATGTGTTCATCTCTTTTATTCCTTTTCAAAAGAAGGGAATTATAACAGATTTATTATTAAATGAACTAGCAACTGAAATTTTTAAAAATGGAGTAGTTAAGGTTTTTTTTTATAAGTCTTTTAAAAATCTCTTGTCAAAAGTTCTTTAGATTGCTACGGTGTGCTTTTCTGATAACTTTAAAATTCAATATGGCAGAAAAAGTTCTTCCTCGAGCATATGTTAACCGTAGGTTCCACTCTTTAGCAGGTATTTGGCTAGTTCTTTTTTTACTAGAACACTTAATTACAAACTCTCAAGCAGCTCTTTACATTGGAGACTGGGGTCAGGGTTTTGTTAAATCAGTCAATGCCATTCACGATTTGCCCTACTTACAAGTCATTGAAATTTTATTTTTAGGCTTTCCGATTTTATTTCATGCAGGGCTAGGTATAAAATATTTGTTTACTAGCAAGTTTAATTCCTTTGAAGGGGCGAAGCATAAACCCAAGCTCTCTTCTTACCCTAGAAATCATGCTTTCTCATGGCAAAGGATCACTTCTTGGATTTTACTTTTTGGCCTCGTGCTCCATATCATCCAAATGCGCTTTATGGAATATCCTTTAAGTATGAATGGAGGAAGCGGCCAAAATTATTATATGGTTCGCTTAAACATGGACCCGGGATTGTATCGCATCGCTCCAAGACTGCAAGTGCATCTCTATAATGAAACTCTCGTGCAAAAAGAGCAGGAAAATTTATTGATTTATGGGCAAAAAGCAGATGCTCAAACTAGTTACGACCCCTCTTTTGCCAAACAAGCCCAAGAAGAAATGCTTGAGAGCTTACTAAAAGAATATGTCGAAAAACTATCTCAAAAAAAACTAAATGCGAATCAAGTCATTGCTGTTTCACAAAGCTTTGGAGTGGCCACCCTGCTCAGTGTGCGTCAAGTTTTCAAAAGCCCCTTGATGATCTCTCTCTATACTATTTTTGTGATCGCCGCTTGTTACCACGCTTTTAATGGTCTTTGGACTGCGATGATTTCTTGGGGAGTAACTTTAAGTATGCGTTCTCAACAAGTCATGCGTTTTATTGCTATTGCTTTTACCATCGGACTTGCCCTATTGGGTCTCTCTGCGATTTGGTTAACATACTTTGTAAATCTTAGGTAATTATGGGCTTTTTAAATCAAACAGCGATTGTGGTTGGCGGAGGACTTGCGGGTCTATCTGCTGCTATGAAACTGGCAGAAAAAGGGCTCCTTGTCAAAATTATTTCTGTTACCAAAGTGAAGCGCTCTCATTCTGTATGTGCTCAAGGGGGAATCAATGTTGCGATGAACTCCAAAGGAGAAGAAGACTCTCCGATGATTCACGCATATGATACCATTAAGGGGGGAGATTTTTTAGCCCAACAACCCCCGATTATTGAAATGTGCCTAGCAGGTCCTGATATTTTAAGGATGATGGATCGCTTTGGCGTCCCTTTTAATCGCACCCCTGAAGGTAATATTGACTTTCGCAGATTTGGCGGCACTCTTTATAACCGCACAGCCTTTTGCGGCGCGTCAACGGGTCAGCAACTTCTTTATGCACTCGATGAGCAAGTCAGACGCTTTGAAGCATTAGGAAGAGTTGAAAAGTTTGAAAATCACGAGTTTATGCGAGTTGTTTTAGACGAGCAAGGTGAAGCCTGTGGAATTATTTTAATGAATCTTTTCAATCTCAAATTGGAGTATTTACCAGCGGATACTGTTTTAATTGCAACGGGTGGCCCCGGACTTATTTTTAAATATTCTACCAATTCTACTTTTTGTACTGGAGCTGCCAATGGCAGGCTTTACCAACAAGGAATGCAATATGGCAATGGGGAATTTATTCAAATTCACCCCACCTCCATCCCTGGTGAAGATAAATTGCGTTTAATTTCTG
The DNA here is from genome assembly GCA_964612505.1 of uncultured bacterium. Classification (GTDB taxonomy): domain Bacteria; phylum Chlamydiota; class Chlamydiia; order Chlamydiales; family JAAZZY01; genus JAAZZY01. Next base: position 53,570 of record CAZTEX010000012.1, on the reverse strand, counting down.
AATCTGTTCGAGGAGAGGGTGGACGCCTTTGGGTTTATGGAGATTCTTCCAAAAGAATCACCACAGTGGAAGGAAAAGAGATCTCTTGTGGAGAGACAGGTAAACCTTGGTACTTTTTAGAAGAACTCTATCCTGCTTTTGGTAACCTGGTTCCCCGCGATATTGGCTCTCGAGAAATCTTGCGGATCTGTGAAATGGGTCTGGGTATCGATGGCAAAAATCAAGTCTTTTTAGATGTGACTCACCTGCCCGAAAAATCACGCGCCAAGCTTTCTTCTGTTTTAGAAATCTATAACAAATTTACAGGAGATGATCCAGCAAAAGTACCGATGAAAATCTTTCCCGGAATGCACTATTCGATGGGAGGAGCTTGGGTGGACTGGCCCGCAGCAGATGATCCAAATCGTTGGACCCGCTTTCGCCAGATGACCAATCTCAAAGGTTGTTTTGCAGCCGGTGAATGTGAGTATCAATATCACGGAGCTAATAGACTGGGCGCCAATTCTCTTCTGTCTTGCATTTTTGGTGGTTTGGTCTCTGGAGTGGAAATGCATCGCTATGTGCTAACTAAAGGGAAAAAAGAAATCTCAAGCACTATTTTCAAAGAAGCGCTCAGTCAAGAAGAGCAAAAAAAGGCCACTTTATTAAGCCAACACGGCAAAGAAAATGTACACAAGCTTCATCAAGAACTTGCAGATACGATGATTCAATATGTCACCGTCAAACGCAATAATCAAGATCTACAAAAAGCAATCGATAAAATCAAAGAATTGAAAGAGCGCTTAAAAAATATTTCTCTATCGGATCGCTCACAACTGGCAAATCAAACGTATATTTTTGCGGCCCAATTTGGCCCAATGCTTGAAATTGCCCATATCATTGCTAAAGGCGCCCTTCTTCGCGATGAATTTAGAGGAGCCCATTATAAACCTCAGTTTCCTGAGCGCGATGACGAGCATTGGCTCAAAGAAACGATTGCGACTTATGATTCTCAAAAAGAAGATCCTGTTATCACATACAATCCTATTGACATTAGGCATCTCAAGCCGATAAAGCGGGATTATGCACATGCAAAAAAAATTAAACCTACTTTGGAGAACATTCCTAATAACATTGTTCTTCCATTTACTTAATCGGAGATTATGGGCGAAACATTCATCTTAAAAGTTTTTCGAGGTCACCCTGGACATCAGTATTGGGAAGAATTTGAGTGTCAATTAACCCCCTTTTCCAATGTCATTTCTGCTTTAATGGAAATTCAAAAAAATCCCGTCAACAGTAAAGGGAAAACTGTAGAGCCGGTGGTTTGGGAACAAGGTTGCTTAGAAGAGGTTTGCGGATCCTGCTCTATGCTGATCAATCAAAAACCTCGCCAAGCCTGCACCGCCTTAATACGCAATTTGATTAAAGAAACAAATAAAAGAACTATTTTACTAGCCCCTTTCACCAAGTTTCCTCTGGTTCGCGATTTAATTGTCGATCGAACGATCATGTTTGACAATTTAAAGAAAGTCAGTGCTTGGATTGAAAGTGATGGCGCCTATCAAAAAGGATCTGGCCCTAAAATTAGTCAAGAAAAGCAACAGCTCATGTATGAGCTCTCCACCTGCATGACCTGCGGCTGCTGCTCAGAAGCTTGCCCTCAAGTCAATGATAGTTCTGCTTTTATAGGACCTGCAGCTATTTCTCAAGCGCGCCTTTTTAATGCCCACCCCACGGGTAAAATGCAAAGACATAAACGCCTCCGTCCTCTTATGGAAGAAGGAGGCATTTCAGATTGTGGCAACGCTCAAAATTGCGTCAAAGTATGTCCCAAAAATATCCCTTTGACAGATTCAATTGCTGCCATTTCAAGAGATGTAACCCTGCAAGGCTTTCGAGACCTCTTTAGCTTTCACGACCGAGATCCTGACTAGACTACTGAGGTATACCGAGCGCTGCAAATACTTTTGCAGGTACCCGCTCTCTTCCCTTTAAATTTTCTAATTCAAAGATGCAAGCCACTTCATCGACCTGCCCACCCAGCGTTTCAACAAGTTGAATTGCTGCAGTAGCTGTTCCCCCAGTAGCTAATAAATCATCAACAATTAAAATGCGATCACCTCTTTGAATGCTCTCTTCTTCGATTTCAAAAACATCTTTGCCATATTCTAAACTATAAGATACAGCGCGAGTCTTTCGCGGTAGCTTTCCTTTTTTTCGCATCATAATAAAAGGTTTTTCCATTTCATAGGCTAAGGCAACTCCAAAAATAAAACCTCTAGCTTCTAGCCCGACAATAGAGGTGATATCATGATCTTTATAACGCTCTGCAAGAGATCTAATGAGCTTTTTAAATGCGGCTGGATTTTCAAGAAGATGGGGATAACATAAAAAATTAAGATTTTCGATTGGGAAATTAGGCACCCTTGTAATGTATTCACAAATCCAAGTTTCTTCTTGGTTTTCAGCAGCTAGCGGAAAGCCAATCAGGGTTAAACAACAAAGAAAAGATAAAAAAGCTTTCATAATTTTCTCCTAAAGATTATTTTGAATTTTCAAATCTTTTAAAGATGACCTAAATCTAGATATTATGCAAAAAATTTCGGTTGCTGTCTTAGGAGCTACAGGGCTTGTTGGGCAAAATATTGTTCGATTATTACAAAACCATCCTTGGTTTGAAATAACTTATCTTGCAGCTTCAGATTCTTCTGTAGGATTAGATTACCCAGCTGCTTTAAAAACCCCTTTTGAAGGACAGCTTTCTCAAAAGCTCTCACAAAAAAAAATCTCTTCTTGTTTTTTTGAAGAAGAAGTTCCTCTTGTCTTTTCTGCTCTTGATAGCCAAGTAGCTGAAGAAATCGAATTATTCCACTTACAAAAAGGATCTCACGTTATCTCCAATGCCAAAAATTTTCGAATGAAAGAAAATGTCCCTCTTTTAATCCCTGAAGTTAATCCAGAGCATCTTGAGCTGATCGAGTATCAAAAGACAAAAGGAAAAATAATCACGAATCCCAATTGTGTTGTTGCAGGACTTGCGATCGCACTTAAGCCGCTTGAAACTTTCTTTGGTTTAGAAAGAATGCATATTGCCACCTATCAAGCTCTCTCTGGAGCGGGCTATAGCGGACCCAGCGCCCTGCAAATGCAAGACAACTTGCTCCCGCATATTGAAGGGGAAGAAGAAAAGATTGAAACAGAACCTTTAAAGATTTTAGGTGCTCTTAATAAGAATCAAATACTTTATAGTGATTGCAAAATCAGCGCTCAAGTCTGCCGAGTGCCCATCACTCATGGCCATTTTATGAATGTGAGCGCTCAGCTCAAAAAGAAACCCTCATTGAAAGAAGTAGAAGAGGCTTTCTCTCATTTTAACTTTGCCTCTCAAAACTTACCCTCTTTTGAAAAGCCTCTGGTCTACTTTGAAAATAAACAGTTTCCTCAGCCTAAAATTCATATTCATTTAGGAAAAGGGCTCACGGTTTCTGTAGGAAAATTACAACGCTGTAATTGTTTAGACATTAAGTTTAATGTTTTAGTGCACAACCTCATTCGAGGAGCTGCGGGAGCAGCTCTTTTAAATGCGGAGCTCTTTGCTCAGAAATATCCTTTGCTAATGCCATTAGAAAAAGCAATGGCAACCTTTTAAAACGATAAAATTCTTAGAGATAGAAATCTTTACGAGTTTTTAAGGATTGAAAAGAGAAATTTATTTTTTTGCCCCAATTAATATAGCCATTTTTTCATTATTCTCCAATGTGGTGGTTATACAATTACTAAGATCACTCCACGAGAGAGACTTTCTTGAACCTTCTGCTGGCCGCTCTAAAGCGAGACAATAATTGTTAATAGAATAATCTCCCATTGTTAATATTTGAGATGTTGTAGAAGAAGCTATCTTTGAAAAAACAAACCCAGCTCTCTCATCACTAACAAGCTTCTTATTCATGATTTCAAAACATTTTCTTTCTTCTTTTCCACCTGAAATTGTTTTGCAAAAAAATAAAATTTGAGACATCGCATCACAGGGTTCAGAGCTTTTGTAGCTCTCCAGTGATCCATTTAAATTATTAAGATTTCATCAATCATCTATTTCTCAGAATTGCATTTGATAGAAATTATTTGACCAATAATTGAATTCCCTATTATGAAAGCTACAAGATTAAAACGAACTCTTTCATGAAGCTTCTGTCGTCAAAATTTTTTTTGACTTTATTATTACTTACTTTAAGTGCTCCAATTCATCCTTGGGCACTACTACAAGGGAAAAGGGGCTCTGCCCATGCTTCAGAAAAAGACGCCTATATTAAAGATCTCTATAAAGTCTACAGCCCCTTTTATACAGGTCCCCTTTTAGCCCCTTCAGCAGATGTAGTTCCCAAAGGCCTTTACAACATTCAACCCTATTTTTACTGGAAGAGAACTTATGGCACTTATACTAGCGATTGGCATAAAGAGCGCACTCGATCCAATTTACAATATCAGTTTTTGAATGTTTTTCAGTACGGTCTTACCAATTTTATGGATGTCAATTTGGTGGTGCAGGCTTTTTTAAATCGCAAACAAAACCAACACTTTTTTGGCTATGGAGATACAAATCTATCTTTTGGTTTTCAAATGCTCGAAGCGGTCATTGGCACCCCTGTTCCCGCTTGTTCTTTTGTGGTAGGGATGACTTTTCCATCAGGGCGCTATCAACATCTAGTAACTAGAAAACTAGGAACAGACGCCATTGGAGGAGGAGCTTATGGAACTAATTTTTCTTTAAACTTTCAAAAAAGCTTCAATACTCTTTTTAAAAAAGATTTAGATCCCACTCATTATCACCCTTTCCGCTTTCGTTGGAGCTTTTCTTATACCATCAATAGTCGCGTCCATGTCGAAGGACTTAATATCTTTGGCGGAACATCTAGCACGGATTGTAAGGTTAAAGCAGGCAATAATTTCACGACTATTTTTGCGATAGAATATAGCATTACCGAGCATTGGGTATTTGCTACAGATGTACAATACACCATTACTAGCGCTTCTAAATATCGATCAGGCGATCAGGGAGGCGTGAGTGTGGGCGCACCTGAAAATCAAAGCTGGAGCATTGCTCCTGCGCTTGAATATAACATTAACTCTAATTTTGGGGTAATAGCAGGTGCTTGGTTTAGTTTAGCAGGACGCAATACAGGCGCTTTTGTTACAGGGCTCTTTTCTTTTACCTGGGCGTTTTAAGATTGCTGAAAAAACGCCAATAAATCATCCTTTTTTATCATGAAGACAGCTCAGATAAAACGCTTTTTTTTCTCTCAAACTTACCAACAATATCTCCTACTCTTATTTGCTTTGTTAGTGATTAAAGCCATTTGGGCTTTTTTTGAAATCTCTTCAGGTTACATTAGTTTAGATCCTGATGAAGCGCAATATTGGACTTGGAGTCGCAATCTAGACTTTGGCTTTTATAGCAAGCCACCCGGAATTGCCTGGCAAATTTGGCTTGGCTGTAAACTATTTGGTCAAACAGAACTGGGCGTTCGCTCCATGTCTATTTTGATCTCCATGTTGACCTCAATGGCTATTTTCTTTGCAGCTTATAAAGCAGCCTTAAGCCCTCGCCTCTCTTTTTGGGCGGCTGTTATTTTTGCTTTTTGTCCTATTGGGATGATGGGTACTTTTGCAGCGACCACCGATGGTGGCTTTATCTTATTTTGGACACTGGCTCTCTACCCCATTTTTGAAGCTTTAGAAAATAAAGAGTCCCCTAACTATCTACTCATCTCGCTTTTTATTCTCTGTGGAGCTTTATTTAAATGGCCTATTTATCTTCTTTGGGTTCCTCTTGTAGTGACTTGTTTTTTTTATCGCCCTTTTTATAACAAGGGGATCTTGAACGGAATGGCTCTATCGCTCGCGGGACTTTTACCCAGTCTAGTTTGGAATAGCCTTCATCAATGGCCCACTTTTCGCCATGTGATTACCCAAACGACAACCAGAGCTAACCAAAGTAACTTCTGGTCCTTTTTTGGCGCTCAATTTGCCGTCCTCTCTCCCATTTTATTTGTTCTTTTACTACTGTCACTTTTTGAAGTTTTTAGACTCCGAAAAAAATTAAAGCCTTCTCTTATTTTCTGTGCAATGACAACAACTTTAATTTTGGGATCTTTTTTAGCTCTCTCTACTTTCAAGAAAATTCAAGCTAATTGGGCTCTCTATGCTTATCCTACTTCGACCTATCTCATCGCTTGGTATGGTCTTGAACAAATGAAGAATGGAGCCAAGTGGTTATTTCGAGGAGTAGCCCTCTCTTTAATTCTTGTTTTTACTATCACTTCAATCCCTTTTTTGCAAAACCATGCGAAGTCGCCTCATCCTTGGTTCTCTTTTAAACTCAACCCCTTTATTAGAAGCATTGGTTGGCAAGAGCTCCATCATGCATTAGTTCAAATAGATTATGATGAAAAGGAGCACTTTCTTTTTTCTGACACTTATCAGATGGCTAGCATTTTAAGTTTTTATGGCCCTGGACTCAAAAGACAATACTTTTTTAACACAGAAAATCGTCGACAAAATCAATTTTGTTTCTGGCCTTCAATGGCTGAAGAAAAGATCGGTAAAACAGGTTATTACGTTTGGTCGAAGAATTCAAAAAACTTTCTATCTGATGTTGATCGTGAAGTAAACATCGTTAGGAAAAAGTTATCCCCCTACTTTGAAAGTATAGAGCTTGTCAAAATTGTTCCTCTTTTCTCTCATGGGAATACCCCCATCAAAGGAGCTCTCATCTTTAAATGTAGCGCTTATAATGGTCAAAAGCCCCTCGAAAAAATGAGCTATTAATTTCTAAGAGTCATCGGCGGCGGCAGCTTCGTCTGGTAGATCAAAAGTAACTGTTTTCTTTATTTTGGGTGGCTTTGCTCCCGCTTCTTTTGAACTTGCAGCTGTAGAAGCCATTTGTTCCTGTCTCCAAAAAGAACTCAATCCGGGATTTTGAATATATCGGTAGACGCGCTCACTTTCCCACAAACACCCCTTACCCTCTTCAAATGTGATGGGCGGCTGAGGTGTCTCTGATTGATTATGTACTTTCATTGTCCCAGATAATTCAGAAGATCTACGGTGAGCGTAATAGGGATGTGGGAGCTTGTGCAACTCGGAAACGTCAGAAAATGATAGTCCCACGGGGAAATGGACCGTGTCATAAATAACAAGATGAACAATTTTTCTATTAGCTAAAAGGGCACGATCAGGTTCAAAATTTAAATCTACAGAACCAAGAAAGTCTTCTTCTGGATTTTTATAGAGAAGAACGCGTACTCCACCTTCTCCACTATATGTCCTGATGATGGGTACTGCAAAGTGTGAATAATGCTCATCTGTTTGATAAGGTTGAACAGGTGTTCTCACTTCTCCATACTTTAGAGTTTGCTTTGGATGCATAAATAAGACTTGAGGAGTTTCTTCAAGAAAGTGTTTTCCATAACCAGTTCGATATTTTTCTTCATTTAGAGAAGCTAGCAACGTAGGTGGATCAAATTCAAAATAAGACGGGTCTATCACAAAAGTGGGTTCAGCATCATTACTGAGTTGATGCCAACCAGACTCAAAAAGATTTCTTCGCTCTTCTCCTCTAAGTTGAGGTGTATAAGAAAGAACTCTTTCAGACCCAACAACTCCTAAAGCGGCGGCTGTTATTTTCGTAGGTAATGTAAGGACAAGATGGTCACAAAAACTAGAAGCAATTCCAGATACACGAGCTCTTACTTCAGCCCCTTTAGGCACTCCATTTGCTTCTGGTGTAATCGGGGGATTTGTATTAACGCTTGCTGTAAATGCCATTTTTTTTCTTTCTTCTTTTAACTCGATTCGGGTTCATTTGCGGGTCTCTTCCCCTGAAGGTATTTTTCTCTTAATCTTTGAGTAACTGTTGAACGAGGGAGAATTTCTGGATTTTTATCATATGGATACACTCGCTTACTTTCCCACAAAAATCCTCGACCTAATTCTAGTGTTCTTTGAGTTTCATCATTTAGCTCTGACCTATGTACAGCAAGCGTCCCCGATAACTCAGATGTTGTTAATTCAACAGAGTAACCACTAGGAAGCTCTTCTAGGATTGTTTTGTCTATTAAAAAGAGCTTTCTTGCCCCTCGCCCCGATAACGCTGTGGCAATAACATTTGAAAACTTATCTCTTCCTGCTTGCAGTGCTTTTGTTCTTTGAGGAGTATGCAAATTCAAATTGACAACTTTTCTATGGATAAGATTACCTGGTACTCGGTCAAAATTTAAATCTACGGCTCCTAAAAATGTTCCGGCAGTGAATATAAGGCGAACACCGCTATCTCCTTCATAAGTTCTAGCAATGGCTAATCGAAATGCGTCGGCCTTTGATTCGGATGGAAAAGGCTGCGCAGCCTGCCCACCTTTTAGATCCCGAATGAAATGCATCCCCACAGTAGGAACTGTTGAAGAAAAACTTTTTTGAACATTAAACTTATCGGTTTGAGCTTGTTGCAATTCCAATCTGCGATGCTCTAACTCATTGTTAAAAATAAAGACCATCCCATCAATAGCTGGCCGATACTGAGGAAGATCAAAAAGATTGCTTGGCTTTTCATCTGCTTTAGAACTATATTGAGGCATAAAAGCAACGATCTTGTCAGGACCAAAAACACCTTCAGCAGTAAATGAAACTCCTTCGGGTACTGTAACAATAAGACTATCAAAAAGACTCTCGGCACGTGCTATTGGATAATATCTTGCATCCTCTTCTAAATCAGGTCCGCCCGACACTCTTCTACTATCTGGCTTGTAGTTTTCTAGATTGGCTGTAAAAAACCTTGATATCACTGCAAGATGAGAACCTTCTCTAAAATTTGCACTAGACGCCATTTTCCTCGATTTAGATGTTTGTTTATTGAAAATAACAAGTATAAAAAAAAGAGCTGCAAAAAAGAAGATCTTTTTCTTAAAAGAAGTTATATCAACATCTGTTTCAAATTTTTAATTGATTGTACTTTGATTCTCTAGCAGGCGACTACTCTTCTAAGATTCTTCTTCTGGCTCTTCCACTTCAGCTACCGCAGAAAGAAGATGTAAAGTTCCATTTGAGGGAGGAGGAAATCTCCCTCCTTTTTGTGTAGCGCCTTTTATTGCGCTTACAGTACCTGGAGCAATTTGTTCATTTTCTTCTAGCTCTAGATGTTGGGCAGCTTGGTCATACTGATAAACTCTGTTATTTTCCCATAAAAAATCTTGACCTGCTTCCAACTTTTTTCTGCCACTGCTACTTAAGTATGATCGATGCACTGTCAATGTCCCATTTAACTCAGAAGATATTAATTCAATGTAGTAACCACTAGGGAACTTTTCTAGAAGCCGCTTTTGCCCGTCCTTTGCTAGCTGATCTCCTACTTTAGGATGATGCATAGCTAGCTTGACCATTTTTCTACTGATAAGATTCTTAGGTACTGGCTCAAGAATTACATCTGCAACCCCTAAACAGATTTCTTCAAAAGAAAAAATAAGGCGAGCAGCGCTTTCTCCGTCGTAGGTTCTTACAATCGGAAAGTTGAATGCTGCAGATTTTGATTCTGATGGAATGGATTCCTTATCAGCCTTTCTTTGCTTCGCTTTCGATGCTCTATCGAAAACCATGTTGACAGTAGGGATTACTGAATGAAATCGTCTACCATTCAATGCTACCTGTTCAGGTTGATTAGCCCTTTGTAACACAGAGACTAGCTCACTGTTAAAAATATAAGTCATTTGCTCAGAAGGCGGCTCATATGTGGGTTTATCAAAAAGATTTTTTGAGCTCCCTTTTTCAGATCTAGGCATAAAAGCGACGACCTGCATAGATCCCAAAACGCCTTGGATTTTCAGTGAAACCCCATGAGGCATACTTATAGCTAATCCATCAAAAAGATCCTTTGCCATTGCAAATGGAGAAGATCTCACATCATCGCCCAGAGATCCTGTTGTTTTGGATTTACTATCAGGCCTGTATTCATCCAAATTTTCTGTAAAGGGTCTTATTGGTTGTTGGAAAAAGAGAATTTGTATTACCGGTTGCTTGAGAGGCCATTTTTTGTTCTTTGGTTTTATTAGGTTCACTATAATTAGGGTAAAAAAAAAGACCTTCATTTTTGAAGGTCTTTTTTTTATAAAGCGGTTAAATCAGCTAGTGATTAAACAGTCACTTTTTCAGCTGAAGCTTTAGGAGCAGAAAGATTACTTGCTTGCGCTTGTAAAGCTTCTCTAGCTCTTTCTTCTTCTTGTTCTTTAGTCAATTGGTCAAAACGTTTTCCAAGAGCTTTAGCAGCGCCAAGCCAAGCAAGAACGATAACCACGACGAAAACAGCTACGTATGGAGTGATTGCTGATACTGTACCAAAAATGGCCAGTAAGATCTGCTGGAAGAAAGCTCCACCAGATTTTCCAAGTCTTGCACCCACAACGTCAATCGCAGCCTTTCCTTTAACTTTAGACTCTTGGTCTAATGGAATGTAGGCCATCTCTTTAGTTGGGTCAAATAGTGAATACTTGGTTGACTTACTAAGCATATTTTGAACCATCCCTAAAACGACTGCAAAAAACACGGGTGTTACACCAAGCAATGCTGTCATCGGAGAAAGTTGTGTTTTGAATAAGATGAATACAAAGAAAAGCCCGCCTGTGACAAGGAGCATAATTGGAGTTACAAGAGCTGTAAACGTCCAACCTTTCTTTCTCATCAAATTACCACCCACAAACAACATCGTAAAGATGGTTACTGGTCCTGTAATTGTTGAAAATAATCCCATAAACCCAAGGTATGCCGCTGGATCTGGGTATTGAATTTTAAGCTGAGCTTTCCAAGTTACTTCAATTAGGTTAATAGACACACCGTAAGCAAATACGATCAGAGCTAAACATCCTAAATATTTCGATTTTGCTAGGTAACGGAAGCTTTCCATAACCCCCATCGAAGGTTTCTCTTTCTTCTTTTTCTTTTGCTCATTTGGATCATAAAAACGTGGGTCTGTTAAGACATTTTTTTGGATCCATGAATACGTAAACATTAGAAGAAGACAGGCCACTGTGACAGCTCCCATCAATAGGTTTAATGTATAACCCCAAGCATCGACGCCTTCAGGAAGAACTCTTCTTAAGTTTGCAAAATAGATAATTAATGGACCTGAAACAGGAAGGGCTAAATTAGCTCCAATACCTAATAAAGGATAGAATCTCTTAGCTTCTGTGACACGTGTAATATCGTTGGCAAAGCCCCAAAGGACTAGAGAGAGCGCAACGCTACCCCAAAGTTCTGCCATTATATAAAACAATGCATATGTCCAATTTCGGAAAATAGCCACTAAACCACTCAAGCCTGTTGGTAGATGTGCTTGTAGCCAATCTGCTGCATGAGTTGGATGAAGAACATCTCTCATTGGATATAACATAAATGCAAATACAGCAAAAAAGACCATGAAGAAGGAAATAGTTGTATAGAATAATTTCTGCTTGTTCAGTTTATTACTCAGTTTTGCATATCCGATCATAAAGAGGACTGCCATCGGAATAACTCCGTAGACCTTTAAGAAAGGGATAATTTCTGCTCCAGAACCAGGTGCTGTAACAACTAGTGCATCTTTCAAGTCTCTTAAAATTGTGTAATTGAAAATGACACAAAAGAACATGAGTAGTAATGGAACAATTTTCTTAAGTTCAAAGGCATGAATGGGCCATATTAAAGACCGCATTTTACCAAAGGACTTTTGTTGTGTTTCAGACATATGTTTCGCCTCTATTGTTTAGATATTAGACACAAAAAGTATTGAAAAACCGATAATATTATACCATCTGCTAGATAAATTGCAAATGTTCACAACAGATAAAAAATATTTTAGTTATAAACTCTGAAAAAAGGATTAATAAATAATTGAAAGAATCTTAATATAGTTTTTAAAAAAAAGAAGCTTAAGTTTTTTAATAAACTTAAGCTTAAAACAGTAAAATTAAATTTTTGTTTATAGATCATCATCCGAGGCTTCGGCAACTGCTTGAGCGTAATCTCTCCAAAGCTTTTCATCTACTTCATTATTTTTAACTGACATGATCAGATCTCGGCGATAGGCAGCTAGCGATTTACGCGGAGTCAACTTATTAATGATCTCATCTTCTCCAAGGGTCTTAGCAATGTCAATTAATTTTTCTAATTCTGAACGAGAAAAGTTAATCCCCCCACGGCGCTTTCTAGATCCACGAGCAGCCCTAGGCTTGGGAGCTACAGAAGTGGGTTTATCAACAGAGTTGATATAGCGGTTGATCAGAACAGAAAGAACCTTGGGTTCTTCAGTTTTCATTTTTCTCATTGTAAAATGATGCATATATCCCCCATTTGGAATAGGAAGATATCGGCAAATGTCGTTTTCTTTTGTTCCGTTAATTTTTTTAACTGCTCTTCGAATTGTATCATCTAATTCTTGGAGAGTTTTAAGGTCCGTTTCCGGCAAATTCATGGCGTCACCCTATACGTTTTATTTTATATTAAATGAATCAAAGAGCAATTTAGTAAATTGGCGGTCAGAATAGATTCATTATAAATTTTGTTCAAGCATTCTTTAGTTTTTCAATTTAAAAACAACAAACTTATATTTAATGTAATATTTTTTTTGCAAATATTAAATATTTTTTAGAAAATTTTTATTATTATTTCATGTCATAAAGTTTTAAAACAGGCAGTTTTAGTTTTATTACTTTCTTAAGATAAAAAATAGCCTTTGTTTTGAATTTTTGTTTTGAAAATAAAAGAGAATTAACCTAACTCTAATATTGAAAATGAGAGTTTATATAAGCTTGTTAAGAACTGTTCATTATAGGATAATACCAATCAGGATTTTAATTTATTGACATTCATGAAAAAACAATTAGTTGTTGCGAGTTTTTGCTGCTTAATCATTTTTTTAATTTTTAGTTGCACAACTCCAAAGTCAAATACGATTGCCCAAAATAGTGATCAAAAGAGCGTGCTCTGCACGATTAGTATGATCACTGATTTGACCCAGCAAATAGCTCAAGACAAAGTCATCGTCAAAACGTTGATCAAAAAAGATCTTGATCCCCACTCTTATGAGCTTGTTAAAGGAGATGATGAAGTTTTAACTCAAGCCGATTTAATTTTTTATAATGGGCTCGGTTTAGAACATAACCCTAATATTCACCAGCACCTCTCTCAGCACCTCAATAGTCAGTCAATTGGCAACTATATTCAAAGGCACCACCCAGAAATTATTTTAAAAACAAATGGTGAATTAGATCCCCATATTTGGATGGATATCTCTATTTGGGAAAAAGCCATCCCCTGTATTGTTGAACATCTGTCTCTTCTAACGCCTGAGCATGCCGATTTCTTCCAAAAAAATGGAGAAGAGATGAGAAGGCAAATGCAAGCGGCTCATCAAACGATTCTTTCATTAATGCAACAGATCCCCGATCAGAGACGTTATTTAATTACTTGCCATGATGCCTTCTATTACTTTGCACGAGGTTACTTAGCCCCTCAAAATGAACTTGCCAATGATCAATGGAGAAAGCGTTTTATCGCTCCAGAAGGTTTAGCTCCCGACTGCCAGTTGAGCACCTCAGATATTCAAAGAGTCATTCGCTTTATTCAAAACCATAATGTAACAACCATTTTTCCTGAATATAATGTCAATTTAGATTCTATTTATAAAATTAAAGATGCCTCTTTAAAATCTGGCCTCTCTGTGAGAATTTCCTCAGAAGCTCTTTACGGGGATACCATGTCGCACAATGAAGTTACAGACCAAAACTATTTAGATATGATTTTACATAATGCAAAAGTCATCCATGCTCAACTGAGTGAGGTTTCATGAACTCTGATGACTTTGCTTTAGATGTTGAACACCTTACAGTTAGTTATGATCACATTTCCGTTCTTTGGGATATTCATTTTAAAGTACCCAAAGGTCAAATGGTTGCGATTATTGGGCCCAATGGAGCGGGTAAAAGCACTTTTATCAAAACGATTTTAGGACTTGTTAAACCCTTGAGTGGCAAAATAAGAATTTTAGGCAGTGAAAAAAAATCTCAGCTTCAAAAAATTGCCTATATTCCTCAAAGAGAATCTATTGATTGGGACTTCCCTATTACTGTTGAAGAACTCGTAATGCAAGGCCTCTATCCCAAACTAGGATTTTTAAAATGGGTCAGCCAAAGCGACCGACTCCAAGCGATTGAAGCGTTGCGCAAAGTAGACATGGAACGCTATGCTCAAAGACAAATTAGCCAACTTTCTGTGGGACAAAAGCAAAGAGTCTTTTTAGCCAGGGCTTTTTTACAAAAAGCAGAAATTTATTTTCTAGATGAGCCTTTCTCAGGAGTGGATTCTGTCACTAGCGGTGTGATTTTTAATTTTTTAAAAGAACTTAAAAGCCAAGGGAAATCTATTTTTGTCATCCACCACGATTTAAAAAATATTCAAGAACATTTTGATTGGGTAATGATGATTAATATGCGTTTAATTGCTTGTGGAGAAGTTAAGCGCGAGCTAACCGCAGAAAACTTAAAAATGACTTATGGACAAAGCACGAATCTTTTCGAAGAGGCCTTTGCTCTAGCGCAACACAAAAATGCAGGGATGCGACCCTCATGATTCAGTTTTTTTCCGATCCGATTTTAAGAGCGCCCACCATCGGTTGCATGTTAATGTGCTTAGCTTGCTCCCTCATCGGCGTGATTGTATTTATTCGCAAAGAATCTCTTTTAGGAGAGACTTTAGCTCATGCTACCTATCCAGGTATTATGCTAGGAAGTCTCTTGGTCGCTGTGAGCCCACTTAAATCTTACTCTACTTTCGGACTCTGCGGCGCTGCTCTTTCTTGCATCTTATCACTCTGGGTTCTTCATTTTGTCCGATCTAAAATCAAGTTAAAAAGTGATTCTGCTCTCTGTTTTGTCCTAGCTCTTTTCTTTGGTCTGGGCTTAACACTATCCAGCTATTTACAATCCTTCAACAGCATCGCTTACAAGCAGGCTCGCATTTTTTTATTAGGGCAAGCAGCCACTATTACTGATCAATATCTTTTTTTATACGCTGGTTTTGCTCTTTTTATCATCCTCTCCCTCATTTTATTTTATAAACCAATTCAAATTGTTAATTTTGACTCTGTTTTTGCAAAATCAGTTGGCATTAACGTTTCTTGGATGGTCTCGTTTTGTTATATTTTGCTGATCGGTTCTATCGTCATTGGCACACGCAGCATTGGCCTTTTACTTTTATCAGGAATGTTAATGGGTCCTGCTATTGCAGCAAGGCAATGGACGAATCATCTCTCTAGAATGTTTGTTATTGCTGGAATCATTGGCCTGATTAGCGGTTTTGCAGGCATTTACCTTTCAGCCAAAGTGGCAGAACAGACGCAAAATGCTTTTTCTTTGGCTACAGGTCCGACTATTTTACTTGTCAGCGCCTCAATCTCTCTCTTTTCACTCATTTTTGCCCCTCAAAGAGGCTGGGTTATTCGGTCGCTACGGATTTTAAAATTCAAGATCAAGTGTAACGAAGAAAATATTTTAAAATCGCTTTGGCATTTTCAACAAAAAGATCCGCAAAAAGGGACACTTGGACATGTTTATTCCTTTCAAAGCTTATCAAAAGTTCACTATTTAGCTTTGCTCGTTTACTTAGACCTTAAAGGCTATTTAAAAAAAGAAAAACAAAATCTCTACTTAACAAAAAAGGGGCAACAACGTGCGGCGCGTATTGTCCGCATGCACAGGTTATGGGAACTTTATCTAGTCCATATCGGTGTGGGCAAAGAGAGAGTGCATCATAATGCTGAGGAGATGGAACACATCATTACTCCTCAAATTGAACAAGAGCTCTTACGAATCATGGATCACCCTACTAAAGATCCTCATAATCAGCCAATCCCTTCAGGAGGTGCTGTATGCTAGGAGCCCTCAATCCATATAGCGGCGCTCATTGGAGCCATTTTATTGTGACTTTCTTTCAACGCCTTGGTTTATTGATTGGAGGAAAGACGACTTTGGCTTCCGATGAACTGCAGATTCTCATCCTTTCTCTGATCGCTGCATCAGCTGCCATGGTGGGTGTTTTTTTAATTTACCGCAAGATGACGATGCAAGCCAATGCCCTTTCTCACAGCATTCTGTTTGGAATTGCCCTCACCTATTTAATGATGCGCTCAAGTATGCCTCACTTTGATCTCTCTAAAAGTTTTCAAAGTCTTTTTATTACAGCGATTCTAACAGGGTTTATCACCGCCTTTCTGATTCATCTCATTGTTAAGGTATCGAAACTGCAAAAAGATGCTGCGGTAGGTCTTGTATTTACAACCCTTTTTGCCTTAGGGATTATTTTGATCTCCCTTTTCTCTAGAAATTCTCATGTAGGCATAGAACTTGTCATTGGCAATGTCGATGCGTTGCACACTGGGGATATCCCCAACATTGCAGCCATGTTTACCATCAACATTAGCCTCATTTTACTTTGTTTTGGAGGATTAAAGCTGACCACTTTTGATCCCATTTATAGTCGACTTCAAGGACTTTCACTCTCTTTCTACCATTATTTAGTGATTTTTTTACTTTCAATGACTTCGATTGGATCATTTCGCGCTGTCGGCGTTGTTTTAGTTTTAAGCTTCTTTATTATTCCCCCTCTGATTGCAAAAAATTATGCAAAATCCCTTTTCTCTCAAATGATTGCCGCTATGGGTATTGGTGTTTTTGCAGCCTTTTTAGGTGTGGTAGTCAGCCGGCATATTCTGAGCGTTTATCAAATGCCTCTATCGACAGGGGGAGTTACCGTGCTAACCCTATATGCGCTTTTTTTTACTAACTACTTTTTAAATCAATTATTTAAAAAATTAAGAGTTTTCAATTTGTTAAAAAACAAAGAGAATTTTATTCAAATTAAAGATTAAAAAACAAACTCGCCTAAATTAGGGTGTTTGAGTATGATGGCAAAAAATTTAAACTTTAACTTTTTAGATGCCCTATGAAATATCTTTCACTTCTTGGTTCGACAGGATCGATTGGACAAAATGTCTTGAATGTGGTTCGTCACCTCGGCCCTGAAAAATTTCAAATTGTTGGACTCGCTGCTAAATCTAATATCGATTTGCTTTATCAGCAAGCACTCGAATTTAAACCAAAAATCATTGGTGTATTTGATCCAAAGCAAGCAATGATTTTGGCAAAGAAGCTACCAGGGGTTAAAATTGTCGCCTCCATGGAAGGTATTCAAGAGGTCGCTACCTATCCCCAAGTCAATCTTGTTGTGAACGCGATTGTAGGCAATGATGGACTTGCCCCTATGCTAGCTGCGCTCCATGCTCACAAAGATGTTGCTTTAGCTAATAAAGAGGTCCTTATCAGTGCCGGCGAGCTCATCATGAAAGTTTGCAAAGCCAATGGCTGCAATCTAATTCCTATCGACAGTGAACATAGCGCTATTTTTCAATGCCTTCAGGGTGCGCCAATTGAAGCGGTTTCTAGAATTATTTTAACAGCATCGGGTGGGCCTTTTCGAAATTTCTCCAAAAATGATCTTCAACAAGTGACTTTAGAGCAAGCTCTCAATCACCCAACCTGGACGATGGGTTCTAAAATTACCATCGATAGCTCTACTTTAATGAATAAAGGATTTGAAGTTATTGAAGCCCACTGGCTCTTTGGTATTCCCATGGATAAAATTGATGTCATTATCCACCCTCAAAGCATTATTCACAGTATGGTGGAGTTTATTGACAATACCCTTTTAGCCCAAATGGGAGAGCCTAATATGATCACCCCTATCCAATATGCTTTGACCTACCCCGAAAAGCATCTTGGAAAATTATCTCCCTTTGACTTTACTCGTCACAATCATTTACAATTCTTTCAACCCAATTATGATTTGTTTTCATGCTTAAGACTTGCATATCATGCGCAAAAAGAAGGGGGGAGTTTCCCTTGTTTTCTAAATGCAGCTAATGAAATCCTAGTCGAGCGCTTTTTAAACAAAAAAATTAAATGGATAGAAATTTCTAACAAACTAGAACAATTATTAGAGCGGCATCAAAAGCAATCGGTACAATCTATAGAACATATTTTAGATGTGGATCGAGTAGCTCGCTTAGAAGCTCAGCAAATATAAAATTATGATTACACAAATAGCATATCTCCTTTTAGCAGCTTTAGGACTTGGATTTTTAATTTTCATTCATGAACTGGCCCACTATCTCATGGCTGTCCGTGTAGGGATGAAAGTCGAGGCTTTCAGCATTGGATTTGGAGCTGCTATTTATAAATGGGAACGAAAGGGCGTTGAATGGCGCATCGGTTGGATGCCTTTTGGTGGTTATGTTAAAATTGCCGGAGAGAAAAAAGAAGCCAACGTAGAGCCTAATGAAGTTCCGGGTGGTTTTTTTAGTAAAAAGCCTATTGATCGAATTAAAGTCGCTGCCATTGCCCCTATTGTCAATCTTGCTTTTGCTTTTTTAATTTTTACGATTCTTTGGGCCTTAGGTGGACGTGAAAAACCCTTTCATGATTTAACCGATCGAATTGGTTCTGTAGATCTAAAATCAGAGCTATACCAAGAAGGCATTCGCCCAGGCGATGAGATCACACTCTATAACAATCGCAAATTTCATGGATTTAAAGACATTTTCCAGTCCACCATGATGAGCAAAAATTCTGTCCGTATTAAAGGGTTTCATTATAACTATATCTCAGGAACACGCTCCCCTTTTGATATTGAAGTCAAAACGTATCAACACCCGGACTTTCAAGATCGAGGCATTATGACAGCGGGTATTTTAGGGCCTGCTAATTATTTAATTTATAAGCCTTTTAATTCTCATCCCAATCCTATCCTTGCTGGATCCCCTATGTCTAATAGCGGTTTAAGCTATGGAGATCGCCTTATTTGGATTGATGGAGAACTCATTTTTTCTAATTTGCAACTCAGCTCTATTTTAAACTCTAACTATACCCTTCTGACTATTGAACGAAAGGGTGAGCAAATGCTAGCTCGCATTCCCCTTGCAAGACTAGGTGAATATAAAATCTCTAATGACTATCGCTCTGAACTTGGAGATTTAAAATATGAGGCTAAACTAAATGGCAAGTTAAATAACACGCTCATGCCCCCATACAAAATCTCTTCCAAGCTAGAAGTTGAAGCTCCTCTTCATTTCATTGAAAATGAAAAAGAAATCTCACCTTTTACATCCAATGCGATTGAGACAACACTTCAAGTAAAAGATAAAATTATCGCTGTAGATGGGCAACCTGTAGCCACTCTTCAAGATCTTTTGAAAGATTTCCAAACACACAAATTTAATATTATTGCTCAATCAGGAAATGAAAATTTACCCATCCTTTCTTGGCAAGAAGCCAATCAGGACTTTGAGCACAATATTGACTGGAAAAATTTAAACCTTCTTAAAGAGAAGATTGGAAGTTCGCAAGAAGTTCAACAAGTAGGTCATTTAAAACTATTAAAACCAATTCAACCCATGACTATGGCGCAAATTGCTGAAAAAGCAAATAAGCCTGAATGGACTGCTTTGTTTGAAGAAAAACAAGCTGAATTTGAAGAAATCAAAGACCCAGAAAAAAGACAAGCAGCTCTTCGCATGTTAAAAGCAGAAGAAGCCAAGCTTTATCTTGGGGTCAATTTCCAAGATCGAGCCGTTAATTACAACCCCCCTCCTTATGTCCTATTTGGACGTGTCACAGGAGACATTTATCAAACGCTCAAAGCCCTTTTTACAGGTGGCTTAAGTCCCAAATGGCTTTCAGGCCCTATTGGGATTGTCCAAGTGATGCAACAAGGTTGGTCACTAGGAGCTAAAGAGGCCCTTTATTGGCTAGCCCTTATTAGCCTAAACTTAGGCCTTTTAAACTTGCTCCCAATCCCTATCTTAGACGGGGGTCAAATATGCTTTGCTCTATGGGAGCAGGTAACACGTAAGCCATTGAAAGCAAAGACAATGGATAGAATAGTCATCCCTTTTATGATCATTTTTATCGGCCTTTTTGTCTTTGTTACTTTCCATGATCTTAGCCGGCTTATTAAAGGTATCTTTTAACTCTAGCTATTGACATTTAAATATTTATTTGATATAATAGTTTTTAGATTTAATAGAGAATATTGTCATGAGTAATTTTATTAAAATTACAGTTCCTAAGGTGCTGAAGGCTAAAGCATGCGTCATTAAACGCATGTGGCGGATTCATCATTCGCACCCTATCTTTACACGCTTCCTGCGTGCATAGACTTTTTTTACCCAGCTTTTAAAAATTTAAAAGAAAAATTAGGGAGGCTAAATAAAGCCCCCAAGTGGTAATCTTAAGGAGGATTAAACACATGACAACATTAACAGACCAAGGCTTAATATTAATCGCGCCGCCATCAGAGCCGGCAGAAATCTTGTATCAGTTGCAATTTCAAAACTTTCAAGCGTTCATGAAACAAAATCAAAATGCTGTTTCAGACCTAGCTTGGATGACTGCAGCTGGAGTGGAAGATTTTGAATAAGCTTTTCCCAAATAAAATCTCTTTTTGCCTGCGGCAAAGCCGCTTATGCATTGGTCCTTTTCATAAACAAAAAATGCAGTTGCATCAGATGTTTAAAGCACCCTCTTTTTTTCAGATTATTTCCTCTCTTTAAAGGAAATAAGCCCTCTTTTATTTTCATTATATTTTACTTTTACTAATATAATTCATTGTAAACTCTATATGAGGATCTTCAATAAATCAGATACTGACTTTAGCAATGGCCAAAGCGGTCGCAGCAGCTGCTAGTGAGCACGCTCACAAAAAGAAAATTTCGATCGTCATTAGCATCTTTGATGTTCATGGGAATTTAAAATACTTTGAACGCATGGATAATACCAGCTATGGAAGCATTCGCGTTTCACAACTCAAAGCCAAAACCTCTGCCTCTTTCCCGGTTTCTTCTAAAGCATTATCAGATAGAAACGCTTCTATACCCACTCATCCGTATAGTTCCATTCCAGATATTTTAACATTAGGAGGAGGCGTTCCTCTTTTTAATAGAGAAAAGATTCATTTGGGTTCTATTGGCATTAGTGGAGCAACTCCTGAAATCGATGAAGAATGTGCTCTTGCTGGAGCTGAAGCAATTTTCAACATTTAACCCTTTTTAATTAAAGAATACTTTAATTAGCCAAATCCTGCGGCTCTTCGGGAAAAAGAGAAGATAGAGCTATTCGAAATTGTTCTGGCGTGAGCGTTACAGAAGGATCATTTTGAGAAGTCGCCATGATTTGTTGGAATCGGGAGAACACCTCTGGAGCAACGACACTTAGATCGGTCGTTCTGCCTAGTCCATCTGGCCAGGATATATTGCCTGTGTTGAGATACTGAATTGTCGTAGAACATAAGACTTGAGGAGGAAGCGGAACACTGGCTCTGTTAACTTTTAACTCCGTCAGAACACTGCCTGTGAATCTCACGGTTATAAGTGTTGGGGCAATTTGATTCAATGGTGTTGCGTGATACACCTCAGGGTCCCATACTCTTAATGTAGTCTCTGTATTTGGAGCAAAAGGCATATTGAAGATGGTATTTCTTACAGGGAGGGATTGAAAAGCGATCGCTGAACTCCTTATTGATCCTTTTAATTAATAATAAGAACGAAAAAGAGATCATCTATTTCAAATAATATCATCTTTTTAAATCGCTTGAACATCGCGCCCATTAGGAAAAAAAATAGATTCCCACGCAACTGAACCGGAAGGATTGTGTTCGAACATGGCCATTTGATTTTGAAAAGCAGCTTGAATGGTTGGGGTCAGAAGTGATGTATTGATCGTTCTTCCTGAAATGAATTCAAAATCACCAGCATCAGGGTTATTCCTTACCAAACTACAATAGACTTGAGTGAATTGACGATCACGATGAGCAAGGGGAACGCCTATCCTGTCATAGTGATTTGCACCTTCTCTGAACATGGCTTCAAAAAGAGGTAAGGTTTGCTCTATTGTTTGCTCCCCACGACCTACAGCTTCTAGATCCGTTGGATCCCATATTGTCAGAATATAAACAGGCTGCAGTTGGCTACCTCCGACTGAAGAGGGTGCTTGAAGAAAAGTCATCATTTACTTCTTTGGTTCAAGAGAAGAGCCAAAAATGCTAGCAGACGCTTTAAATTGTGTCATCAGAGAATCCTTGAACAGGCATCAAAAAGTGCCTTACTTCTCTAGCATTTGTGGGAGACCCCAGAGGCCTTAAAGGGACTAGAGTTCTTAGATCGATCAAGAGGTCCACATTGCGAGTGGGTGAAAAAGAAAGAGATCTTCCAAAAACAAGTTGCGGCACATCATTTAGATCTAATCGCACGACACTTGCAAAAACAGTCCGTAAGTTTCCAGGTTGCAAAATAGCCACTTCACTCTCTTCTAAAGGGTCATTAACTCCAATAAATTTTTCAACCAATGGAGACAGATCTATGCTACTCGTTGCGTTCAAAGCGCCTTGAATTTCTTCATTATTCCAGAAAGCAAGAGCATAGGTTTCATTCTCTCGAATGCCCCCTATCCTCACTGTGATTGAAGGAGTCATTTACTTCCTTGATTGAAATTATGAGCAAAAGATGCTAGCATTACCTTTATAATTATGTCACTGCATTATCTATTTCTATGCCTTCTTCCACCTTACTGCGCCCATTAGCTCCTAATGAAGTTTTTTATTTAAATAATAGTGTCGCCGTTGTTGCCGAATCTCATTTAAATCATTCTATTTCTATTTTAGATGCCCAAAGAGTTTTAGAATATTTGCAAAAATACCATCCTTTAATGCGCATTCAAATTATCAAAAATGGAGTGCAATCCTTTTTTCATGAAAAGACAGACTGCAAAATAGATTTGCAAGTAAGTAAATCCCCTTATCCAAAAGCGATCGGTTCTTTTATCTCTACTTTAATAGATCCCAAAGAGCCTTTTGAAATATTGATCATCCAATCAGAACAAGGAGATATTTTAGTTACTAAAACGCAGCATTGCTTATCAGATGGGGTTTCTATCCAAGCTTTTCATAATGATTTTTTAATCTGTTTAGAAACTCTGCGAAACAAAAAACCCCTTTTAGAAAAAGCCCCTTATCCACTCCCCCCCTCTTGCTTAGAATGCGCTCCTCCGAGCTGTTTAAAAGCATCGCGCGCTCAATTAATCAAAGAGACCACTCCTGATCCAAAAAATTATTCTATCAAGAACTTAGAGCCTCTTAAAAAAATTGAAGAAGCGCCCCAGATTCATTTAATCACTGAAAAGCTCGGTCGCTCTCAAATGAACGAGCTGATCCATCTTTGTAAAAAGCATAATGTCAAATTCAACAGCTTGATTTGCGCAGTTCTTATTTTAGCAGCGGGTTCTTTAATCAAAACAAATGACTTAGAGTTTTATCTCTTATTAGACATCCCTGTAAACCTGCGCCCCTATCTGGATCCCCCTATTGCTAATCATCATCTCTCTTCGATTGTTTCTAACTACGCAAATTACTACCGAGCCGACGGAGCTAAAGATATTTGGCAGGTTGCTAAAGAAATTAACGCTGATATGCATACTCATTTTGACTTAGAAAAGCTTTTTAAACGGATGCTCGTTTATGATTATCTTTTTGATAGTAACGAAACTTCCAAAATTGAGCTCTATACCTCTAATCTCGGCCTTGTTCAATTCGATACTAGCTACTATAAAGTCAAAGAGTTTGGTTTTTATGCCCATGGATTCATTCCCCTCATCTTCACCGTAACTTCGACTGAGGAAGGGATGAGATTGAGCTTTTTATATACGACTCCATATAACTCTCACCAGCTCACCCAAAGCTTAGTAAAAGCTTTAATGAAGCTTCTCAAAGAGCTGCCCTCTTCTTAATTCTTCATTCCCTTGCTTTCTTTTGCTTAACTTGCTATCGGATAAAAGAAAACCCACCTTTTGCTATGCCTCTTTTAGAATGCTTAATTTCAACTCATAATAATGAACAATACCTTGATCAATGCCTAGAAAGCCTTGAAAAACAAACATTTCAAGATTTTAAAATCCTCATTTATGATAATCATTCAACTGACAACACCTGCAAAATAATTCAAAAATGGCAAAAGAAAATAAATAAGATCGAGATCTTTAGTGGAAAAAACCACTCAAGTGCTGCTTATGGCTTAAATCAACTGATTAAAAAAGTGAAATCGAAATACTTTGCTTTTCAATTCCCAAATGATTTTTCTCATCCTAGCCGCTTTGAAAAGCAAATTGATCGACTCAAAAATTCTTCTCTTGTGGCGCTTGGAACTTCAATTACCTGGGATGGGTCTTCTATGGAGCAATCCCCTCAAGAGGTGATTGCCTCAGAAAACCCTAAAGAGACCTTGTTTCAGCAAATAGGCTCTAAAAACCATCGGGGGATGTTTGTTGAATCGATGATGTATAAAACAAAAGAGGTCAAAAAAAGCACCCTGTTTAATCCTTCTCTACCGATTCACTACGATGTAGAGTTTCATGCTCATTTGCAATCCCTTTATCCTTTAAGACTCGCAAATCTTAAAGAACCGCTTTATTCTATTCGCGTTTTTAAAGGATCGGTACATGATTTAGAGTTTCACGGCCAAATCAAAGTCGATAATGAGCAAAT
Source organism: uncultured bacterium (assembly GCA_964612505.1). Lineage (GTDB taxonomy): Bacteria > Chlamydiota > Chlamydiia > Chlamydiales > JAAZZY01 > JAAZZY01. Next base: position 28,928 of record CAZTEX010000012.1, on the reverse strand, counting down.
AGAACGCCGCATTTACCCCATCCTTTTTTTCGCAAAATACCTGTATTGGGATAATATGATTATCTCCAACGGTTTTTTACCTTACTAATTAAAGGGTTGCAATAGTTGCTTGGTATAACAACCGGCGCAGGCAGGAAAATATTTTTCCTCAGCCCCTAAGTCCACAGAAGGCCCTTCGACAGTGGCATTTCCATTCACATGCTTTAAATTGTATACCGCTTTTTTATTGCAAAAAGCGCAGGTTGTCTTGATTTCCTCGATACTATCGGCAAGTTCCATCAGCCTTCGAGAACCTGGAAAAAGATTTTTTCTAAAATCGGTGCGTAATCCATAGCAGATCACTGGAATATCTTGTTCTAAGGAAATCTCTCTCATCTGGTCGACGACATGGGAAGGTATAAATTGCGCTTCATCCACTAAGATACAGTCAATTCCTTCAAAGTTGCAGTTCATTAAGTTTGTATTATCGTCGACTAAAATATCCGCCGACTTCTCTAACCCTGCTCGAGATTTGATATGGCCTTTGCCAAAACGATCATCTAAGGCAGGTTTCACTAAAAGAACTTCTTTTCCCTGCTGGCGGTAATTATGAGCTACTGCTAGCAAATTCAGTGTCTTAGCACTTCCAACGGTTCCATGTCTAAAATAAAGCTTAGCCATTGAATCCCTCCCTAAAATTTGTTTTTTTAAAGGTATTTTTAACCCCTTCAGCAATTAATCTTCAACCCTATTTTGAATCAAAGGGCCCTTTGAACCTAAAACTTAAGTTTTCATTAATCTTAAAAACTTTTAATATCAAATTTTGACACCTAGACAAAGGAAAATGCATGGAACACGAACTCGTATCAAAAGGAGATTTTAAAGTGATTGGAATCTCTCGAAGAATTTCGAATGAAAATGCACAAAAAGAAATCCCTGAAATGTGGAAAGAGTTCATCCTCAATAACTATCTAGAAAAAATCCCTAACCTTAAAAGCAACAGTATCATGGCTCTCTACACCGATTATGAAGGAGACCATACTAAACCTTTTATCTATACGATTGGTTGCGAAGTAACCTCCATTCAAGATGTTCCCCTCGGTCTAGATGGCGTCACCGTCCCTGGCAATAAATATGCTTTATTTCGAGTGAAAGGGGGACTACCTGACTCTTTGATCGAAACATGGAAAGAGATCTGGACAAGTAAAAGCTTAGAACGTAAATTTGAGGCGGATTTTGAAGTGGTGAAAGGCGCTGATGAAGTCCATGTTTATATTTCTTTAAAGTAAAAAATGCCTGAACTTCCTGAAGTTGAAACTGTTAAAAACCAGTTAATTGAGGCCCATCTGATTGGCCAAACTATTTTAGAAGCTCACTTCTTTTGGCCAAATACCCTCCGAGGAATCTCTCCTACAACCTTTAGCGATCAAATAGTTGGGCAAAAGATTGCAGCAATTGTACGGCGTGGTAAATATCTCATTATCAGATTTGAAAATCACGATTTGATCATTCATCTGCGAATGACAGGTCAATTTCACATTCAAAAAATGCTCCCGCCTATCTTTACCCATGAACGCGTCTACTTAAAGCTCAGTGACAGCTATTTATTTTTTCATGATGTACGCAAATTTGGAACTTGGCAACTGGCAAAAGATTATCAAAAGCATTTAGATCATTTAGGGCCTGAGCCTCTGAGCACCTCTTTTAACATCAGTCAGTGGATAGCAAAACTCCAAGGATCAAAAACACCCATTAAACCCAAACTTCTCGATCAAACTTGTCTGGTAGGGATCGGCAATATTTATGCAGATGAGTCGCTTTGGCTTTCCCATATTCATCCCACTCGCCTTGCAGCTAGTTTAAAAAAGGAAGAAATTGCCTTACTTTACCAAGCGATTGTTGACACACTCCAGCGAGCCATTCAAAATAACGGCTCTAGCCTAGGATCAGGGAAAGGCAACTTTAAAGGGCTGGAAAAAATCAGTGGTAAATACCAATTTAATTTTAATGTTTATCAAAAAACTCAGAAACCCTGCCCTCGTTGTCAACAACCCATTCAAAAAATAAAATTTCACGGCCGTTCTACTCATTTTTGTTCTTTTTGCCAAAAATAATTCCCCCTTTAAATTAAAATATTTGTTATGACATTTCCATTATGCAAGAAGAAAATTTTATCTTTCGTTTTGAGACCCCTTTGCCTCTTTCAAAAAAAGAGGCCTTTGCTTGGCATATGCGCCCAGGAATGGTTGAGCGCCTCAATCCTCCTTTTCTTCATACAGTGGTGATGACTAAAGATTTTCAAACGGCTCCTGGAGAAATTCTCCATCTTAAATACATGCTTTTTGGTGATGTGGGCATTGATTCTTTTTTTAAAATCATCGACTACAAAGAGGGTGAATCTTTTACCGACTACCAAATTAAAGGCCCTTTTTCTTTTTGGGAGCACCATCATCGCTTTAAAGAAGTCGATAGCGATCATTGTATTTTGGAAGATGAGATCATCTTTCGAATTCCTCTTGAAAGCGTTTTAGGAGCCCTCATCAACAATAAAATTGCTAAAAGATTACACCATCTTTTTTCTTATCGCCGTCAAGTTCTTTTAAATGATATTGATTTCCAAAAGCGCTACCCTGAGAAAAAACTTCATATTTTAATGACGGGGGCAAATGGTTTAATTGGCTCTGCTCTCTCTTGTTTTTTGAAAATGATGGGACATAATGTGATGCCCATTACTCGTCATTTGCAAGCCGACAAAAAAGGAATTTTTTGGGATATTGAAAATCAGAAAATCAATCCTCAAGATTTAGAAGATTACGACGCTTTGATTCATTTGGCTGGAGAAAGTGTGATGGGCATTTGGACCGAGGGTAAAAAAGAAAAAATCTACAAAAGCCGTATCCATTCCACTAAACTTTTAGTTAAAACTCTCAATGGATTAAGATCTCCTCCTGATACTTTTATTTGTGCTTCCGGAGTGAGCTATTATGCTCAAGGAGAAAAAAGCACAGAAGAAAGCAAAGCAGGCACAGGCTTTCTCGTTCAGGTGATCAAAGATTGGGAACATGAAGCAAGCCTCTATAACCGTGGCCGGGTGGCTATGATGCGCACTGGAGGCGTTTTAACTCCTAAAGGAGGGGCCCTTAAAAAAGTTTTAAGTTCTTTTGAGCTGGGACTTGGAGCTAAAATAGGTCGAGGACAAAACCACTTTAGCTGGATTGCCATCGATGACTTAGTCTACCAATATTATCATGTTTTGATGACCTCTTCTATTGAAGGGCCTGTCAATGCAACCTCTCCCCATTATGTGACCACTGAAAATTTTTCCAAATCTCTTGCCAAAACGCTTAAACGTCCTTTCTTTCTTCAAATTCCCGAAGGCATTATGAAATCCATCTTTGGAGAAATGGCCCATGAAATCATGCTCACGGACTTGATTGCCGAACCCAAAAAACTTTCTGAGCATGGAGCTAAATTTTATTATGCTGATTTAGAATATGCGCTAAAACATCTCTTAGGAGATTTCTAAAATAACCCTTTTAAATCTCTTTTAAAGGGTTGATATAAGGGGCTTGCTCTTTTTTATAGTCTAAAAGATAGGCTGGGATGGGAACTAAGGCAACTCCCACTAAGACTAAGAGCATCCCCACAATCATATGGATATCGTAGCCCACTCTATTGAGCCCTAAATTGATCACAATTAAGAAAACAGGGAGCAAATAGCTCAGAGACATCGTAATATAAACTTCGGTAAATTTTAAGGCTGTAATGAAAAAATACAAGGCAATACCATAGATAAAGCCATCCGCTCCCATGCAGAAAAGCTCAAAATTAGTGGGTAATTGCCACCCAGAGAAGTAAAGCATCACTCCCGAACATAAGAGCCCTACTAAACAATGTGAAAGGGCAAGAACAATCGGTGGATTATTCTGCAAAAGATATTTAGTCAAAATAATTAGCATTACTAATAGTCCTGCCGACAATAAACATAAAAACCCATCCCGATTTGCTTTTGTGGATGAAAAGTCGACTTGGAAAGAAAGAAAGCTCATCACCCCTACAAATCCAATTGCTAAACCCAGCCAAGAGAGAAAGCTAATTCGTTGTTTAAATAAAAAAACTAAAGCAAGGGCTAAAAGAAGAGCATCGCTATTGAGCAGATAAGAGTTATGCACACCTGCTGGGGCCATGCGAAATGAAAAAGCAATATAATAGCAGGCCATACAAATAATCGAATTGAGAATCACCAAGAAGGGATTTTTACAAAAAAAAGTTTTTTTGTTTTTAAAAGCTCCCCACAGACTAATCGCCATAAAAGCAGCTAAATAATGATGAAAGCAGGTATTGACTAAAGAGTGAGTAGCTCTTGTTTGGGTAAAAAAAACAGAACTTAAAGCAACTAAAAACCAACCAAAAGCAGTATAAGCAATGCCTACATGTCGATTTTCTGTGTCAATTTTTTTTGCTAATACGACTCTAGCGGACTTTAACCATTTTTCATACATGTAATCAAATTACCTTAAAATCACAGCTGTGAGGTAAGCTTGACATGCTTCTCTAAAATATACAAGATTTTTTTTAGTGTAGCAATATCCTTCGCTTAAGCTAATATTTTCAAGTATCCAAAGCTTAACCTAACCTAAGGATATTATATGAACTCTGTTACTCTCGGAAAATTTTCTCACTTTATCTCTTCAGATCTTGTTCAAGAACTCACTCAAAAAGCCAAAGAAGCCAGGGAAAACGCCTATTGTCCCTATTCACATTATGCGGTTGGAGCTGCCATTTTGATGGAATCTGGGAAGATTTTTACAGGTTGCAATATTGAAAGTGCAACTTATAGTCCTAGTTGCTGTGCAGAGCGTGTCGCAATTTTTAAGGCTGTCTCTGAAGGAGAAACCAAAATTAGAGCGGTTGCGATTGTACTCGGTCCAGATGGATCTCCTTGCGGACCTTGCCGCCAAGTAATCAATGAATTTAATCCCCATGCCTACATTTTTGCAGCAACACCTGATGGAAAAATTTATAATGAATGGCGATTAGACGAGCTGCTACCTTATGCATTTGGTCCAGCTAATTTATTAGCCTAAAATTAAATCTTCTTCTTTTCTTTGAAAACGCGTTGAAAGCAAGACAAGGATGACTCCTGCCATTAGCAAGATAGAGCCGAAATAAATGGCTTTAGAAATAAGATAAGGTTCAAACGCGTTATTCATAAGAATCATCAAAAGAGGTGCTATGTGCCCGAGTGCTACAACGACATGAGGTTCTATGCAATCTGCAGCATTCAAAAATAATATAAGAGCTCCAGCATAAATGAGCCCTTGAATCAACATACAAATAAGATCGGTGGGGCAAGGTTGCTGCCAACCTGTTAACCAGGCTCCAATACCTGAAAAAACAACCCCAAATAAGACCGTGTAAAGAGCCTGCCTCAGTGGTGGATCATGGCGAATCATGTAACCTGTGAGAATAATCAGCCAGGCCATGAAAGCCCCACTTGCAATACAAATGGAACTATTGAGTAGGCCATTGAGAGAAAAAACATCGAACTTAAAGGAGTGTAAAATAGCAAGTCCACAAAAGCCCACTAGGAGCCCGCTCCATGTTAAAGAAGAAAACTTCTTTTTAAAAATTAGATAAATGAACAAAGGGACAAAAAAGGTATCACTACTAAATAAAAGGGCCGTACTTGATTTTGAAGTCCACGCTCTAGAAGAAAAGTGAGTATAGTAAGTGGCAACTGCTAAAAAAACGCGTAATAAAACAAGGAATGGTTTTCCACAAATAAAAAACTCTTTTCCTTTGCATCCAGACCAGATCAAAAGAGGGATGGATGAGGCTACAAAAATATAAAATAGCGTTATAAAAATGGAATTCTTAATCACTAAATGTTGAAACGCCACCGTTGACACAGCCGTAAGCACCCACCCAATTAGAGTGAGGGAAATCCCTTTTACTAATCGATTAGAATTAAAATAGATCGCATATTTTTGTTTCAAAATCTCAGCGTTATTTAACGCTCGACCACTTTTTTTAAAGAGTTTCATTGCCCTCAAATTGAAAATTAATCGTTTAAGTCTATAAAAACTTGTAACTTCTGTCAATTTTCAAATTATTTTTCAACATTAAAAACGGTGTCTTCTTAAGTTTCAGCTTCTTTTAAAAAAAGATCTCCTATCTTTGGCTTAGTTGTAAGTCATGAACTTGGCTCTCACTTTCATCATAATCGTTACTGCCAGGGGTCCCCTTTTTGATTAGCCAGTAAAAAAGGATCCAAAAACCTACGATAGGTATCCAAGAGACTAAGATAAACCAGCCTGATTTATTTGTATCGTGGAGACGTCTGATCACTAAAAAAAGTTGGGGTAAAAGGAGGATCCATTTCACGGCTATGATAACCACTAAAGGGCCCATAAGATAAGAAGGATAATCTTTTTGTATAAAAATGAAAACGATCCAAATTAAAAGGAGATCTAAAAGAAAGCGAAAGAGGGCAACAGACCAATACTCTTTACGCGTTGCTCGCCCCTTGGGAGTCCACGTACAAAAAAACTTGCCAATGGTTTGAAAAAAACTCATTTTGAATCTCTTAAATAAACAGCTTAGAACACAATTTTAGATCTTTCATTCTACGCCGATTTACTTTTATAAACAAAAAAATAGTTCAACTTATGCTTTCAACTGTCATTCTATTTGCATCACCTACTATCAATTTTTTTATTGAGTTTCTTAAATTGATGGTTACCTGTAGTATTTTTTGCCTTATCAACTAACTTTTGTCATCTTTTATGAATAAAGTATCTTTTTCTCCTAGTAGCGCAGCTCCCAATGATCCTTTCTGCAATGCGCTTAGCTATTCTGCCCAAACAGCAGAAAACATCGGAATGTTTTTATCGACGGCTGGACTGTTGACAAAAGGTATTCCTATATGGCTTTCAGGAAAAGTACTCTCTTTAGCTGATAGTTATTTCTGCCGTCAAAATTCTTTATCCATGGTACTAGAAGAACAAAAAATGACTCTGAGATTTGATTTGATTCAATGGGCTGTAGTGGGTCTTCATCAATTAACTTTTCAGCACTTTGAGAACTTGGGGCGAGAGTATCAAAGCAAAACTGACCGAGAAATTAAGGGCCTTGAACGGCTTTCAGAGAGCGCAAGCGAACTGGTAACCAAAGCAAGTGCAGACTTAAACGGAGCGAAAAAATCCAGCTTATTTCAAGGAACAGCTGCTAAAAGAAAAAGAGCCAGAGAGCTTGTGCAACAACATGAAAGTAGTTTCAATGACGCTCAAAAAATACTTAATAAGCATCTTAACGAAATAACCACATTGACAGCTTCTGCTTCCACTTATTTAAGCAATTTCAAACGTTTCGCTTCCGCAGCTCTTTTTGGAGCGCAGGCCGGCTTAACTTATGGCAAACATGAAACAGTCGAAAAAATGAAAAAAAGCCATTATCAAGAGCTCTATGACGCTTGTGAAGAAATGGCCCAAACAGGGGGATTTTCAATTCAAAATGCCACGACTGCTGACAACGCTATTAGCGATGTTTATGATGAGTTAACAAGAAAAATGAATTCTCTCTTCCACATTCTTGAGCATTATGTAAAAGTATTTAAAGAAGAGTGTTTTGCAAAAGAATATGGCTCTGGAGAGAAAATACCTACGGCTATGAGAAGCGCCTTTGTAAAAGTCAAAGATATTTATCTAACGGATTTGATGATGGCGCTACAGTCTTTAACAATGATCCCTAAGGATGAGTTTGTTAAATTTGCTCAAATGCATAAACTCACAAAACTCCTCATTCATCCATCTAATCAGCTTCTCTCTCTTCTTGAATTCATAGTCAATGTAAGAGAAAGATTATCTCCCACCCCTTCCGATGTTATTTTCAATGGTTTTCCTGTTTTTAATACTTCAAAACAGTTCGTACAAAGACTCATTAGCGTGTTTGAAGCAGTCGATCTTTGTATGTATACCTATCAGCTTTACCTTAACAGATTCGAGGGCAACCCAGCAGATAACATAGAGACATTTTCACGAATGGCTCTTGGGGCCTTCAAACGCATGGAAGAGCAGTTTCTTTTGCTCAGAAAGGATTTTGATGCTTTCTTAAAAAACTAAAACTCCTTCCATTTCTTCTCTTGCGGTCCCTTGCGCCCCTTACTATCAATTTTTTTATTGTATTTTCTTAAATCGATGACTACCGATACTATTTTTATTTTGTTAACCAACCCCAAAAAATTTTATGAATACAATCGCTACTTTTTCTCCCAATAGTACCGTTCCCAACGATCCTTGGTGCAATGCTCTTGGCTACGTTGCTAGTAGCACGCAGAGCCTAGGAATGTACATGGCTACTGAACTTGGATTTCCTACACTCGGCGGCGGTACCTGGTTTACTGGCAAAGTTCTTACCGCTATAGACGATTCCTTCTGTCGTCAAAAATCTCTGCAAAATGTTTGGCAAGGGCAACTACCTCTTATTATGTCTGATGTCACTCAACTCGCCATTTCTTGGCTTCATAGTGCATTTTTTGCAAAACTTCAAGATACTATGCATGCTCAGCACCCCGATCTTGCTCAAGAACACTCTAGTTCTCTCTCCTTGCAAAGGACAATTCAAAATACAAAAATAGGCTTAGCATCAGCGCAAGAGAACCCTCGCCTTACAGCTGGAACAGAGAATGAACAAAAAACTCTTAATCAGATTATAAAAAATCATGAAAAGACTATTGAAAAGCTTACAAAAAAATTTGATGCATGCACCCAAAAAATAGCTGAATACAAAGGTGCTATGCCTACATATTTTAAAGGAATGGAAGGTCTTTTGAGCGCTTTAGCTACAGGCGCGCATGCTGCTGCTGCTTACGTCCGAGCTCAAGTCTATGAAGGGGTCAAAGAGCAGAACTATCAAGACCTCTATCAAGGCAATGCCCTCATTGCAAGTTTCATGAATCATTCGATTGCCAACGCAACTGATACTGCAGCTGCCTTGATCGGAGCGACAGCCGAGCTGCAAGGGAAACTTGGCCTTCTCCTTGCGGGTTTTGACAACCTTATGGCAATTTTTCAAAAAGGATTTTTAGAAGCCTATCCTTTGGTAAGAAGAACGTATGATCCCATGAAACAGCTATCAAGAGAGGCTGTCTTTGTTTTCCAATCAGAGATCACACCTGCCCTAGCAGCTTTAACAGGTCTCCCCTTCTATGCCATTGATGAAAGTACCAAAAAGCAAAAACTTGTAGAATTAGTGGGTTCAGAAAATCGATTTTCTTCACTTCTTAGTTTCTTAATATATCTCAAGCAAGGAGATCAACTCCCTTCTGAAATTGCCTTCAATGGTTTTGTAGTTCAGCAAGCAGCAAGTAATTTGAAAAACAACTTACTCTCCATGATCTCTGCCCTCAACACATTCATGAGAGACTTCTCCACTTACCTTCGTGAATTAAATAACAAGAATTTTGATACAGCTGAACCTCTTCTCATCAAAGCTAAAACAGCTTTCAAAGAGATGGAAAACAGCAAACTGCAAATGCAGCAAGCTTTGGAAGCTTTCATCAAAGCATAAGATCTGCTCTTTAATAAGAGTCTTTCTAGTGAGAATTTTAAAAGTAATTCTTCAGAAAGGCTCTTTTAATTTGGCAGCAAAAATTGTAACTTATTTCTATACAAAAATCGTTTCCTTGCGATAGTTTTATGAAAAAATAATTTACGAGATGATGCTTAATAAATTTTTTGCTTTTATTTTTTGTCTATTTATCCCCTTCTCTCTTTTGGCCAACGATTACCAACCCAAAAACTTTTGGGATCAATATCTTTCCGATAATAAAAATGGACAAAATCAATTAACAAGCGCAGGTTCTCGTTCTTTTTTTAAGCAATGGTTTATGGGCCCTCTTTTAGTTCCTGCACCCATTGGTGCAGCGCCTAATAAACCTGCTTTTGAGCCCTCGATTACTGCCTATTGCTATTATGGTAACTTTGATAATAATTGGAAAATTCATAAGCGAAACATCACCACTTGGTCGATGCTATATACTGCCTATGCTCAGGTGGGATTAAATGATTGGCTTGGAATAGATTTTATTGCCAACCTACTATCCAATTATAATAAACAGGCTAGTTACACCCATTTCACTGACACAATTTTAAGAGTGGGCTATCAAATTTCAGAAGATAAACATTTGTATGGAGATTGGACTCCTAATTGCCGACTCATCTTTCAAGAGGTCTTTCCGACTGGCAAGTATCAAAAACTGAACCCTTCTAAAGGGGGAACAGATATCTCAGGACAAGGAACTTTTCAGTCAGGTTTTTATCTCGCCCTTGAAAAAGGTTTTAAATACAACACCAATCATGCTTATAACCTCTATGCTGCCCTTGGTTATTTTATGCCGACCAATTTTAAAGTTAAAAAAGAAAACCTCTATGGGGGCAATAACTTTACAGATGGTAAAATAAGGCCAGGTAGTATTTTTTCTATTTATTTCTCAGGTGAAGTAGAAGTGTCTAAACATATCAGCATTGCCTTTGATTCTAACTATGAACAAAACCTTGCCGGGGGATTTACTGGAAACATGGGCATTGGACAACCTGTGACAGTCCCCCAAATGGTGTCCTTTAACGTTGCCATTCCTGAAATTGAGGTGACCATTACAGAAAATGCAGGGATTATGTTTGGTCCATGGTTTACGTTTGCAGGTCAAAACACCCCTTCTTTTGCAGCATTCTTTGTGGCCCTTTTGGTCTTTTTTTAAACAAGTTCCTTCATTTCCATTATTTAAAAAAAAATCTTTTTTTAGTTCTTTCTTTGTCACGGTTTGTTTAAGCTCTTTTTCTAAAATTTTTTTTTGAAGGATGATCTATGGTAAACGCTGCGGCTATGACAACTCCCATGACACAATGGTTAACCGATTTTGTAGCGTGCCCTGCAGCTAAAGAGTTATTGGTTGCCAATAAAATTTCTCTAGTAGCTCATAGGCTTTTACAAAAAGAGGGAGTGACTGTTAACGAATTCCTCGGTGTTTTAACGGGAGATCAATGGGTCTTTGAACTTGTCGCTCCAGAAAGCTTCAAACTACTTTATGCAAGCTCTTTAGAGCCATCATACTTAGAAGCTCATCAATCTGTAGAGCATCCCCCTATTGAGACTTTAACTAGCGATGGCAAAGATCAAGTGATCGCTGCCAGTGCTACGTTTGATTTGGAGGCAAATAAAGTCCCTTATTTTTCTGCTCTCTATTCAGCCATACACATGCTATTTATAGATCGAGGTAAAGCTGAAGAACTCCTTAGTGAGGCTAGAGCTGGAAAAGTTTCTTTAGAAAGTTTTGTCGAAAGGAGGTTTTCACTCAAAGCAACCTCAGAGCAATTTTGGCAAACCCTGGTTGGCCAATGTCAAAAGATTTGGGATAAGAATCAAAGTGATGGATTTTTTGCCCGCATCAAATTTCAAAGTGTCGGTGAGCAATTCTTAGCTGCGCAACAGCAAGGCTATCTCAATGACCATCGAGCCGTTTGGAAAAAATACTATAAAGAGGCCTATTGCCAAAAGCATCCTCAAGATCCATATTCTTGCTCAACGGAAAATGGCTATGAAGATGTTCAATATTATAATCGCTTTAAAGCTCCAGTCGATACACGATTTAATAATCATTATCTTAGAGAAACAACCCGAGAATGGTATGCAGCTTTTCGCTCCTTCCCTAATCTTTACTCTAAAAATCTGACAAAAAGTATTAATCAAGCTCTTTTAAATGCTACTCAGTTTATGACTGGCATTATGAGTGAATTTCCCCACCATGAGTCTATTCAGGTTTCAACCCTCAAACTAAACAGTACGCAGTGAGTAAAAAATGGTTTCATTTGCAGCTATTTTAAGTGCACTTCTGCAGTAAGACAAAAACACCTCCTGTAAAGTATCAAAAAACTTACTTTAAAAGAGGTGTAAAGACTAGCCATGTCTATGCTTTGCAAGAGGAGGCATATGAACTCGTTTACTTAATGAAGAATACATATGAGCTCGTGCTTCTTGTTCAGAAATTTTTTCTACAGAGCTTGCCAAAAACTTTTCATTGGGAATAACCCTGATCTGTTTTGTCTCTCTAAGCTTCACTTTAGTACTCATAAAATCGATGCTGAGGACTTGTCCTCCGTCGATTTTTTCATCGGGCATATGAATACTATCGCCTTCTAGAAAAGGTTGAGTACAGTAAAGAACAATACCACCTATATAACTTTTTAAAGAGAAGGCAAAACCTGCCATCGCCCCTAAGGTCGCGAGAAAAATATGACTTAATTTCTCAAAACCAATGAGAGGAGAGATAAGCAAAGGTAAATGAATAAAAGCTAAAGGGATAAAAAAGATCCTAAACCAAGCTTCTGCTCTTGGATTTTTCTTTTGCAATTCTTCCCACAACCAAATAGACCCGATCCAGACTATAGGAAATAGCACTGCATGAGCTGTAAAGGCCACATCTAAAGTTGACGAATTTAAAGGCAGCTTATGAAGAAGTTGGTGAAAAAATGAAGAAGAGGACAGCAGAGAGAATGGCCACAGTGGAATTTCCGTTCCACCTGGAGTGATGCTCATCATCCCAGCAATATGAAGTAATACAAGAGAAAAAATGACTCCACATCTAAAATAGAGCTTCGCAGCATCCTTATATCCAATCGTGATTTGACGGATCAAACTCAATAATAATATAGCCACAATAAATAAACCATTTGAAGTGATCACTTCATTAAAAAAAACATGGTATTTACTTTTTGTAACGGCTCCCGCTTGCGAAAGAAGCGCCTCTTTCACAGGAAGGGTTGTCACCATATGAAATAAAACGCAGCTTCCCACAATTAAAGATAATAAAAAGAAGTGTAAAACAAGCGGGTTTCGCTGCTTTTCAACTCTTTGTGGGAGCTCTCTTAAAAAGTCATTAGAAACTTTTTTCTGAGCAAAAATAATAAGAGCCATCCATGAGACAATAAAAGAACTCAGCGCAAACATGGATATTCTCATTTGATTGGGGTCTAAAAGATGTTTAAAGATAAAAAGGGGCGTTAATATTAGCCAAATCGGGCCCAGATAGAGTGGAAAAAAAGTCATCATCAAATAACTTTCTCGAGCTTTTTGAGAGATTGCGGGATGCTCTCTTTTAATCCATCGACTGACAAATCCTTCTAATGAAAGGACGTAAATGAATGAAAGAGCGACTAGGCTATAGAGTGAAATTAAAAGGTAATTTGTCTACTTAATTTGAAATAGAAAAGCAGCAAGTGGCCCTTCTAGTAGCCATAAAACCATTAAAACTCGCCCTACTAAAGAGCGAACTGGACTCGTTAATTTATAAGTAGAATATTTTTTTGCTTCATCAGAAAGATGAATTTTATCAAAGAAACCATGTAGCTTTTCTTGCTCTTGGTCTCGTAGGTTATTGAATATATAAGAGTTTCCTTGTGTATTCATGTTAACCTCCTATTGGATTAGTTTTTTTTGAATGATCTATTAATAGATATCTCCTTGTTGAAATGAGCACCCTTTATTATAGGCAATTCAAGATTGAATGAAACTAAAAATGGCTACTGAAAATTTAGCATGCTTGCTTAATCAATCGATTTTGCCTTATCTGCAAAACTCTTCACTAATTATTGGGACTCTCTATCAAAGTGCAAATCCTAGTATCCATTGTCGATTGAAAAGGTTTCGCCCAGTCAAAAAAACCCTCATTAGCTCTAACTACTATCTTACATGGAGCGTGAAAGCAACAGTCTTCGCTCATCGTTCGTGCAAATTCAGCTTGCTCAGGGCTATAACCAAAATGAACCTCTCTTTCTTCTCTTTTAGTAACAGTGCCATCCATAATCAAACAACAGCCTCCACAAAAGATAGAAAGGAGAGCGCCGGCAACCGAAACTGTAAGAACAACGGGAGCGGTTACTAGATACCCCGCACTTCTTGCTATATCTTCGGCAATATGGCTTGGTTTTTGCAAGGTTACTTTGTTATCTGTTCTAACAGTAACGCGCCAACCATCATTTACATATCTAGTCAGCTGCTCTCTAGTGATCATGCTCATAATTCTCTCCTTAGTTTAAAAATTAAAGAATCTTGAAGTAATGGTAACTATCTAAATATTTTTTGTAATTGTTAGAATCTGAGTATAGAGATTTAGATTTTCAAAAAAATCTCCAAGAGAGTTGCTTACAACCCTCTTGGAATGATCTGCAAAATTAACAAGCGATAACATTCGGTTGGAGCTTAAGATTTTCTTCTCCTACTCCATGCTTAATTAGGAAAGCAACCAATAAGCGATTATTGCTTTCTTGGGCTTCCTCAAGTAGGTCCAAAAGAGTTTCATCTTCATCCAGTAAACTTTCTAAAGCGATTCCTTGCTCCATTAAATATTCTACTATTTCAGCAGCCGTTTTGGTAAACATCTCATGATCTAATAAACAATTTTCTTTTAAATCATATGATGAAAGATCACATCCATTAGCAACTAAGAGCTGTATTAACTCCAAATCCCTTAAATTAAAAGCAGCTTCGATAAGAGGTTCTTCAACTGCGAGATCTTTTAAGAATGATGAAGAGGTAAGAACATCAGCAATTTCTTGCACTAATTCTAACAATTTTGGAATAAAACTTTCAGAAAAGCGCCCCCCCTCTAATAGAAAATTCTCTAATATATCTACTGCATTGATTGCTATTTCTGATTGTGTTTGATTTCTTACTTCTTCAAAAACTTCCTCCAGAAAATTGATCATAATCAAATAAAGACAATCTACATCTTTAATTTGCGAGCAAAACTTGCCTAGATTACCTAGATTCAGTTCGATTGTTTGGTCATAACAGGCCCCTTTTTTTAATAGCTCCTTCACAGCCGGAATGTCTAAATTTTGACAAGCCACAGCAATCTCTTGACTTAAACTTTCGCCATAAGACTCGTCAATAACCGCTAGAATTTGATTTAGAGGTCCATTTGAAACTGGTAAATGAATGCTATTAATCATCAGCTTACTCCTTACTTTTGATTTGCAATATCAGATTGAAGATATAAAAACCCCAGCCTTGCATGGATACTTATTTTCTCCATGACAGCTTGAATTTACAAAATCTTAATAAACAACGTCCATTCAATACAAGAGAAAGCTTTTAATCAATAATCTTGAATGGGTTCATATCATGAACCGAGCTAAAGAAGTTTTGAAAGCTTCAAATACTAAAAATCAGACTAAGAAATCCGAATGACTTCCCAAACGAACAAGAGTGATTGTTGTCTTAGTTTTTTTATAAATTTAAAGCCAATCTGGCTCTATATGACACTCCCAAAAATCTTTATAATCCCCTATTAACTTATGATTTTTATATTTCTCTGGTAGGGGTGTCCCCTGCTTTATAAGCTTAAGGACTAATTGAAGTTTTAAAAGATCTTTATTGCGCTTCTTTATTTTTTTAAATCTTTCTCAAAAGAATTCCCAATCTGAATTTGATATTTACTCATCTAAGCCTAATTCTTCCCACATTTGTTCAATGCTTTCAAATGTTCTTAGATTTTTCCCTTTTTCTACATTTTCAATTGCTTTTTGAGTAGCTTTATTAGGCTTTTTTTTAGGATGCAAATAAGGATCCAGGACAGTCAAAATAAAATCCTTTAAACTTACCCCATTTGCATCAGCTAAGACCTATTGGTGTTTGCATGGCCTCAGACAAAGAATTTGATCCTTACAAGGATTGAAAACTTGGTAAAATGGCTTTGTAGATCTACGCCTCTTTTAAATAAAATCCAATTTCAGAGAGGAGTTTCCTTTCGATAAAAGAAACTCCCATAAGTAATCTATTTAAACAGAAACTTCTTCCAGTTCTTCTGATTCACTAGAAGATTCCTCTAATTTCTCAACTGATTCTAGTAAAGCTCTAACTCCAGCAATTGGGTGGCCCTGAGCAAGTAAGATCTCAATATTTCTTCTACTCATAGCATACCAAACTTCTCCATAATCCCTGCTCAGAGGTTCTTGATTCACCACCTTTGCATGAACAGAGTTATTTGGTTGAGACTCTGTTACAGCCATCGATGAAATTCGGACTCGACCATCTAAGTCATTACCCCCACAAGTACCTGAAGTGTCTTCATAAAGAGAAATAAATCCTCCTTCGAAAAAAAGCGATCCGTCCTCTCTTACAATTAGTCTTCCAGGTTCAACTTTTACCCCTACTTCGTCGGCACATATTTTCATATGAGGAAGTTGTACTGCTTTTCCTCTTCCGACAATAAAGGTGTGATTAAATGGAACCTCCGCTCTATCAGGACTAAGAGGATCATCGTCATCATAAGCATCAACTCTTCCAGAGACATTAACGGCAACATAGTTTTTAAGAGATTCTTGAGCAATGTAATTGACCGCTGCAATATCTCCTTGACTTAAGCCAAAAAGCCTTCCTACGTCACGCTCTTGCATGTCATTTGGTAATCCAGTCAGATAGGACATATCATTATTAAAAAAATAGTGCATCACTGATCTAAAATCATAAGCACCATGCCTATTTCCAGCGATGGCATAATTATGAGTAGTACTTGTAACATTAACAAAAGAGTTTCTGTCTTCTCTTTTATGTTCATGATGTAGACCAATAGCATGACCCGTCTCATGCAGAATATGCCTTACCATTTCATTAAAAGGGCCTTGAAAATCCGCATCTAGATCGCATTGAACAACTTGACGCCCTCCTATTCTTCCAACTGGAGCATTGCAAACTTGAGTAGCTTCTCTAAATTCAACATAATCTTGATGGCGCTGTCTTGGAACTAACCTTATATTTGTATTTGCATTCCATGCAGCAATAGCACTTTCAATAGCGCGTCTTCTGTCATCCCCAGGTTGATTTTGAGGAAAATCATTTGAAATCACGTAAGGAACAATAGCCCCAGGCCATAAACTACTTACTGAATTTTCCTGTCCACTGTACTGAATATTTCCCATACTCCATTCTCCTTTAGTAAAACGGATTGTTAAGAAACAATAAAGCTACATTAACCAATGTTAAATAACATTCTTTTTTTGAATTTTTAAAGAGTATCATTTAAAAGGCATTCACCCAAGAGCCCTTAAATTAATCAAAGAAGATAAATAGCTGAAAAAGACATTTTGATATTCAAATAGTACATCTCTTTGAAGACAATTTACCTATCGCACAAGAAGGTTCCTCATCAGCTAAGACTTATTGGTGTTTGCATGGCCTCAGACAAAGAATTTGATCCATACAAGGATTGACAACTTGGTAAAAAGGCTTTATAGATCTACGCCTCTTTTAATTAAAATCCACTTTCAGAGAGGAGTTTCCTTTCGATCAAAAAGAAAAGAAACTCCCATAAGTAATCTATTTAGACAGAAACTTCTTCAAGTTCTTCTGATTCACTAGAAGATTCCTCTAATTCCTCAACTGATTCTAATAAAGCTCTAGCTCCAGCAATAGGGTGGCCTTGAGCAAGCAATTCTCCTATATTTACTTTTCTAGTCATTGCATACGTAACCTCTCCATAATCGTTGCTCAAAACTTCTTTATTAACTGCCTTTGCATGAGTTACTTTGCTTGGCTGAGAGGCTGTTAAAACAAGGAATGGAATTCTGGCCTGACCGTCTAAGTCATTACCTCCACAGCTACCTTTAGTATCTTCATAAAGGTAAAGAGTTCCCCCTTCAAAAAAAAGAGCTCCCTCTTTTGTAACAACGAGTCTTTTAGGCTCAACTTTTACTCCCACTTCGTCGGCGCAAATTTTCATATGAGGAAGTTGAAATGGGTTGCCTCTTTGAATAATATAGGTGTGATTGAATGGAACACGCGCTCTGTCTGGAGCTCGTGGACGATCGTCATCATATGCATCCACCTGGCCAGAGACATTTACAGCCACGTAATTTTTAAGGCACTCTTGAGCAATATAGTTGACTGCTGCAATATCTCCTGCACTTAATGAATAAAGTCTTCCGACCTGATTTTGATGCATATCACTGGGTAATCCTGATCGATAGGCTATATTGTTGTTAAAGAAATAATGCATTACTGACTTAAAATCATAAGCACCATGTTTATTGCCAGCGATTGCATAGTTATGATCAGTACTTGTAACGTTAATAAAAGAGTCTCTATCTTCTCTTGAATGTTCATGCTTTAAACCAATCGCATGACCAATTTCATGTAAAATATGCCCAATCATTTCATTAATAGGACCTTTAAAATCTTCATCTAAATCGCATTGAATTATTTGACGTCTACCCAATCTCCCCACAGGAGCCTTACAAACTTCAGTAGCTTCCTTAAATTCAACGTAATCTTGATGATGTTGCCTTGGAACTAATCTTATATTTGTCTGTGCATTCCATGTAGAAATCGCATTTTCAATAGCCTGTCTTCTGTTATCTCCAGGTTGATTTTGAGGAAAATCATTTGAAATTACGTAAGGAATAATAGCCCCAGGCCATAAACTACTTACTGAATTTTCTTGTCCATTGTACTCAATATTTCCCATACTCCATTCTCCTTTAATAAAACGGATTGTTAAGAAACAATAAAGCTACCTTAGGCCATCTTAAATAACATTCTTTTTTTTAATTTTTAAAGAGTATCATTTACAGGATTGCATTTAGGCTTGGTTGAAAGAAGATAGAAAAAATAAATGTTATTAATGAGACCCATGGCCGGAAAGAGCAGACTTATAACTAACATTTATTGAAATTTGCGCTCAGTAGCAAAAACTTTAATGATAGGGTCTTTAAAATGTTCTGTTAAGATAGGGAATCCGCAAAGCTAATATTTGCAGAATAGATCTCATTTTTATAATTATCCAAAAGGTGCCATTGCTTAAGCTTTTTAAAACAAGAGAAGGTTTTTATTATAAAACCATTCTCAAATTCAAATTGAGCATCAAAAAATGAAGGCGTAAAAGTTGCTCGAAGAAGCTTCAGATCAACTAATTGATTTAATTGATTTACGACTTTTTGTTTATCGTCTAATTGATCCATGTAACCAATTTGATAAAGACCATCCTTTTCTAGCCTCCAAATACAATTGTTAAGGTTTAAAAAAACATTGTTCTCGAAACTTAAAATAAGATCCTTCTTAAAAGATAAATTAGTTACTTTTTTCAAACTATTTGGTAATTCAATAGCTTTGTAGTTATCGTTGATATTGAATTTTTTGGATAAGCTGATAGCTTGTAAAAGCTCTTCTTGCGTTCCACAATTTACGCTCACAGAATCTTCATTTGGGAAAAATAAAGTCCATTGGAACTCAGAGTAATAGTTAAAAAAAGTTGTCAACTGATAACCATTACTAAAATTAAACTGCATATCCATAAATTGAGATATCACTTCCCACGAAATAAATTTCTCTTTTATTAGCCTTTTTACGCTTAAATCCATTTGATCAAAGGGATCGGATGATCCCACGATATATTTATTTCCTTTACTTAGCCTCCAAGAGGCATTTTCTATCCCTATTGCCCATTCGCTTCTTTTGTAAATACGTCCATTTACCAGGAGCTCCTCTTTTGATGGGCCAAAGTTAATAAAAAAACTAGAGCCTACCGAGATAAAAGATTTAGTGATGTTTTCTTTTGGCAATTCTTTTTTGATCAAAGCAAGCTGATGAAAAAAACTGTCAGTATCATTTGTATTATAGTCCATATCTATGACAAGCCTCCAAAAATACCAAGGCCCTCTTGGACAATATCATGGTATCCGTGACCTTGACCTGTTATTGTATAGTGAAGTTTTCGCCTTTCTCCACGGCTTATTTTTCTACCCATTTTTTTTCTATATCCGCAACAGCATTAATGCTTAAGATACAAAGAACTAACTAATTCAAAGCTGATTAAAAAAACAAGTCAACCATCGCATACCAATATTGAAGTTAAACAAGAAATTAAATGGTTGCCAAAGGGACATATGCTGAGTATATCTCTTCTCTATTGTTTTCCAAAATCCTCCAAGGAACCGGATCTTTTAAGCATGAAAATGTTTTAATCACATACTTATTTTCAAACTCAAACATAGCATCTTGAAAAGGTTGCGTTACAGATGATTGGACTAATTTTTTTCCTTTAATTTCATCAAGGTATTGATGAATATCAATATCATTCTCTAAGCTAAATTCGCCAGAGCCTATGCAATATTCGTCATTTTTTTCTATTCTCCAATCACAGCAATCAAGACAGAGAGTTAAATCATCCTCAAAATGTAGATATAACTCAGCTTCTTCAAGTGAAAAGTGAATTAATCGTTTTTGTCTTATTGGCAGAGATATATCTTTAAACAAGTTTTGGATAGAAAAATGACTAGATAGGTGCTGAATTTGTTTTACTTCACCTAAAGTTTCAGCTACCAGCCCTGCCGTGTTTTCATTTTTGCAAAACAATACCCATTGTTCATGGATTAAAACATTAAAAAAACTTGTAAGTTGGTACCCATCTTCAAATTCAAATTGAATATCCATCAGCTGAGAAATAATAGAGTAAGACAAGTATTTTTTCCCAAAAAGCCTCTGAACGCCAGCATTCATTTGATCATAAGATTGACTAGATCCTACTACAAATTTGCCGTTTTGACTTAATCTCCATTGTACATTTGCCCCTATCCATATAGTCCAAGGGCTTTTTTTGCAGGGTTTACCATTAGGAAATTTTGACTCGAATTCTTCTCCAAAATTAACAAATATGTGCGAGCCTATGGAAATATAAGATCTTTTAACAACTTCTCCTAGAAGACTTTTGTTAAAAAAATGAAAATTTTCTATAAAATTTTTAGTATCTGATTGGGAATAATCCATAAAACACATTTGTTAATTGTTTCTGTATCTATTGTCAAAAAGATGGAATCCTTCATCTACAAGATCCTGATACCCACAGCCTCGACCTGATATATGATCATGAAATTGTCTCTTTTCATTTTCATTTAATCTTCTTCCAAGCTTCCTTTCCACATCCTTGACAGCATTCTGAAATTGCTGGTTTGGATGTTTATTCTCTAACTTTTCCTTATTTCTATCTTCATTAATCTTTTTCTGGGCTGAATCAAGTCCCAGCCCAAGCAGGGCTCCTAAAGCAGCTCCAGCTATTATTCCCCAAATTCCTCCTGCAGCCCCAGCCACAGCTCCTCTTCCAATACCTAGAGGAATGGCTAATGAGAAATTAATTCTCCATTGTCCGTCGGGATCTATGTACTTCAACGGGTTGTTGTTACAGTAGGTATATAATTCTTGCTCTGTTGCTCTTAGGTCAGGATCTGCGGATATCCATTGCTTAATGGATGGATCATATTGGCGATCACCAAAATCAACTAATCCTGTATCTTGATCAAAGTGCTTGGTTGCAAAAATCCAAGGGCAAGTAGGATCCAAACTTTGAAGGTTCTCTCCAAAAGGGTCTAAAGCTTCATAATGAATCACTTCTTTTGAATCTTTATCTATTAACTGAAGAATATTGTAATTAGAACTATGAATCGGTGCATAAACCTTTCCTTTAGACTCTATAGCAATGGCGAGGGGCAGGTGTGTGTGAAATGCAACGCCTAAAACTCGTTGATGAACAGGCTCTTTATCTTCATTATAGACGCCTATTTGATTCACTCCTTGATAAAGATAAAATTCTTTATACGTTTCTCCATTTGAGGTTATGGTTTTGGAAAGTCTCCGTCCCAAAAGATCGTATGTATATTCAACTTTCTTACCCCCCATCTCTACAGAAATCAACCTATCAAAAGCATCATACTTATAGCCCATTGTTTGATCTGCAGATATTTTTTGTATAAGGCGTCCTTTCTCATCATACGAGCATGTAAAACCATTGTAATGAATCACTCTTCCCTGATCATCTAGCCGCCTTTTCTCATTAGCAAGCAGGTTTCCTGCGCAATAGTTGAGCGTTCTGAGTGTGTTCTTTTCTGTGAGGTCTTTTAAGATTCTTGAGATGAGATTTCGGTCTTCATCATATTGATCGATAACATGTAAATAGTCTGATTTGGTGATTAAGGTTTTAGATGTTTCATCGTAATGCCTTTGAAGTGTGCCTGCTTTCCCAATCAACACTTCTTTTGTGAGGTTATCATTTTCAGATTCATAAGCATGCTGATACTTAACTTCTCCACTAGGACTCAAACGCTGAATATTCATATGATCTGGGCCAATATACTGATAAACAACCTTGCTTTGATCAGGCAAGGTAATTTCTGATAAGAGCTCTCCATCCAACTTCCAGGAAATTTCCAACCCAGATGGAAAAACCTCTCTGATGAGACGCCCTTGGTTATCCATTTCTTGGAGGTGAACTTCTCTTGTGATTTGATTGATGACAGTTGTAATATTGCCATCGTAAATGATTTTATAATCGAGAGTTCCATCGGATGAAATCAATTGAATAAGCCTTCCTTCGGTGTCAAAAATTTGACGAATGGATTTAACTTCTTCAAGAGAGCAGCCTAAATGGTCTTCCATTTCTGTGGCTACAGCACTATTTTCCTCTAGAATATTCAATGCTGCAGAGAGATGTTGAGAAGAGGCCATCTTTGAGAACTTCAAGAAATGGTCCATCTGCTTCTTGAGGTTCTGATTTTGAATGGTCAAAAGAGTGTGGTAACAAAAGCCATTAGGCTTCACAGAGGTTTCCTTTAAGGAGGGATTATACGTTGGTAAAATTTGAGAATTCAAGGCTTGAACAAACATTTTGTTTCCTCCGGTCAAAATTAAAATTAACAAAATCTTAATAAACAGCCTTCATTCAATACAAGAGAAAGCTTTTAATTATCAAAATAATAGCTAAAAGCTCTTATCATAAGATTACCTTTAGGCTTGGTTGAAAGAAGATAGAAAAAATAAATGTTATTAATGAGACCCATGACTGGAAAGAACAGACTTAAATAGATTTAAATAACCTAAAGTTACTCTTCCTTTTTCCTCTTAACCAATGTCTTAATGGCCCAGATATGCAAATAATTATAGAACTTCTTTTTAAACCATACGATTTTCTAATGGAATTCTTCTTTTGATTAATATAACTTAAAAATGGTGACTTTAATAAGAAGTTATTAATTCTCAAATGAATCGTGCAGAAAGAAAAATCATTCCCAGAATTACAATTGGAAGTACCATAGAATGGTATGAAATGTATTTGTATTTTTATTGGGCCCCCACAATTACTGGTGGAAAATTTGATCCAGGAGTTCCTATCGGGGAATTCATCAATACCTCTATTGTGTTAATAATTGGTTTTTTTGGACGAGCTCTTGGTGGCTGGTTATTCGGCATTTTAGGTGATACCCAAGGAAGAGCGAGAGCCTTCTTTTGGACCATTCTTTTATTATCAATACCAAGTTTTATGGTTGCATTTTTTAATTATGCAACTTGGGATTTGAGTGCTGTAATCGTTTTTTGCATAGTTAAGCTATTGCAAGGAATTCCAGCAGGTGGAGAATTGCCCGGAGCAATGTGCTTTTTTGCAGAAAATGCAGCTTTTAGCAGAAGAAGATACTTAACTAGCTATACTCTTGTAGGCCCGCAAATTGGACAGATTCTTGCAATGTCCCAAACATTAATTTTGGAAATGACAATGCCAAGAGATTTGCTATTAAAATATGGATGGCGAATATCATTTATAATTGCCGGCTCTCTTGGGTTGTATGGATTATATCTCAGGAGAAAGCTAAATGAATCTCCATTTTTTAGTAGAATTAAAGAAAAACACGAAGTACTAAAACACCCCGTACATCACGCTATTAAACATTTCAAAAAGCAAATATTTCTTGGCTTTTGTATTTCAATTTTTGAAGTATCTGGATTTTTTGTCTTAGCATTTTTTCTTGTTGAATATGCTAAGCAAGTTCTGAACGTTAGCTTTAAGGGTGACTTATTCATTAACATTGGCATCATGACCTCTTTTGTTATCATGATGCCCCTTTGTGGAAAGTTAGGAGATAGGTTTAAAAATAAAACCCTTTTTATCATTAGCGCTGTTGGAGTAATCGTTTTGTCTGGACCACTCTATTGGGCTGTAAATAAGCAAAATCCGCATTACATTATACCATTATTAATCGTTATTACTCTTTTTATGGTCATTCAATTTTCTCTCTTACCAGCCTTATTAGTCGATCTTTTCCCCACTAAAGTTAGATTTACATGTTTAGGTTTTAGTTTTAACTTATGTAGTAGTGTAGTAGGAGGGGGATCCGCAATTCTTTGCACTTGGTTACTGGCTAAAACAGGAAATCAAGGCCTATTCATTGCCATTTGGCTTGTTTCCGCGATCATTTTTTTGATTTGCTTAAAGTTTGCCTATTTACACGGAGGCCATCTTGAGCAAGAAGACGAATGGCGAGAAGAGTTAGTGTAATCTTTCTATGAGCTTTCGATTTAATTAAGCACTTGGTTGTCATGTTTTAAAAGAGAGCCAAAACTAAATAAGTCATTTAAGTACGATTCAATTTTTGTTATTGAATATTTATTATTTACCATAAGGTTACTTTGAGCATCGATTGATAAATTAAATTTATAATAGTTTATCAACGAAAAATATGTTTCTAGTAATTCTCCAGGGCCAAATCCTCCATATACAGCAATATGATCTATTCCAATGCTTAATAAAAAATCTATCTTATTAATATATGATTTTATAGAACTTGACTTCCCCTCTCCTTTACTGTCATCTATAGCTATGGTTATATTTTCTTTTCTAACGCATTGATTCAAAAGTTTATTTTGAAGACTTTTATAGTTATTCTTATCTACAGGAAGAATAATTTTATACTTATTTGATATAGCTTTTAGAAATTTTGCATCTAAATTTTTCAAATCATTCAATTGAATGATTTCTAAATCAGGGAAATTTTGAACTAACTCTGGAAGTAGGTTCATGGAGGGTGCTTTATTTTCAAAAGACAAATGTAAAGATACCTTCAATTTTTTCCGTTTTAAACAAAAATTCATAATCTCTTTAATTTTTTTGATATCTTCCGAACTATTAATATTACTTATCTTTAAGTTTACTCCTACGTATACTTCTAGTAGTGGGTCATTATAATTTAAATTTTCCAACAAGTGGATTGTTTGCAATTCATCTACAGATTCAACATGAAATTGATAAAAATATTTATTCTTAAGATCCCCATATGAATGTTTGAATTTTTTGCGCTTAGTTTGAATATAAAATTTATTATGTTTATTAGGTTTTATCTGCATGGGGATAATTTCTGAAATTTCTACACCAAGTTTAGCTATTTGAAAAACTTTAGAAGGATTATTAGTAATCAATCTAATTTTTTTGATCTTAAAATCATCTAAAACCAGCTTTACAAAATCATAAGTTCTTTTATCAGGAAGATGCCCTAAAGCCACATTAGCATAAAACGTATCTACCCCCTTACTTTGTAACCTATAAGTTTTAATTTTCTCAAAAAGGCCTATAGACCTACCTTCTTGTCTAAGATATATAATTAATCCGTTCTGAGCAGCGATTATCTGTAAAGATTTATGGAGTTGTTCTCTGCAATCACAATGACAACTTGCAAAGACTTCTGAAGTAATACATTCACTGTGTACCCTAATAATAGGATTATCATTCAAGTTTTTTGTATAGATTACTATAGGTTCCCTTCCTAAAGCTTCATTATATACCCGAAATATAAACTCTCCGAATAACGTCTTTAGATTGGTTTCTACATATTTCTCTTCTTTTTTTCTCATTATTTTTGGCAATAAATCTATTAAAGAATCCTTGATAAGCATTTTTTTGACCTATTCTTAATTACCAAATTAATTTAAAATTGATAATATCTTAACATAAAATTAATATAATAAAGTAAGATAAACTTAATTAAGCTACTGTATCTAATTAAAAAGAGGTCTTATGACTGTAAGTTCTTATTTTTCTTATGCTTCAAACCTTGACAAGGAAGCGTCCATAGCTAGCATTTACGAAGCTAAAACTAAAGGAGCTCCTCATCGATATCTTGCCTATAGAGACCTGCCAGGACTTTTTTCTGATTATGTTGTTGGTAAAAATGCATTAGATTTTGGATGCGGAACAGGAATATCAACAGAATTTTTGAAAAAATGCAATTTTACAGTAACTGGCGTAGACAAAAGCTCTGCAATGCTCTCAGAAGCTCAAAAAAGCCATCCCGACGTTCCCTTTAAGTTAACAGTATCTGAATTAATTCCTTCGCCTTCGAAAGCTTATGACTTAGTATTTTCCAGCTTCGTGCTTTTTGAACTTGGCACCAAAAATGAAATTATAAAATACCTCAAAGAAGCCAAAAGAGTTTTAAAAGACAGTGGTACTTTTATATCCGTGACTGGAAGTGAAAATATGTACTCTGAAAAGAAATGGATGTTATTTGATACTAATTATCCTCAAAATAAACATTTAAAGAGTGGGGACATGGCTAAAATATTGCTTAAAGGAGCTGATATTGAATTTACAGATTATTACTGGTTAGAATCAGATTATAAAGAGTGTTTTAAAAAAGCAGGATTCAATCTGATGGAAATTCTTTATCCTCTTGGCAAGTACTCCGAACCCTTCCCTTGGAATCAGGAAAGAAAAAGTTCTCCATTTGTGATCTTTGTAGCAAAACCTATTTAAGCAGATCTTTTTGAAAAAGTCGGCCTTCTTTCAAATTTTGCTTCTTCTAAATTTTAAATTCCTTTTTCTCAAAAGAAATTCATTGTATGTTTCTATATAAGAAAAAAGCCTTTTGTTCAGCTAGATTTCTTTAG
Source organism: uncultured bacterium (assembly GCA_964612505.1). Classification (GTDB taxonomy): domain Bacteria; phylum Chlamydiota; class Chlamydiia; order Chlamydiales; family JAAZZY01; genus JAAZZY01. Next base: position 2,195 of record CAZTEX010000012.1, on the reverse strand, counting down.
ATTTAATATTAAAATGGAAGTAACTTGCAGAAAAAGTAAAGCTATTATAAAAGGAATCATAGAAATCTACTCTTATCCCATCATGAATATTTTTTAATAACCAATTAATTATAAGATTTTAATGAGCATTTGGATCTAAATCATGTAGTCAAAATATCAAAAATTAAAGGTTATTTATTGAAGCTTGTATATCACTCTTGCATTATTAAAAGATTCCTACGCTTCTTTAACCTTAATTATTTTCTAATGCTTCTAGCATCTTGGTCTTTTACTTTTTCAGCTTGTGCACTATCAATCTCAAATGATTTCTCAAACGGAAAATTGGATTTATTATGGCCTCAGTATTTAAGCTTAAAAGATGATCCGGCAGATATATATGAGAATAACACACGTATGTGGTCAGCTGCGCCTCTTTTTGCACCTACAGCAATTACGGTTCCCCACCCTGCTATTGACCCTTCTTTAAAGTTTTTTTATTACTACGGAAATTATAATTCAAAATGGCATGTTTCGAACAAATCAGATGGTTTTGTTTCTTTACAAGAGTGGGTTGATGCGCAAACTCGAATTAATCGCTTTTTAGGTTGTGAAATTATTACTGCCTTAGCATCAAATTTTTCAAAAGAATCTACAGCCACGCACTTTGTCGATACTACCTTCAGATTTGGCATTCAAATTTTGAACGAAGACCGAACTTCATGGAAGCCCAATTTTAGAGTCCTATTTCAGGAAATTTTTCCTACAGGAAAATACCAAAATGCAAACATCAATAAATTTAATATTGAAATAACAGGCCAAGGATCTTTTCAAAGCGGTTTTTATTGTGTTTTTTCAAAAGGTTTCACCATTTTTAAAAAACAGGACCTTTATCTTGAAACAGCATTAGGTGGGTGGTTTCCATCTAAAGTAAATGTAACAGGAAAAAATTATTATGGTGGCGGGGTCAATACCAAAGGGACTGTTTATCCAGGAAATGTAATCTCGATCTATTTATCTGGAACATTACTGTTAAAAAATGGATGGAGCTTTTGCCTTGATTCCAATTATCAGCAAAACTTTCAAGGTAAATTTGAGGGTAAAGTGGGAGCAAATGCAACAATGAATGTTTCACAGCAGATAATTTTTAGCGTTGCACCAGAAGTTCAATATTCTTTTACAAAACACTTTGGAGTGCTAATGGGTGCTTGGGTTACGATTGCGGGCCAAAACCAACCAGCTTTTGCCTCTATTTTTTTTGCTTTCCCCTTAATTTTTTGAGGAACTCGCTGAAAATTACAAAGCAAATTTTTTATAAAAAAAACCGATTGCCTTGTACGTCTAAAATTTTCAATTACCTTTAGCTCTTTTGCTGGTGATAACTGTAAAATACCTTTCAGTAATTTTTTATTAATTACGCATTCGTAAATAGCTGCCATTAATAAAGAGATCGTTATTCTTACTTTGCTAAACGGCATATTTAATGGTGCTTGCCCAAAATTTAATGGAAAACCTGATTGTAATAGAAGTATATCATTTTCTTTATCGTAAACATCAACATATGGATCTTTTGATTTTGGACTATTTTTTCTCAAACTAACAGCATCAAATTCTCTATCCGAAGAAGATATGCTTGCTAAAATAACACCTTTTTTTAGAAATCGGTGCATTTTGCGCGGCAAGGACACGGTTCCTGTACAGCCAATTATTATATCTGCCCTACTTAACAATGGGAATAACGCTTCTTTATTTGAACTTATTGTATCAAAAACGCAAACATTTAGATTGCTCTCTTTCATTTTCCCGTACAGCGCCTGCCCAATAGTTCCGTTACCAAGAATTAATACGTTAGAGGCATGAATTTTTTCTTCGCCTACTTTACTTTTTAGCCTATATAAAAATTTCTCAATAATAAAAGGTGTTTCTAACTTACGCTTTGCCAATGATCTTGCAACGTTGAAAATGGGCATTTGAAAGACAGATTCTTCTTTAAATGAATTATAGCCTGATGAAGTTTGCTCAATAGCAACGACAGGTACAGGAAAAACAATAGCATTTTTATGAATATAATTAATTAAGTGCCCACCATCATCTAAGATAATTAATTTTTTACACTCATTAAAATTAAGATTCTTAATGGCGTTTTTTAGAAAAGTAGCCACTTTTTTGTTAAATTGCGCATCATATGACTTATGGCTATCATATCCTTTTCTCCCTCC
>CAZTEX010000011.1:0-76955 GCA_964612505.1 uncultured bacterium | reverse complement strand
AGGGCTGGGAAATAATGGCCATTAAAGAGCAGAGGAGCAAAGGCGTCAAAACCCAACCAAGCAACGTTAAAATATGTGTTTTTCTTATCGAGAATAAGAAAATAAGAACGCAGGCAAAGGCGCTGAAAAAGATAGGTGATAGGCTAGAAAAAACACTCTTTAATGTTATATAAGAGAGCACGATACAACGTGGTGTAGACCCAAGTGGTCCCAAAAGACTGATCACAATCAAAGCTAGAATAAAGCCAGGAACCTTCCCTAGTCTTCCAAAAAAGTCTTGATAATCTCCATCAAATAATATCATCGCAATGACACCAGCAATCGGCATGACAGCCCCAGTAAGAAGCAGACCAGAGACTGCATAAAAATTTTTGTCTCCAGCATATTGACCTGTCACTAAAGGAAAAATAATATTTCCGGCACCAAAAAACATCGAAAACATGGCAAGTCCTATCACTAGTGATTTCGACCGAACTGCCTTTTTCATTGTAATAATCATACAATCCTCATAAAAAAATTTTATAATGCAAACGCACTCATTCAAATAGGCTGTCAGCTCTAAGGGCTAACTGCGATAACTTTTAAAAATGTAAGCTTGGAAAGAATTATATGTGCGCGGGGCGCACAAGAAAGAAAAGGTTGGCAAAGATGATCAAAATGGAAGAGGTAGACTTTGATTTCTCAGTATTGGAAAAAAAGAGACTGTCAAATTTTTTCTTACAACAAAACATAGATCATCCTTTAAGGCAAGGATACCTTTTATAATACCTTTTCTGCAACTAAAGAATTTAGTTATATCCTTCTAAATGGTGCTGATGCGGTTTGCATAACTCAGCAAGTGATGTGCAAAGACTGAGGGAAAATATCAAGCCACAAATAGCTTATAACTGATCTTTAGGTAAAAGTTTTTCTAGAAATTGACGATTGAATTGATAAACGCGAGCATGAGCTTTTTTCCAAGTGTCTTGCTTTACTGTAAAGCCAATCGTAGCGATAGCTTTATTTAAAGAAAGAAATGAGAGCAAAGATTTGTATTGAGGGATAGGACGAATACTAGCATACCCTAATTGAAAGTCTCTCATATGCTGACTTAACCACTCTTCGTGCTCTAGATAGCAAAAGTCCTCTTCTGCAAAGCTAGCTCTAGCTCCAGCCCAATCAATAATCCCTTGAAGTTTGCCATTAAACACCATAAGGTTACCTGGTCGAAAATCGCGATGTACAACGCAGGGACCATCTACAATCGAAACAAGGTGTAAATGTGATGCATAATAGTTTTGACATGCTTCAATTAAATCAGACGGCAAATGATTTTTGCATTCATCAATCCCCTCCTCAAACTTAAATTTGAAATACTCTTTGGGATCATCGGTGAGTACTTCCTCTACCGGATCACCATATCCCGATAAGCGATGATTGTGGATAAGAGCTAAAGAACGGCCCAGCTCATGCGCAAGTGTTTGAGTCATTTCGCTGGCCTTAAGAAGCTCCCCCGGCAAGCACTCCATCAGAATAGCTCCATCAGTCCCCGCCCTAGGTGGCAGAGCTTGTCTCAGTTTAGGCACTGGCACTTTATCTGCAAGACATTTTAAAAACTGCAATTCTCGCAGATAATCCTTTCTTCTATCATATATCTTGAGAATAAATTGCGTCCCATCCTTTTGTGTGATTTTATAAACAAGAGCAACCATTGCATCTTCATGATCAATTCTTGAAAAGGAGGCTTTCTGTAAATTAAAATGTTCTTGATAGAAGCGAATGTCAATCATTCTTAAAAAAAGATCTCTGCTTATTTCAAACAATCGGATATTTTTAACACTCAGAGCAGGTTATGTTGAAAATATTTTTTAAGATCAATAGATATTGAATTCCAGAATCATTTAATGCGATTTTTTTTTGCACAAGCTTGCATAAACAGAACTCTATTTGATTAGTAATGATGGACCTTATAAGATACATCCTCTTGATCAAATTCAACTTAATGATCTTTTAATATGCCCGCCCTAGAAGACAGTTTTCATTTAGGAATCAAGGTGCTTTTGCGCAATATAGAAGAAAAATTTCTTCTTCTAGAAAGAGCGCATAAAACCCGAGGGACCTATTGGGATATCCCAGGTGGACGCATTCATAAAAATGAATCTATTACAGAAGCTCTCAAACGAGAAATTGAAGAGGAAACAGGTTTAAAAAATATTGAAAGAGCAATCCCATTTATGATGTTTTTAACTGATATTCGGATTGGATCTCAAAAGCCAGATGTTGGATTGATACTCTCCGTTTATCAATATGATTTAAAATCTTCATTTACACCACGTCTTAGCGCTGAACATATCCACTTTGACTGGTTTAGCCCTCAAGAAGCGGCTCAATTGTTAAAGCAATATCCATCAGGTTTTATTGAGAAGTTAGCAAAACTTAAATAACTCAAGTCAATGAATCGTCAACAAATAAATAGATAATATAGAGAAAAAGCCAACCGTCGCATAGGCTTCTAGTTTTCCAAATTTTTCTTTTAAAAACCATGAAGCAAATAAAGAGGCCGCAAAAGGTGAGATATTTAATATTGGCCAGATTTCATTGCCATTGATTCTCGTAATACTATAAAAAAAAGCACCTTGTGAAGCGCAAGCAATAATCGCTCTAAACAAAAGAAAACTATGTTCTTTAAAAGCTCTTTTCTTTTTTTCTTCTATTGTCTTTTTAGTTATTGACCACGCAAAGGTGGTAATAAGGAGACGATAAAAAGAAATGGCAACAAAAACAGCAACAAAATCTTTCCAACTGATACTCATCTGAGAAATATTGAAATAAGAATTGATCACAGCTTGCATCGATAATATGGCTATGATTAATCCTATAATTTTATAGCTGTAGGCTTCTTGGGACTTTTTGACCACATAAATAAAGGGGACAAATAAGAGCGAGGTTGCACAAGAGAATAGATAAAATCGCATATCAAAATGAAGTGTAATGGGAATGAGGAAAAGAGGAATAAAAATATCAGCAAATTTAGCAGACAGAACAACACTTCGAACTGACATGGTTTTAAAAGCATATGAGTGGATAGAGGCTGCTAACTGAGCGCCTAATGCAGCAAAAAATATTCCAGGGATACAAAGAAGCTCAAAAATTTGTTTAAGAAAAATTCCCTGATGCACCCCTACAGCTAAAGCAACCAAGAACGGGTAGCCCGCATTAAATAATAAGCCATCGAAAAATGAAGTGCTTTCATTTTTAAAATAAAAGCGATCGATAACATTTAAGCCACCGCGAGTAACGACACAGAGTATGGCTGAGAAATATGTAATCCAAATCATCATTTTATTTTTTCAAAAAATTTGATGCGATAGCATGGAAATTATGTTTAGTTTGTCCATACCAAACAAAGTAACTTTTTTCTGTAAAACCATCAATCCCATCCCTGTTCGGAATAAAATTCCTTATTAAGAGCAGCCTTAAGAGCAATCACGTTATAGTCAACCATGTTGGGCGGGAGATTTTCTAAAGAAAAAAAATCCAACCTTTCACATTTTTCAGGTTCACAGTTTTTTATGATTCCTTCCCATGAGGAGCAGTCAAAAAAGATATCGACATTCAAGCGATTTGTTTGGCGATGCATCACATGAACCACCTTGATTTGGTCATGAGATAACTTGATACCAATTTCTTCATAAGCTTCCCGAATCATTGCAACTGTCGCAGATTCACCATTTTCCACATGTCCAGCTACCAAACTCCACATTCCATCGCAATAACCAGTATTTTTTCTTAAATGAAGAAGTATCTTATTGCCTTGTTTTAAAATAAGGTAGGCATTCACATTAGCCCCAGCTCGTTTTTTGACAACCAGCGCTTGATCGTGTTGTAAACCTTCTTTAGCCCCATCCATTAACGCTGTTGTTTCAACATTTTTTAAATTAGCTAATTCTGAGTCTGATTTTTTCATATCGGTTCCCTTTTGGTTTTTAAGGGCTCGCTATGAGCCAATATTTGTAAAGTTTGGAGCATTTTTGATCCTTTCAAATCAACGGATGCAAAAAAAGCTGCATCTGCTCTCTCTACTGCCGGCATCGCTTTAGTCAAACTCTCAACTCCAGCTAACGTAAGTATTGGATATTTGCTTCTTTCATCAATGTTATGCGCTCGCTCTATCAGTCCTTTCGCTTGTAAGCCACGTAATATTTGCGAAGTAGTATTAGGATCTAACGCAGCTTGCCTTCCAATGTCTGCCTGGCTGACCTTTTCCCCCGTTCTTGTCAGCCAACCAGTAGTTGCAAGAACGACGAATTGCGGATGAGTAAGTCCAAGTGGTTTTAAGACAGTTTCAATAGCTTTCCTCCATAGGGTGCTCACTCGCCATAATAAAAATCCTGGGCTTTCTTCAGCAGAAGGATGAATGCTGATCTCTTCAAAATTAACAGATTGTGTCATTGAAGGATGACCCCCATGCTAGAAGCGATCTGCTTAAAATCGCTTAGAGAAATAGAGAAACAACCTCGGCGAAAAGGAAATCCCCAGCGTTGTTTATTTTGTATAAATACAAGGCTATCAATTAACGGCTCAATAGGAGCTTCTTTAGCAGCAATAAAAGCAATATCACGACGCCAAGGTATAAAGTCTGAGCTCATTTGAAATTGATAAGGATCTTTTGGTTTAACACGACCAATGGCAGTAAACTTGCGGCAGGGCATCTTTTCTCCAAATTGTTCAGTAGGGGAATAATAAACAATCCAGTCATCAGCTGTCATCTGTTTTAAAGGTCCTGGTTTTCCATGACAGACTTGCCCAAATCCTCCAGCAACCCCTCTCTTGACATGTTCTCGACTTGCAACAGCAACCCAGTACATTAGTTTTCCTCTCTCAAGTGATAAATCCGAATTCGATGGCCATCTGGATCAAGCACGACAAATGTACGACCAAAATCCATATCAGTTGGTTTTTGAGCAACTGTTACATGTTTTTTGCCCCAATCTTCATAAAGTGCATCGACGTTATCGACAGGGAAGCATATTTCCAATGCACCTGCTGGAGCTCTGACTTGCGGCTCTGCAGTATATTTAGACCAAAGGCCGAGCATCACGCCATTGTTGAGTGCAAACATGACAAATGTAGGCGATTCTTCGATTGGTTTAATTCCAAAAATTTCTTGATAAAAGAAACTGCTCTTTTGAGGATTCGCTACGAAAAGTAAAACAAACCCTAAGTTTGGTGTGAACATAACATTTTCCCTAAATTGGTTTACAAGCTTGTAATTATACGTATACGTACATAATTTAGTCTACAGAAACATTGACGTATTGGAAGCTCTATTTCTTATGACACTCATTAGGTAATTTGACGGAGTTTTTTATGGCAAAAGATAGGCTTGTTTCTGTTAAGCCAGTCTGTGTGAGCAAAAGGAGAAAAGAAATTTTCACCATTGAAAATATTTATCTTAGGGAAAAATTGAAAAGCACCCTTTGCATTTAATATGAAAAACAAAGTGTTAGAAAGCGAAAAAGCTGGAGACATGTCATTTCTGAGAATGTCTCCAGCGATGTGGCCAGAACTGGAATCGAACCAGCGACACAAGGATTTTCAGTCCTCTGCTCTACCGACTGAGCTATCTGGCCAATTCATTGCCGCACAAATATAAAAGCTTAGAATATTTTAAGACAACCGTTATTTTGGAAGAAAAGAGAGCAGATCGCATGGGATCTACTCCATTTGAATTTCAAAAAATTTATTTGATCTAAAGAATCAATCTCATTTTTTGAAATACGAAGTCAAATTCACTAAAGAAAGTAAAAGGCTTCTTTATCTACTAAATATTTTTAACTTACTTGTTGAAGCTTGATGTTGGCTTGCCTCAATCATTTCTTTCATGATTGTAAAAGCTTCTTCTAATTGAAAGTCGGTGCTTGCCGCTTGCTGCTCAGAATTGCCCTCTTCAAGGTTTTTTAAGTAGGTTTGAAAAGCTTTATTTTTAGCCAATCGTTTGGCACTATTTTTCTTAAGTTCAGGAACCATGCTTTTCCAAGTATCGACTCTTTTTTGCAAACTTGGCAAATAAAATCGGGTAAAGATATCTTTGGCTCTATTATCTAGATCACTTAACGGATCTTCATAAGCAGGTGGGATGGAGTCACGACTGAGCGGGTTACTGACATACTCTTCACCTAATTTTTCATAATAATACTGTGAAGGGACAAGGATGTCTGCGGCAACTCCGTCAAGCTGGGTGCATTTGCCGCTCACTGTATAATAGCGGCCGATCGTCACTTTAAAATAATGTTTTGGATTTTGCAGCGTCAGTGTTTGATATTGAATAGAACCTTTTCCAAAAGTTTTAGGATCGCCCGCTACCACTGCAAGACCATAGTCACTTAAAGTTCCAGTCACAATTTCTGATGAAGAAGCCGTCAAGCGAGATGTTAAAATAATCAAAGGACCATCAAAAGTCTTTTTACCATCTAAATCTCTTAAATAATGAAGCTTTCCATCTGCAAATTTAGCAGCAGCAACAACCCCATTAGACATAAACAATCCAGCAACTTCAATGGCTTGTAAAAAAAAGCCTCCGGTATTATTGCGCAAATCTAAGACAAGCCCTTTTAATTCACCCTGCGCCTTTAAACCTTCAATCGCTTTTTTCATATCTTTTGAAGAGCTCACCCCCGCTTGATTGTCATAAAAGCTATTTAAAGTGATTTTTCCAATAATTCCATCTTGAAAAGGCTCATAATCTACTTCAATAAGACGACTGTTTAAACCTACTTTTTCTCGATAAACAACAACAGACTTCTCTTCAAGATTTCCTTTCTGATCAGACCGGCGAACACTTAGCATTAACTTCTCATCTTCTCCGCCATGTAATAGCTCGATGATTTCTCGATACTTCATGTTTTTGATATTTTTATTATTAATAGTAACAACTTCATCACCTACATTAATGGATCCGCTTTTTGCTGCAGGGCCATTTTTTGTTACTTCATAAATAGTAACCCCTCGATAATCACGTTGGAGAACCATCCCAACTCCATAGAATCCTTGGCTCAAAGAGCTTTGCATCATACGAGTTTCATCGGGAGAATAATATTCGGTATGTGTATCTAAACTACGCGTTAGTGATTTTAGTGTGTGAAAAGCAAGGTTATGCTCAGCTTGCTTAGGGGTATATTCATTGCCATCTGTATAATAGTTGCTCTCATACTCGCGCATACGATCTTCATAATATTCAAACATCTTTTGATAATCTTGAGTTGTTGCTACAAAAGGTGTTGCCCGATCTTGCATAATAATAAAGCGTTCCATGTGCTGCTTTTGACGCTTCACAAGATCAGCTTGACTTTTGGCAAAAGCAAGTCCTGGATCTGAAGGAGAGCTGCCCGCTTTAGACACCACATCGCGCTCCACTTCATGGCGCATTAATTCTCTATTTTTCCGAGCTCGGATAATCGCGTTTTCAATCAGTTGTTGCAATTCTTGGTAATATTGAAGATCTCCTTTATAGTAGCGATGAACAGCGTCTTGAAGCACCCGTTCCGATGGGTTAAAATAAGCACTAATCTCTGCATCTGTTAAATAATATTTTAAAACATCAAATCGCTCCACATACAAGCGAAATGAACGCTTAACCAACTCTGGCTTCATTTCCTTATACTCTACATGATAAACGAGCAAATCATCCATAACCTCTTTAACATGAGCTGGCTTAAGATTCCAAGGCTGCTGGGCAAATATCGGAGATGCAAAATAAAAGGTTACTAACAGCAGAAAAGAAAGAAATTTTTTTGTTGAGCGTTGCACCGATCGACTCCCATTTATTTTTGAGCGTAGAGCTTACTTACTTTCTGCGGCCCCACTCCCCAACCTATAAATTTGAAAAATTATTTCCTCAACCTTTTTTCTAAGAAATCGGTTTAATGTTTTTAACCCGCTGTTTATCACCACATTACAAAATATTTTTTTTAATTTTGCACTCTTAAAAAAAACTGTAACTTCTTATGCTAAAGGACTTGCACTGAAATTACCTATCTGATAAGTTTGCAAAAAGTTATTCGAGTTATAATATATATGCGCCCAGCTGCCCCAGTCTATAGTTTAAACGATTTTGAAGGTCCTTTAGATCTCCTCATGCATTTAATTGAGAATAAAGAACTTGATATTTATCAGGTCATTATTGAAAACGTACTTTCTCAATACCAAAACTATTTGCATACTCTCAATCAATATGACCTTGATCTAGGTGCAGAGTTTTTATCGATTGTTTCTTCTTTAATGTTACTTAAAAGCAAAACCCTTCTTCCTCAAGAGATTCAACAAGAAGAGGATATTAGTGAAAGCTCCTTGCGCATCGATATTATTGAACAATTGATGCACTACTATAAATTTAAAAACATTGCACAAACCCTTGCAGAAAAAGAAGATGAGCAAGCATTAAGGTATTTGCGAGGGATAGATATACAAGCACTCACTCAAGAAGAACCCAAGCTTCAATCCACCTCACAATCCATTCTATCAGAACTTTTTCTCAAAGTGCTGGAGCGGCAAAAACAAGCTGGTTTTGGTGTTATTCATGAAGAAGAGTATAAAATCTCAGATAAAATCAAAGAACTTAAGCTTTGCTTACAAAACAATGAAACCCTTATTTTTAATCAGGTCTTTTCTTTTCAAAAGCCTAAAGGGGAGCTAATTGCTCTTTTTATTGCGATGCTTGAAATACTAAAACAAGGCCTTGCTTTACTCAATCAATCGGGTGAAATATGGGTTATTCAAGGAGTGAAAGAGTAATTTTATGGATTCACAAAACAGCTCACTGAAAAAAGTTATTGAAGCTCTTTTATTTGCTTCTAGCAGCCCCCTTTCTATAAAAAAAATACAGTCCATTTTAAAAGAAGACTTTGAAGTAAATAAAAATGAAATTCTGAGCGAAATAGAATCGTTAAAAAAAGAGTACCAGATCTCTGATCGAGCCTTTGAACTCAAAGAAATTGCAGATGGTTATATTTTACAGACATTGCCCATCTATGAAGGTCATTTGCAAAAGCTATACCCTTCCAAAGCCATCAAGCTAGCTCCTTCTGCTTTAGAGGTTCTTGCTATTATTGCTTATAAACAACCTATTACGCGAGTTGAAATCGAGCATATTCGCGGTGTTGATTGTAGCTATTCTATCACCCAGCTTCTTGAACGTCAGCTAGTTTCAAATGATAATAAATTAGACGCCCCAGGACAGCCTGCTCTTTTTGAAACAACTCCCTTTTTTTTAGAATATTTTGGCCTAAAAAACTTATCAGAATTGCCAAAGCTACCTGAAGGAGAATATTCTACCACTCCCAGCACACCATAATACCTGCTCGACCAGGCTCAATTTGAGGGATAAAAAAAAACTTGTGCTCACCCTCATCATAGGGCCGAGTAAAAAAAGCATTTGCCGCCATTGCAATCGTTGTGGCTCCTAAAACATCTCGAAACCAGTGTTTATATGCATAAACTCTGGAAAAACCCACATAACTTGCAGCAATATAAGCAGGCAATCCATACAGCAAACCATAACGCATATGTAAAAAAGAGGCTCCAACCATAGCCGCAGCCGTATGACCGCTGGGAAAAGACATATTTCCACCATTGGGTCTTTTGGCATTGATAGCAGGTTTAATAATATAGGATACTCCCAGGGCTGTGCCGAAAGAAGAAGCATAGTTCCCTATTCCTCTATAATCGAGATGAGCTGCTGCCACGCATGCGGCAGCGACTGGAATAAGAATTTGACCAAGATCCCCCGCTTTTTTGATTTGCAGATGAGCCCTTCGTCGTTGATAGCCGTGCAAAGAACTATAGGAAAAAAAGCTTAGTAAGAGAGCCCAAACAAACCCCAAAAGTAGAAGGCGATGAAAGCTATTTACCATATAAAGCTATTTAGACTATAATTTTCCTAAAATTGTTCTATGCGAATGAATCGTATTTATTTTCAAAGGTTTTATAAATTTTTCTTCCTAACTTTAACCCTTTTAATGGTCAGTAGCATGATTTCTGCACATTCTTTAACCCTCTATGTACTCCCCCATTGCCCTTATTGTCATAAAGTCGAGAAGTTTATACAAGAGCATCACATTCAAGATGTGACAATGAAAAACATTGAAAACCCCAAGTACAAAGAAGAATTAATTTCTATTGGTGGCAAAAAACAAGTGCCTTGTCTTGTTCATGACAACCAAGCTCTCTACGAATCTAATGACATTATTCTTTGGCTTAAAAAAAATGCTATAAAAGCATAGGCCATGAGCATTCCCCTATCTGAAAAATTAAGGCCCCATCATCTTGATGAATTGGTAGGCCAGCAGCATCTAATGGGGGAAAACAGCTTTCTTTCTCAAATCATTCGAGAAAAAAAACCTCTTTCTATTTTGTTTTGGGGGCCTCCTGGATGTGGCAAAACCACTCTCGCCCGCATTTATGGACAAACTTTGTCTAAAAACCTTCATCAACTCTCAGCAGTGTCAACATCAACTGCTGAGATCAAAGAAATCCTTCAAAAAGTGGAAAAGCAGCCTCTTTTCAACCCCTATGCTGTTATTTTTCTGGATGAAATCCATCGATTTAACAAAAGTCAACAAGATCTTTTTTTACCCTATTTAGAAAATGGAAAGTTGATATTGATTGGGGCTACTACTGAAAACCCCTCTTTTTCACTCAATAGCGCCCTCCTTTCAAGAATGCGAGTTCTCACTCTTAAGGCTTTATCAGAAATTGATCTCAGGGAAATTTTAATTCGCTTTGAAAAAATCCACCAAAAACTACCTTTGGGAGAAAAAGCTAAAGACTTTTTAATCCAAACTTCTAACGGGGACGGGCGATATCTATTAAACATGGTGGAAAACATCTTACTCACCCACCCTCAAGAAGACTTATCTGTAGAACAACTCAAAAAACTTTTACAAAGAAGAGCCCCTTTGTTTGATAAACAAGGAGATGCCCATTACAACCTCATTTCTGCCCTTCATAAAGCAGTCAGGGGCTCAGACCCTGATGCCGCCCTATATTGGCTCACTCGCCTCCTAAATGGAGGAGAAAATCCTCTATATATTGGCAGGCGCCTGATTCGCATGGCCTCTGAAGATATTGGCCTTGCCGATCCAAAAGCGCTTCAAATTTGTTTAGAAGCCTTTCAAGCCTATCAAATATTAGGATCTCCTGAAGGTGATCTATCCTTTGCTCAAGCAGCTATTTACCTTTCCTTGGCCCCTAAAAGTAATGCGAGCTACTTAGCTTTTAAAAAAGCTAGTCAGCAAGCCTTGGAAACCTCCCATTTGCCACCCCCCCTCCACATTTTGAACGCGCCCACCAAGCTAATGAAAAATTTAGGTTATAGCAAAGGGTATCAGTACGACCATGATTGCAACGATCAATTTTCAGGCCAAAACTATCTCCCTGAAGAGATGACAGAGCGTCCAAGTTATTATCACCCCAGTGAAATAGGGCAAGAAAGAGAAATGAAAAAAAGAATTGAATATTTTCAAAAACTTCGCCTTTATAAATGTAAAAAAACTGACAATTGAACAAACTTAATAAATAATTTTTTAAACTCTTAAAAAACCACATTGAATCCTTTTGCCAATAATTCTTCTTCTATGCTAAAGTATGCCCTAAACTTTTCAGTTTACTGATATTTTAATCCCATTCTCATAGGAGTAACAAGCTAAATGCCAACAATCAATCAGCTGATTAAGAGCAACAGAAAAGACAAAGTTAGACGTAATAAGTCTCCAGCACTTCAAAAATGTCCTCAAAGACGTGGGGTGTGCTTGCAGGTAAAAACTAAAACGCCTAAAAAACCAAACTCGGCTCTTCGAAAAGTGGCTTGGGTCAGACTATCCAATGGCCATGAAGTCATTGCCTATATTGGTGGAGAAGGACACAACCTTCAAGAGCACAGTATCGTACTTGTACGTGGTGGTCGTGTAAAAGACCTTCCTGGGGTAAGATATCATATCGTTCGCGGAGCTTTAGACTGCGCTGCCGTTGAAAATAGAAAACAAAGTCGTTCTAAATACGGCGCGAAACGCCCTAAATAAAACAGAGGTTCAAATTAGATGAGAAGACGAAGAGCAGAAAAACGCAAAGTTGCGCCAGATCCGGTTTACAACAGTGTTATATTATCTAAATTTATTAACAAAGTAATGTTAATGGGCAAAAAAAACGTTGCTAGACACATTGTCTACAGTGCAATGGAAAAATTTGCTCAAAAAATTAAATCAGAACATCCCTTAGAAGCTTTCGAATCAGTTCTTGAAAATGCCCGCCCAGCTCTTGAAGTAAAATCAAGAAGAATTGGTGGAGCTACTTATCAAGTTCCTATTGAAATTGCTCCGCAAAGAAGCTTTGCTCTTGCTATGAGCTGGATCATTGATAACTCTCGAAAAAAAGTTGGGAAATCGATGGAAGATGGCCTTGCTATGGAGTTTTACGACTGCTATAACAATCAAGGCGCTACAATTAAAAAGAAAGATGACACACACCGTATGGCTGAGGCAAACAAAGCCTTCGCACACTTCAAGTGGTAAGGAGAAATTAAATCCATGGCTAGACCTGACAAAGACAAACTCAGTAATGTACGCAATATTGGCATCATGGCCCACATTGATGCTGGTAAAACGACAACGACAGAAAGAATTTTGTATTACTGTGGCCGAGTTCACCGCATCGGCGAAGTTCATGAAGGCGCTGCAACAATGGACTGGATGGAGCAGGAACAAGAACGTGGAATTACCATTACAAGTGCTGCAACAACTGTTTACTGGAAAGATTGTAAGATCAACATTATTGACACTCCTGGACACGTTGACTTTACAATTGAAGTTGAAAGATCGCTTCGCGTATTAGACGGAGCTGTTGCTGTATTTTGTTCAGTATCAGGTGTTGAACCGCAATCTGAAACAGTTTGGAGACAAGCTGATCGCTATAAAGTACCTCGAATTGCTTTTGTTAATAAGATGGATAGAACAGGTGCAGACTTCTTCGATGCCGTTAAAACAATGAGAGAAAAACTAGGGGCAAACGCTGTCCCAGTTCATTGCCCAATCGGCGCTGAAAATGAATTCAAAGGTCTTGTTGACTTAATTACAATGAAAGCCCTTATCTTCAAAGAAGAGACTCAAGGGGCTGAATGGGATGAAGTTGAAATTCCAAATAATTTAAAAGAAAAATGTGCAGAAATGAGAGCTGCCCTTTTAGAAGAACTAGCTACCATCGACGAAAACGACGAGCAGTTCATGATGAAAGTCTTAGAAGCTCCAGAAACGCTCACAGAAAAAGAAATTCACGCAGTAATGCGTAAAGGCGTATGCCAAAATAAATTCAATCCAGTTCTTTGTGGATCTGCGTTTAAAAACAAAGGTGTTCAACAGCTCTTAGATGCGGTTGTTCGATGGATGCCTTCTCCACTAGATCGCGGAGAAATTAAAGGGATGAATGAAGACACTCATGAAGAGTTCATGCTTGAACCCAAAGATGATGCTCCTTTAGCTGCTTTAGCCTTTAAAATCATGACAGACCCATATGTAGGTCGTTTAACGTTTGTTCGTGTTTATAGCGGTACGTTAACAAAAGGCTCGACTCTTATTAATACGACAAAAGGGAAAAAAGAGCGTGTAACTCGTCTTCTAGAAATGCATGCGAACCAACGCCATGATAAAGATGAGTTCTTCACAGGTGATATTGCCGCTTGTATCGGATTAAAAAATACGACAACGGGTGATACTCTATGTGCTGTTGGAACTCCATTACTACTTGAGAAAATGGATTTCCCAGAACCTGTAATTTCCATGGCTATTGAACCAAAATCTAAAGCGGATCGCGAAAAACTTTCATTAGCTCTATCAGCACTTTCTGAAGAAGATCCTACTTTTAGAGTTACAACGAATCAAGAGACAGGACAAACAATCATTGCGGGTATGGGTGAGCTTCACCTAGAAATTCTACGTGATAGAATGTTTAGAGAGTTCAGCGTTGAAGCCGATGTAGGTAAACCTCAAGTTTCTTACAAAGAAACAATCACTATTCCAGGAAAAGCCGACACCAAGTTTGTTAAACAATCGGGTGGTCGCGGTCAATATGCACACGTTGTTGTCGAGATTGAACCTAATGAACCTGGAAAAGGTAATGAAGTTGTCAGTAAGATTGTGGGTGGTGTTATTCCAAAAGAATATATTAACCCAACAATTAAAGGGATTGAGGAAGGTCTAACAACAGGTGTGCTGGCTGGATATAACCTAATAGACGTTAAAGTACATATTGTCTTTGGATCTTATCACGATGTAGACTCAAGTGAAATGGCGTTTAAAATCTGCGGATCGATGGCTTTGAAAGAAGCTGCCAGAAAATGTAAGCCCGTTCTTCTTGAACCGATCATGAAAGTCGATGTAACAACACCTGAAGAATCAATGGGTGATGTACTAGGAGACTTAAACAGACGTCGCGGTAAAATTCTAGGACAAAGAGCTCAAAAAAGTATCCAAATCGTAGAAGCAGAAGTGCCACTCAGTGAAATGTCTGGTTACTCTACAACACTGCGATCCCTTAGTTCTGGACGTGCAAATTATAGTATGGAGCCGAGCCACTTTGAAAAAGTGCCTGCTAAAGTCCAAGAAGAGATTGTTAAAAAATAATTAAGAGAAAAAAATGGCTAAAGAAGATAAACAAAAAATTAGAATCCGACTTAAAGGTTACGATCAAAGAATTTTAGATCGCGCTACTGCAGATATCGTTGAAACAGCTAAAAGAACAGGTGCAAGAGTTGTCGGTCCAATTCCTTTACCCACAAGAAGAGAAATATACACTGTTTTAAGATCTCCTCACATTGATCGTAAATCAAGAGAGCAGTTTGAAATTAGAACACATAAACGTTTGATGGATATTTTAAACCCAACAGGAAGAACCGTTGATGCCTTAAAAACATTAACTTTGCCTGCAGGGGTAGATATCAAAATTAAAGCTGCATAAACACAAATTTAGTTAGTAATCAATGGAGTCTACATCCAAATCTAAACCAATTACTTTTTTAGGGGCTGTGCTCATCGCAGCTGGAACAAGTATTGGTGCTGGGATGTTGGCTCTTCCTGTTTTAACAGGTCTTGCTGGTTTTTGGCCAGCTGTGCTTATCTACATTATTTCCTGGCTTATCGTAACTTACGCAAGCCTTATGTTGCTAGAAGTCAATCTAACTCTAGGATATGAGGCTAACTTACTTTCAATGGCCAAAACTACACTAGGGCCAGTGGGTAGAGCTTTTGCTTTTACGACTTATATTTTTCTTTTCTATAGCGTATCTGTTGCATACCTTGCACTTAGCGGAACATTAATTAATAGTTTGTTGATGGTTATTTTTAAGATGCCATTTTCAAACTGGGTGGGAGTTACACTCAGCTTACTACTTTATTTGCCTGCGTTGTACTCTGGTACTCGAGCTTTAGCCAATACAAATATCGTACTTGTCTTAGGAATTGTGGTAAGCTATGTTTTGTTAATTAGCCTAGGCGCTCGATTTATCAATACAGAATACCTTTTAACCTCTAATTGGAAATACTCGCTCATGGGAATTCCTGTGATTGCGACCTCCTTTACTTTTCAAAATGTCATTCCCTCTTTAACGACCTATCTTAAACGAGACCTGAAAGCGTTAAAATGGGTTATTATTCTTGGCGGCTTCATCCCACTTATTATTTATATAATTTGGGAGTGGTTTGTTTTGGGTATTATTCCAATAGAGGGCTCTATTAGCATTAAACATCTACTTAGAAATGGCCAATCTGCTTCTCAGGGATTGGTAGCCATTCTTAAAAATGGTTCTGTCAACTCTTTCAGTCAAATCTTTGCTTTTTGTGCGATTGCAACGTCGTATTTAGGAGTCATTTTAAGTCTATTTGATTTTCTAGCAGATGGTTTTAAAATTGAAAAAACAGGAAGTGGCAAAACTATTTTGTGCTCTTTAATTTTCATCCCTCCCTATGTCATAGCGATTTTATTTCCAAAAATCTTTCTATTGGCAATAAGCTACGCAGGAAGTTTTGGATGCGCCACCTTATTTGTTATCTTACCTGCCTTAATGCTTTGGAAAAGCCGTTATAAGCTTCATATTGAACGAAAATATCAGGTTGTGGGCGGCAAAATATCACTAGCAGCGATGATGATCATAGGCGTCGCTGTGATCATCCTACAGTTTCTTTTAACGTTTAAAGTGATTCCTTGTTAAAGAATATAAGCTCGTCGTTTAAAGCACGATCTACAGAATCAATCTGAATCTGTTGAATTCCCAGATCCTTCTGTCTCTTCTTTTTCTTCAACAGCGCTTTCTTCCACTTTTGCAGAGGTACTTTTTTTGTCACGCTTAGTAGCTTGTTTTTTCCAAATCTTGCCTTCAATAATGGTTCGCAGTTGATCAATGGAAATATATTCTCCTCGAGTTACATATCCACCATCTTCTTGAAGCTCATAAACTTCAAAACCTTCAAAGCCAAGCTCTTTGTTAGAAAATTCCCAAGCAACTGTTTTATCATCATAAACACCCTTACCAATCACTTTGCCAAGACTTTCGTTCTCTAAAGTAATAATAAAAGTATTGTTTTTGATTTCTGTCAAAGTGAACTTGTTTTGGGTTTTGTCCATTAACCCTTCTACTTCAATTTCTTGAATGCATCTAGCCTCTTCTTTGGCTTGATCAGCTACTTTCCAATGAGTGTAAAATTTTAAGCCGTGGCCAAACTCATTAAAAGTAATCGTCCCATCACCCACCCATTGCTCTGGATGAAATAAAAATGTATGTTTAGTTGAGTCTTTCAAAACATAAACCTCCGGCTATAGATACTTTGTAACATTCCTAGAGCACCCATTGTAACAATAATAGATGATCCCCCATAGGTCACTAGAATTAAGGGAACGCCCGTAATCGGCAACATTCCGCACATCATGCCTATATTGATTAGAATATGCATTGCCAAATAAACTGCAACTCCTGTTGACAAAAGTTGACCAAAATGATCTTTTGCAACTGTTGATACTTTGAAACTTAAGGATAATAAAATATAAAAAATTACCAGTAAAAAAACAAGCCCTATAAAGCCATAATGCTCCCCCCAATTAGGAAAAACGGAGTCTGTTTGTGGGGCTGGTAGCCATCCCCCACTTGTAAAATCACCTTGCCTCCATCCTCTGCCTGTTAACCCTCCTAATGAAATAGCTGTCGCTGCTGACTTATGATGGTAATCATTTGGGTCAAGTCTTTGATACTGATACTCTTTTAGAAAGATTGTGGCAATCGGCTTGGCTTTCTCATATGGGACAATTCCCATTAGGATAGATGAAAAAACAACCATTCCTATGACTAAACCACAAGTCATCAATTTGACAAGGGGGGCATATAAGTCTGCAAAATAAAACATCACCAGGGCAATCGGATAAAGAACGAGTGCAGAGCCCAAATCGGGCTGCATTAAAATAAGCAAGAAGGGAATTCCGACAATCAAACCAGCATAAAAGGCCGTGCTTAGTTGAGTGCTGTAGTTCTTTTGCTTTTCTAAAAACCAGCTCAACGCAATCACAACAATGAGCTTAGCGAGCTCAGAGGGCTGCACATAAAACAATCCAGGTATTCGATACCATCTCTGCACATTATGGCTTTCTGAGGTAAAGAAAAGGCCTATGAGAGCTATTAGCATGAGTAGATATAAAATCCATGCCCATTCTCTTAATTTATTGTAATCAAAAGAGGCTGATAAAAAATAAACGATAAACCCTATGAAGAACCACTTCAGCTGACTTAAAGCTAAAGGCGTCCAAAATGTTTCGCCAATAATCTCTTCAACTTGGCTCAAGGTGTGCGCCTCTGACATAATCATCAAACTAATGATCATTAAAACAACGGTAACAAAAAAAAGACGTAAATCAATTCGTTTGAGATACTTTATTTCGAATAACTTCATCTATCTTAAAAAAAAAAATTCTAGTAATCTTAAAAAAATTAAATGTTTGCTCAACGCGTGGAAATATATATGAAGACGGAAGAAGCCTTCAACGTTTTTCTTGAAGAATTGATCTCAACTATCCAAACAAAAACCATTGCTGTCAAGCATGCTTCTTGGAAATTAGAAACAACAGGTTCTAAAGAGGCTGCAGAACAATTATCTCTTTTAACAACAGAGCTAAAACTTCTTTATAGTAATGAAGAAAATTATCAAAAATTTTTGGATTGGAAAAAAGAGGGCTCTATCACCAGTTCAGACCTTCTGCGTATCTTAAATCTCATGATTAACAAACACAAAATGGCTCTAGCCCCTCCCTCTTTATTAAAAGAAATCTCTAATGCAGAAGTAGAGATTGCTCAAGCGTATGTCAACTTCAGGAGTCGGTTTGAAAATAACGATGTAACAGAAAATGATCTTCTAAACATCTTGAAGGCAGAAAAGCAAATAGAAAGAAGAAAGCAAGCCTGGGACGCGACTAAAAAAGTTGGTAATTATTTAGCCCCTCTCTTACTAAAGCTGGTCAAATTAAGAAATCAGTTAGCTCATCGCTTAGGTTATGCCGATTATTATAAAATGAAACTAGAACATGATGAAATTGATCATGACTGGTTATTTAAATTTCTAAGCCATTTTGATGAGGCATCTAAAGAAAGTCACTCCCTTCTTTCAAAAAACATTGCAGAAAAATTAGCTAAACAATTTCAAACGACGACCCTAGCGATCGGTCCATGGGCTTGGAATGATCCATTCTGCCAAGAAGATCCGCTCATTTCACCCAATCTAGATGACCTTTTAAAAAATATCGATATTGTAAAAGCCTCTAAGCAGTTCTTTAATTCTATGGGATTTGAGGTCGATGATATCTTAAATAAGAGCGATCTTTATGAACGAAAAGAAAAAAACCAACATGCTTTTTGTACGAACCTTGATCGAAATAAAGATATTCGCATTCTAACTAATATTCGACCCAATATCCGCTGGCTAGAAACACTCATTCACGAGCTTGGTCATGCCGTCTACGAAAAAGCATTTGATCCAACATTGAATTGGTATCTTCGAACCCCGCCCCATATGCTGACAACTGAAGCTGTGGCTTTAATGACTGGAAGACACGCCTATGACCCTCTATATTTAAAAAGCATCATCCAGGATGAAAATATAGAGCAAGTAACAGCCGAAGCCATTGAAAGTCAAAAGAGACGCCAAATTATTTTTAGTCGTTGGGTGCTCGTGATGGTCCATTTTGAAGCGGCTCTCTATGCAAATCCTGAGCAAGATTTAAATGCTCTTTGGTGGAGCCTGGTGCAAAAATATCAGCGCATTTGTCCTCCTTCACTACGTGGAGAGCAAAATGATTGGGCTTGTAAATGTCACTTTGGCATAGCTCCTGTATATTATTATAGCTATTTGCTAGGAGAATTTTTGGCTTCGATGTTCAAAGAACATTTTAAAAAAGAAACAGGCTCTCCCTCCATGTATGGGGAAAAATACTGCTCTCAATTTTTAAATGAAAAATTATTTTTCCCTGGTAACCGAATGTCTTGGAATCGTCTCAATATCAATATTTTTGGGAAACCTTTGCAGTTTGATTCATGGATTAAAGAATTTTGCTCTTAACTTGTGTTGCTTTTATTAAAAAATTCAGTTAGGGAAAAGGTAATTAACTTTTATAAATAAAACACCCCTCTCAAGATAATTTTATGGACTCTATTTACCATCACTTTGAAAAAATTGATTCAACTCAAGACTGGGCTAAAGAAAATTTCCATTCTTTTGACTTGTCAAAGTTGCATGTTATTACAGCTACTCAACAATCTAAAGGACGAGGTCGATCTAATCGACATTGGTATTCTCCAGAAGGAGCGGGTCTTTATGTCACTTTTTCTTTTTTCGTACCCCATTTAAAATTTTCATTTAATCCTCTCAGCTTGGTGACAGGTTTAACATTTGCTGAAGTATTGCAAAAGCTAGGATTACAAGTTTTGTTAAAATGGCCTAATGATGTTTATGTAAATAATAAAAAACTCGGCGGCATCTTAACCGAAACAAAAGAGATTCAAGGGGGACGCATTTTCTTTGTAGGAGTTGGGATCAATATCAATATGAAGCCAGATGAACTAGCTCATATAGAAAAAGCAGCAACTTCCATCTTAGCAGAAACAGAGACAACTTGCTCTGTAGAATCCATTTTGAGACCCGCAGAAATTATTTTTAAAAGGAATCTAAAACTCTTTCTTGAACGTGGATTTGAAGTTTTTTTAAAAGATTTTGAAGAGATTTCTTTTTTAGCTGGGAAAAAAGTCCTTTTTGATCTTAGTCACGAAGTCATTGAAGGACATTATTGCAGAGTAGATAAAGATGGGGCGTTAGTGCTGAAGACCCGTGATGGACATGAGCACAAATATGTTTCAGGGGAAATTAAAGGTTGGGAATAACCTTTAGCTTTGGATCTACTTTTGCTCGAATCACCTGTTGAATAAAAGAGAGTGTTGCCCCCGTTGCTGAAAAGCAAGAGGTGCATGTCCCTTTGTAGCTAATCGTTAATTGATCTTGCTGCAAACCAACAACTTCGACCCCTCCCGCATCCATTTCAATATAAGGTCTAACCTCTTGATCAAGCACTTGATCAATGAGCGCTATTTTTTGAGAGAGGCTAAGCTTATCAAAATCAGGATATCCATTTCCTTCCACAGGTGAAGAATGGATAGGAGGAGCCTCATAACTTAATGAAATAGGAATATCCATACACTGCTGAGCACATTTTTTAATTGCTTCAGTAACAATCGATACATGCGCAATCGCTTCATCAGGGAATGCTCCTGTATCATTTTTATCTCGCAAAGCATTATCTAAAACTTCTATATGAACGCGAGCAGCTTGGTCATAGTTTTTACCAATAATGAGATTAGAAGCTGCTTCTAATAATCCTATTAAAATGGATTCTCCATAAACTTGATATCTAGCATCTACCACAATACCATCATTGGGATCTACTAACCAAAAATATTGTGCCCAATTGCCCATTGAAATGTCGCCTGCTTGACCTTGGACAAACCTGAGCGCGCAACTCTCCCCATCCTCTTGAGTAAATACTCCTACAGAACGAGGCCTTTGAATATGTTGAGAAAGCTTATGGCTATATCTTGCCCAAAATGAACTTTTAATTAGTTGCTTTAATCCCATCTTTTTCCTCAATATGTTCTGTCATTTTAGCCATCTCTTCAATGGTTTGCACGATGATGTCAGCAGCCTGTTTTACTTCATCGATGGTAGAAGTTCTAGCAAAAGCAAACGAAAGAGCTCCACAACAAATTTCACTGGGATAGCCGAGTGTTTCTAAAATGTAGCTCATTCTCTGAAACTGTACTCCTCCTAAAGAGGCATAGATCTTTTTCTGATTGAGTATATATAAAAGGGCGTCAGCAACCACTTTTTTAAAAGCAATGACTGAAACGTTGGGTAATCGCATGACCCCATCAAATAAAATCTGAACTTGATCTAGTTTTTGGATTAAAATGGATTCAAAAGCATCTCTTAATGAAGCGATTTCTAAACACATTTCACTCATTTTTTGCTGAGCTAAAATGGCTGCTTGAGCAAGACCTGCCAGGCTGGCTACATCGATAGCCCCTCCTCGCAGTCCCCTTTGTTCTAGTCCACCAAAAATAAGGGGTTTTACTTTAATTCCTGGGCGAACGTAAAGGATTCCTGAAGCTTTTGGTCCATGAAATTTATCCCCTCCAAAAGTAACAAAGTCAGCACCTAACTCTTGGATGTTGATTTCGATTTTTCCAATGGCATAACTGATATCTAGGTGTAAGTAAATATCTCTAAGCTTGCAAACTTCTTTTAATTTTTCTAAAGGTTGAATTATTCCCGTGAGTCCATGAGCTAAAGAGAGAGAAATAAGGGCTGTTCTTGGGGTAATTGTTTCTATAATTTTGTCGACATCTAAGACACCTGAGGATTTGAGAGGTAAATATTCTAATTTACAACCCATGCTTTCAAGGTTCTTCAAGTTCATCAAAATAGCAGCATCTTCTGTCGTTAATGTTAGAAAATGGTTCTTACCCAATTTCTGCATTCCATTTTGATAGGCAATTTGAAAAACATGAGAAATAGCCTCTTCACACGAGGAGACAAAAATGAGATCATCTTCTTTAGGATCTGCATCAATCAGTTCATAAACTGATTGATACATTTGATGCATCTCTTTGATCAGCTCTTGCCCTTTTTGATGAGGCTGCAAGTAATTGCCCCATTTTGCTTTAAAATAGGGTTGCATGACGTTCAGCACTTCCGAATCGAGATATGTCGCTGTATGATGATCTAAGTAAATTTCTGTCATTGCACCCTTATAAATGTATTTTTTTGGTATTGATAGATAATAGGCTGCCCCGTTGGTATCTCTAGTTTAACGACTTCTTCAGGGCTTAGTCCATCTAAATACATGCAAATGGATCTTAGAGAATTTCCATGGGCAGTAATTAAAATATTGTTCTTTTTTAATTTAGGTAATATTTCTTTTTTAAAATAGGGCAAGGTTCTTTTTGAAGTCATTTTAAGACTCTCTCCACCCGGAGGACAGATATCAAAACTACGTCTCCAGATTTGCACTTGCTCCTCACCAAATTTTGCTCTAGCTTCATCTTTATTCATCCCTTGCAATTTACCATAGAAACGCTCATTGAGATGCCAACTTACAAAAGTAGGGATACACATTTTTAAAGCCTCTTTTAAACAGCACTCCTCCCCCCATTCTTTTGCTTTTTTTCCTGAATGAATAAATAGAAGGGGTTTTTTAGAGCTATGTTGGTTGATCGCAAGCATTGCTGTCATTTGCGCCCGGGTTAATGCCGAAGTAAAAACAAGATCAATAGAACGATCTTTGATCACATTACCTGCTTGGATAGCCTCTTGAACCCCTCGCTCACTCAATCCAATATCTACACACCCTGTAAAGCGATTCATGGCATTCCATTGTGATTGTCCATGTCGCAATAAGATTAACTCTGTCATCTTATGATCTCTTGATTGTTTTCTTTAGGGGTTCATAAGGCTGCATTTTTTCTGAGAGCTCAAAGGGGCAGCTTTGCAAATCAGCATATTCTTTAAGTAACGTGTCAATATAACAATAAATATGCTCTTTTTCTAGATTTTGCATGATCAATCGATTGGCCCTCGAAGCAATTTTTTTTACTTCTTTATCATGCGCTCTTGCCCATTGAACTTTTTCAGGCAAATCCGAAAAGTCAGCTTTAACAGGAATATAATGTTCATAAGGTTTTAAAAGCTTATAGAACCATTGGTAATGATCTGAGTCATGTTTAAAAACAACGCTGTTAGCAGCAAGCCCTAAGTAAAATCTTGGATAAGTGCAAGTATGGCCATCAGCGATAACTAGATATTTGTATTTTAAATGTTTTTTATGTGCTACCCAGTCGACTTTGGGTAGACATTTTAACATTTCAGTTTTAACATCCTCTCCCATAGGGGAAAAAGTGCTAAATCCAGCATCAATTTCATTTGGATAATATTGAGAAAGAAGAGCGAGTTGCACTCTAGGTTTGGTATACCAATCTTCCATGAAGTACTTTCCACCTGTAGTACCTCCTCGCCAAAAGGCTTTCTCTATTTTACTGGACCAAAAATTGCCGGGCTTTAATTGTTCAAAGCGCATTCTCTTCAATTTTTTTCTTGCAAATTCTTCTGTGAGAGGATCTGGAAATAAAATGGCATTTTGTACTTTTTGCGTTTTAGCAAAAGTTAAAATAGGTAAATGTTGATTGCTTTTCAGTTCAATTGGCAACTCTGTCAATCCATCATGCAGAGTCATTAAGAAACTAACATCAGGTAACTTCGTTTTTTGTGCCGACATATAGAGCATTCTACAAACTTTTCGGAGGCGTTTAGAAGAATTAGCGTCATCCCAGTTTTTCTGCCAATAGATCTGATTATTTTTGATTTGAAAATGAACAACGAATAATTCTGGAGAGATATTTTCAAAAGAAGTCTCAATACGAGTTGGATTTAAGTCCTCTTTTGAAAAAAAACCTAAATCTTCGTGGATTTGCTCCTCCATCCAGGGCTTTGCAGTCATTGAACTGCCAACTTTATTCCATAGGGTTAGGCTAAAAACAGCTATGACCAAAATAAATATAAAAATTTTTTTCATTGGATTTTACCTCTGGAAGAAGACATTTTACATCATAAAGGAGTATTTTTCAATTTGCATATCTAAGGAAAATGAAACTAACTATTTTTAATTTATTATTTTTATTATTAAACTAAATAGTTATAAATGTTATAATACTTGAAAAAACATATTTTGAAATGACAAAAAATAGATTAAGTAAAGTTTTAGCTGCCAATGGGATCGCCTCTAGAAGAAAATGTGAGGATCTCATTTTTTCTGGGAAAGTCTCCGTCAATGGAGAAATTATTTTAAAACCTGAGCACCAAGTAGATATTAATATTGATCAGATTGCTATAGAGGGTCAAAAACTCCAGAAAGCTGATGAGAAAATCTATTATATTCTTAATAAACCTAAAGGATATGTTTGTAGTCATGATAAGCAGAAATTCAAAAGAATTGTTGTCGACCTTATCAACGAAGAAAAAAGACTATTTACTGTAGGAAGACTGGATAAAGATACCACAGGACTCATTATTATTACGAATGATGGAAGCTTTTCCAATCATGTGATTCATCCTCGTTATGAAATTCAAAAAGAGTATTTAGTTAAAACAAATTTTGAAGTAGAGCCTCAACATTTAGAAAGAATACGCCTAGGTGTTACTATCGATCGGACTTATGTTAAGCCCCTTAAAGTAACCAAGGTGCGTAAAAACACCCTTAAAATCACCGTTAAAGAGGGTAAAAAGCATGAAGTGAAAAAGCTTGTTGAACAAGCTAATCTTCAAGTCGAAGAGCTTTGCCGTATTCGAATTGGTAATTTACATCTTGGTAAATTAGAAATCGGAAAATATAAGCAAGTTTCTCTTCAAGAACTCAATTCAATTTTTAATTAGTATATTAAATTAAAATTTTAAATTAGTTATTAAATTATTTTAACATTTAAATTGAATTAAACAATTTTAACTAACATAATATTTTCACTTTTTCATTTTTTTATACCCAAAAAGGAACATTTTATGTATGGAATTAACGCATATACACAAAGCCCTGGATCACCCTCCGGCCAGTCATTATTTCCCTTAGCACCCTCATCTGCCTCTGGCGATGAAGAAGCGTGGTCTGATTCTCCAGCATCATTTATTCATTCACAAAGCTCTGGATTCGACCCATCATTATCCCCCTTTACAGCCTCACCTGCCCCTGAGTATGAAGAAGAGCAGCTTCATACACCAGAACCATTTATTTATTTAGATACAGGCGTTACTGCAAATAACGATCCCGCAGCGCAAACTACTCCCTCACATCTTCCTAGAGCTGCAGCGCTTAATTTTTTCTCTACAGTGGGCGGAACAGGAACAGCCAACGAGATGAGAATATATAATGGAGCTCCAGGCGCTCCTTTAAGAAACGGATTCAGAGAAATCGTAAACGAGGATGAGGATGCAGATTCTTCTTCCGAGGATGATTTTTCGTTTCATCCCAGAAGGCTCACCTTCGCTGATCCATCAACAACATTTGATCTTAATAGGGAATTGGAAAATGCAAATGCCACTATCGATCCTCAAGTTTTTAGAACTGCATTTCCTACAGCTGTTCAAACTTTCAATTTTCCTAATGATGAATTAGATTTTCTTGATCATTCTAGTGATTCACCCGTTGCATTAGTTCCAGGAAATACTATTGATCATAGCCAAGAGTTCTCTTTATCAAATCTTCCCTTTCATCCCGATGGCTCACCTGATGCCTTAGTTCCAGAAAACACCCCTGAAGAGCTTGGAGGTTCTTTTGGCTTCCCTTTTCCTTTAACTCATACCAGACTGTAAAATATCATGCATTTTAATAAGGCCTTGAAGTTGCCCACCTTCGTTAACGACAGGTAGCACCATAAAAGGCCTTTTTTGATCTGCTTCCATTAGCTGCATCGCTTCCCAGGCCATTTTCTGTGGCAAAATTACTTGAGGAGTCGGTCTTTTCAATTCTTTAAGGGTTAAATTTAAAATCTTTGCTCCATGTGCTTGCAAAGCTCTTCTTAGGTCCCCATCTGTAAAGATACCTATTAAATGTTTTTGCTCGTTGATGACAAGAAGACAACCACAGCGTTTTTCAGTAAAGACCTCTAAGGCATCTGAGAGCTTGTCTTCTGGATAACAAATAGGTAGCTGGTCATCCTTAAGCATGAGATCTTCCACTTTTAATGAAAGGCGCTTACCGATGATCCCTGCTGGATGGTTGTGAGCAAATTGATCCAGTGAAAGTTTTTTCTTTTGCATTAAAGCGACGGCAAGTAGATCTCCAAAAATCAGCTGCACTTCTGTAGAAATCGTAGGGATCATATTATAGGGACAAAGCTCTTTATCTACTGGCAAAATGATTTCTGCATCTGCAGCTTTGCCTAGTCTGCTATTTTTTTTAGAAACCAGCACTGTATTGGTGGCTCCTTTATTGCGAATAAAAGGAATAAGATTTAAAAGTTCATCACTTTCACCACTTTTACTCATAAAAATAAAAAAGTCTTCCCCATCGACAATACCTAAATCTCCATGCAAGGCATTTGTTGGAGGCATAAACATCGCTTTGATACCCATCGAGACAAAAGTAGCTGCAATTTTTTGCGCAATAAATCCACTTTTGCCTACCCCTGTTAAAAAAACAATCCCCTTCGTTTGAGCAACTTTATCTACGAGCTTTTCAACACTTTGCAAATCTAAATGTTCAAAGAAATAGCTCAAACTATTTTGTTGTGTTTTAAAAAGTTCCTGAAGCGTTTTTGTTTTCAAAGTACCCTCACGAATATGTCTTGAATTCTTCTATATTAAAATCTATAAATAAAATTTAATACTAATTTGATCACCTTAATGGAAAAAAAGATGAAAATAAAGGTTAAAAATCCTGTTGTAGAATTAGATGGCGATGAAATGACTCGTATTATCTGGGAATTCATCAAAAATAAGCTGATTCTACCCTATTTAGACATCGATTTAAAATATTTTGATCTTTCAGTACAATCTCGCGATGCAACAGATGACCAAATTACAATTGATGCGGCTCATGCCATTCAAAAATTTGGCGTTGGTATTAAATGCGCTACGATCACTCCCGATGAAACACGTGTTAAAG
The DNA here is from genome assembly GCA_964612505.1 of uncultured bacterium. Taxonomy (GTDB): domain Bacteria; phylum Chlamydiota; class Chlamydiia; order Chlamydiales; family JAAZZY01; genus JAAZZY01. Next base: position 49,700 of record CAZTEX010000011.1, on the reverse strand, counting down.
AATTTAACCTTAAACAAATGTGGAAATCACCTAATGGAACTATCCGAAACATTTTAGATGGCACTATTTTTAGACAACCTATTTTGTGTTCCAATATTCCAAGATTAGTACCTGGTTGGAAAAAGCCCATCGTCATTGGCAGACATGCTTTTGGTGACCAATATCGCGCTCATGAAATGCTAATTAAAAAACCAGGGAACCTTCAGCTGATCTTTAAACCTGAAGATGGCTCAGAGCCCGAAGTCTTAGATGTCTTTCATTTCAAAGCCAAAGGAATGGCTTTAGCCATGTATAATTTAGATGAATCGATCCGGGGCTTTGCAAGAGCTTCTTTTCATTATGGATTAGATCTCAAATGGCCTGTCTATCTTTCTACCAAAAACACGATTTTAAAAAAATACGATGGTCGCTTTAAAGACATTTTTCAAGAAGTCTACGAAAAAGAGTTTAAAAAAGCTTTCGAAGAGCATGGTATTCATTATGAACATCGTTTAATTGATGACATGGTAGCTTGCGCTCTTAAATGGGATGGAGGGTATGTTTGGGCCTGTAAAAATTATGATGGTGATGTTCAATCAGATATTGTAGCCCAAGGATTTGGGTCACTTGGTTTAATGACTTCCGTACTCATGAGTCCGGATGGAAAAACAGTATTAGCAGAAGCGGCTCACGGCACTGTCACTAGACATTATCGGAAACATCAACAAGGAAAAGAGACCTCTACAAACCCGATTGCCTCTATTTTTGCATGGACAAAAGGGCTGGCTCATCGCGGGCAATTTGATCAAAATCAGGAGCTTATCCATTTTGCTAAGACCTTAGAAAACGTTTGTATTAAAGCGGTAGAAAGTGGATTTATGACTAAAGATTTAGCAAGGCTCATTAGCCCTGAAACACCTTGGCTAACAACGAGTCAATTTCTAGAAAAAATTGATCAGCATCTTAAACAAGCTTTAACTAAGTAAGAGTCTCTAAGCTTGTTTTAATATGTCCTAAAAAGTCGGCTCCATAAATTCCATCAATTACGCGGTGATCAAAAGTCAAAGTTAAAAAGACCTTTTGCCTAATTCCAAACGAAACATCGGTAATCGGGCTGACCGTTTTATGAATACTTCCTACACCTACAATAGCGACTTCTGGGTATCGAATAATAGGAATACCTATATGCATTCCAGACATCCCAAAATTTGTCATGGTGATCGATCCATCTTGAACATCAGCTTGACTAAGCCTACTTTTTCTGGCAAGTTCAGAGAGTCTTGCGACCTCTTTAGCAATTTCTGGAATACCTTTCTTTTGACAATCTTTAATCACAGGAACTACGACACCATTTTCAATACTGACGGCAATTCCTAAATTGACATAACGCTTCATGATAATGGTATCTTTGTCGACAGAAGCATTAACCATAGGGTATTTTTTTACCGCATCCGCAATGGCTTTAATAATATAGCTGGTAATGGTTATTTTAACGCCATGCTCGTCCAAAAATAGTTGTTTACTAGCTTTAATATTTTCCATGATATCTGTAACGTCAACTTCTGCCACTAGTGAGGCGTGGGGAGCTTGATAGAAAGAGCGGACCATATTATCAGCGATCGCTTTACGAAGACCACACATAGGAAGCTTTTCAAATTCTGGCTCTGGTTGCTTAGAGTTATTTAAGCTCGGTTTCTCTAAGAAATCTTCCACATCTTTTTTTGTCACACGCCCAGCATGTCCACTTCCTTTAATTTTGGCTAACTCTTCAAGAGTCACTCCCTTTTTGCGAGCCAAATTTAAAACAGCAGGTGATAAAAAATCATTCTTAACGTCTTGGCTAGGATCTGACGCGTCCATTTTTAGTGAAGCAGTAGCAAGCGTTTTTTCATTTTTTTCAAGTAGTAATTTAGCTAAAGGAGCTCCTACGTCGACTTCTTGATTTTCATGAACTAGTTTTTCGGTAAGGACCCCAGAGTAGGGCGCAGGAATTTCACTGTTCACCTTATCTGTAGAGACTTCTAAAATGGGCTCGTCTTGTACGACCACATCACCTTCTTCTTTGAGCCACTGCACAATGGTAGCGCTCACAATACTTTCTCCAAGCTTGGGAAGATGAATTTCTACAATACGATCACTCATTTTATTTCTCCTTTCTTACATTTCGCTATTTTCTAAAACTAAGATGTGAGGATCATTATATTGTTTCAAATCTAACTCTCCTTCTGATTTAGCTACATAAACAGCTACAATGGCATCACCGACGATATTAACTACCGTACCAACCATATCTCGCAGTCTATCGATAGCAAAAATGATGGCAAGGCCTTCTAAAGGCAAACCGACTGATTTTAAGACCATCGATAAAATTAAAAAACCAGCACCCGGAATGCCCGCTGTACCAATTGCAGATAGGGTTGAGGTCACCACAATAATGATAATGCTTTGAACACTAAGGTTAATTCCATACATTTGAGCTACAAAAACAGCCGCTACGCCATGAAAAATAGCCGTTCCATTCATATTGACAGTAGATCCAAGGGGGATCACAAAACGGGCAATATTTTTTGGAACTCCTAAGTTATGAACAGCGCAATGAATAGTAATTGGTACGCTCGCTGAGCTACTGCACGTTGAAAAAGCAAAGATCATGGCTTCGATCATACCTTTAAAAAATAAGATCGGATTTAAGCCACACAAAAACATGAGCATAAATGTAAATAATCCCAATTGGACTAACGAGGCTAGATAAATAGTCCCCAGTAGCTTAGCCAGCGGAATGAGTACCCCTATTCCAAAAGTACCGGCCACAGAGGCCATAATTGCAAAAACCCCAACAGGAGCAAATTTCATGACTATGTTTGTCAGAGAATACATGACTTCAGAGACAGATTCTAAAAAGTTTAAAAACGGATCTGCTTTTTTTGCAGTCATTTGAATCGCTAGTCCCACAAAAATAGCAAATACGATGACTTGCAAGATATTTCCAGAAGTAAATGAAGCAAAAGGATTACTTGGGATCACATTTAAAATAAGAGTGGAGATTCCTTCCACTTTATCATAGTTATGAGCACTTGACTGCAAAGCAGCAGCAAAACCAAGATTGCATCCTGGCTTAAACAGAAATGCAAAAGTCAGCCCGATGCAAATAGCAATGACGGTGGTTGAAACATAAAGTCCGATGGTTTTTATCCCAACGCGTCCGAGCTTACCAGGATCTCGAATACTATTAATACCAACGATCATTGATGAAAAGATAAGAGGTATGATCAGCATGCTGATCATATTTAGAAATATTTGACCAAGAGGTTTAAGGTGTTCAGCTTTGGGTCCAACTAATACCCCAACAAGAACTCCTAAGAACATTCCTATTAAGATCTTTAACCATAATTTCATAGGCTCTTTCCTTAATTTTTATAACAAATTCATCTCATTTATTATCCATACATTTTCAAACAGACGGAGGAAACGCACAAAATAGATTAAAAAAGAGCCCTCTTAAAGAAAACTTTTTCATCTTGAGATAATATTTATTTTTTAATTTTATCAAAATATTGCTATGAATTTTAGCCCAATAAACGATTATATGCACCAAAAAAGATCTCTTGGCTCTTGACCTAGATAGTCCTATTTTGAAACAAAACAACAATTATTTTTTGAAAATTTAATCTTAATACCTGGATAAAAGATTCCTAATTAGCGCTAAAGATCATGCTTTCGATCGCTTGGTCTAATTCGTTTTGCCCATAGAGAATCTCTAGCTCCATAACAATATAGGCTAGGGGTTGCTCTAATTTTAAATTTTCTAATTTTACAGCATCTTTTTCTGTACAGACAACAAAATCAACCTTCTCATTTCTTATCTCACCCGAAAGCTTTTCTAAAAAACCTAATGGAGTTGGCTCGTGATCAGCAAAAATATATTTTGAAGAAATAATGGCCCCTTGCTGCTTTAGAAGCTCAAAAAAATAATTGGGTTTTGCTATTCCACAAAATGCAATGACCTTTTTTCCTTTTAAAGAAATTTCTAACCTTGAACTCATTAAAATAGTTTTTAGATATCTAGGCCTAGTGGCGACCGCTAAAGCCGAGCTAAAAGAGCGCACTTGCGTTAATACTTTGTCAAAATGAGCTCTATCTTGCACATGATTGATGACAAGAAGATTGGCTCGTTTCAAGGATTTTGGATGTTCTCTTAAAAGACCTCTCGGTAAGAAATAATTTCTACCAAATGGATCTTGAGCATCAAGGATGACAACGTCATAGTTTCTAAATAACTTTCGATATTGCATCCCATCATCGAGCAAAATAACCTGCGCTTTTTTATCTGTTGCCTTGCGCGCGCTTTCAATTCTGCTTTTGCCTACATAAAATAAAGCTTCGGGCACGCTGCGACTCATCAAATAAGGCTCATCTCCACACTCTATTGCAGAACGCTCTGGGCCTTGCCCTTTGCTAATTTGCTCTGACCCAGAAGGAGAATGTTCCATTTTTGCTTTATAACCACGAGAGAGTATGGCCACTGTTTTTTTCTTCGCTAAGATCTTTTTTGCAAGTAATATCGTTAAAGGAGTTTTTCCCGTTCCGCCAGCAACGATATTGCCAATACTGATAACCTGTGGCTTAAATGAATGTACTTTGAATCCAAAAAACTTCATTTGGTTTTTATCTTTCTGTTGATAACAGCTATCATAAAAAGCGTTTCTTACAGCCATCACTAATCGATAAAGCAAACTCACAAAAAAAAGAATGGCTCGCAAAAAATTCAAAGCGATCCCTTTTTTAGAGGAATGAATTTGATCCATTAACTTTAAGATCATTTTATGATTTTAAGGGTAAAAATTGTAAAGAACGGGGAAATGGAGAATTTTTACCATAGAATAATTCTTTTTCAACCATCTCTATGACAATGTGAATAGCGCTCATATGAGCTTCTTGAATACGATCTGAAGTTTTGAAATCTTCGATAATGAGCTCTAGATCTGCAATCCCTTTTAACTTACCTCCCCCTTTTCCTAAAAAAGCAATTGTTTTCAGCCTTTTTTGGATGGCAACTTCAAAGCCCTTGATCAAATTGACTGAATTACCGCTTGTAGTTAAACCAATAAAGATATCTCCGGGATTTCCAAAAGCAGCAACACCTCTAGCAAAGACAGTTTCAAAACCAAAATCGTTGGCAGTACAAGTTAAAAATCCAGGATCATTAAGAGCAATCGCTGGCAAAGCAGCGCGAGGCAAACGATATTGACCCGTCATTTCTTCTGCAAAATGAGCTGCGTCACACAAACTACCGCCATTACCTGCAATAATGAGTTTGCCCCCTTTTTGATAACAATCTGCAATCATTTGCGCACTTTGTTCAATAAAGGTGAGGCTGTGACTATTTTTAAGTTGTTGAATAGCTGCAATACCATCTTCGACGGCAGACAAAATCAGATCTTGCATAAAGGCACCTTTTCAACTAAAGAAAATCCGATTGTACATAGAACATTTTTTTTGGCAAAGAAAACAACTTCATCTGAAGCGAGTAATTTTTAACTCTGCTATATAAGAATGAGAAATGATTCGTAGAAATATAAAAATTATCGATATATCATTTTCTCTTTATTCATTTTTCATGAGGAACAACCATGAGTTACACTCTTAAGTTAGGGCAATCAGCACCTGATTTTCATTTATTAGCTACAGATCATAAACAATATGCTCTCAAAGATTTTGCAAAAGCAAAAGGGCTTGTCATTTTCTTTACTTGTAATCATTGTCCCTATGTCATTGGGTCTAATGAAAATACTGCAAAACTAGCAAAGGGTTATCAAGATCACGGAATTGATTTTGTAGCAATTAACTCTAATAGTCCCAATACCTACAAAGAAGATTCTTTTGATCACATGATTGGGGTGATGGCAAAAGAAAAGTTTCCATGGGTTTATCTTCACGATCAATCGCAAGAGATTGCAAAAAAATATGGCGCTTTAAAAACGCCTCATTTCTTCTTTTTCGATCAACATCGCAAACTGATTTATACTGGGCGCGCAATTAATCACCCCAGAGATCATAAGCAGTCGACAACCCATGAACTGCAAGATGCGATCGATAATTTTTTAAAAGGGGAAAAAATAGCCGTCTCTTTAACTAATCCGATTGGATGCAATATTAAGTGGGAAGGAAAGCCCGCTCACTGGATGCCTCCAGAAGCTTGCGATCTTGTTTAAAAAAGGCAGGCCTCACTTTAAAGACCATCCTTTTTTTAGTGACGGGATGGACGAAAGAAATTTTAGTGTGATAGAGCAGAATTTTATTCTGCCTCATTTTAGTCCATGAACCATATTTTTGATCACCAATGACAGGGTGACCTATGGTAGAGAGTTGAACGCGAATTTGATGATAACGCCCTGTCAGCAGCTGGATCACGAGCAAAGAACCCTCTGAGCTTTTCTCAAGACAAATATATTTAAGCTGAGCCTCTTTTCCTCCAGATTCAACCACATGAGCTTCGTGATCTCCATGGACGAGAAAATGTTTAAGGATCGCTTTATTTTTTCGAACTTGCCCATGAACCTTTGCAAGATAAAATTTAGTAATTTCCTTTTGTCTTTGAGCTTCTTGTAAACGCTGCAAAGCTTTGCTCGAGCGAGCAAAAATGACAATCCCGCCGACTGGCTTATCTAAACGATGAATGGGTTGCAAAAAAATTGTCTCTTTACCTAATTTTTTTCGATAGTAGTTTAATAAAAACCCTTCCAAGCTTTCATCACCTGAGTTTTCTATTGGGACAGCTATCCCTGGAGGCTTCACTGCTATACACAGATGATTGTCATCGAATAAAATGTGAGGCTCATAAAGAGCGTCGTTGTCTAAGAACTTCATAAAGCATTAAAGTTGTACATGTAGCAGCATTTAGTGAATCTGCATGGCCGCACATGGGAATATAAACATTTTGCTGAGCCTTATCAAACCACTGAGAGGGTAAACCATATTGCTCAGAACCCACCACAATAGCAGTAGGAATACGGTAATCTACTTGGGTATATATTTTTTTGGCGCTAGGTGAGGTTGTAACAATCTGCACTTGATTTTTTGCAAGCCAATCAAAAACTTCTTCTGAAGAGGCTTCCATCACAGGTTGTGTAAATAAAGTGCCAACACTGGCTCTCACAACATTTGGATTATAAATATCGGTCACTTGATCAACTACGATAATGGCATCAGCCCCTACCGCATCAGCACTTCTTAAAATAGTTCCTAAATTGCCAGGCTTTTCAATACTCACTGCAATCACTAGAAAAGCAGCTTTATGATCTAAAGATAAATCTTCTAATTTTTGAGGATTTTGCCTTGCAATAGCTAAAAGTCCATCAGGACGATCTCTATAAGAGATTTTCTCAAAAACATTTTGCGAGCAATGATAAACGGCCACTCCCTGTTCTTTGAAAGAATGGATCAAATTATACTCATTATCTTTTAAAAATAGCTCTGAACACACAAAGAGAGATTCAATCGATGCTTTACCCTCATGAGCTCTAAAAAGCTCTCGAAAACCCTCTATTAAGTAAAGGCCTGTCTCATCGCGCTCACGCTTATCTTTTAATCTAAGAATCGCTTTGACTTTGGGATTTTGCGTACTTGTAATACTATTTAAAGGTGCACTTAGCATAAAGTCCCTTCGGTAAATCATGGTATTTAGACTTGAGAGCAAGCTCTCCAGTCTCTATCTGTGCATTTGAAAAAGCTTGCTTTAACATATTGCTGAGTACAATTGGAGTGACCCCTGTGGTATGACACGTGAGTAAAACAAACAGTGGCTCTTCTGAAAGAACTGCTTTAACTAACTCTAAGAGTCCAAATAAATCACTTTCAAATTTAAAAACCTCTCCTTTAGAGCCTCGTCCAAAAGAGGGCGGATCTAAAATGATTCCATCATATTTTTTTTCTCGTTTGATCTCTCGCTTTAAAAACTTAAAGACATCGTCTACGATCCAACGAATTGGATAATCTTCCATCCCATTTAACTGAGCATTTTCTCTCGCTTTTTCAACGACTTTCTTAGAAGCATCTAAATGACAAACCTGAGCTCCACATTTAGCAGCAAAAAGGGTCGCAGCTCCTGTATAGCCAAACAAGTTGAGGATAGAGGCGTTTTCACGTTTTGCAATCTGCTCTTTAAGCCATCCCCAAAGCAGGCCATGTTCTGGGAAAAGGCCTACATGTCCAAAATTAGTCCGCTCAATGTGAAACTTTAAATTCTGATATTCAATTTGCCATTGCATGGGAACCGATTGATGAGTCACCCAACCACCATTTTCCTCACGAGAAAACGTAGCATCTGCTTTTTTCCACTCTTGAGCGGGTAAAGCAGGTTGCCACAGCGCTTGTGCGCAAGGGCGAACCAGCTTATAAGGGCCGTATTGCTCTAGTTTTTGCCCATCTCCGCTATCTATGAGTAGATAATCTGTCATGATAATAAACGCCTTAATTTAAGGTATCTATTATAGAATTGATCCTATTAAAAATAAATAATTTAATATAATTAAAACATTTATTTTACAACCCAATACACCTTCTAAAGTCAATTATTTATTTTAAGAAAATAGCTTCATTTTACGAGCAGAGACGACTAAATCTCTTGTTTTTTTCTACTCAGAATATCTAATATCGTATGCACTTTTTTCCTCTAACAAGGAATATCTTTAAATTTAATTTTTAAACTCCACCAAAGAAGTGAATCTTAATTAATTATTAATAATAATCTTTTATAATATATAAATTATCAAATAATACATATTTGATGTTGTTTTTAGTTTTATATTAAAAAATTTAACTTATAATCTCAAAAGAAGGAAAAAATACATGACAGCAGTAGCAATCATTTCATCAAATTCAACCTCATCATTATTAACACAATATAATTTAGTAGAAACGTAGAGGATCTTTTACAAAATAGTAAAGTTCGCTATCTTATCCAAAATTGTGGCAGTAGTTTTGATTCAATCTGTCAAAGACTTGAAGGGAAATGCGCTGTGGCTGTTAGAGTCTTTCATCCTGATAAAATTAGAGATTGGACTTGGGAAACTTCAAGTACTTTTGTTCAATTAGTTCAAGCTTGTGTGAATTACCTAAAAACAGATGAATGATTAGAAAAATAATTTGGAGAAGTTCATGACAAAATGCAGTTTGGATAATTCAACACTCTTTCAGGATCTTACACTCACTGATCTTAGATTAGCAAAGAGCATTCCTTTAGAAAATAACAATAAACCTCCAACTGCTGTTGAAAAACTTAAGAATAAATCTTCTTCTTGGAAGGGTTTATTTATTAAAGCCGGCGCAGTAGGTACAACGCTATTAGCTGCAGGTTTTGCTTTCGACTATTACGTGCGAAATATTCAAAATAATCCAAGAGAACCAAGTAACAGCTGGCAAGAAAGATTCACCTTGGCAACCGATCAGTTAGATTTAGATAAGATGAAAGGAATGCTGGATGAGCGATATGGCACTTTTTGTTCAAATATGGCCTATTTTAAAGATAGTTATAATAGCATGCGCTGCCCAGCAAAACAATCGCCTCATTTTGAAGTGTTTGAAGCCCTGGCAAAATCGAATCAACCTATTGAAAATTTGAAAGGCATCTTAGATTATATTAGTCAAAATTTAGATCAAAAAATCTGTAATACTTTTTGCTTTGAACAAAGCACCAAAATTAATCTGGACTTTTACACTTTAGGAGAATTTCAAACAACAGACTTGCTTTGTCTAAAAGATCTTTTAACTTCTTTCAACCATCCTAAATGGGGATGTTTACCCGAAGACACTCAATTCAACCTGTTACGCAAATTTTATCCTTATTTTTCTCAATTTAGCCTATCAAAAGATCCTTCTGTCGATAAAGCGTACTCACATCTGCACTGGGTAAGCAATCAGTATCTCATTTGGTATCTGATGGATGTTTTACCAAATCTTCCTTCTTATGAAGAATCTAATTTAAGAAACATATTTATTGGGAAGAACTTTGCGTTGAACAATCTGGCCACTTACTATATGCGTAGAGATCCCGCAAATCCAATAGCTAAAGAAGCTGAAGAAATCATACAGAATTTTGCTAAGTTACATGTCAATACAAAGAAGGGCTTTCTAGATCTTGTGTATCCTGAATTCAACCGAGAAGTAACTATCCACTATTTGGAACTACAGGGTATAAGCAGTATCAACGAGCTTGCATTATCAACTAGTTTATTAGATCAAGGGTTTGATTTTAATCAGCCTCTATTTCTTTCAAAAGATTCTAAACCTATTTCTCTCTTGAACAGCTTTTCTTAGATGCCATTGAAAAGAAAGATTCTCTTTCTGAAGTCGAAAATCTGATTGCCTACTTACTGGCTATTAAAGAAAAATATCCCCATCAGATCGATTTTAATCAATCATTTGGAAGCGAACATAATCATAAAACACTCCTCCATTTTGCTTATATCACAAGCTCGCAATTGCAAGATGTTGAGCAAAAACTGAATTGGTATACTAAAGTTATAAAAATACTAGAAGAAGATTGCAAAGTAAACCCTGATATCAAAGATCAGTTTGGGAAAAAGGCTGAAGATTATGACCCTCTTTTCGCAAATGAAGAAGAGCGAAAGAATTTGCAAAAAGAGTGGGAAGAGCAGAATATAAAGAGAAAGGAAGAGAAAGAGAAAGCAAAGATTGATAGGGAGAAGCTGAGACTACTCGATCTATCTAATACTCAAGAAGCTCAGCTGTTGCAGAAGCACAACCAACTTGAAAAAATTCAGCTACTTGCAAATGAAAAAACCGTGCGTGATCTTATTTCAAAGTGCGAATTTCAAGATTTCAAAGAAATATTTTCGTGCATATTTAAAGAAAAAACAGAAAAGCCTAGTTGTCAGAAGCTTGCAAAAAAATGTGCTAAAGTTTTTAAAGATTTTCACCCTGATAAAGCCAAAGATCAAACACAAGATAGCTCTGATCTTTACACTAGATTAATGCAAGCTTGTTTTAGCTATCTCAAATCAACGTAAGAGCTTAGAACTTTATTTAAAAGTTAAACTGCACTCCAAAATATGGAGCAAAAGAATAAACCATTAAGACTTTGAAAGGTTTAAAAATACCTGTTCGTGAACCGTTCAAGCTATCGATAGATCCCATAGATCTAGCTTGTCCCCAATCGTTAAATTTAATACCTAAAGTGGTAGATAGCCTGGCTCCAGGGTAAGCAACACAAGATTTAAAACCACAATCGATTGTCCAAACAGCATTGGCACTGATTTTTTGATTGAGGGATTGATTTAGCTGCTCAGGCAAGTCAGCAGAAGTAATGATTGTAGGGCGTTGAACATCGATGCGTGTCCAGCTTTGCCAGCCAATACCTGCTCCTACGGCTATATAAGGGTTACTGACGACTCTCATCCAAACCAATGACCATGGCGAATGGAAGTAGAGTTTGGGCATAATGGCATCAACTCTAAAGTTAGCCACAAAAGACGCTCTTGAATCACTATACACCGTTGTCGAAGGAGGAGGTGTTGTAGGCTTTAACAATGGAGTGGAAATAGCCACAGATCCTTGACTTTGATAGGAAAGTACGATACTCCACCAATCAAAAATACGTCTTCCAATTAAAAATTCAAAAAGAGGTGTTCTATTGTAACTGGGTTTACCAGAATACTCATAGGATCCTAAGTCGCTAAAGTTGCCTGCTGCAGGAACACCTGCTAAGTTAGACCTAACTTGATCAAAGTATAAAAAGCCAACCCCTGTATTAACTTGTGTGAAAAAAGGGCGCTCCTTGTAAAGGCCTTTGATTTTTGCAACAAAAGGCAAATGAGCAGAGACATCTTTTCCATCAATCAAATAAGGTTTTTTATGTGTATATTGATAAGCGCTGCCAAAATCCCATTGTACTCCAAGGTATGGAACAAAAGAGTAAAGAGTTTTGATTTGAAAAGGTTCTACAAGTCCAACTCGATAACTTGGATATTGTTGATCAATTTTTCCTAAATTTCGAGCAGCTCCCCAATAGCTATATTTACAACCTGCAATCATGTAGAAATTAACATCAAAACGAGCATTTTTAATTTTTAAACCAGTATCTGCCATAAAATAGGGATTAGGAACTACTTTAGATCGCAGAGGAAACAAGCTAGAAAGGGCGCTGGTTCCATTTTGAGCTTTGATTACGACCCCCATTCTATTCCAGCTTTGCCAACAGGGCCCTGCTGTGCCAGATAAGAAATAGGCATAAGCCAAATTTTTCCAAATCAGAGGCTTTGGTATTTCTAAATAAATCTTCAAACCTCCAGAAAGGAGATTTAAATTAGCTTGAAATTGCGAAAATGCAGGTATGACGCCATTAATATTTCTTTTGTCTTTAGTTTGGATGTAGATGTTACTTTGAAATTGCTTTGAAAAACCTGCTTTAAACCAAGGGCTGATACGAAAACCGAAAATATACTCGATCACTGGCGTGCGGTTATATCCTAATGAAAACTTACCTGGGCATTCTCCATAATTAGTACTATAACCGCCGAGTGGGCCGATTGTAAGAGCCCCTTTGACTCCTGCAAAATATAAAAAGCCTATCCCTGCTGTAAATTGTGAAAATATGGCGCGAGGTAGTTGTAATTCACTACCATCGACAAAATATGGTTTCCACGTATCTGCGGCTCTTCCACCAACCATGTCAGGAGGCAAGCTAAAGGATGAATTGGGAATATTCCATTGAAAGCCCAAGTAAGGTGCAAAAGAATAGACCGTTTTGATGGAAAAAGGTTTTATTAACCTATATGTGGCTCCATCTTGATCTGCCCCTTTCCCTAGGTTTCTTGCTTGTCCCCATTGATTGTATTTACATCCCGCTTTAATTGAAAAATGATTGCTGGGCAAAGCATTTTGAATTTTGATTCCAGCATCCGCACCCCAAACAAAATTGGCGCAATATTTGGCTCGAAAGAATAACTGATTGGACAGATACACTCTAAAAGCACCATCTTGAAAGTTAGAAGTAAAGTTAGAAGTAAGATCATCTTCTACTCTAGTCCAACTTTGCCATCCCATTCCAATACCAGCTCCCAAATAAGGAGTGTAAGCTGTCATTTTCCAGATCATGGGCCATGGGAATTCCACATAACCTTTTAACATAAATGCATCTATTGAAAAATCAGAGCGAAATTGACCTTGAGGGTCTCTAACAATCTCGCCAGGATCAACAAAAGCATTTTGGCTATCTATAAATTTGGTAAAGACAGTGACAGAGCTTTGGTGTTGATAGGAGATTGCAGCGCTGACCCAAGATAGTTCTTGATATCCAAGTAAAAATTCAAATAAGGGTGTTCGATTGTAGCGCAATCTTCCTTGAAGCGGAATAGAGCCGTTAATTCTAAATTCACTGGCAGGAAGCGCTCCAATATTTCCCCTTACTTTGTCAAAGTAAAGAAAGCCAACTCCAATGTTGGTCTGAAAAAACAAGTATTTTTCCTCTTCAATTTCTTTGGCCGCAACCCAATAAGGCTCCCATGAATTAATGAGGTACTTGTATCTTTTATTCTTAACCCGTTTCTTATATTGAGCAAACTTTTCTCTTTCTTGATCTTTCTTGGCCCGCTCTTTTTTAGCGGCTTGGCGTTCTTTTTCAACTTTACGGGCTTGCTCTTGATCGTTGGAAGGTAAAAAACTTAAGGGTGTTTTGAGAAGGCGTGGAGATTTCTTCTCTTCCTCCTCTGAATGTGCAAATAGAGAACAAGGAAGGAGAATCAAACTAACTAGAAGAAGTAAAAACGGTTTAACCATTACTATATTTTTTTAGTCAAAAATTTTTTTTATAGGGCTTGATCACAATCCCTGCAATAAAAAAATCTTTTAGACAAAAAAAAACATGACTTTGGAAGGACCAAAGTCATGTCGAGATATCCTATGGAAGCTATTTACTTCTTTTAGAAGTTAAATTGAACCCCAACATACGGAGCAAACTGATAAACAGTTATAATACGTGGAGGATTGCTTAACGCAGCTCGTAAGCCGTTGCTTCCTGTGCGTACTACACCCGTGCTTGAATCATACTGCTGACCAGCTTTTCCGATATATCTTGCTTGTCCCCATTGGTTATATTTGCAACCAAGAGTAAAAGACATGTTATAGTTTGGAAGAGCTTTTCTCATTTTAAATCCAAGGTCTACAGTATATACACAGTTAGCAGAAAACTTTGGACGAAGAGTAACAGATCCTACAGCAGCAGTTCTGTTATCAATCCATGTTTGCCAGCCTGGTCCTACAGCAAGGCCAAGATATGCTTCGTTATAAAGATTTAACCAAGTTAATACGTATGGAAGCACAAAATATGTTTTAAACATAATTGCATCTAAGCGAACTTGAGATGTCAAATCAACTGCACCACCTGCATCTGCTACAACAGTTTGAGGTCTAGTTTGAACAACGATCCCACCTTGGTGTTGATATGAGATCCCCATTTTCCACCAACGATAGATATCTGTACCAATAACAAACTCTACAAGCGGTGTACGGTTATACATTAGATGACCGACTAACTTATCGTTAGACGATACAGCACCTGTTACGTTAGTAGGATTTAAGTTCCCTCTGATTCCTGAAAAACGTAAGAAACCGATACCGACGTTTTGTTGATAAAATGAAGTTAGAGCAGGCTCAACTTCTTTCAGTTTTAAATAATACGGCTTCCAAAATCTACGAGTTTGGCCGTTACTTTTACTGGTGGTTGTTCTAGGCTTTGAGGATTGTTGCTGACTCACCAATTGAGTTTCTGGTACCTCAGCAAACAATGCGCTAGAAAAAACCAATGCGCAGATAAACATGCACATTTTGTTCAGTTTTTTCAATTTCATATAATATCCCCCCAAGAGATAATGTTTAAAAAATACCACAATATTTTTTTATTCCAATTAATGTCAAATTGTTTTCAAAAAAAAACATGACGCTAGAGATTTTTTAGAGTTATATTGAATCTTTAGAATGCTTTTAACTAGATTATTTTTAACTTATTATAAAAGCTAAATTGCACACACATATTAAGATGTAAATGGATGCGCTGTATT
Source organism: uncultured bacterium (assembly GCA_964612505.1). GTDB lineage: Bacteria > Chlamydiota > Chlamydiia > Chlamydiales > JAAZZY01 > JAAZZY01. The sequence goes on along the minus strand of CAZTEX010000011.1, from coordinate 34,647 downwards.
GATTCCGAATGGATTACTTAAAGCAGCTCGCTCACCATTTTCTTCACACCATTATCTTGCAATGTACTTACTTGATATTGTTGGTTTGTTTTTCTTATGCTTCTTGCTTATCCTCAACCCGTGTACTTACATCTAGCTGTAAGAGACTATAGCGTGGATGTACTTTTCTCATTTTAACACCAAGATCTACAGTGTATATGCTTCCATACAAGAGTACGTGGATTAAGCAAGTAGGCTTTAGATTGAATCGCACCTAAACGAACTTGGAATGTAAAGTCAGCTACGCTCAAACTCTCATCTGACGACGCTTTTACAATCACTTGAGGTCTTTTTTTGAATAACATATCACCTTGGTACTGATAGGCAAGAGCCATTTTTAGCTAGCACCAAATATCTGTTATAATAGCTTCAACCGACTTGTGGGTTGTACATTAAACGGCTTACAGGCTTGTGAGGCTTTGTTGTTTGTTCTAGGCTTTGAGGATACTGGCTGAACAAATGCCACTTGTTATAAAAAAAACATGACCCTAGAGTTTTCTAGAGTCATGTTGAATCTTGAGAATACTGTTAACTTACTTTAGAAGTTAAACTGTACTCCAACATAAGGTGCAAATTGATAAACAGTTTTGATACTGACAGGGTTGTTTAAAGCAGCTGGAAAACCATTTCTTCCAGTTCCCGAAACGCCCGCACTTGAATTATACTGTTGAGTAATTTTTCCTATGCTTCTTGCTTGTCCCCAACCAGTGTATTTACATCCAGCTGTGAAAGACATGATATAGCTTGGAAGTGCTTTTCTAAGCTTAACACCAAGATCTACAGTGTAAACACAGTTAGCAGAAAACTTTGGACGAAGTGTCACAGATCCTACAGAAGCAGTTCTGTTATCAATCCATGTCTGCCAGCCTGGTCCTACAGCAAGACCTAGGTACTGTTCATAATACATATTTTTCCAGACAAGAGTACGTGGATTTAACAAGTAGACTTTAAATTGAACTGCATCTAAGCGAACTTGAGATGTCAAATCAACTGCACCACCTGCATCGGCCACAACAAATTGAGGTCTAGTTTGAACAACAATATCACCTTGATGTTGGTATGCAAGAGCCACTTTTAACCAATACAGAATATCTGTACCAACAATAAATTCAGCCACTGGCGTACGATTGTACATCAAATGTCCAGTTAGCTTTTTATTTGTTATACCAGCACCAGTAACGTTTGTAGGATTTAAATTGCCTCTAATCGTTGAAAAATAAAGAAAACCGATACCGACGTTTTGTTGGTAAAATGAGCTCTTAGTTGGTTCAACTACTTTAGTTTTCAGGAAATACGGAACCCAAGAATTTGGGGTACGTTGGCTTTTCTTTTGTCTAGCCGCTCTTGCTTTTGATTTAGAAGACTGAGCAATGAGCTGATCAGCATCTATGTCTGCAAATAACATACTAGAACATACTATTGCACATAAGAATGTACAAATTCTCTTCATGTTTAATGATTTCATAGGATATCCCCCTAAGAAAAATTTTGAAAAGAGTTAAATTAAAATTTTTTATGAATTTAAGTCAAGAAAATGACGACTTTTCAAGTATCATTAGAAAATGAAAACCCCTGTAAAATTTACAGGGGTTTAAAACACGCATAGCCTAAAAAATGGACATGGAAGATTTAATTATTTTGATCTTCAGAGTCCATTATTTCAACTTCTGCATCTTCAATCTTTTCATCAGTGTTTGCACTCTTATTTTGAGCAGCAGCTCCTGGAGGAGGTGTTGCACCCGCTCCTGCTTGGCGTTGCATTGCTTCACCAATCTTTTGAATGCTTTGCTCTAAATCAGATTTCGTACTTTTAATTTTTTCTAAGTTGTTATCCTTTAAAGCTTTTTTACAAGAATCCACTTTAGACTGAATCTCAGAAACAATTTCCTTGGGAAGTTTATCTTTAAAATCATTCAAAGATTTTTCTGCTCTAAAAACAAGCGCATCAGCTTCATTTTTAGCTTCTATTTGTTCTTTTTTGACTTTATCTTCTTCCGCATGCATCTCCGCATCTTTAACCATTCGATCTATCTCAGCTTGAGAAAGTCCTGACTTGGCTTCAATACGAATTTTTTGTTCTTTACCTGACTGCAAGTCTTTAGCAGAAACATGTAAAATTCCATCTGCATCAATATCAAACGCAACTTCAATTTGAGGCATTCCTCGAGGAGCTGGGGGGATATCTGTTAGATCAAAACGGCCAATTTCTTTGTTATCGTTAGCCATTTTGCGTTCCCCTTGAAGAACACGAATTGTCACTGCAGGTTGATTATCCGCAGCAGTTGAAAATACCTGTTTCTTTTGCGTTGGAATGGTTGTATTTTTCTCAACGAGTGGAGTTAAGACTCCCCCTAACGTTTCAATACCTAAAGTTAGAGGAATAACATCTAATAAAAGAACGTCTTTAACATCGCCCCCTAATACTCCCCCTTGAATAGCAGCACCTAGTGCAACAACTTCATCAGGGTTCACGCCTTTATGAGGTTCACGACCAAAAATAGTTTTCACCATTTCTTGCACAATAGGCATCCGGCTCATACCACCCACCAAGATCACATCATGAATATCTTCTTTATTCACTCCAGCATCTTTGAGCGCTTTTAAGCATGGTTCTTTAGTTCTTTCTACTAAGTCATGCGTTAGTTTTTCAAGTTGAGCTCTGGTTAAAGTTAAAGCTAAATGTTTAGGACCTGTGGCATCCATCGTAATAAATGGCTGATTAATCTCTGTGGACATGACTCCTGAAAGCTCAATTTTTGCTTTTTCAGCAGCATCTCTTAATCTTTGCAAAGCCATCTTATCTTGCTTTAAATTAATCCCGTGTTCTTTTTTAAATTCTTCAACCATCCAATTAATAATGGCGATATCAAAATCATCTCCACCAAGGTGGGTATCTCCATTGGTTGCAAGAACTTCAAAAACACCATCTCCGATCTCAAGGATAGAAATATCAAAAGTTCCCCCTCCTAAGTCAAAAACGGCAACCTTTTTGTCACCCTCTTTATCAAGTCCATAGGCTAGAGCGGCAGCAGTAGGCTCTGGGATAATTCGCTTCACCTCAAGACCTGCAATTCGACCAGCATCTTTTGTCGATTGACGTTGTGAGTCGTTAAAATAAGCTGGTACAGTAATAACTGCTTCTGTGACTTTTTCCCCGAGATAAGCTTCTGCCGTCTCTTTCATTTTAATCAGAATTTGAGCAGCCATTTCTTCTGGAGAAACTTGTTTTCCATCTATTTCAAAGACAGCGTCCCCATTGCTATTCTTAATCACTTTATAAGGGACCATTTCAATTTCACCACGCACTTCATCATACTTTCTTCCGATAAAGCGTTTCGTAGATGCTAATGTTTTATCTGGATTTGTAACCGCTTGACGTTTAGCAGGAATTCCCACTAAGCGCTCATTGCCTTTAAATGAGACAACAGAGGGTGTTGTACGTCCACCTTCAGCAGAAACAATCACCTTTGCAGAGCTTCCTTCCATCACAGCTACGCAAGAGTTGGTTGTTCCTAAATCAATCCCGATAATTTTTCCTTTCTTATTCTCTGCCATAATAACCTTCCTTTTAATTTATAGTTTCTTTTGATGTTTTAGCCTCTAGAGTCTGACCTTCGTCGCTATGAGCAGCAGGCTTTTTAGCAACTTTCACTTTTGCTGGTCTTATCACCCTTTCTCCAATCATATAGCCTTTGACATGCTCTTTAATGATTGTATTTGGGACATATTTAGTAGTCTCTTCTGCTTCCATAGCTTCATGGAAATAAGGATCAAAGGGACGACCAACAGACTCAATAGGCCTGATTTCATTTTGATTTAATATATCTTTAAATTGCGTTAAGATCATTTCAAAGCCCATCATCCAACTTTTGACTTCATCTGATTGTTGCTCTTTAAAACTGAGAGCTTTTTCAAAATGATCTATAGGGTTTAAAAATTCACAAATTAAGTTTTCTTTAGCGTAAGATTGCATCTCTGTTTTTTCTTTTTGCAACCTTTTGCGCGTGTTTTCAGACTCTGCTAAAATCCTTAAATTTTTATCTTTATATTCTTTAAGTTCATTTTGAAGATGATCCCACTGCTCTTTGGTAACTGTCATCATGATGGGTTCCTTGCTTTCCACATTTTCTTCAAAAAGGGGCTTTTCATCTTCAAATGGTTTTTCTTGCGGTTCTTTATGACTCATAGTGGTTTCCTTTTAATGTCTTTTATCTTCAAGCATGGCTTGAGTATTATAAGTATTTGCTTCTAAATAAACTTGCCCATCCTGAGGAACGCGATAGGTTAATTTGTGTTTTACCATACTCTTTGTGAGAGTTGAGCTGATATACTCTGTAAATGCATGCAATGTTCCAAACAAATCTCGATATGGCATCCGCATGGGACCTAAGATTCCAACAGCACCTACAATTTTTCCACCAATTAGATAAGGTAAACAAATCGAGCTACACTCTTGCGTTAAGGGGCTGAATTTAGAGAGCTGAGAGCCAATGAACGTTTTAAGCGATTTCTCTCTGCAACTTTCTTTAATCAAAAGTCGAATGTAATTAGGGTTTTCAAAAAGGGCAAGCCCTCTCACAAAACTTTCAGCGCTATTTAACTCAGGATATCCTAGTAGGGTTGATAGTCCTGTTGTATACACCTCTTCTATACTAAAGTTAGAATATCCAATAATGTAGCGAACCATCACTTCATTATAAATCTTTTGAGTCAAAATTTCTTCGTCATGACTCAGTCTTACTGAATTCTCAACTGATTTAACACGAGCAATCAGTGCATCCTCCACCCTTTTCAGAGCATGATGATGAAGCTTGGTCTCTAAGTACAGAATTTCACTGCGAATCAGTCCTAGCTCTGTTAAAACCACACATAAACATCTATTTGCATCAATTAAGACAAGCTTGATGTCGGTAATAAAATCCTGATCAAATCGGGGAGCTGATAAAAAAACGGGGTAACCTGTTGTTTCGCTCAAAAGTTGAGCTGCTCTTTGAAGGTATAAAGCTAGATTTTTATCGGCAAAATAGGCCAATTCTTTGAGTTTTTTATCTTTGTTTTCATTTAAAACTCCGTCTTTTAAGAACTCCTCTGCATAAATTCTATAAGCTTCTTCAGTGGGGATTCGTCCTCCTGAAGCATGCTGCTGCGACAAAAATCCGCCTGCTTCTAAGGAGGCAAAGTAATTGCGAATCGTCGCCGAACTTAAACTCTTAAACCTTTTCTCCATAAGAGTCTTAGAGCCAATTGGTTGACCCTCACTAATATAAAGCTCAATTAAGTTAAATAAAACCTTGAGTTCCCGTTCCTTCTTGCTGAGTCGACTCTTTGATAGCGTTTTCAAGATAGCAGACACTCCCATCTATTTGCTAAATTCAACTGTTATTATAAAACACAGCTCAAATTATGTCAAAAAAATTAGCAGATAAAGCCTTTGAGTGCTTATTTATATCCTAAAATGCTAACAATAAATAAATTAAAACATTTTATAAAAAAATCTCTTGCTTTTTAAGTCAAAAAGTACTATAATAATTAGGTCCAATGGCTTATGTTAATAAAACAAGTATAATAAGGTAGTATATGGTAGATGCAGTTAATGGTTCGGGCGCAGCAACTGGGGTTGATTATTTTGACCTCAATAGCACCAAACAACAAGAAAGTGATCAGCTTCAGCAGCTCATTCAAGACCAGCTGAATAACCTTTTAAATCTCCTAGATCAGCAAGCAGCCTCTTCAACAGGCAATGGTGGTCAAGCAGGCGATCCAGGATCAAGTACGGGCGCAGTCGCTAGTAAGTAAATAAAAAAAAGCCCCAATAACACTTATTGGGGCTTTTCTCATGGATCACTTTATTTTGAGAAACTATTGAGAATCTGTTAATTCTTCTACATTTCCATCAAATAAAGTAGAATCATACTCATATAGCATAGGTAGAATATTTCTAATAATTTCTTTTGTGTAAGCGACAGAACCGATACCTGTCATAAGATCATGTGGATATAGAAATTTTTTTTCTAAATCCCATGCTTCTTGAAAAGAGCCATAACAGCGCTCTTTAAAAAATTGGCGAAAATCATTTATAAAATAAGGAATCGCAAGCTGAATAATTTGGCAAACTGCTAAGGAGCCAAAATTCCCTTGCTCTGCATACCATTATAACAAATTCGCTCTACCCAATCGACTAGAATCAAACATTTCACGCATACAATAACCATTTTCTTGAAGCATTTGCAGTATTTCTAACACCTCTTGATCATTATCTAAGTAATTATTGATATAATAAAAAAACCCTTCATTAAAAACGCCTTCCGCTTTAGAAAGAGGCGCTTTTAGCTGCAGCAAATAATTCAATCTTTCTATCACATTCATCCCTCCACCGAGCGCTTCTTTAAAGCAAATGGGAGCAAGAGAAGAAGATAGGTGATCTTTTCTAGAGACAAAATAAGCCATCATAGCTTTACGATCTTCTTCATCACTGTGATAACAAATATCTAAAACGACTGCCGAATCCAATTTCGCCCCGTATTTTAGCAATACTTCTATCATCTCAATAGCCTCTTGAACAGAAAGGGCTCCTGAACTTAACTGGCAAATCACATACTCCACCGGAGTCAAACTATCAACCCCTCCCCAATCTTCATCTACCATTAAGTATTTTTTATTTAAGTCGATTGATTGAGCCGCCAAAAGCTCTTTCATCTTCTCAATATTATTCGTATAAATTCCTTGCTCGACCAACATTCCAAGAGGCGAATCTGAAGAATAGACCCCAAATTGATACCTATCTAGCTCTTCTAGCTTAGTAAGCTTCCAGGGCTCGTCATTCTCTTTTTCAATTAACTTTTTATACAATTCATTTATTTTTTGATTTAAAAGATCTAACTTTTGATTACTTTCTGACTTAAAATTGTCAAATGCTTGAATTAACCGACAAAGATCTGACTCCTGAGATAAATGAATGCTATTAACCATAAAACACCTTGTTTTTTTATAAATTAAATATTTACTTATTTTAATAAATAATTAACTTAATAACAACAAATATGCATTATTAATTAACTATTGATATTTTAATAAATAATTAAAAACTTGTAAAATAAAATTTTAAATTTTACACCCTCCTCTCTTTAAAATGATTTCTCTTGACCCGCATTCTGTAGACATTTAAAATTTCCTTCATTTTTTAAAAAAAGCTTTTAGCATTATGAGATGCCCTTATTGTGACCACCCTGAACTTAAAGTGACAGACTCGCGCAACGCATCTGAAGCCAACGCCATCCGCCGAAGACGAGAATGCTTAAAATGTGAGAAACGCTTTACAACTTTTGAAACTGTAGAACTCTTACTCCAAGTGCATAAAAAAGACGGTCGCTACGAAGATTTCCAAGAACATAAATTATTACAAGGAATCATGGCATCTTGTCAGCACACACGCATTAGCCGTGATCAAGCCAGAGGAATTGCGCTGCAAATCACCGCCAAAATTATGGAGCGCTCCTCTAGAGAAATCTCGACTCAAGAAATTGGCGAAATGGTCATGCACAAGCTCAAAGAACTAGATGATATTGCCTATATTCGTTTTGCTTGTGTCTATCGACGCTTTAAGGACATCGATGAACTCATGGATGCTATTGCTTCGTTAAATGAAAAAGATATTGTTAAAAATAAAACCTAGCAGTATAGGCTGTACATATTGAAAATAACTTGAGGACTTCAATGCCTTTAAAACCAAAAGAAATAGAAACGTTTAAAAAGATTTTAGAAGAGATGCGTGACCAACTTTCCCTCTCTCTTGAGAATGCTTCTCAGCAGGTCAAACAGCCCGATGATGCAACAGGCTATTCACAACATCAAGCTGATCAAGGAACTGATGATTTTGATCGCACCATTAATATCGAAGTCACTGGCAAAGAAATGGGTATTTTAAAACAAATAGAAAGAGCTCTTTCTAAAATTGACGAACATACTTACGGAATCTGCGACTTAAGTGGAGATGAAATTCCCAAAGCGAGGCTTGAAGCGATTCCTTATGCTTCAATGACTGTTAAAGCCCAAGAAAAGTTTGAGAAAGGACTCATATGATCGAAAAATCACGCGCTAAACTCTTAGTTGCAATTTTTTCATCTATCTTAGCTGTCGATGTCATTACTAAATGGCTCTCGCAAGCTTTTTTACCACTCATGCAGCGCCATATGCTCCCTTTCCCTTTTGGAGGCTTTGGCATTTTTGAAGATTTTTTTGGGATTAGCTTCTCAATCACTCATCAAACCAATTCTGGTGCTGCTTGGGGACTTTTTCCCGATTCCCATCAAACACTTCTTTATGTACGAATTACCGTTATTGCTATTTTATCTTTGTATTTGATCTTGTTTAATAAAAATGCGCAGAGCCAAATTCCCTTTATTCTCATTATCTCTGGCGCCATGGGCAATATTTTAGATTCACTCTTTTATGGTCACGTGATCGATCTATTTTTCTTTCAATTTTGGGGATATGATTTCCCTGTTTTTAACATCGCAGACTCATTTATTTTTCTAGGTGTAGCTTGGCTGTGCATCTTAAATCTAAAAGGGGGAAAGCAAACCTCTCCAACCCCTTCTTATAAAAATGAATCCAAACCCTTCGATTCCTCTCCATTCTGAAGACACAAAGATTTCTAATCGTCTTTCCAAGTGGATTTCGGTGGATGTCCTTCTAGACATTGAAGAAATGAGCGACTTAATTCAGCAACTCGATCCTTTTTTTCTCATTTCCCCTCAAAATGCTAACCCTCAAACTCCCTATCTTTTGAGCTCCTCTGAATTTCTTTTAGCCTATCAAGGGTATATTGGTTCTCTTCAGAGAGGCAAAATAACTGAAATCCAAGAACAAAAAAAGTTTTTCTATTTGATGATGATGCCTCATTTATCAGGCGTTTATCTAAAACCGATCACCCAAGAAAAAAAAGCTCTCATTTTTAAATCCCCTTATATCGAAATTAAACCGATTACTCTTATTGTTTCTCCTGTAGATCACTCGATTCGCCCTATGCCAGGGCTTTCTCAAGGAGTCCTTTGGGGAATGCGTTTTTCCTGCCCACAGATTGTGCAGCAGATCGAATCACATGAGGTAGAAACTATTAGCTTTCAAGAGCACCCCTTAGGAAAAATGTTTAAGTCTTTAAGAGAATGGATCCGTCATCATACGCGACCTACCCCTTTTATTATTCATTCAAAAAAAATCAATCTCCCGATAAGATTAGGCAAAAATTGTTCGAAGTGGATTCATCAACATCCTCAATTTGATCAATATCAACTCAAGGTTGGCTTATGAACGCTCTGATTGAGATTATTACCATCGGCAATGAGCTCCTAGAAGGACAAATTCAAAATACAAATGTGACCTATGTTTGTAAAAAGCTCTATAAGACTGGCTACTTACCCTCTTTTCAATGCTCGATCCTCGATCAAGAAAAAGCGCTCATAGATCAGTTTAATCAATCTTTAGCACGCTCAGATGTTGTCATCTGCAGCGGAGGGCTTGGACCTACCCAAGATGATATCACTTTAAAAGTTGCAGCTTCTCTTTTTAATTCAGAATTTCATATTCACAAAGAGCTCTTAAAAAATCTTGAAAAGCGATATGGGAAGATCGCTGACAAAAAAATCATTCTGCCTTTTGCCAATGTTCCTAAAAAAGCAGAACTCATGCTTGACCAACTAGGAATGGCTCCTGGCTTTATCTTCACAAAGGATCAAAAAAAGCTCATTTTACTTCCTGGCGTTCCCTATGAATTTCGACACTTAGTAGATCATAATCTGATCCCATATTTGAAAAAGTATTTCCCTATTCAGATTAAAGAATACAAGAAAGTCATTCACTTATGTAGGGTCGCAGAAAGTCACATCACCCCTTTTTTAGATCTTCTCTTAAAAAAGGATCCCAAATTAAGAGTGGGTATTTATCCTCACTTAGGTATTCTTTCTCTGCATTTTAAAGTCAGCGCCTCCACACAAAGCGAGGCCAATAAGTCGCTCAATTCTTGTCTAGCTGCTGTCAAAAAAGAATTTCCTCAGCACTGGTTTGATGGAAAATTTCAAAACATTGAAGAGGCCATCCATGATTTACTGAAAAAAAAGAAACTTTCTTTATCCATCGCTGAATCTTGCACGGGCGGGGCTTTATCGGCTCTTTTAACAGGACTTGGCGGAGCCTCTGAATTTTTAAAAGGGAGCATCGTCAGCTATACTAACGAAGCTAAACAAAAAATTTTAAAAGTCAAAAAAGAGACCCTCCAAAAAAAGGGAGCTGTCAGCGAAGAATGTGTTATTGAAATGGCCAAAGGGGTTCAAAAGCTTTTTAAAACTGACCTGGCCTTTGCCACCTCTGGCATTGCAGGGCCCACAGGGGGAACTGCGCAAAAGCCTGTAGGCTATGTTTGGATGGCGATTGCCTATAAAAATAAAATATTACTCCGACAAAATATGCAGCTTTCTGGAGATCGTCAAACAATTATTCAACGGACGGTCAATTACACTCTTGCAGAGTTATGGATAAACAAAGATAATCTTTAATCCAAACTTATAATCATAAAGCTATGCAAGATATCATCATTAAAGGTGCCAAAGAGCACAATTTAAAAAATATAGATGTCGTGATCCAAAGACATAAACTGGTCGTTGTTACAGGCCTTAGCGGCTCAGGGAAATCTTCGCTAGTCATGGATACTCTGTACGCTGAAGGTCAAAGACGCTTTGTCGAATCTCTCTCCTCTTATGCGAGACAATTTTTGGGATTAATGGACAAACCCAATGTGGACGAAATTGAAGGACTCTCACCTGTCATTGCAATTGATCAAAAATCGGGCACTAAAAATCCTCGTTCTACAGTCGGAACCGTCACAGAAATTTATGACTATTTGAGATTGCTATTTGCTAGAGTTGGTCAAGCTCATTGCCCTAACTGCAAATTGCCCATTTCCAAGCAATCACTAGAGCACATTACCAATCATATTCTTGAGCGCTATCAAAACAAAAAAATTATTGTTTTAGCAAGCATCATTCAAGGGGTCAAAGGACAACATAAAGATGTTCTAGATCACTTGATACAAGCGGGGTTTTTACGAGCCCGAATCAATGGAGAAATTGTTAAACTCGAAGAAAACGTCTCATTAGAGCGCTATAAGACCCACACTATTGAAGTCGTTGTTGACCGCTTGCAAATAGCAGAAGGCATCCGAGCAAGACTTGCTGAGTCTTTAGAAACAGCCTCCAAAGTAGGCAAGGGTACTATTACCATTAGCTGTGAAGATAAAGATGAGGTCTTCTCAGAAAAATTTGCCTGCATTAGCTGTGGCTATAGCTTTAAAGAAATTTCTCCAAGACTCTTTTCTTTTAACAGTCCTTATGGTGCTTGCGCCAAATGCAGTGGGCTAGGCTCTATACCTAAACAAGCGCGCGCCCTTCCTAAACTCTTATGGAGATATCAACGAACGCAATCCCAGACCATCAAAGAGAAAATTGAAGAGGCACTCGCAGAACTAGAATGTGATGCATGCCATGGATCCAGGTTGAATAATGAAGCGCTTTCAGTAACTTATGGCCAAAAAAACATGGCTGAAGTTTGCAACATGGCTATTGAAGATTTAAATCTATTTATTCAAAAAGTAAAACTCAGCAGTTTGCAAATGAGTATTGCTGAAAAGATTTTAAAAGAGATCTTTTCACGATTGCAATTCCTTATTGATGTTGGCTTAAATTATCTTAGTTTAGGTCGCTCTGCTAAAACTCTCTCTGGGGGAGAGTCTCAGCGTATACGCCTCGCTACCCAAATTGGCTCCAAACTCGTCAATGTTCTCTATATCTTAGATGAGCCTAGTATTGGTTTGCATCAAAGAGATAACGAACGCCTTCTAAAAACCTTAGAAAATCTGCGTGATATTGGAAATACACTGGTTGTGATTGAACACGATGATGAGACCATGCGAAGAGCCGATCAAATCATCGACATGGGACCGTTAGCTGGTGTACATGGAGGAGAGGTTATTTTTAATGGAACATATCAAGAGATTTTAAAAAGCCCAGAATCTTTAACAGGAAAGTACCTTAGAGGGCAAAATTTTATTGCTGTTCCTCCTCATCGACGCAAAGGTAATGGCCACACTCTCACCATCAAAAAACCCTATTTAAATAATTTAAAGAAAATGAACGTGAATATCCCCTTGGGGAAGTTCTCGTGCGTTACAGGAGTTTCTGGATCTGGAAAAAGCTCCTTAATCAATGATCTACTGTATGAGGGATTACAAGCCCATTTTAACCGCGATCGCAAAGCCCTCTTTCAATGCGATGGTTTTGAAGGATTAGATCACCTAGATAAAGTAATTATGATTGATCAATCTCCTATTGGACGAACTCCCAGATCAAACCCCGCTACTTATACAGGGATTTTTGACCATATTCGCGATTTATTTTCACAACTTCCTGCCGCTCAGATCAAAGGGTATCAAATAGGTCGCTTTTCTTTTAACGTGAAAGGTGGACGCTGTGAAGCCTGTGAAGGCAGTGGGAAAATTAAAATTGAAATGCACTTCATGCCGGATGTCTATGTCACTTGTGAAGAATGCAATGGTAAGCGATTTAATACCGAAACACTTTCTGTCCAATATAAAGGAAAACACATTGCAGATGTTTTAAAGATGACTTTAGAAGAGGCTTCCAACTTCTTTGAACATGTTCCTCAGATCAAAAATAAAGTCGATGTGCTTTTAAGCGTGGGACTAGGCTATATTGAACTCGGACAATCTGCCATTACCTTATCTGGAGGAGAAGCTCAGCGCATTAAGCTGGCCAGAGAACTCAGTAAAAGAGGAACAGGCAAAACCCTTTACATTTTAGATGAGCCAACCACCGGCTTACATTTTGCCGATGTAGATCGCTTAATTCATGTACTGAATTGCCTAGTGGATAAAGGCAATACTATGATTGTCATAGAACATAATTTGGATGTCATTAAAGTGGCTGACCATATTATTGATCTAGGACCTGAAGGGGGCGACAAAGGAGGGCAAATTATTGCTCAAGGGACTCCAGAAGAAATTTGCCTGATTAAAAGTTCTTATACTGGTCAATTTTTACGAAAAATGTTATCCAAATAAAGCATGAGACGAATAAAAAAACATCCTATGTTCCCCGTTTTTACGGTGGTCTTTTTTGGTTATGTTGGATTTAGCTTAGCCTTCCCAATCTTTTCACCGATGTTTCTAGATCCCTGTCATCGTTTTTTACCAATCGACACCTCGATGGCTATGCGTACAGTTCTTTTAGGATGCGCGCTGGCTTCCTACCCGGTAGGTCAATTCTTAGGATTGCCTCTTTTAGGAACGCTTTCAGATCATTACGGCAGACGTGGCATTTTATTAATTACCCTTTGCGTCACTTTCTTAGCCTATTTAGTAAGCGCTATTGGTGTGATCATGCACTCTTATTGGCTTCTTATTTTAAGCCGATTTGTCTGCGGGTATGCCGAAGGAAATTTTTCAATTGCTCAATCGACTGCGGCCGATATTAGTAGTGGCCATCAACGAGTTAAAAACTTTGGCATTATTAATATGGCTGCCGGACTTGGGTTTGTGATAGGACCCATTATAGGGGGAAAGCTTGCAGATCCAGAACTTGTTTCTTGGTTTGGTGACGATATGCCTTTTTGGTTTTCGGCCATTTTAGCTTTGATTACTTTAGCGATGGTCTTTTGGCAGTTACCAGAAACAAAACCCAAAAGCACAAGAGACCCCAATCACAAAGTTCATCTTTTATCGGGGCTTGCCATTTTATATCGCAACTTTGCTAAAGCAGGTTGTCGCAGACTTTATGTCATTAATTTTCTTTTTTATTTCGGCCTTTTTTTCTTCTATCAATATTTTCCCGCCTTACTAGTAAACCGATTTAAATACGATTCTTCTGACATTGCCAACATTTCTGCCTATGTCGCCGTGATTATTGCATTTAGTCAGTTTTGCATTGTTAGAGCTCTTGCAAAACATGTTAGATCAAGAAATGCGGTAATTTTTTCTGCTTTTTTATTAGCTCCAAGCTTAATTGCTTTAACGACAGAACATTATAGATTTGTTATCTATGTAGCTCTTCCTTGTGCAGCTCTCTTTCTCTCTATTGCAACGACCAATTTACAAAGCTTTGTCTCTCATAGCGTCTCTGAAGAAATGCAAGGAGAGGTAATGGGAGTGAATTACTCTATGCAAATACTAGGAGAAGTAATTACAAGCTTGCTAGGTGGTTTCTTGGCAGGATATTTTATTACCATGCCGCTCATTCTGGGAGGCGCTTTTGTTGCCATAGCAGCGATTGCTCTTTGGATGTTTACAAATAAAAGATCTAAATCTGTATATTAAACGCTCAAAAAACTTTTCTCTAAGCCAATTTTAACTTGCTTTTCAAAGATATTTGAATTTAAAATTTTCTTTTTGTTTTTTTCAAATTTCGATGAAAAGTTTAAAATTAACTGTTCTCTTACTTTTAGTAACAGCGTTTACAAATTTAAATGCTTCCGTTGCAAAAAATGATTTCTCTTTCATTAGTATTGCAAAATCGGGAACTCATCTTTCTTCGCACTGCATTTATTTATTAACAAACAAAGATAGGATGTATATCCCCAAGCTTGGAGATCTTAGGTTCATTAACAATAAGTATTTTATTGGCACCCATTTTTGTCATCCCCAAGTTGTTGAACATATCCTCTCTTCCTTAGATACCCAAAAGCTGATTATTCATGTGAGAGATCCACGCAGTATTCTTGTTGCTGCTGCATTTTATTATAAAGAATACAAATACATGGATCCTTCAAAACCAGAAGGGATTAATCCCCTCTTTCCTTTTCATGATATGGCTATAAAAAAACGTATTACTATTTACCTTAGAAGAGCTTTGCAAGGGCAATATATACCAACGCCTATTTACGATATCAAGAAAGCAGTCTCAACTATTAAAGAACTTGGGCAGTCTAATAAAGATTACCTTGTTATGCGCTATGAAGATCTGGTAGGAAGCAACGGAGGGGGCAATGATCAAATGCAAAGAGAAAGCATTCGTAAATTAGCCATATTTCTAAAAGGAGAGCCAAGTTTAAGTAGCGACCAAATCGATCAAATTGGTAAATCAATTTATGGAACAGGCCCAACGTTCAGACAAGGACACATTCATAGTTGGGAACAATATTTTGATGAAGATATGAAAGCAATGTGTAAGCAGCTTCTTGGCCAAGAAATCATTGATTTGGGCTATGAACAGAATAATGATTGGTAATGGTTTTACTTTTTCATTAGCTGTATTTGATCAAATTCATCTCTTACTAAATGGTAATGAATCTTCTCTCTTGGACAAATTAAATCTTTACCTAAAATTTCACCTGCATGACTGACCCAGCCAGTTTGTCTAGCTGGACAACCCATCATTAAAGCATGATCTTTGACATCCTTAGTAACTACAGCACCTGCACCAATTAAACAATATTTACCAATTGTAACACCACAAACCACTGTCGCATTGGCTCCAATAGTAGCCCCTCTTTGCACTCGAGTTGTTTTGATCTCATTTTTTCTTTCGATTTCAGCTCTTGGATTTATAACGTTGGTAAAAACGCAAGATGGTCCACAAAATACCCCGTCTTCTAAAATAACCCCTTTATAGATGCTGACATTATTTTGTATCTTACACCTAGAGCCTATCATCACCCCTGCGTCTACCATCACATTTTGACCTATTTTACAGTAACTTCCGATCTTTGCTCCTTTGAGAATATGGCAGAAGTGCCAAATTTCTGTACCTTCTCCAAGGTGAACGCCCTCATCAATATAACTAGATTCATGAATAAAATAATTCTGCTTAGTCAAGGTTTCATCCATCAGCAATTTTATATTTCCTCTAATTAACGTTTAATAGTTACTATTTGTTTAAAGTAAGATTTGCATATTATTAAATTTTTTCTAAATAAAAACAGCTTGATTTTTTTTTATTGAAAAAACAAAATCATCGGCTTCACTAAAAGGCTTCCATTTTAACAAAATTCTCTCTATGAAAAAATTACGCTTAGCTCAAATTGGATATGGTTTATGGGGACCCAATTTAACCAAAGCTTTTTCCCAAATATCTGATTGCCAAATAGATTTAATTGTGGATAGCAATCCCAATCGACACCAAGAAATAGCTAAAGAGAATCCTCTTTGCAAATTAACAACCCATTGGAGAGAAGCCCTACTCCCCCAATATGACGCTGTTATTATCTCAACTCCTGCTGAATCTCACTATCAAATAGCTAAAGAGGCTTTGCTTGCTAAAAAGCATATTTTTGTCGAAAAACCCCTGACAACTCAATATCATCAATCTATTGAGCTTAAACAAATTGCAGAAGAAATGGATAGAAAAGTGATGGTCGGTCATGTTTTTCTATACCATGAAGCACTTCACTACATGAAAAAAAATCTTTCAACTATTGGACAACTGCTTTACTTATCCTCTGCGAGGCTAAATTTTGGAAAAGTTCGAGACGATGTCAATGCATGGTGGAATTTTGCTCCTCATGATATCAGTATGATGCTTTATTTAAAAAATGGAGAACTTCCTTCCTCTATCTCTGTACAAGGTGGTAATTTTTTTCACCCAGAGCAAGAAGATTTTGCCCATGCTGTCTTACGTTGGAATGACGGAACGATTGGCACCATTGATGTTAATTGGTTTTACCCTGAGAAAATTCGCAAATTTACAGTCGTGGGAACTGATCAAACGTTTGTTTTTGATGACAGTCAAAAAGAACATAAAATTATGATCCATCCAAAATCCATCAAAAAACTAAACCAACAGTATCATTATACTTCCAAAGAAGGAATTAAACCCTTATTAGAGATCACTGAACCTTTGATTAATGAAGCTAGGTGCTTTATTCAATATATAAATAATCAAGCTAGTTGCCCGACGGATGCAAAGCATGCTTGCGACGTTGTTAACCTTCTTGAAGCTGGTGATAAATCCCTGAAAAATAAAGGAGAGACCATTGAAATCTGTGATTCCCTCGCTCAAAGTTCCTTTCGTTAATCTAAAAGCTCAATATAGTGCTCTTGCTCAAGAAATGGATCATTCCATTAAAGAAGTTTTAGAGCAGACTCAATTTATTCAAGGGAAACAAGTTCAATTATTTGAACAAAATTTTGCTGAATTTTGTTCTCAAACGATTTTTAAAGAAAAAAAAGAAGTTTATTGCGCATCGTGCGCCAATGGCACCGATGCTTTAGAAATCGCACTTCAAGTCTTTGATGTCGCTCCTGGTGATGAAATTATTACAGTTTCATATAGTTTTTTTGCCACTGCAGAAGCTATCGTAACCCACCATGCTATCCCCAAATTTGTAGACATCGATCCAAAAACCATGCTCATGGATACGACAAAAATTGAAGAGAAAATTACCTCTAAAACTAAAGGGATTATTGCTGTTCACCTTTACGGTCAAACATGCAACATGGATGAAATCAATAGAATCGCCAAAAAACACAATTTATTTGTTATTGAAGATGCAGCTCAAGCTCACGGCGCATCCTGGAATGGAGTGCGCGCAGGTCTTTTAGGTGACATAGGTTGCTTTAGCTTTTTTCCTGGAAAAAATTTAGGTTGCTATGGGGATGGGGGGGCTATGGTTAGCCGCCATGCTGGTTTAATTGAAAAAGCAAGGCAAATTGCTCTACATGGAAGGAAAGAAAAAGAAAAATATATCCATCATTGCTTTGGAAGAAATAGTAGGCTGGACAATTTACAAGCAGCTATTTTGAATGTAAAATTAAAGTACTTAAATCATTGGAATAAGCAACGTGCAGATATAGCCAAAAGCTATTTGCACCAATTAAAGCAGTTGCCATGCCTATTGCCTGGAGTACATCCTAAGGCAACTCCAGTTTGGCATCTTTTTGTGATTCGGCTTGCCACAGAATCTATGAGAAATGAATTATTGGACTATCTAAAATCACAGAATATTGAAGTGGGGCTGCACTACCCTACTCCTATTCATAAGCAACCTGCTTATCTCGATTCGACCTTTTATCAACCGATTGATTTACGAGAGACAGAAAAAGCTTGCCAAACATTATTGAGCTTACCACTATGTCCTGAACTCGACACTTCTCAAGCTGAATATGTAATGAGTCACATAAAACATTATTTTGAGCCCTAAAAGATTTATTGCTCATGAAACTGTTGCGATTAGTTAACCTTCCGAATTTTTACTTTGATGTTGATCAAATTGCAATCAAGCATCCTCATTTTTCCTCTGTTGAGCTTTTAAATTACTGTTATGAAATTGGTGGAATTGTTCCAAAGCATTTTACTCCCTCCATCAAACAACTTGGCTGGGATTGCACAGACATCCTGACGCACAAACCATTCTTAGTCAGGTGGTGCAAAGAGCAAAAAATTTTATTTCAGTCCTATGAGCAAGCGCTAAAGTCCATTATTGCCCATTATAAGCCAGATCTTCTCTATGTTGAAAGATGCTACTGGGCTTTAATAAGCCCTGCATTTAGAGAATCTTTAAAAAAAGAATTCCCTTTTTTAAAAGCAATTATTTTATGGATAGGAGCTCAAACCGAAGAACACTTATTGCCTTTATTTAAAGGCTATGATGTCATCATCAATATCACGCCTAAAATGGCTAGTCAATTTAAAAGAGTGGTTGAAAACACATATTGTATTCGATCAGGAGCTGACATCTTACCAGGCTATGATTTAACAAAGTATTCGAGTGAAAAAAAATATCTTTTTACCTTTGCTGGTAGTTCAGGATATAGTTTAGAAGATCATTATAAACGTTTATCCTTCCTAAAATTTTTCTTAAAAAGCACTCCTCTTCAAGCTTGGATCAGTGAACTTCTTCCCTACAAAAAAAAATTATATCATGACCCATCCTACGCTTTAAAAATTTTAAATCAACCTACAGATAAAATCTTAAAACTGATGAAGATTAAAAAGCATGCTTATCTTAAACCTTTTTTTTGTGCTCTCTTAGCAGGAGAAACTCTTGAAACTGTTTATGAATCCTGGGAGCAGAGAGCGCCTATTGGTTATCAATTTAATAAACATGTTTATCCTGCGGTCTATGGAAAAGAATATTATCAATTACTGGCAGAATCTCAAATTACTTTAAATCTACATATTGATGAGCCTGGCCATGGCGGAAATTTTAGAGTATTTGAAGCTGCGACTACAGCGACTTGCCTTTTAACAGATCGAGCAAAGCTCATGGCAGATTTTATTGACCCAGAAAGAGATGTTGTGGGGTTTGAAACTCAAGAAGAAGCATTAGATAAATTCAATTACCTTAAAGACAAACCAGCACTTTGTCATGAAATTGGAATGAACCTGCATAAAAAAATTCTTTCTAAACACACTATTTATCATCGTTGCCAAGACATCATGCAATGCATAGAAAATTATTTGGCACAAAAGGGTTAGCCCAATCCCAGCTCTGGATCTGATAATAATATAGGAAGAATTCCGACTAAAGTCGGCGACCAATTGAGCCCCATACGATAGACAACTCGCGACGCTAAATAACATGAAATGATGGCTTTTTTATGAACATCTGGGACCTCATTAATCAGCCGATCTTGGAATTTCTCCTGTAAAAACTTAGGGCAATAAGAGAGATAGCATTGAATCAATGGATCTTTGGGATTATTAGAAATGGTTGTGGTCTCTAAGTAGTCTAAAAGCTGATAAGTATATAAGTTAATTTTTTGTGAAATTTTGTCTGAAATATCGGTTAAAAACGAGCCCTCTTCTTTATGAGTGCGTAGCATTAATTGAGCCTCTTCAAGTGAGCGTAGTTCAAGGATTTTCAATGTTTCACTGACAATCTCCTGATGATACTTGATCATTTCTTCATCTTTGAGTGCAAGACCACATAAAATTTCAAAACTTGAAGCAGTCACTCCCCCTTTATTGGCAGAGCTATCTTTAATAATTAACACACCTAATTTTTCAAGCTCTCGGCGCGCTTTGGCGGTGAGATATAAGTTCGCGCCTTCAATAATAGCCTTTGAAGTAGGGTTATGATGGGCATCTAAGAAATCGGTATAATTATGTGAATTTAAGGTTGCTGGTCTTCCACCGCAGGGAATAAACACATCTGCTAAGGTCTGATGGACATTATGACGCAATAAGCTGTTCATCTCATTACCAGAAAGCCAATCTTGAACTAATTTCCCATCTTTTTTTCTCCAGCAAAGTGTCTGCTGAGCATAGTGACTCTGCTCTCTTTTTTGCTGAGTATCTACTAAAAATCCACCTTCATTAAGCAATTCAGGGTTGTAGCGATTCAATGGTTGCTCAAGATCAAAAAGACGAACCATTTCTTTGAGATCAAGTCCAATAGGATCATAAATAGTTCCAGAAATATCGGTTGTTGCGAGAAATTTGGCTGTATTGGGGTAATATTTATAGAGATTCTTCATTTGGTTTCCGGCCACATCTCCATCAGGCCCCCCTGACATTTTGACAGTGAAAGTATCTTTATGAGGATTAATGCCCAAATACTCCAAAACCTGGTGCATATAGACATTCACGCCCAGTGAAGTTACCCCATGCTCTTTATGGTTAATCCCGATTTTAGGCTTCGAAGAGATAAAGGAAGAACCTGGCTTATAGCCATGCTTTTTACTATGCTGAGCAATCCAAACAATCATTTCAATGTGCATATTTTCATCAGGCCCAAGATAGATATACTCAGGCTTTGGATAATAGCTGTAGATATTTTTAGCTCTTAAAGTCCCATCAGCTTCACAATTAATTAAAGATAAGAGAGCATCTACAAAAGAACGCTGAGCTTGATGTAAATAATAAAGTTTTTCTACTTCCACAGAGGCTGCCAGTTTGGTTTCCATTTCTGCAGGAGTTAATTTCTCTTTTCTGAGTTCTAAAGCATACAATTCTTTTTCGAGTTCTATTTGACCAGATGGCTCAAGGAAAATAACGGCTTTAGCCCCACCTTCAGGAATGTCTTTGTTTTTCTTCTGCTGGGTAAAAGCAAGTGAATAGGTTTCCATAAACACTTCGTTGCGTTCTATCTCGATAAATTCCTTTCGCTTAGGAATAACAGTTCGCAGCCCTCCTCGAGCCAAATCTTTAAAGCGGATATGAAAACTAAAAAAGCAAAGTCCTTTAATATAAAAAATAGCGTAAGGCAAAACAGGAAAAATAGTTTTACGATCAAAAGGAGCATGATCTAAAAAGGCAGGGTCTAAACGAAAGGCAAGAGCTACTTTGTTATTGCGATAGAAATTTGTTTTTAACATAAATTCTACAAAATTAGCCGCTTGACCCAAGATATTCTTATGGATTTGATCGATGTTTTCTTTTCCAGTATCTAAATCTTTGACTGCTGTTAAGCACTGATCACGTATTTTTTTATACTTTTCAAGATCATGCTGCTCAGGATGAAATTTACTCTCAAAAGCTTCACTGATTAGTTTTATTAGCTCCGGATGTTGACACAGCGTCTCTTCAATACTCGCAAGTGTATATTTATAAGGATCTACTTGAACTAATATTTGATGAATAAAATCGATGATCGAGCGAATAAAATGGGCCACATTTCCGCGAACAAGATTGGTTTCTACAAAAACCTTTTCAATTAAATCCTGTTGATTAAAGTATTTTACTGTAACCATTTCCTTTAAAAAATCTTGGATATCAGTGACTTCCCAGGCAGGCAGCTCATTGGCCCCCTGAAGATCAATAACCATAATTAAAATATTATCTTCAGTATGAGGGTTAATGCGGCTGGCATTCACGCGCTTCATGATCAGGTTATGTCTGTAAATCACTTTGGCTAAATTATAAAAGAAATTAGCGCGCGATGTATTTTTCCAAGCAAAGGCTATATACATCGAAGAGCTGTTATTTTGTTTCCAATCTTCGTTATAGCGCACTTCATATTGACAATGATCGCGACTTTGAGCTCGATGCATCATGTTAATAGCTAGTGCGACACGATCTAAAGAAACGGTCGTTAAGAAGCGATTATTGACTTGTTGTAATAACTTATCAAATTCACTATCAGTGATTTCTTTATCTCGTTCTTGAACAAGCGTTTTTAATCTATGTTTTTCTTGATCCGCAAACGGGAGCTCACAACTTTCATCATGCTCGAAAAAATCAATGATCACAATCCGCAATTTAGCTGTAATCCCTTTGATTGGAGCGGGTTGATTTGAAACGTGGGCGCAGTAATATTTGATCCCATAAAGACTAAATTTTTTCAAAATCTTGATATCTGCTTTGGGCTGCTCCAGACAAAGAACGATAGCCCCTCTTTTTAAGTTGATCTGTGAGTAAAAATTCTCTAGATGAAACCCCATTAAGCTATGGGTAATTAAGATGATATCTTCAAATTTAATGTCAGCAAAAAATTCCTTAGGCATGGCCCCTTCAAGCCATAGATAATACTCTCGAAATTGCTCAGATTCTTTTTGAATTGCTCGCATGAGCTGGTCGCGCATGTTATCCATATGACTTAAGGCTCGGTTAACCTAAACCTCCTCATATCTCGGCGTCGATATTTTATCAAGTAAACTTAAGTGTCTATGTTTCAGTACTTAGATTTTTATAAAAAGAGAGAGAAAAGCTCGGACAATTAGTTATTTTTCAATAACCTTAGACTGTTAAGAGCGACTAAAACAGTTCCCCCTTCATGGCAAACAACTGCTAGCCAAAGAGGAATCAGTCCAAAAAGAGCTGGGATAGAAACGCCTATAATAATCACTGAGGCAAGACAGACATTCTGCTTTACAATATACAACGTTTTTTTAGCTTTAAGGATGACCTTTTCGATTAAAGTAAGATCATCTTTGATTAAGATAACTTCGGCTATTTCATTGGCCATATGGCTACCGAAGCTGCCCATGGCAATGCCTATGGAGGAACGCGCTAAAGCCGGCGTGTCATTAATCCCATCCCCTACCATGGCCAAACCCCCATCTTGTGAGTAATACTCCACCAGCTTGAGTTTATCTTCAGGTTTGAGGTTACCAAAGTATTTATCGACACAAAGATTCTGAGCAATTCGCTGAACACTTTGAGGGTTATCGCCACTAAGTACATATAGTGAAAGATGCAGATGCTCTTTTAAATCTTTTAAAACCTTCGCGGCTTCTGGTTTTAAATGGTCTACAAATTGAAATAAATAAACAGACTGACCAATGGTCATGGCTGTCATCAAATTTCCCTCTTCATTTTGCTGGTGTTTGAGCAGTTCTATTTTGTCTTCTGGCAATTTAGAAATGATATATGAAATGCTACCAATGGCGACATTGCAAGGCTTACCAGCAACTGTAGCCTCCCCTTCAATACCAAGTCCTGGGTAGGCCCGGCAGTTGTGTATTGGGACTGCAGAGATTTTTCTAAATTCAGCATAATCAACAATGGCTTTGGCTATAGGATGAATGGCATGTTGCTCCAAGGCTTTGGCAACCGATAAAACTTCTGATAAATTTTCAGCTAATGGATTTCCATGAATATCGACCACAGACAAACATTCTAGTTTTCCAGAAGTCAGCGTTCCTGTTTTATCAAAAGCAATAGCCGTAATTTTTGATAGAGTATCTAAAGTAATTCCCCCTTTTAAGATAATACCTTGTTTTGCTGAAGCATTAATAGCGCTGATATAGGCAATGGGAACTGCAATAATTAAAGCGCAAGGAGAGGCTGCGATTAAATAGGCTAAAGCTCGATAGATAGATCCTTCAACAGAAAGATAGCTTATATTTGAAAAGACTAAAGGTAAACCGAGGGCAAAAATAAAACTCGATGCCATCACAAAAATAGAATAGCGCTGTCCAAATCGATCAAACCAAGTTTGCAGCTTGGGCCTTGCTTCATGGGCATCACAAATTAATTGGATAATTTTTGAGATAGTCGATTGCGCCCCTGTTTTAGTGACTTTGAGTTTTAAAGAGCCATCAATATTGACAGATCCTGCAGCGACATCACACCCTTCTTTAACGGTGATTGGAATATGTTCACCTGTTAAATGAGCGACATTTAACATCGAACTTCCTTCCACAATCACACCGTCCAGCGGGACGACATCTCCTGCTCGAACTAAAACAATTTCATCAATGAGAACATCTTTGACCGATCTTTCTTTAATTTTACCACTTGCTGTGATTACCAGCGCGCTAGTTGGCGCCATCTCACTTAAATGATTCAAAGTACTTTTGGCTTTGGAGGTCACAAAGGCTTCCATCGCTGATGAAATTGAAAAAAGAACGAGTAGCAAACATCCTTCCATGCTGCTGTGGATAAAAATAGAGATGAATGCGGCAAAAACCATCAAAACATCTATATTAATTTTCCAATCCACGATTTCTCGAATAGCTGAAATAAGAGCGGGAGTTCCTACAAAGAAATAAATGATCACTTGTAAAATGAGTGAGAGTGATTGTAAATTTGGAAAAAAGGAGATGACAAAGGCGATAAGAAGAAGAAAGCCAGAAAAAAGAGAGACCTTCAAAGGGAGGTTTTTCGCCCATTTTCTAGAGTTTGGAGTTAAAAAGGGGCTAATTGTTTCATCTGCTTGAGAAGAAAAGAATTCATTAAAAGAAATCTTTTTTTCTAAGCTCATTTTATTTGAAAGTATTCTTGACATATCAATTAAATAACGGTTGTATCCATTTAGTTAAAAAATAGCTGACGCCAACCATGACAATAGCAGCTCCAAAGTTCCAAATTAAAGCAGATAGTTTATCATTTTTTTGTAGTTTTGCCATGATGATTCCAGCGCTACTTTTAATGATAATGGCTAAAGCAATTAATCCAAAATAGGGCCATAGCCATTGTCCCAGAATTAATAAAGCTCCAGCCGTTAATGAACCTAGAGCCGCTCCCATTCCTATTTTAAGAGGATGTTCATAATGCTCTAAATTGAGCCCCATTTCTTCTTCCATCATGACTTTTAATAAGCGCTCATCATCTGCCATCAGCACATGGATGACCTCTTCTAAAAGCTCTCCTTGAAATCCTTTGGAGGCATAAAGTGCAGTAAGCTCTTCTTTTTCTTGTTCTCTATGATGCTCAATTTCATAGCGCTCTTCTTGCAACACGCGATGAAGACGCTCTAAGAGTGACCAACTAAACCAGGAGGAGCGAATGGTTTTCCACACTGCCCAAGCAAGGGTCAAAAGAACCAAGATGAACATGGTTTGCTTTAAAGAAATGCCACAAGCAAAGGCTACTGTACAAAAGACTATCAACAAGATGGAGACATCTCGCATGGCATCTAAAAAAGCTCCATAATGACCTGGAAGCTCTTCACCATGAATTTCGCTGGCTATTTCACTTTTTTTTTGCAAAATATGCTCGTAGGCATTTTTGCCTTCAAAGTGTTCTTCTTTAAAATTGTTCATCTAGTTAATTATAATTGATCTTTTAAAATTAAACTCAATAGTTTAACTAATTGATCATAATCACAGCAAGAGCCAACTTCACAAGAAGAATGCATTGATAGTTGCGCAAGACCTATATCTAACGTTTTTACACCTAAATTTTTAGTAAATATAGGCCCGATAGTACTACCTTGACGTTGGTCACCTTTTTTAAGGTAAGTTTGAAATTTAATTTGATGCTTGGCTGGCAACGCTTGAAGGCGAGCTACCATTTGGGCATTATAGGCATAACAAGCACTAGAATCGACTTTAATGGTAATTCCATTACCCAAAAGAGGGGTGTGCCTTGGTTCATAAGAATCTTTATGTTTAGGATCCAAAGCATGAGAGCCGTCAATCGAATAGGCTGTAGATTGAGCTAAACATTGTTGAAGCTTTTCAAAGGAAAGCCCAAGTTGAAAAAAAATGCGTTCAAAGACGCTACCAAAAAAAGGAGAATCTGCCCCTGAAAAAGTTCTAGAGCCCACCTCTTCATGAGAGGCCAAATAAATCATATTTAAATGGGTTTCACTTGTTTGTTTGCTGCTCTCACAAAAAGCTTCTAAGCTCGCAGAAGCACTAGCTAAATTATCAATGCGAGGAGCAGAAAAAAGATCCTTATCAAATCCTAAAAATCGAGGCTCTTCTAATGGATAGACAAATAACTCATGATTTAAAAGTTTAGTAAACTTGATCTTTTTTTTCAGACAGCTTTCTAGCAAATTCTTGGAAGTTTCTTTATTCTTTGGATCTTTCTCTTGCAGGGCAACCAAAGCATTGAGTTGTTCTTGAGCGTTGACTTTCATCCCTTCAGTGTTGATATTGCGGTCGATATGGATTGGAAGTTGAGTAATGATTATAGGATTGTCATCAAATCGGACAAGGGTACTGTGTATTTTTTTATTTTGCTCATAAAAAACTCTTCCAGCAAAACCTAAATTACGATTAAACCACGTGGAATAAATCGGACCACCATAAGTTTCTAGCCCCCATAACAGCATATTTTCATTCTGATACTCACCATTTGGTTTGATGCGAAAGGTGGGACTATCAGCATGGCTGAGCAGGATATGAGCTTTGCTAATTTGTTTTTTTGTTGGAATGACAAACGCAATTAGCGCGCTGTCATCTCTGATCACATAGTATTTTCCATTTGCTTTCAAAGTAAATTCATTCTTTTCGTCAAGTTCTTCAAAGCCGTGAGTAGAGAGCAGCAACTTAGCTTGCTCAATCGTATGGAAATAAGAGACAGAGTTTTTAATAAATTTAAATAAGTATGACATAGCCTTTGTATATATCGTTTTTAGACGTTGTATGCAAGAAGACTTCTATTTTTTTAACGCTTAGGTAACAACTTTTCTTTACCATCAAAATATCTCTGCAACGCTTTAGGAATGGCAATAGATCCATCTGCTTTTTGATGATTTTCTAAAAGAGCCACCATAACGCGAGAGGTCGCAAGTCCAGAGCCATTGAGAGTGTGTACAAAGCGAGGTTTGTCTCCCCCTTTCGACTTAAAGCGGATCTTAGATCTTCTTGCCTGAAAATCGCTGCAGTTGGAAATAGAGGAGACTTCCATATAGCGATCTTGGCCTGGTAAAAAAACTTCAATGTCAATAGTTTTAGCTGCAGCAAAGGACATATCCCCTGTGACTAAAAGCATTCTTTTGTAGGGAAGTTCTAGCAATTCTAAAATAGCTTCTGCACTTTCTACAAAAAGATTAAACATATTCTCACTTTTGTCAGGGTGACAAAAAGCAAACATTTCCACTTTATTAAATTGATGAGTGCGGATAAGTCCCCGTTCATTTTTGCCTGCTGCGCCAGCTTCTCTGCGAAAGCAAGGTGTGTAAGCCACATATTTCAGGGGAAGTTCTTCTTCTGTTAAAATTTCATCCAAGTGAAGGGCATTTAAAGCCACTTCTGCAGTTGGAATGAGACATAAATCATATTGCTCATCACTGAGTTCATAAGCCTGATCTTTAAATTTTGGATATTGTCCAGCCCCATACATCATTTCTGGGCGCACCAGCAAAGGGGGTATCCACTGAAGAAAGCCGTTCTTAATATGAAAATCAAGCATCAAATTTAAAAGTGCCCACTCTAGTCTTGCTCCTAATCCTCGATAGACAGGCCAACCCGCCCCAGAGATCTTAGCCCCTCTTTCTAAATCAAAAAGATCATGATGCTCATTGAGCTCAAGGTGGTTTTTAAATGGAAAGCTAAAATGTGTTTTTTTTCCATGCTCTTTAACGCAGACATTATCTTTGGGATCTAATGAGACTTTGATCCCATCTTGAGGGATATTGGGCAATATGGAGAGCTTCTGTTCAAAGGAGGCCTCTAAATCTGCCAGCTGATGGTCGATTTCTTTGATTTTATCTCCAAAATGGCCTACTTGCTTAAAAAGAGAGCTGGTATCTCCCCCTGTTCGCTTTTTCTCTCCAATCTCTTTAGAGAGGACGTTGCGATCACTTTTGAGTGTTTCCACTTCTGTTTTGAGGTTCCGAATTTTCTCATCAAGGGCCATCAAAGGAGCTAAATCGATGGTGCTATCTTTGGTTTTCAATTTAGACTCTACATCTAAATAGTTATCTCTAAGCAACTTAATATCAATCATAATAGGAGAAAAAAGTGTAAAATTTTTTATTTATAAAACATTTTAAGTCATCGAAAGATAGTTTTAATAGTAAAAAAAATTCTATATCTTATTTACCCCCTCTTTGGAAGGACTTTTTTAAAAACCTTATACTATCTTAACATTAATCAGGCACAATCAAACCTGAGCAAGGTAACACTTAAAACTAACGTTATGCATCTAAATTTTTTAAAACCTCCCATGCGGTTTGCGGCAATAGAGAGAGGTCTTCAAGCCATTTATGGCTATGGGATCTTAAACAAAGCTCGGGAGCTTTGTAATTCTTCTTATAAGATTGCTGCGAAATCCCTCTATTTTTTAGGTGGTTATCCTAATTTAGCTGCAAACTTGCCAATGAACAACACCCTTCATCCGCTGTTAGCCAACGCAGAACAATTAAACCTCTCCTCTCAAGTAACGACACAAATGGCTAGCTCTCTCTTTAACTTTACTGAGATGCAACAAACAGTCCAATTAATCAGCCAGCACCCTGCTACTAACTTTTTAAAGGAATGCATTTTTGTTAAACAAACTTGTGATTTTACGATTGCTTCTACTCAGTGGCTTTCGGGAAATCGCTCTAATAGATCGATGGCTCACAATGTAGTCAATATGGCTCTATCTTGCATACCCATTATCCTTGCCTCCACTGCTTTTGGATCTACTTTGCCAGCTCAAGTGATTGGCAATGCCATTTTACTAGGATGCCTTGCTTATTCGATTCGACAAGATGCTCTGAGTTCCATCGATCCTAGTAATAGAGAATCTAGTCCTTCGATTGCTTGGATTAAAGATCATGCAATACCTGCAGTTCGCAGCTTTTTAAATGATTACTTTTATTACATTTAATGCTAGAATAATGGGTAAACTCATTCTTGCTTTGAGGTTTGAATAATGTCTTGTAATTTTCGTTTTCTTTCAGATCCTACAGACTCATTTCTAAACCCTCAACTTTCATCCGATACGCCTATTGGAGCCATTAAAATTAACCCTCAAGAATCTATAGACTTTCAAGCCTATTGGACTTTAGCTTATAAAAACGTCTCTATTGAAACTCATATGCCCCCAAGAACTTTGTGGCAGAGAATAAAAAATTATTTTCTAGGAACAGAATATCTTTTTACAAATACTGTCATAGGAAAGGACGGGGGAAGTTGGATATGTCTAGAAGAAAATTTTCATCATCAAATACTCGAGTATAAGCTATCACCTGATGCGCCTAACTTAATCATTTGTAAAGGCTCTTTAGTTGGGAATTCATCCAATGTTGATATCGACACAAGCTATGAGGGAATCACAGGTTGGTTAAAAGGAAAAGGAATTTCAACAGCACTTGCAACAATTGATCCAGAAACGATCGATAAAACGGGAAAAGTTTTTATTTATTCACTCTACGGCCCTATTCGGGCCATCAAAATAACATCAGATCAACCCGTGATTGTTAATAACGAAGCGCTCATTGGATTTACAGAGGGACTTGATTGCTCTTTAAAAATGTATGGGGGTGCAGTAAAGCCACTTCTATTTTCCGGGCAAGGTTTTGTTTGTGAGTTTACAGGGGATGGTTATGTATTTACTGGAGGGGGCAAATTCTTTGAATCTTCTAAAACAAATACTTATATCGCCGCATACCACTCTAGCCATAATACAAATACAAGCAGTTAAATAATTCACTTTTGTCAAAATAAATTTTAATATTTAATTTCATCTTAATGTCCAATATCTATTAATCTTATTAACTTAGTTGAAAAAGATTAAATTAAATCTCCATTTTTAATAAAATATCCGCTTCTTTAAAAAAGTTAAAACATTGTTAATTTGTTCTTGTTTTATAGCACTTTTTTTGGCATAGCTAGAGCAAGACGTAAAAATAAAATTTGGTTTTAAATGTATCTAGAAAAAATTGAGATTTTCGGCTTCAAATCTTTTGCCGATAAAACCACAATTCATTTCTCCAAACCAGTGACTGCGATTGTCGGACCCAATGGTTGTGGTAAATCCAATGTTGTCGATGCTTTTCGCTGGGTACTTGGCGGGCCGACAGCGAAGGCTTTGCGCAGCGACAAAATGACCGATGTTATTTTCTCAGGAACAGCCAAAAGAAGCCCTCTCAATTACGCTCAGATTTCTTTAACGTTCACCAATATTAAACAATCCTTATCGGTAGACTATCAAGAGATTTGCATTACACGTAGACTCTATAGAACCGGTGAATCAGAATGGCTTGTCAACCGCAATCCAGCACGCCTCAAAGATATTCATCAACTCTTATGGGAAGCAGGACTTGGTAAAAATGCCTTTTATATTTTTGAACAAGGCAAAATTGATGACTTAATTATGTCTACCCCTTACGAACGTCGAGACATTTTTGAAGAAGCTGCTAAAATCATGCATTTTAAAGAAAAGCGCAAAGAGGCTTTTCGCAAGCTAGGCCAAGTAGAAACCAATCTAAAACGAGTTTTGGATATTCAAGCTGAGGTCAACAAGCAAATTGAAACTTTGCAAAAACAAGCAGAAGAAGCTCAGATCTATAAAAAACAAAAAGATGAATTAGAAAAACTCGATCAAGAATTGATTATTGCCAAATGGCAAGAAAATGACAAAAAGCAGACAGAGCTGAAGGCCTTTTTAAAAGAGAAAGCATTTCAACAAAGCCAGATTAAGACACAAATTACCGAGATTGAAGAGAATCTAAAAACTCATAAAATAAGCTATCAAGAGCAATCCGAACTGGCTAAAAAAGCATATGAAAACTTCTTTGAATTTAAAAAAGCCAAAGAGCTTGTCTCTTTTGAATTTAAGACACATCAAAAGAAGCTCGAAGAAATTTTAGAACAAGGGCAACATTTAAAGCAGGCATTGCAGCAATTTCATCAAAAGCATCTGCAAGAACATAAAGTCTATCTCGCTAACCAAGATAAGTTAAAAACTCACCAAAACGATTTGTCGACTCTGACTGAAGAACATCACAAATCTTTTTCTTTTTTAGAAGAGCTTGAAAAAAGAGTTCATCAAGAAAGCATTCACAGAAAAGAAAGTCAAAGCGCTTTAATGAAAACAGTCAACTTTGAAAACGATCTACAAATGCAGTTAGGGCGAGCCACGTCTCAGTTAGACAACACTTTAGAGAGACAAACAAATCTTCTTGAAATGGAAAAAGAGGCCACTCATCGCCTGTCTGAAAAACAAGCGCTACTAGACTCTTTTGCACTCAGCCATACAGAATCACAAAAAGCCCTTCAAGAAACACAGCAAAGCTTAGAAGAGGTCCACACCCTTCTGCTCGAGCAAAAAGAGCAAATGGACTCATTAAAAGAGGCCTTTTCTCTTCTTTCTGATAAAATTACTTCCAAAAATGCCAAGGTCGGCTTACTTCAAAAGTTGAAAGATGAATTTGATGGCTATGGAAGAGCGACTAAAAAACTACTCGAAAGCTCAAAAAATCCTTCGCATTCCCTTTTTGGCAAACTTTCTCCTTTAGCGGAGTGGATTAATCCAGAAGCTGGGTATGAAACATGTCTCGCTGCCCTGCTGGGCCCATACTTGCAAACCATCGTCACAAAATCTCAGCAAGACTTAGAAGTTATCTTGAGTTTTGCTAAAGAGCACAACTTGCAAAACTTCTCCATTTTATGCATTGAACATCTCAGCCAGCAAAGCGCTCACCAAGCGTTTGCAAAACCTAATATTGTCTCAAATCACTTCTTGAGCCAAGTCACAGAGAGCGATGTTATTTCAGGCAATTCAACCTCTTTTTGTTTGATTAACAAAGAATTTTTTATCGATCATAAAAAAGTGATTCATCATCTAGCTCAAGAAAAAAACAATCTCTTTTTAAGAGAAAGTGAACTGCAATCGACCTACAAAGAGCTTTTGATTCTCGAACAAGAAAAATTAGAGCTCAGTAATTTATTACAAGAGAAACAAAAAAATTATGACATTTCTTTAAATGAGCAAAAAAGCCTCAATCTGCAATTTCATAAATTGAACATGGCTCTTCGAGAAAGTGAATTAAAAACAAGATCTCTTCAAGAAGAAATAGCAAGACTTGAAAACAACTCTAAAGATTTTCAAGAAAAAAGAACCTCTTTAAGCGACACACTCCTTTTATTAGAAAAAAAACAAAAAGAAACAGCAGAGCTTTATCATCAAGAAAAAGATAAACGTGCTCAATTAGAGTCTCATTTCAAAAAAATTGAAAATGAATTTGAAAGAAATTTTCAACAACTCAATGAAAAGCGCTCTCTCAAACAATCACTTGAAAACCGCATTAAACATATAGAAAGAGATTCACAAGCACTCAATGAAGCCATTAAAGTTTTTGAATCAAAAAGTGTCGACTTTGAAGATCAGATTCAAAAGATGAACTCTCAAATTGAGTCTAATGAAAATACTTATCATAAGCTTTCCGAGGAAAGTCCAAGCTACCAACAAAAAGAAAAAGAACTGACTGAGAAGTTAACAAATGCAGATCAATATTATCATAGCTGTGAAGATGGCTTAGAAAAGCTGGAAAAAGAAGAGAGTGCTTGGAGCCTAAAGTTATCTAATCTACGGCTGGAATTAGAAAGTCTTCAAGGGGCTGATATAGAGATTAACAATCAAAGCGCCCAGCTACAAGCTGAAAACAATCTTTACTTTGGTGAGATCTTTGAAAAATATCAATTTGAAAAAGAGCAGATTCTTTTATTTTCTATACCTGAAGAATTTTCCATTATCAAAGCAGATCGAGACGTCAAAAGGCTGCGCCGCAGCTTAACGGGTTTCACCGAAGTCAACTTAAAAGCTGTTGCTGATTGTAAGGAGCAACAAGAGCGATTTACATTTCTTCAATGTCAAGTAGACGACTTAAATCAATCTAAAGATAAGCTCGTTGAAGTTATCTCTGAACTCGATAACACAAGTCGCCAGATGTTTTCAGAAACTTTTGAAAATATTCGTAAACATTTCAAAGCAAACTACACCCTTTTATTCAATGGGGGAGAAGCGGACTTAGAACTTAACCCTAACGAAGACATTTTAGAAGCTGGTATTGAAATCATCGCTCAGCCCCCTGGCAAAAAGATGCGCTCCATTCAACAAATGTCTGGGGGAGAAAAATGCTTAACAGCCTTAGCTCTTTTATTTGCTCTTTTTGAAACACAGTCTATCCCTTTTTGCATCCTTGACGAAGTAGACGCTCCTTTAGATGACACTAACATCGAGCGCTTTACGCGCGTCTTAAAACAATTCGTCAAAAATCACCAGTTCATTATTATCACCCATAATAAGCGAACAATGGCAATGGCAGACATCCTTCTTGGTATTTCCATGGAAGAAAAAGGCGTCACCAAAGTGATCCCTTTTGAATTTAATGATCAAGCGTCTCCAGAAAATACATCGACAATTTCAGCTTAATAGCTTATTTACCAGATATATTCACAAAATAACCCTCTGGTAAAAAATTATGTTAATTGGTGTTCCTAAAGAAGTTAAGAATCATGAATATCGAGTGGGGGCAACCCCTGAGCTTGTTCACTTATTGACCCGCGCTGGACATAAAGTGATGGTTGAAACTCATGCAGGAAAAGTTTTGGGTTATACAGATGAGCTTTACGCCAAGGCTGGAGCTAAAATTGTTTCCACAGCCAAAGAGGCTTGGGCTGCGGAAATGGTCATCAAAGTGAAAGAGCCACAGCCTTCTGAATTTTCATTAATGCATGCCAACCAGATTTTATTTTGTTTTCTTCATCTAAGCCCTGAACCTAAACTAACCCAAGTCCTCATTGATAAAAAGGTGATCGCCATTGCAATGGAAACAATCACGGATAATCGAGGGAACCTGCCCATTTTAACACCAATGAGTGAAATAGCCGGGCGCATCTCTATTCAAGCAGGGGCAACAGCTCTTCAGTTAAGTCATGGAGGCAAGGGTGTTTTATTAGGAGGGGTTCCTGGTGTTCAACCTGCCAATGTTGTCGTGATTGGAGGAGGCGTTGCGGGTCTTAACGCTGCTCGTATGGCTTTAGGACTAGGGGCTCATGTGACCATTTTAGATAATAATATAGAGCGCCTTCGCATGATTGATAACACGTTCCATTCCCAATTAAAAACTCTTTTCTCAACTGAAATGACTGTTGAAAAAACGGCTCAAACAGCTGACTTAATCATAGGCGCTGTACTAATACCTGGTAAATTAACGCCCAAGGTCCTTACAAGAAATATGCTCAAAAAGATGCAACCAAGAAGCGTGATTGTGGATGTTTCTATTGATCAGGGGGGGTGTTTTGAAAGTTCTAGACCTACAACTCACACAGACCCCACCTATATCGAAGAGGATATAATTCATTATTGCGTCACCAATATGCCAGGAGCTTGCGCAAAAACAGCCACTCGAGCCCTAGTGAATGCCACCACACACTATATTCTAGAACTTGCCAATTGCGGTTATAAAGAGGCCTTTCGCAAAGATAAAGGCCTTGCAGAGGGTTTAAATGTCTATAAAGGGCTTGTGACGAACCATCACGTACCCTTCTCTCTCCCT
>CAZTEX010000010.1:0-80650 GCA_964612505.1 uncultured bacterium | reverse complement strand
GGGGGTAAATTGCGCATCATATGACTTATGGCTATCATAATTTGAGCTTTGTGGGCATACATGTATCCCAGATAATTTCATTTGATGAATTACTAAATCAGGCGAAGAATAACACTTTCCCAGCAAAAAAACTTTCCCAAGATCTAATCCACTAACGTTAAGTGTTTTAAACATTTCATATGTGCACTCGAATAGATGTTGAACACCTATAACAGCCACTCCTTCCAGGGAAGGGGTCTTATAAAGTTGGCTTACTAAGTCTGTAGACTCTGTAAATAACCTTTTTTCCATTGAGTTAGTAGCTAACATATGATATTTCTCAAAATTAATTATTTGCTAGACGCATTATAGCAGAATATAAATAAATTGTCAAGAAAATGTAAAGAAATCTTAAAGAAACAAAACAGTCTAAATCGCTTAAATACAGATGGATATAAAAGAAACAGCCAAACATGGTAGACTGATTATTTATGGAGAATACTTTCAATTCATTGAGAGTGTCAAATACTATCAATTAGAACAAATGTATTTAAGATTCAAAGTTTCAAAAATTTTAATGGGCACTTTTGCAGTAATTGGGGCTTTTTTCTTTTTTGAAGTCCATATCAACCATTTTCGCCCGCTGATTGCGTGTACTATCATCCCTTTTTTTGCAGCTTTATTAATTATTACAATTATGCGTGAAGATCTAATAGTAAAAGAAAGATTGAGATTATCTGACTTTATTTGCTCAAAATCACTAGAAGGTAGATTTCACTGGTTACCTAAATTTCATACCAAGATGCAAAACCCTGGAACAAAGACATTTCATGGCTCCGTAGATCGAAAAGCTAATTATTACCTTGGATGTATTTTCATCTTATACATCGTTTCTATGATTTCATTGATCTTAAACATTAATGTTCACTTGTTAGCAAACCAATCAGGAAAGCTAATCCTATTGATTTGTACATTTGCTTTTTATTTTCTAGCTTCTTGGATCACTTATTACTTAATAATAAAGTCTGTAAAAACAACGCAATCCTTTGTTGATGCTATTGAAGAAAAATTCGGCAATCGTACTGATGAAGATTTGATCAAAGACATAATGGAGAAATATGGACGACGAACCAAATGAAATTGATAATCCAGGACTAAGTGACGTTGATTATCTCATTCATAATATCGAAGATGATGACAACGATCTTGCCTATGGTTTACATACGATAGGCAAAGGCTATTTACAGCATTTTAGCACTATCAAGCTTAATTATAAAAAACTTGCGGGATTTTGGTTATTTTCATTATTTGTTGGTATGGCTTTTATAATAAAAAATCAAACTATTAACACCATAGGGATAGATAAATTATATGTAATTTCGATGTTAACTTTTTTAGCAATTATAGGAGTTAACTTACTTAGATATCTTGACTTAAAGGTTTATCATCCCCAACAAACTATTGTTTTCATGGAAACAGAACAACTTGAAAAGAAAAATCCTTATCTAGAAAGAAATTTTACAATTAGTAAAGAATTATTAGTTAAAAGACAGTCAGATCCAATATTAGTAGACTCTCTACAGTATGCTGCCATTGAAGTTTCAATGGCATTAGCAGGAATCTTAGCTTTATATCTAAAGTTAGGAGAAAATGGGAAAGTAATTGATATCTTCATACCATCAATTATTTTAGCTCTTGTAATTATTTATCAAATTATAACTATTTTAGCTTCTGTCAAATGGGGAGTAAAAAAACTAGAGAACAATGAAAGAAAAAGCAAAAAATAAGCTTTCACTCTTTATTTTTTTTCTAATCTATTTAATAGATTATCTAGGGGTTTTTGTAGTTTTTCCAATATTACCAGTTGTTTTCTTGAAAGACAACTTCTTCTCTATTAATACAACTTTAACCTTTGTTAAACCTTTTCTTATAGGTTCTATTATTGCATGTCACGCTCTAGGTCTTTTTATAGCCGGCCCTATATTTGGTGAACTATCAGATCAATATGGCA
Source organism: uncultured bacterium (assembly GCA_964612505.1). Taxonomy (GTDB): domain Bacteria; phylum Chlamydiota; class Chlamydiia; order Chlamydiales; family JAAZZY01; genus JAAZZY01. The sequence continues at coordinate 78,660 of CAZTEX010000010.1, read as the reverse complement.
GAAAGAAAATCCTATATGTTGGAATTATTATGGGTATCTTTGGAAATATTCTAAATGCAATTTCTTTTTCTTCGGCAAGCATTACTTTGCTTTATATTGCTCGAATTATTATTGGCATTTCATCAGGAAATGCTGCCGTTTTACTTGCAGCAACTGCTGATATTAGCACTGAAAAAAATAGACCTCATCATCTGGGATACTTAACAAGCGGAGCTGTTCTTGGCATTATACTTGGCCCATTCATTGGCGGACACCTAACGCAAATACAATTCTTTTTTTTAGAAGGTTATTCAATACCATTTTGGTTTATTGCAATCCTATATTTACTGACAATCGTGTTACTACCTATTTACAAAGATAAATATAATCCCTCAAAAAGAAAAATTTCACTTTTTATTGGGTTTAAAAATATTATAGATAGCTACAAAGATAAAAAACTGGGGCTAATCTTCTCAATTTTTTTATTATTTGTAATTAGCGTTGAAAGCTTTTCTGTTAGTTTACCCATCTTTGCTCTTGAAAAGTTTGCTGTATCCGCTGCTATTTTAGGAAATATCATTTCGTTTGGAGGAGTTCTCTCTTTTTTAGGAGCAATATTTATAAATAAATTCATTAGCGACAAATTTTCATCAAAAAAGATCCTTACAGGCGCTTTCTTCGTGTTGATTTTTTCATATTTATTTTGTTTTATAGCCAAAAATCCTAAAGCTTTATTTATTTCATCGGGCTTATATGGATTAGCAAATATCCTCTGCTGGATTCATTTAATCTCTTTATCAATATCTTCATCTGGTGAATTTATTAGAGGAAAAATTTTAGGGGTATCGCAATCAATATTTTCATTTTCATTATTGATAGGTTCGTTGCTTATAGGGAGCATCACTTATTTACATTATAACTTTGCCATTTGGATTTGTGCTGCATTTGCGACAAGTGCATTACTGATATTCTTTATGCACCTTAAAAAATTGCCAAATTAATCAATAAGAATAGTTTTCCCAGAATCCGCAGCGACTAACTCAGTTAGTTTTGAATAAATATTCACTGCTTTTTCATATGGAGATTTCGCCAAAGCAAGAATTTGATCTGAAGCACACTTTTTGAGCATATCAGTTCTCATGATACCGGGATCTAATGTGACTATAATATTATTTTCAGACACCTCTTTAGCTAATGACTGAGTTAATCCTTCTATAGCAAATTTACTTGCACAATATGGTGATACTTTTGCTTCACCATGTTTTCCCCAATATGAGCTTACATTCACAATAGTTGATTTACTATCAATAATATAAGGCAAAAAGGCACTCAAAATATTAAAAACGCCCATTAAGTTAGTATCAATTACTTGCTTAAATTCTTTATGAGATATATCCCAAAGATTTGCTGGAAAGTTCACAGCAGAAGCATTATTGATCATAATACTCGGTTTTCCAAATGTTGTAATTACTGCTGTTGCCCATCTCTTCACCTCTTCATGATTTGAAATATCCAATATTCTTAAATTTTGATTTAAATGAAATTCTTGCGCTAATTGCTCTATTAAAACCTTAGATCTTCCACAACCTACAACAGTCCATTTATTTCGATAAAAGACCTCCAACAAAGCCCTTCCAAGCCCCTTAGTTACCCCTGTTATTAACACTACATTATCAGAGTTATTCATAATTTATTCTCTTATGGTTTTTACATTATTAAATATATAAAAATTTATCCGACTTCCTCAAGGACTAAAGGACTAATTGCTATAATAATGACCATGACCAGCCTTTTCTTACCTTAGCCCTGCCTAACCCAGCTCATACATAAATCGTTTAACCTGAAAGAAAAATAATCTTTCGCATGAAATATCGCCTTACTTTCACAAAGAAACAAGCGCATCCCTACTAACGAGGTGTTAATAAAATATCTCCTTGTTTTAAAAAGCCCCCTATTATTAAGATTTCGTAAAAATTAACGAGAGAAAGAAATGAAACTCTCCGCAACATCAGTTCCTTTGTTCTCTAAAACAAATCCATACACTGCCTTTTCTAATCAGTCTCAATATTCTTCTTTCGCTTATTTTGAAATCCCTTCTTTTCCTAAGAAAAGCTCTTATTCTTTATCTCAAAGCTGGGATGTTCTTTCAGTACCTAAACCCTCTGTAGCCAATAAAAAAGCCTCTGATATTTCCACTTTTCTTCACCGCCTTCATCGCCAAGACAGGACTCTCACTCAGGCTGAAGTAGAGTATTTTCTAGATGAGATTATTAAAGGGAGCTTTTACAACAAAGCCTCTATCGAGGAACTTCATCAAGTTATTAGCTTAATCACTAAAAGTATTGAGAAAGCGACTGAGGATCCTCTAGAGCTAAAAGAAATTAGAAGAGATTTTCAAGAGCTTCTTGAAGATATAAAAGAATTTGACTTTGTGGGGGCTTCTTATTCCTCAGATTTCAAAGCTCATTTATTTTTAGATGCCAAAAATAACACTAAATCCAAGGATGGGTTTTGGAGAAAAATTGGAAACTTTTGTAAAAAGCATCGCAAGGCCATTATTATTGGCGTTTGTGTTGTGGCTGCTGTGGTTGTAGTTGCAATTACTACAATTGCAATTATTAACACGGTAGGCGCTGCAGCTCTTGCTGAAAGTGCAGCAGCAGCCGGAGCGGCTGCGGGAGCCATTGGAAATGCTAAGCCTTTAGAAAACGAAGAGTCTGATGATATTGAACAAAATGATCCAAAAATAACTCTTACTACTCCCTCAGAAAAAGAGTGTCATCCAAACCAACAAATTGACATAGAAACAATAAAATCCGATGAAATCTCCTTAGATAAAGATCTATTGATCCAGAATATTGAGATATTAAAAGAAAACAATCCTATAAATCCTTCTTACAACTCAAATGAAAATTCTTTTATTCAAATGGCGAAAAATGTAGGGGCAAAAATTGCTCATGATTTGTATGACAAATGGGCTGAATTTGAAGGAATAGGAGTTTTAGAAGCCGAAAACATCAGAGATTACATAGCAAAGTTATTGCCGAAAAATCTCTTAGATTCATTAGATGCAAATACTTTTGAGAAACAACAAGAAGCTGCTACTGCAATTCACAATAAAATAGATCAGCTTTTCTCAACTCGTCAAGCAACGAATTATTTACCCGAAGTTAAATCTCGAAATCCTGTTGCTATTGGCATAATGCCTTCCCCTTGGCATATACTTGGTGCTTTAAGAATACCCACTACTTGTGTAAACAACGTAAAAGGCTGGTCTATAGGACAGCCCATTAACAATTTAACAGGTAAAGGAGATATTCCTAGGTGGAGTTCAGTTCGACAAAGACACTGGAAAAATAAAGCTTATTTACATGAAAATGGTCAAATTCAAGGACCTTTAGTCTACGAGGCCAGTACAGAGAACGTAGCTAGGATGAAACAGGGATTAGCTCCTCAAATTAAAAATGCTCGAGGACAACTTGAAAGCATTGAATTGCACCATAGCCCCCCACAGAGAGAGGGCGGACTTTTCAACTTTATTGAAGTAACTCAAAAAGAGCACATAAGTTTAGATCCGTATAGGAAATAAAAAGGTTAACATGGTTAATTTCAAGCAACAATTTAATAACTCTACGACAGCTCCTCTTTCAACAATCTATAATGGTAAAAAAGTTGTAGCAGGAGATGAATTTCCGATCAAAGATCGAGAAATTTTGATAATAACTACCGAAAAAACAAATAGCTCTTATCGACAAGGATTTTGTTTTGAAGTTGAAGGATATCTTAAATTTCAAGGAAAAATCCTCAAAAAAGGCAAGAGGGTTAATCTGTTTCTTTGGGAAAATAAAGAGCCTTATGAGCTACAGTTTTTTACAACTTCCTCACATATTTTCATACAAAATGCATGGGTAGGAGGTTTTGATAAGGTAAATGATCCAGCATGCTATGTAGGAGGAAGAGAATGGCTAATGCATGATCATTGGGGAGGGGCCGGAATGATCGTTGAAGAAATAGAAAATGGAAGACGATATTACTGCAACGATGGTGAATGCGACGATGATTTTGATGATATCATTTTCACGGTGACTCGAAAACAACACACAAAAAATTGAGAAAAAACCACATTTAAATCTTTGAAAGTTGAAGAAATCAAAATTGCTAACCCTGGAAGACTTAGTCAATGCTTTATAGGATAAATGGCTGAAGTCGCTGTAAACCCATCTGATAAAAGGAGGGTATGCTGAATCTCTTCGACAAAACAATGAAGCATTTGCTCAAGGAGATCTCAAATGATCCTTTATAGATTGATCTTGTGTTTCATTTGCTTTTCTCTCGTTGGCTGTTCAAAACCTGATCCATCTCAAGAAAAGAGTGATGACTGTATCGTAGCCCATCGAGTTTTAAAAAGTTGTGCGAAGACTTTATCTCAACGGTATGGTTTAAAGCAATGCGGGGAAGGAGCCTCGATGATGCGTGAAATAGAGAGTTTCTTTCTGGCTTTCTATATTTACCGATCGCTCACAAAAGAAGAGGCTCGCGCTATCTTAATGGACTGTGCTCAAGAGGTCATTACAACAGTAAATAACGATCCAGAGATCCAAAAGTACCTTCTGCCGGGTGGTTTTAAGAAAAACAGCGTTCAAATTCAAATTTATATCAAGCCCGATCATAAAAAAAATTACTATCCAGACCTCTGCGTTTGTGCTTATAATTTTGGGAGATTTGCCTACCATACAAATGATCCTGACAGTATCAAATACAAAACAAGCGAAAGAGAAACTTATATGGAAGCTTTAGCTCTTTTATCTGAGAAAAAATGATCTTTATAGAATGATCTTATGTTTCTTTTGCTTTTCTTTAATCGACCGCTCAAAATATGATCTTCGGAAAAAACCGAAAAGTGCGATGACATTCTTCTTTGACAGCAAATTCACCCTAACGCTTTTTCTTCATATAAAAGAACTGTTTCTGTAAAATTTTATTTTTAATAAACTTCGCGGGAGAAGAAATATGGTAGAAGCGATAAAACCACAATTTTATGTAGGTAGAGACCCTATTGGCGAAAGCGTCGTTATTGGCCATTCAGCAAGTGAAAATCCCGCTCTTAAAATCAATAAAGATGGGATTGTAACAGAGCCATACAAGCCCTTTTTTAGTGCTTGTCTATCTCAAACCTTGCATAACCAAACGATCAACGCCCAATTTGCAAGATTTATTCCTGATTTTATCCATGCAAATGTGGGAGAATATTACAACCAAACAAGCGGTCAATTTACAGCTCCAGTAGATGGGGTTTATTTTTTGAACGCCAGAGTCTCACTAACAAATCTACCAGATATAAAAACAAATTCCATTTTAGCTATTCTTATTGGAACGACGAAATATGAGAAGTGGGAGTCTAGTTATGATTCTCTCCGCAAAACAATGCATCTTTTTGTAACCGAATTTATGAAGCAAGGAACCATTGCATGGGTAGAAGTTTCTGCCGCTGTTCAAAGCCTCACTACTAATCAAGCGGTTGGATTTGGGGGCGATCCTGTACTCTGCAACTCAGGAATATCAGGCGGTCTGATGTAACTTAAGAGAATTTAAAGGAGATCATTTTACGTATAAACAATAATTAAAAACCTGAGAAGTCGCTTCTCAAAAGAGGTTAATGTGGTAAATGCAACAAACGCTACTCCTTTTATAGGGCCAGATCCTTATGGCAATTTTGTAATAACAACTTCGCAAAATGAATCACAAACGCCTCCTTTTAAAATTATTCCCAATGGCATCAAAGTTCTACCTCTCCAGCCCTATTTTAACGCTTACCGCAATGCTTTTTTAGTGAGTCCACCCCCTCTCATCAATCTCATTCCTGAGCTGGTTGCTGCAAATGTTGGGGGACATTATAACTCTAGCAATGGTGTTTTTACAGCCCCTACCCAAGGACGATATTTATTTAAGGCTGCCGTTCGCATGACCACAGTCCCAGCCTCCACCTCTTCTGTAGTTTTAAAACTTTTAATTGGAAATACAGCTTATAATGAATTCTTTGCAGTCAACCCAGCTAAAAATTCAATACGCGCTCTTGAAATAATCCAAGCTGCTATCATGCAAGCTGGTGAAACTGCAAGGGTTATTATCGAGACAAGTTACCCAGTAAACATCCTTGGATTAGATGGGTTTGGCGGCACTGCCATTCCAAGGACTTATTTTGAAGGAAGATTACTTGGATAAAGCCTTCTTTGAAATCACTTCAAAAACTATTTTTACCTTGTATTTCAAAAAAAGATCGTTTAGTTTCAGCTCAAAAAACATTGTATGAACCATCACTGTCTCATGCTATCTGTTTGGCGTCACTCAATTAATCAAGGCTTCAAATTGTTGAAAACAAGATTACTTATTTTACTATTGTCTCTTTGCCCTTCCATCTCTTATTTGCACGCAGTTTCAGCCGATTGGAATGGTGGCGTAGATGATTTTTGGGGTACAGCAGGAAATTGGTCGATTGCTCCAGCGCCTGGGATGGGAGACACGGCTACTTTCAATGCGGGTGACTCTGGTGGAGCAACAATAATCGACTTTGCCACTATTGCTACTCTTCAGGTGACCGCAGGTAGTCATAGTTTTTCTCCAGGGATAGGTGGTTTAACAGCGAATACTGTCAACGTCTCTACAACAGGAAATACGACCTTTCAAAGCGCGCTTTTGGATATTGTTAATTTAACTAAAACCAATAGCGGCATACTCACCCTGAATGGAGACAATACTATTGGAGCGATTGCTCATGATGGAGGCTCCCTCGTGCTAGGCAATGGCAGCCAAACGATCAGCAATATTAACCAAACTGGGGGAACTTTAAATACAGCGGGGAACGCGGCTGCAATTACAGGCAACGTAAATGTGGCAACGGGTACTATTAGCCCTGGAGGGAATGCTGCGATTGCCACCCTAAATATCACAGGTAATTTCACACTTGGAGCCGCAGGTATTTATGAATTAAATATTTTGCCAACACAAACAGATCTCATAAGCGCTACTGGAACCGTCACTTTAACTAATGGAAATACTCTTAACGTAAAGCCTCTACCAGGAGTTTACACACGTGGGACTACTTACAATATTATTACTGGAGCTGGAGGAGTTAATGGCACTATCACAAATCTGGTTGAAGTACATTCTTTAAACTTTTCCACCTCAGTTGTTGACAATGATGTGGTATTAACTATTTTGCAAGATACGGTTATGCTCCCAGTTCCTTTAAGCTCTCTTAAAGGAAACAGCCAAGTGATGGGAAATTATATGTTTTCAAATAATCGGGTTTTAGCAGGAACGCCAGACCTAACCAATATTAATAACCGTTTATTTTCCCTTTCTGCAGAAGAATTCACCTCAGCGCTCATTCAATTAAGCCCACTCGCCAGCGCTGCTGTTCCACAAGCAACTTATCAAAATGATATTCAAATGGCAGTTGTCTTAGACAAGCAATTTCAAAAGAGCGCGAGAAAAAAACCGACTCAATCGAAAAAAAAGAAAAAGAAAGAAGAATCTGAATTCTCTTGCTACCAAACTCCTAAGACAGGACTGTTTATTGAACCCATTGGGGTTTTTATAACCAAAGGAATGCAAACGGAGATTTGACCGATAATGGTCAAGTGGAGTTTAACGCTTATACTTATGGTGCAGGCCTTGGCTGGGAACAAGTTATCAATAACCACTTCATTATTGAAGGTGGAATCGGCTATACGCATTCTAATTTAATCTTTGATTCCAATTTTGGAAACTCTAGATGGAGCACCCTTTACGTCGCACCTTTTTTTGGATGGTTTAATGAAAAAGCTTTTGGAAACTTTATGGTGATGGGCGCTTTCAATTTTATTCGAACTCACAGAAGAATTTCATTCTCAGGTCTTGAAAGAATCGCCAAAGGCAACTACATCAGTTATGATCTTCTATTAAGAGCCAATGGAGGTTTTTACTTTAACTTAGGAAACAACTTTTTACTTCAGCCCGAGGCCACACTCAATTATCTAACCATCTTTACCTCTAGTTATACTGAAAAAGAAGCAAACTCTGTTTCTCTGGCAATACAAAACAATACCGACTACATCATGCAGCCCAGTGTAAGAATGAGGCTAGTTAAAGAATATGTTACTAAGAAATTTTGCTATGCCCCCAATATTTATGTGGGTTGGCTTGCCAATATCTTATTAAAAAATCAAACCTTGTCTGCAAGGTTTAGAGATGGCCCAAGTAGTTTAGTTTTCACAATTGATGGGTATAATGGAACGACAAATCAGCTTATTTTAGGGACAGAGTTTTATGCGCAGCGCTTTGATCGATTTTTATTAACTTCCGGCTTTGAAGTCGATATGCTTTCTCATTTTGAAATCTACACCGTTAAGATTAAGTTCGAATGGATGTTTTAGAAATCTTGTTCAATGAATTCTAAAAATAACAGCAAATTGTTTAACTGCATGATCATATAGATTTGCAGGGACGATCTACAATTTGTTTTATCAAAATTTAATCATCCCCAATAGGAAGATTGGTAAAAGGCTCTTTACGAGAATATAGTCGTTTTATCCCAGGTTGATGTGGAACTTTTTCAGGATAGATAACTCCTTCTACAGAAAAATTCGGAACAACTTGCCCCCCTTCTTGAGGCCATTGTGCTACAGTTGAGATGGCTATTTTAAAAATCTCTTCATAATGTTTGTAAACTTTCGGAAAACAATATGATCCATTTTTTTAACGCTTTTCAATCTAAGGGGTCTGCAAAAGGCTCTTGTCTTGAATATAAAATATCAACATCTTCTGGGGATTCAATTTTTTTTGGATAAAGAACTCCTCTGACTGCTAATTTGGGGATAACTTGCTGCCCTTTATATTGCCATTGAGCCACGGTAGAGGTCGCGATCTTAAAAATTTCTTCATAATGCCTCTGCTCTTCAGAAGTAATGTCTCCATTATGGAAAAAAGTTATCAAAGCCTTTGTATTAGTTTCATCCCAAGTTAAATGAATCTCTCTCAAATCTCCCGTAACTTTACCCCTTAAAGCTTCATTAACTTTGAGGCGAATGACAGACCCTAAAGCCCAATTTGGAATATAGTTGTTAATCTCATTAAACTCTCTACCAGGCTCTTTTCTTAAGTAAACGACTTCAGAGACTTTGGGTAAAAGCATCGGAAAAGGACAAGAAAGAACCTTCTTAAAATCATAGTACATTGAAATCTCAGTTCCTTTAAATCGAGGCCATACACCAGTATTAGCTTCTGCATCTACGCAACTATAATGTTCTTGTATTGGTAGATCGACAAGCCCATCATGAAAATAATAAATTACGGCTTCCTTTTGACCTGGCTCCCAGTTAATCGCAGCGCAGCGCAAAGAAGGAATAATAGCCCCTCCTAAGGCGATATAAAGATCTATCTTTAGTCTAGCAAAGACAGACTCTTCTTCAGAAGTTCTTTTATTTTTAATTATTTCCATGTAATTCTTCCCATTTCTCTGCAAAACTAGATGTAGGATCGTGTGGAACTATATGAAATCTGCCATCCAGCCGATAATGAATTTTTGCATATTCTGTTTTAGTCCATGTTTTAGTAACTGGGTCACAAGATTCTCCACATACCTCGTCAAACTTCACTACTTCTTGAAAGTCATGATCTCCAAGCTTATTACCTCTTGTAGGAATTCCTTTTCCTATTAAAGGTTTTACTTTCTCGACTATTTTTTCATAACTCCAATAAACAAGGCTTTTCCATTTGTCTATAGCTCCACCTTCTTTAAAGTGTCTGAATTGTAATGTTTTATGTATTTTATAGAAATCTTTAAAATTATTTCTATCTCCCTCTACCCTTTCAATAAACTTGATATCTCTATCAAGAGCTGGCGTGCTCATTTCGTCCCCAACAACTTGAAGTTGTTTTTCTTGTTGATCTTCATAAGTTGACTTGGCTTTCATCCAAAATTTGTACCATTTAGGATGGCAAATCAAGGGATTCACCTTTAGAGGATCTTTGACTTCGGTTTGAAAAATTTCTAAAAATAACTTTCGCTTTTCAGATTGATCTATGATCTGTAAAGCTTCAATTTTTTGATGAACAGCTTCAAGCTTGGATAGAGCCCACTTATGGAAGTTTTCGGCAACTACTTGAATTTTTGGAATTAATACCTTGTTCCAATGTTTACTCAAATCAAGGCCATAAAGATCCGTAATTGCTTTAAATTTTTCTAAATAGTTTTCTTCGCTTGGATCAAGGACATAATGCTTACGAAGATCAAACTGACGTTCTAGCAACTTATTACGAATCCAGGGATCTTTTACGTATTTATCACAATATTCAATAATGTCGCTCGAAATCAACATAGCGTTAATGATCTCTTCCATCGTATCGGCCGCAAAATTGGCTCTATTCGGGATGTTTTTCAAGACATATGGAACAGCCTCTTTTGGACAATTCATATCACGTAAAAATTGCCGCATCTGATGACGATAAACAAACTCTTGATAGTAACCCAGACTTCTTGATGAATTATCCATGCTATCCAAAATACGACTAAAATCTTCGAATGCACTTGCAGCATGAGGTGTTTCTCGAGCTATTTCTTCAATAGCCTGATTGGCAATCGAATCTGTTTCCGGTAAAACTGAGGCTTGGGCTGTTACATCATGATAGGAATGCAAGGTGGTTGCTGCATTAGTAAGTCGAAAAATATTTCGCATAAAAGTAAACGCGTCGACAATTGGCTCCCGAACAAGTTTAGCTACTTCGGGTACTTTCTTTAATAATTCAGGACTCTTTTTAAGAGCATCAGAGATCACATTAGCAGCTTTAAAGACAATTCCTTCAGAAAATAGCGACATAGATTCTTTAGCAACGAGCACTGTGCTGCCTGAGGCTCTAGGCAAGTAAGGAACAATACCTCTACCAATAGCCCCTGTCGTTAACTTTGTGTAAATTGCAGCTTCAATCCCTGTTTTTACAATTGAATTTCCAACTTTTTGAATTGCAATACCTCCCATATTGGCAGCTAGAGGAACTCCTTTAAGTAGCTGAAAATCTAAGAGAGCTCCTGTCGCAGTCCCTGTCCAGTAGTAAAATGAATTTTCAAGCCCTTCTCCTGCTTGACCCATCAAATGTTTTTCACAAAATTCCGTAGAAGAATGATTTAAATTCGGAATCAAACTCAATATAACATTACATTGTCCAATAGCATGATCATGAATCCCTCTGATAAGATTTTCAAAATTTTGTATTTTTTGTTCTTGAATGCTATTTTGAGCTTCAATTATTTGCTGACTTAATTTTCCCTCAAATTGAGATGGATCTGCTTTAGGAATATGTTTTTTAATGAACTGCTCAGCCTTTTGAAACCCCTTTTTAATAACGCCAATTCGCTGCTGGTGGTGATGAATCTTGTTTTTAACATCCCCTATATTTAAAGGATGATGTCTCTCTTCAAGTTCTCTTCGCTGAGGTAAAGCTTTGGCAATCGGCCCAGTTTGGATAGAAACAGTATGTATCAAATGATTTTCTTTAGGGATTACTTTAGCTAAAGCTTCTACTCTTTTTAACCTAGCGGGGTCTAAAGAGCCAAAATCTCCGCTGGGGTCTGTGGCATAATTCCAAACATTCTCTTTAATATCAGCGCTCTCTTCCTTCTGAATTTGTTGCTTATGCTCTTCTTTTGCGACTCTACCTTGTTCATCTTTTTGAATTGCATTTGCTAAGACCAAGACTCTAGCAAGTCTGTCAATATCCCAAGTATCTTCAAAAGGATCCATGGCTTGCTGAATAATTTTAGCTCCTAAATCATTAATAGCAGTTTTGTCACGGCCAATAAATTGGTTTGTATTTTCTCTGTAATTTTTTTCATTGCGGTCATCGCGATCACGCTCTCTTCCTCGATGAGTTGAGCGGATGAATCGATCAGACTCTTTATTTTTTGAATCCTTATTCTCTATTTTTAAAGAACGCCCAGAAAAGCGATCTGCTGAATTTGAATTTTGATTTGAAGTAGAAGCTTCATTTTGCCGATCAATATTAGCAAAATGGTCCTGGAGAAAAGGGTTGTCTCTTAAAGAGCGACAGGGCCAAAGGGGATCTGCAAAAGACATTATTATTCCTTAGTCTATAAGTATTAAGTTTTCGCCAAAAATGCGCTTAGCTAGCTTTGTCCATTCATGATCCCTTGATAAATTATTTTTTTGGATTTTCTTTTCAAATTGTTCCATCACACTTTCAAAAGACACGTCTTGGGCTGTGAACTGTTTTACAGCAGGATAAGAGCAGCTAAGACAATTATCAATATGGGCATAGTTAATGTAAAAATCACAAAGCCTTCTTGTAAAAAAGAGATTTCTATATTGATCTCGCTGGAGCGTTACCGATTCTGGCTTTATTTCTTTTTTTTGTTTCCATTCATTGAGTATTTTTTGTTCTATCTTTTGAACATGTTCTTCACTTCTATAAGGGACCTCCCTTCGTACAACTTCATTGAAATGTCCTCTACATACTTTATGTAACCGATATGCTTCTTCTTGATAATATGTCTGCTTAGCTAAAGTTTTGACAAGTTGAATAGCCTCTTCTATACTTAGAGAGGTAGCCTCTTCTGAAAGCGCCTCTAAAAGATTTCCATTTTCAATCTTCTCATAATAATAACATTCTTCTATTCGCTTTAATTGGCTAGAAGAGACTTTTAGAAAAGCCTCTATATAAAAAATGAGTTCTTCATCTTCTTGAATTACTTTCGCAAAAGAATGATCTTCTGGTATCTGAAATGAACTGACGCTAGCCTTGCCCAACGAACTAGAGACAATCGTTGTATTCACGCACCCTCGGGTTTCTAATTGCTTAAATCTTAAAAAAAGAAAGAACATTCTGTAAAGAAATTTTAAAGATGGAGTATGTTACGAGCTTTTTTATGAGATGAAGAAATCACATTCTTTTAGATCTCTATGAAAATAAACTCTTTGTTGCAACATTTTTAAGTGAAGTAGAGCCTTATTTTCAAATAGCCTTTCTTTATCATCGCTCATTTTAAAATCGAGTACTGTCAATTGCCGGTTTTAGGCAAAACCGAGCATTGACATTGCTCGGTTTTTTAATTAACTAATAATGAGATATTTAATGATTAAAAAAATAAGTTTAAAATCACCAAAACTCACGATTCTAACGCAAATACGCCAAAATTAGAGATTAGACTATGATTTCTTCTTTTCACTTTCATGGGCTTTGTGAAGAGTTGGCAGATCATCTGGGCATCCAAGGGCTTTAGTGACCTCTTTCATTTCTTTATCCATTTGAGCAAGTTTAGGCGCATGCTTTAAGCGCAGCTCTAAAAATTCATGAAAGTAGGTGCTAGAGGTGGTATCTCCCCCATGCTTTTTAGATAAATCTTCCACTTCTTTTAAAAACTCTTTACTTGCCAAACTCTGTATTTCTGCAGAATACTTTGCCATAATGACTTTGTAAGCCTCTCCTAGTTTTTCTGCATTTTTGGTTCCAGGAAGCCAATCTTGGATAGCCTTCATGGCTTGGGGATTATCTTCTGCCTCTTTGCAATACTTTCGAATTTGAGCCTCGTTCATATTCATAATAGAAGAAGCTCCCCCTTCTCCCAAGTTGCATTTCTCTTGAATATTTTCAACTTCAAGCAAAAGTGATTCGGTGGGTTTTACCTCTTCTTGAACTTTAACGATAAGAGCATCTCCTTCTACCCTGAGTTTTAAAATTGAATTTTCTTTGATGTTGAGTAAGGCTAAGAGAGTGCGATCGAGTAAAAGAGCGCTACTATTTCCATATTTAACTAGTTTTTTTAACATGCCAACCTCCAATATTAAATTTAGCATACACAACGTATACTACAATGTATTATATATCGTAAATACAAAGTTTATAAAAACCATTTATAGCAAGCAAAGAAACTATCCACCGCTAAGCTCTGCAAAGTATTTTTCTAAGCTCACCGCAAAAACCTTTTCATTTTTTCATGAAAATTCAACGCTTGAGTTGCAATTTTCATGAAAAACCCTAAAATTTATCACAAACTATACCCAATACTTTTTATATGAAAGACTTGAGAACGCTTTAACCCTTAAGCCACGACCGAATTAAGCAACGAAAGAGTGCTTATTTTCCCACTCTTCAACGACTTTGAGCCTAGCTTCATGAGAAGGATGTTCAAAATCTTCAGCTCGGATTGCCAGGTTTTTCAGATTATTTAAAAGGAGCTTTGCTCCTTGACTTGAGCCCAAAGAGTTCATTGCTTCAAGATCGGCGCGTTGCTCAAGATGCCGAAAAAGCATGGAGCGAAAGAAGCCCGAGACTGTTTCTATAGTTAAAGACTGCAAATAGGATTGCACAAGATAAGCACTCCACGAGGAGGAGTTAGAATAATTCATTATCCACGGTAAAGTGCTTAAAACAGAAGTTGCCAGCTTGCAAGCTACGTTAGTAAAAGAGTCATTGTTCATAATATGGACAAATTCATGAGCAATAATAAATTGCTTCTCTAAAGGACTGAATTGAGATGTGATTTTACCCTCATTTAAATAGATCGGTGCTGGAGTTTGGTTTTCTTGCTTCTCTATATGAATCACAACCGGTGGAAGTTGATATCCAATGAGCGGACCGCTCATAGACCAAGACCCTCCAAGAGTTGGAAAAAGATCAACCTTGCCCGTCTCTTGAAGGCTCACCCATAACTTAACGGTAGTTCCATTCTTTTGATTAAATTCATTAATGATATTTAAATAGCTGACAACAGATTCACGGGCGGCGTTGACGATTTTTTGCTTTAGCTCTGAACTCATGATAATATTTTCATCGAGCTTAAATCCGCAGCTAGAATAAAACTGAGCGATTTGATCAACCTGCTCATGATTTTGAATCACAAAGCTGCTGTCCCAATCCCAATCGGACTCATCTGAATTATTGAAAATCGGCTCTGGATGAATGATAACCGCTAAACCTACTAAGTTAATTAACGCTGAAGCTCCTGGCAGAGCTTTAGGAAGAGATTCTTTAAAAGATGAGGAAAGATTTTTTAGATAATATTTAGAGGACTGCCAAATAGAAGAAGTTTCACTGTTACTAATATTTGCTGAAAGTTGAACACTCATTTTTTAAACCTCTTTATTGATAAAAAAGGAAATTTTAAGACTTTACCGACAAAGAAAGCTAACAAAATGTTTTACTATGAGCTCTCATCTCCTGACTCGATATCAGCTAGATATCCATTATCCTCTTCAAAATTTGATCGATTAAAAATAAGCTCTATGAAAGTCGTTTTTTGATTTTTTGAAGGAGGACAATGGCGCCCCTCTTTATCAATACGACGTCTTAGCAGAAAAGAATATCCTTCATTTTTTGCTACTTCACAAATAACCTCGGTATCACGTCGATCAATCTCTTTGTTGTATATGCGATGAAACACTGCCACAGAGACATCATTTACAGAATGGGAATTTTGTTTTGCAGACCTAAAAAAGGTTTTACACATTGCGGGTAATTTTTCTTGTTCAGAACTATTTTTACTTTGAGGACGATTCCAAAGAAGATGGGCGTACAAGTGAACAGCTCGAGGTGGATGATTGAGATAAAAATCTGAGCGATCCGATCCCTCTTCAAAAACAAGGGTCACTCCCTGGTCTTGTAACCATCGAATCTTCCGGCAAAATTGGCTGCTGCATGGCTCATTCCCAAGCTGTTGTTCTGGAATAAAACATGGAACAAGAGAAGCAACCTTTAATGAATCCATATCTGCAATATTAACTTTTGGAAGATTGCTAAAGCAGGCTGAACAATCATCTGCAGTTTTATATCTTGCAGGCAATCGCACCGCCAGGATGGACTGGCCAAGCTGCGAGCCGAAGGGCTGATTTCTCATAAGATCTTCCAAGACAAAAAGACTTGGCTCTCCTGTAAATATCCATTTTTGATCAATGTGCGCGCTGCGACTTGCCATATGTTCTACCTACTCATTTACAATGTTACAACTTGCTTGAAATTCCATCTTAACTTCTTTGAGCCTGCTCTGTTAAAAGATTCACGAAAACTCCAACAAGCGAGCGTGTTGGCTTTCAATAAAAACATGTTCTGAGAAAACCTTCGTTTTAAGCGGATCACCTTTATCTTCATAAACATGAAATTTACCATGAAGAATATACCCTGCTTTTTGAGCTACTTGGGAAAGATCAGCTGTATCTTGTTGATCTACCCGCTCCTGCAAAGCAGGATGATATATAGTAAAATAAACAAATTTGGCAGGAACGTCAACGCTTCTTATGGATTCAAAAAAAGCAAACGCCATTGCAGGTAACTTTTGCTGCTCAGAAGGGCTTCTATTTGATAGGCTGTTCCAAATAATGCTAGGGTAGGCGTGAACAACTTCAGATGAATGGCCCAAGTGGGTATGCGGTGTTGTTTCTGTCGCAAAAACAATGGTCACTTGCTTATCTTCTAAGAACCGAACTCTCTGGTGAAACTCTCTATAACATGTCTGACTTTGAGACAGTTCTCTTGAAGGAGAAGCTGGAGTTAAGGACGATCTACGCAGATTATCTGCAGCTAGATCATGAGATCTTTGACGTGTCTCTCGAGCGGGCGAACGCTCACTTCTATATGGCGCTGGCCACAACATCATGATGCGAGAGCCCAGTTGTGAACCTTCTGGTCTTGCCTGCAAGAGAGACTCGAAAACAGAGAAGGTTCCTGCTCCTACACCTATCCATTCTTTAGAAATTCTTGTACTTTCACTTGCCATGTCTTCACCTTCATTATTTACATTGAAAAATAGGATGCTTTCTCTCTCATTAAAAAAATCAATAGAGGCGTTTTAGTTTGTTGCCAAAATGAAGCAGCGCTTTGCTATTATCAGGCGCTTATTAAAGTCTCATTTTAAAAAACTTTATTGATAAAAAACAACCTTAAGCCATTACTTATAAACAATATAAACACTTAAATTCAACGTTAATCTTTTTGTAATTTGCTAGCTGTTAATAACGATCTTTACCTACAACCAAACAAATTATGTTCTTGTGAAACGATACTCTGAGAAAACTTTAGTAGTGCTTTGATTTCCCACATTAATATGACGCTTATCTTGAAATCCATATCCTTTTCTTAGTGCTGCATCGCTAAGAGCTACTGTATCTTGTTGATCACTCTCCTCGTTCAAAGTGGGGCGAACTATAGTAACATAAATTTGATTTGCAGGATCCTTAACCTGCCTAGCAGAATTAAAAAAAGCATGGATCATTATTGGTAATTCTCCCCCTTTATGATCACCCCTATTCCAAAGAATGCGAGGGAAAGCATGTACATCTTCAGACATAGAAGCTGAGAGCGCTCCCCCTTTCTCAAAGACAATACTCACCCCTTGATCTTGTAACCATTGGATTTGATTGTGAAACTCATGGTTGATTCGTTGACAAGATTCGCCGCAGTATACTTGGGTTTTAGGCCCTCCTTCTAGAGTGAAAAAATTTGCTAAAAACCATTGCTCTACACAGGTAGCACAATCATTGAACGGTCTATCTGTTGGTGGCACTCGTACCGCCGTGATGGACTTTCCTAACTCTGGATTTGCTTGACTGCGTAGGAGTGTTTGCAAAACAGGGACAGTCTTGACCCCTACACCGACCCACTCTTGGCAATTGATTACATGAGGACTCTTATCACCAACACTTGCCATACACTCTCCTTAATAGTTTAATTGAAAAAGATGATACTCTGTGATCACTTTTTTAGACATCTTCTCTTGCATTTAAATTTTTTAGTATTATTCAAAAATCTCTTTAGATTTATTCTTGACTCTTTTCATGATCTTGATCATGAAGTAAGCTTATTAGAAAAATTTTGATGACTGGACAATCGATTATAGAAATGGACAACACTTTAAAAACGAAAAGCGTTTATTTTCAATTTATCAGCATGACTTTTTGCACCATTGTGATTTTAGCAAACATTGTCTCAGCTAAAATGGTTCCGCTTCCAATAGGAGTTTCTTTTTCTATTCCTGCAGGGCTTTTTTTTTATCCTCTTACTTTTTTACTTAGTGATTTGGTCACTGAGATCTTTGGCAAACAAAAAGCTCAAGAAATGGTCTATATTACTTTAGCGATGAACGCACTCACCTTTGCGATTCTGTTTATTGCCATTAAGCTCCCCTTTTTAGGCGCCTCAGAGCAGAAAGCTTTTGAGCTCATTTTAGGTTTGAGTGGTTTAAGAATTTTTTCATCCTTAGTAGCCTACTTTTGCTCACAGCTCTTAGACATTAAATTGTATGCTTTTTTAAAAAATAAAATAGGCCTGCGCCTCTTATGGCTCAGAGCCAATCTATCTACCTTGGCTTCTCAGCTAGCAGATACGGTCATTATCGATCTAATCTTTTTGTACTTAGGGCTAAAAATGAAACTTTCTCAAGTTATTTTTGTTATGTTATTTTCATTTTTGTATAAGATGATTTTTGGTGTATTAACAACCCCTCTTTTATATGGCCTTGTTTTTGCCATCCGAGGAAAAAAAAGAATAGAAGGAGAGCACGATGGATTTTGAGTGTGATTTAAGCAAAAAAAAATGTGTTCCTTGTCGCATTGGGGTCATGCCTTTAAAAGGAGAAAAATTAGCTCCTTTTATTGCAGAACTTGGCCAGAGCTGGAATGTGATTAATGAACATCATTTAGAGAGAGAATTTATTTTTTCAGACTTTCAAGATGCTTTAAATTTTACGAATAAAGTGGGTAAGATTGCTGAAGAAGAAGGGCATCACCCTGATATTTATCTCACCTATGGCAAAGTAAAAGTTTCGATTTGGACTCATAAAATCAATGGGCTTTCTGAAAGTGATTTTATTTTAGCCGCCAAATATAACCATCTTAAATAAGATCTAAATCTTTTTAATCCAAAAGATCATTTTCTTAAGACTTTCCTTTCGCTCTCCTATTTCTTTATAAGAAATAGATCCTACAAGCTCAGGATGCTCTTGAAAACCCTGTTTTTTCCAAATGAGTTTAACCGGTGGGTAATCTTTGGGGGGCTTATGATGATCAGAATCTCTCTCAAGAGTATAAAAACAATAGTATTTGTATTTGTTTAAGCTCTTTCCATAGGAAAAAAGCGCTTCAAACAGCTTTTTAGAAATCCCTTTTTTTCGCTCCTCTTTCTTAACTATGATTTCTCCAAAACAAAAATAATCTTTTGGATTGCGTCCATGAGAAATAAAAGCTTCTTGGAAGTTTTCAAGATCGTGCTTAAAAGGAAAGCCCATAGCAATGCCCACAATTTACTTATCATCTTTTGCAACCATAATCACGGCATCTTCCATGTTTTTAAACTTAGCTAAATACTGCATGTTATCTTCATACTTTCCATCATAAAGATAGGGATATTCAGCAAAGATTTTCAAACGAAGCTTGATAAGCTCAGGGATTGCTTCCATGAGTTTGGATCCTGTATATAATTGAATATCAACGCCTCCTGCCATTTTCTCTCCACCAGCTCATTTTAAGATCAGTTGCATGATTTTCTCTCTTCTGATACTTACAGAATAACTGGGCAACTTTAAAAAAGCAGCTCCTTGTTGGAACGTTTAAATAGCCGTTTTTAATAGCTTTAATACGCTAAAGTATTTAAAATTCAATATTGAATGCGAAGGCATCCATTAGAACCTGGTTAGATAAATTTAAATTAATTGTGAGGTCCTTATGAAAAAAACACTTCAAGTCTTAATAGCCTCTCAAGAAGAAGCCAAACTCTTTGAATATGGTCATGATAAACAATTTAAATTGATTGACATGTTTGATAATGAGCTATTTAAAAACGAAGGTCAATTTACAAGTCCTCCGGGAAGGTCTAATCCAAGAATGGCTCACGGCCAATTTGCTCTTAATAATGAAGACTCTCAAAAAGTAGACTTAAGACATCATTTTGTTCACTCCATTTGTGATAGTTTACATAAAAAATGGGAAAGACACCCTTTTGACTTTTTAGCGCTGATTGCAGAACCTAAAACCATCGGTGATCTTAGAAAGTACTTACATAAGACCTTGAAAGATATTATCACCTATGAAGGAAGCTCTAATTTAATGAGTCTTCCCGATGCTCAAATTATTGAACATCTCCAAAAAATTGGTTTAGGCGCAATGATTAAGCCTTAATGACCCATGGCTTTGAATATCTAAACCTATTTTTTCTTGAAATTGATCAAACAGCCGTTGTTCTATTTTAAGAATGTCTGGAATCCACTCTTTAGCCTCGCTCTGAAAAAGCTCTAAGCTGATTTCTTTCAAATGATGCTTTTCTTCTTTTAAGACATTAGAAATGGAAATGGGTATTTTATATTGCTTCAGAAGCTCTTGATAGCATTGATAGACCTCCAGCGCCCTAACTTCAATGGCATAAGTAACAAGTAAATAAGCATACACTCGCAAAGCGTATGAGCTAGGCCCGCAGCGCGTTTTTAAAAATTTAGAAATTTGGCTATTGAGCCTTGAGAGATAAAAGCGAGCACTATACCCCCCTAAAATATTTTTTGTTTGATAGGTAGAAAGGGGTTCTAAAAAAATTTTCTCGGCTAAAGACTTCATATAAAAAGCATGCCTAAATTCTTCTGCCGCATGTTTAAGAAGCTCTTTAGGAACAATAACTGGGTGTTGACAATCTGCAATCAGCTTTGCCCCACAATTTTCTAGATAAGAAAGGGTGTTAAGCCAGCGCCCATGCAAAGCGCTATCTGAAATAATGAGTGTTAATTCTTGTTTAAGCATTTCTTAAAATTCCTTTTTTAAAACAGTTTCAATGGACTTATAGATTTGGGCAAGTTCACTCTCTGTAATGCAATAAGGGGGCAAAACATGAAACGTATTGCCAAAAGGACGAATTAAAACCCGGTGCTTTTGAAAATGTTCATAGAGCTTATTCCTAACTGGATTATGATAAGAACTAGCCTCTTTCGTTTTGTATTCAAAAAAAAGTAACGTTTTACTGACATAGGCTGAGGCAACTGCAGGATAATGCTTCACTGCAGCTAAAAAATCTTGATGAGACTTTTCAATAAAATCTCTTTGTTTATGGCATTCACTGGATTGTAAAAGCTTTAAAGAGGCAAGCGCTGCCGAGCAAGCTAAAGGATTACCACAATAGGTATGGCCATGCAAAAAAGCCTTTGAAAGCTCCAGAGATAAAAAGTTTTCAAAAAAGCCTTTTCTAAAAACAGTGGCTCCTAAAGGTAGAAATCCCCCTGTTAAACTCTTTGATAAACAGACAATATCGGGTTTATTTTCTAAATGATCGGTGACAAAATAAGAACCAACTCTTCCCATCCCGGTCATCACCTCATCAGCAATTGTTGTCACGCTGTATTCTTTGCACATTTTGATCATTTGATCGAGCGTTTTGAGGCAGTGCTTTTTCATCCCCGCCACCGCTTGAATCATCGGTTCAAAAATAAATGTTGCAACATCGTTACTTTCTAATTTCTTTTTGAGTTCTTCAAGGCTCTGCTCTGGATATTGAAAAGAAGGCGGCGCAATCATGGAGACATCAAAGAGAAAAGGGTCAAATGGTTTAGAAAAAAGTCCCCTTTGCGTGACAGACATCGCCCCAAAAGTATCGCCATGATAACCATCCTTAAAGGCTAGAATCGTTTTTTTCTGATGATGACCCTTGTTATAGTGAGCTTGCAAACTTGCTTTCAAAGCTGTTTCGACAGCTGTAGATCCGTTATCAGAAAAAAAGACTTTGCCATAGCTTGTGCCCAGAAGTTGAACGAGCTCTTCTGCTACGTTTTCAGCAGGGGCGTGAGTATACCCTGCGAGCATCACATGATCTAAAGTATTTAACTGCTTTTGAATGGCCTCTGTAATCACAGGGTGGCGATGTCCGTGCAAAGTCACCCACCAAGAAGAGATGGCGTCAATGATCGATGATCCATCACTCAACTTGAGAGAGGCATTCTCAGCAGATACGACTCTCTTAGGAGGGGGATCAATGAGCGCCTGCGTAAAAGGATACCAAATAAAACCCTCCTCTTTTAGTTTGAAAATTTGTTTTTCCAAAAGGGGTGCTGCTTCCATAAATTAACGTACCTCTCTATTGTCATTAAGTTCACATTTTCTTCTTGCCTCACACGCCCTAGCATGGGCAGCCCTGAATTTTCTAAGATAAAGCTTTCAGAAAAGCTATTTTCCACCCCATTAAAGATGATTCCTAAAATAGTTACTTTGGCTCTCTTAAGAGTTTCTAAAGTTAAAAGAGTGTGATTAATACTTCCTAAATAATTTTTAGAAACGACAATCCACTCACAATTCCAGGTTTTGAAAATGTCTAATGTTGTTTGCGTTTTGTTAAGAGGAACTAAAACTCCCCCAGATGATTCGATAATAAGAGGAGAAGAAAGTGAGGGAAGCTTCACTTTTTCTAGAATAATTTCTTTATTTTCAATTTGAGATGCTTGATGGGGAGAAGCTGCTGTTTCAAAATGATAACACTCTGGCAGAATTTTACTTTTTTCTTGATCTGTCCACTGCAAAATGCTCTCTGTATCTCGCGGAGATCCGCTGCTAAAGGGTTTGAAATAATAAGCATTGAAAAGCTTAACTAAAATGGCGCTGACCACTGTTTTTCCAACATCAGTTCCGATGCCTGCAATTAAAATAGGCTTCATCTTTTTTCCTCTTTAAATGTTTCATGACCCAGCTTCATTTTTAAAAATTGATGAAGCTGATCGATTTCTGAATAGGTGTTGCCAGCATGTAAACAAATTCGCAAATAGACTTTATTTTTACGCGTTGTAGGAGGCTTTAAAGGAAGAAGATGAAACCCTCTTTGTCCTAGCTCAAAAGAAAGCTCATCTGCTTTTGAAATACTCTCTACTCTAACGGATTGAATAGGGCTTTGCGACGGCGCTCTGCTGAGCTTGCAATTGATAGCTGATTGAGAGCAATATTCTATGAGCGCTCTTAATTTTCTTCGTTTATCCTCTGCAGCTATCATGTGCTGATAAGCTTGATCAATTAATACATAATTATAAAGGGGCATGGCTGTAGAATAGATAAAGGGCTTAGCTGT
Source organism: uncultured bacterium (assembly GCA_964612505.1). Classification (GTDB taxonomy): domain Bacteria; phylum Chlamydiota; class Chlamydiia; order Chlamydiales; family JAAZZY01; genus JAAZZY01. The sequence continues at coordinate 55,614 of CAZTEX010000010.1, read as the reverse complement.
ATTAATTAAAAATTGTTTTGTTTTAGCATTGGTTAAAATAATAGCTCCATAGGCTCCAAGAGCTTTGCCAAAGGTATGCATGCGAGCAAAAAAACAATGGGGAAGTTTTTCTTGCACAATGAGCCCCTCTCCTTGAGGACCAAAGACTCCTGTCGCATGAGCTTCATCGGCAATTAAGAGAGCTGAAAATTCATTTGCCAATGCAGCGATTTCACTTAACGGGGCTAAATCCCCTGAAGTAGAATAAACCGTTTGAATGCAGATAAAGAGCTGATGGTATTTTTTTGCACACACTTCAAGTTGAGTACGCAAACTGGCCAGATTATTATGCTTAAAAGAAAAAGAGTTGGCTCCGCTTTGTTTAACACCTTCCCAAATCGAGGCATGGGCTTCTTCATCAATTAAAACCCCATCTTTTTTTCCAATAACGGTGCTCAAAAGAGCCAGATTGGCAAGATAACCATTACTTAAAATAAGCCCTGCTTCGGCCCCATGAAAAGCGGCAATTTTTGTTTCGAGCTCTTCGACAAAAAAATGATTGCCACTGAGCAGGCGTGAGCCACTTGATCCTAAAATGGGGCTTTTTAAAGGCATTGCTTCAATTAAGTTTTGATAAGCTCTATTCACTTGAAGTTCTAAAGAGCGATCCTTAGAAAATCCCAAATAGTCATTAGAACAAAAATCAATCCAAGCAGAAGATGCTTGCTTTAACTTTCTTAAAGTTCCTTGCTCCATTCGGCGGTAGAGAAAAGATTCTATTTGAGACTCGGCTTTACTGAGCTGCTTTTGCATAAGCCTTTTGTGGTTTTAGTTTCAAAATCTCGAGCATTTGAGCATCTTGATCTGCTGTCTGATTGGGCACAGTTAACAATTTTTTACCCCAATGAAAAGAATTAGCTCCTGCCAAAAAGCATAAGGCTTGTTCGGCAATTGTCATCTTTTCTCTCCCTGCAGATAAACGTACCATCGTCTCTGGCATAGCAATACGGCACACTGCGACCATGCGAACTAGTTCCCACACAGAAATTTCGAGCTCTTCACCCAGCGGCGTTCCTTTCACAGGAGATAAGCGATTAATAGGGACAGATTCTGGGTGAGGGGTGAATGAAGAAAGGGTTTGAAGAAGGCGAAGTCTATCTTCTTTTTTTTCCCCAAGACCAATAATCCCTCCACAACAAACGGTGACTTTAGCTGAGCGAACCTGAGCTATGGTATCTAAACGATCTTGATAAGTACGAGTCGTGATAATCGTTGGATAAAAGCGATCAGAGGTATCTAAGTTATGGCTGTAGGCATAAAGACCCGCCTCTTTTAAACGCAAAGCCTGCTCTTGATCCAGCATCCCAAGGGTGCAGCAAACTTCTAATCCCATCTCACAAACAGCTGAAACCATTTTTAAAACTTGTTCAAACTGTGGATTATTGCGTACATTACGCCAAGCAGCTCCCAGGCAAATGCGAGAAGCACCATACTCTTTGGCCTCTTTGGCGCGCGCTAGCACCTCTTTTAATTCCATCATGGGCTCTGGTTTAATAAATGTTTTGTAATAAGAAGACTGCGCGCAATACTTACAGTCTTCAACACACCCCCCTGTTCGCACCGAAATTAAATGGGCAATTTGAACTTCATTCTTTGGGTGATATTGATTATGGATATCTGCTGCTTTTTGAATCAGTTCTAATAGAGGTAACTCATAAAGCTCTGACAATTCTTCAATAGACCAATCGTGACGAATCATGAAGTGTGTTCCTATTTTGTTAAAAAGAAAGAACACTTTAGCAAGAGATTTTCAAAAGGAGCAAATGACGATATTGAATTTTTAAACTATTTTTTAGTTTAAAAATTAGAAATTAAACTTATTATTGCATAAAACACTTTGAAATAACTAAAATTTAACCTTAATTTTGGTTTGATTTAATGTTAGATATCCTTTTTAGCAATCAGAGCATCGAAAGAATTTTACTATTTCTTTTTGTCAACCAAGAGGGCTATGGCTCTCAAATTCAACATTTACTCAGCGTCCCCTTAACCCCCCTGCAACACGCTCTCAGCAAATTAGAAAGAGGGGGAGTCATTGAAAGTTCTTCTGTCAAAAATAAGCGCGTTTATAAATTAAACAGCAATTACCCATTGGCTTTTGAATTAGAAACCCTCCTCAAAAAAGCTTTCTTTCTTTTACCCAAAGAAGAGAAAAGGAAATATTGTTTTGCTTTTAAACCCAAGCTAACTGCCAAAGAGGAAGCCTCTCAAAATCTCCTTCAGCAAAAAGAGCTCAAACATTTTTTCAAAAGGCTCTCGAAAGTAGAGACCCTTTCCATTCACTCTGAGACTAAAAAAGGCTCCCAAGTAGAAATCAAAAAAGGGCATGCTCTTGTTTTGATTTCTTCAAAATCTCCAAGTGAACTTGTCTTTCATGAAAAAGGATCTTGGGACTTGGGCTTAATGCCCTCTTTAGAATTTACGAATACCTTCCGCTGGACTTTGGATAGTAAAAGCTCCTTAATTTCTTTAGAGCATCTTCGCTACGGAATTCAAAAGCCTGTTTTTTTATTTCATTTAACATCTTATCACTCTCAAACTCTTCAATCGATCGATCCCCATTTATGCAATGAAGATACTTATTTTGCTCACATTGATTGGAACAAAGAAGCGATTCATTTTAATTTAAGAATTATTGGCCCTGGCAAAAATGACTCCTTGCATTATCTATATACCTAATAAAAAGTAATAAAATTTATATTTAAAATTGTTAAATAAATAATTTTAATTATTAATTAATAATTATTTTAATTACTTTAAAAGTTGAACTTTTATTAATTATATACTTATCATGTGCCTGCAATTTTTATTAACAAGGAGATAATTATGTCGTCTATATCTACAATTGCAATTAAAGCACCCTTAACAGAAGTTCAAACAGAAATTCAAAATGCGGCACCACAAGTTGCAACTCATAAATGTCCTGGACATACTGAATTCTTTCATCGCTATATGAAAGAGAAAAAAGCTGAAAGAAAAGCGGCAGCAGAAGTTCAAGAAGTTGAAAAGAGAAGAGACGTTACAGACGTTACTTCTTCTATTATCAGCAAGAAAGATCACAACGGATCAAAAAGCGGTCTTTTCTACGGATTAAATAGAGCTTATAACTATGCAGTGCTTATTCACTTTAAACATAAAGATGATTCTGCAGAGTGTCCATACCACCCAGCTTACAAAGCATAAGGTGCCAATGATTTAATGAGCTGCATGAATGCAGCTCATTTTCTTTAAAATGAAAAAGAGCTTCACTCTTCTCCATTATTCTTAACATCGGCAATAGCCTGCTGAATTTCTTGTTCAGTCATTGCTATAGGAAGTGTCACAAACTCTCTTGTAAACCAATGGACACATTGCCCTGTCATTTCTTCTCTTGTAAACTTTTGAGTCACAGTATCGCTTTGACCATCTTTTCGCTCTCTTACGCCAACTAAAAAAAGAGTACTCAAAGTCTGAACTCTGCAATCGACCACCTCTTCTGGACGGAGATCGGTTTTATCAACAACAAGCCGTGCTGTTACATCTTCTCTAGCCAAATTAAATATATTTGAATCAAAATCTTGTTCACTTCTTGCCTGATGAGAGTCTCCAAGATCTAAAACTCGAAAGTCAAAGAGATTCGTAGGGTCACTAGGAAAAAGGGCTGTAAATTTAAAATTTAACGTATTAGCATCTAGGGTGGGAGAAGCTCGCACACTACCTGCAGCAGCAAAAGCCATAAAAAGAACTCCTTATCATTTAAAATGATAAAGATAATAACATTTATCCTGTTTTTTGAGTGCTAAAAAGGCTGATGTAGCCCCGTATCTATCCGATCGATCTCTTCTTGAGTCACTGGATTTTGAAATGTTCCAATAGACCCTAACGGTCCGGGGGGTTTTGAAATCCAATATAAACATTTTCTTTGAATGGGGTCTCTTCTATTTTTTTGAGGGAGAAAAAGCCGTCAAAGAGTCTTTTTTAAAAAGGAAATTGCATAGACTTGCGAGCGGCCGATTTCGCATTCTTCTCTTCTAGGGTCATGGGCTCAATGCCATCTTTTGATAACCATAAGCATTTTTGCTCCAGATCTTCTGCTGAAAATATCCGTGTAAATTGCTGGTCTCCCGATTGATCAAGCTCGCTGACTGGATTATCACGCACTTTTATTCCCACTAAAAAGAATTGCTCCGCCAGAGTATTGACCTGAAACGAACAAACATCGCGACCACTTAGAGCTTGATTGGCTAGATCAACAACCACGTTTTTACTTAATGGCGCTTCAGACGGAAATGGGAAGCTAAAAGGATCCACAGACTGATAGGGGTTCAAACCCGCAAGATCTAAAATCCGCAAATGGAAAAAGGTAGGTTTACCATCAACAAAAGAGTCAGTGGCATATCGAACAGAAATTTCACGATGAGGTAAATAAGTGCTGGCTTCTTCAGTTTGCATTACCCACTGTGTGTATTGATCAAAGTCCCAAGGCTTGTCACTTGTAGCATTAAGGGCTGCTGCTGCAAGAGTTGCTGCAATAAGATCTTCAAATGCTTTGGCTGATGGAGATGATGGAGATGCCATAAAAAACCTCTTGATAATTTAAAATGGCAACAATAATAACATCTATCTTGTTTTTTTAAGAGATAAAAAAGGATTCCAATTTTTTAGGCAAAAGTTTAAAGTTTTTTTTAATTTTTTTAATAACTATGCTTGGTATCTCTCAAACCAATACTCCCTACCATTTGTATAAAGCGACTTTTAAAAATATTTTAGAAGAAATTGCTCTTGTCGATAATGAAAATACCGCAACACCCATCCCCTATTATGTATGCGCAGGTCACACTGAGTTTTTTCATCGTTATGTCAGCAAAGAAAGGGGTAAGAAAAAAGTTGAAGAATATTTAGAAAAAGTTTTTTACCCTAATCGTGACATTAAAGAAGCTCATTATGAAATTCTCTCTCAAAACACAATTCTTGGTAAAGAGTCAGGTTATTTTAAAGGACTGAATCGTATCTATAATCACGTGATCCAAATCGTGTATCAACACAAAGACAACTCTCTTAATTGTCCCTATCATCCTTTTCATGACACACACAGAATCACGCCTGCTTAAAGAGAATCCTTCTTTAAGCTCTCTTAAAGAAGATCTTTCTTTAAACTCCAATTTCCCTTGAGATTGCAAAATGGCAATTGCCTCTTGATAGGTTTCTTCGGTTGTCTCTTTATAGTTAAATTCATCATCGATAGATTGTGTTGAATAATCTATTTTCCCTTTATTAAAAGATGCTACACAAATATTTGGGTGAACAATTGTTTTTCTCTTATCTCGTAAAGCAATTATCACTCTAACATTTTTCTCGCTAAATCCTTCGGGCAATAAATACTTTTGTATCCCTTCGCATTCGTGCACATTTTTGATCATTTCATGAGCGCAATCAACTAAGACTTCTCGAATTTCATCTTTAGAAAGTTGGCGATCCATATTAAAAAGCAAAGTGAGCCCTTTAATTTTATCCATGGCTTCATTGCCAAATCCACCTGCGCTCATCTTGTGACGCTTTGTACAAGCTTTATTTGTTCTTTTAAGCACTTGACCGATGTAATGCGCCCCTTCATCAAAGGGCCGATGATGTTGAGGTGTAATGGTGCAATTCATTGTAAAAAAGATCAAACCTAATGAAAGAATTAATGGCTTTAAAAAATATTTATTTGTTTTCAATTGCAAACCCTCTATTAACCTTTCGTATTAAATCTGTATAAGTTTTACTTTCAAAACTATGATCGAATGGATCAAGTAGGCTCCAGCCTTTTCGCTCAAGTACTATAGTGGTATCTTTACATCTCTCTCGACCCGCTCGATCAATCTGAGGAATTAACCAATCCCATTTAGAAACTAAATGCACCACAGCTCCACATAAGTTACGATCTATGTAGGCAGCAGGAGCAACAGCTACAATTGAAATACGATTGCGAATATGAGGGGGTAATTGGATTAACGCATTGCGAGTGATGAGAGCTCCTTGACTGTGGCAGGTGATAAGAATTTGATGTTCTTCATCATGATCTTCAAAATAGCTTATAATTTGGTCAACAAGCTGCTTTACAGGTTCAGTAGAGTTAAAGTTATAATGTAAGAAACATTCTTGAAGATCGGCCCAAACTCCCTGAGATCCATTATAAATTCCAGTAATTTCTATTCCCCCACTTAACTTGGCCATGATCTTTGCAGAAGCATCTGCATTGCTCAATGAATTGGCAATCCCATTGACAAAGAAAGCTTTTCCTTTAGAGAGAGGTTGACCATGTATTGTTAATAGAGAGGAGGGATTATTAAAGTCTTCACCTGTAAAGGCTGAATCTGAGTCTATCGATAGAGTGTAGCTTGCAAAATTCCCTAGCATTGGCTCTGCACCCTCAATATGAGGAAGTTTTACCCCTTTTGCTAGAACCTCATCCCAATCTATTTTGTTCTGGTTGTAGGGACTCGGTGAAAAACTTGCGAGTAAGTCAAAAGGTCCTCTTAAAAGAAAAGCTTTTCCAAAAATGGCTTTACCCATTTGACGCCAAGCACTATCTTTATCGACTCCATTTTCTTGCACCTCTGACCTTAAATAAGTGGCTCCATGAACAATTTTAGCTTCAAGAAGTTCTAGTCGCTCTTTAAGATCTTTTTCTTTGATCCCTTCCATTTCATAGACTAACTCTTTGACTGTCTCAAAGACCCATTCTCCTGATTTTACAGCTCCTACTTCCAACATTTCTTGGAGTTCAGGACCACATTTTAAAAGGTGAAGCTTACCTTCTTGTTCTAAAAGGGCTATTTTTTGTTGAGCACCTTCAATCAAACCAGTCATAGCAAGAGCTGATCTTTGTTCTTTGAGCAGCACCGACGGCAAATAACGATGAAGTGCTGGATGAATAGGGGCGAGTTCTTCGGCTCTACGAGCAATCTGACGCTCTTGATACTCTTTACTAAAATAGGCAAGCTGCTCTCCAGAGAAACTATTTAAAACTTTTTCTGAAAAGCGCTCCAAATCAAAATGATAATAGTCTAGCTCCCTTTGCAACTGCTCTTGAGATGGGCAATGGATGGCTGAATAAAACTGTAATTTTTTTTGAATCAATTTCAAATCACTCTGAATTTCTAGAGGAATTTGAGTTCTATTTTCAATGTGACTTAAATAACGAGATAAATGATCTGAAACACTGACGTTATGAGGTTTATTAAAAAAATTCTGCAGAGCTTTTTGAAACCCTTGAGGTTCTAATTTAGGTAAAAAATCATAGACTGGAAGATCTACAATTTTACGAAGATCTAAAAAGTCCTTTTTAGGAAACGAAAAGTTGATTTCAAAGACCTCAGCCACTTTTTTTGCCACTTCATCGACAGCAGGATTTAGATCTATTCCTACCGGTTTTTGGGGAAATGCAAAATCTTTATGTCCTGGCCATACAGTAGGGATTGTCTTTTCATTATTAATATACATCCCTACAAAAGGAATGTTATTTTTTGGCTCATGATATTTGATTTCCATGCGAGGCCACCGATTCAACGCTCCTTTGATATCAGATAAAATGCTATTAAAAGGGCTTTTAAAATCGGAAATCAACGGGGGAACAAAAGAGGGAATGGACATAGGTCATCCTCAACAATAATAATAGATAAGAAAGATAGTTCTGACTTTATTTTATTTCAATCAAATTACAATTAAATATAAATTCAATTTATATATTGATTAAAAAATTTAATATTATAAAAACAACCTATAGTTTTATCTACTTGTGTTGAATAAAAAGACTCTTCTAAAGATAAACTGTTTTTTAATTTATTTTTGAAAATTTCTTTAGCAAGTAAGGCAAGACGATCGTTTTTATCTAAGAAATAAGTGGTCTCTATTTTTTGAGATTGCTCTCCTATGACCGAAGAAAATACTGTAAGTCTAATCTTTTTTTGTATCTCTTTTGCAAGCGGCTCAACCACCTGCAGGGCGATTTTTTCTCCTCTTTGATGACAATAAACTGAGATGGGACTTTCTGGCTGATCAAAGTCCATCTCTTCGATCTTTTTTTGTAATTGAAAAACCACCTTTTGATCTAAATAGCTCTCACCTAATTGATACAAACTTTTTTGAGGATAACAAACAGCCAACATTTTTAAACTGGGATAGAGCTCACTGATTTTTTTGATTTGCCCTTGGCAGGTATCCAAAGATAAGCCGAAAGAATCAATGAAAACAACTTTCTTAGATATCTTGATAACCGGCTTTGTTTCGATCCAAAAACTTTGTTTTTCGGCTAACTTGGGTAATAAGCTGTTATATAAACTGGTGAGTTGCTTTGGACCTGAAGCCCCTTGCAGAGCAAAAAGATAGATCTCAGCTAAAGCAACATTATCATAAAATGAAAGAAGATCATCCAAGTTAGGGATGTCTATTATCATTCTTTTAAAGCTTTGATGAAGTATTTGCAAAGCTTCTAAAGTTAAATACGAACGCTCAGCGCAATTTTTTTGAAATTCCTGTGAAGATGGCAGCTCTTGCTCTAAACCATATTTGTGAATCAAAGCAAGGTTGTCTTTGGTATACTTCAAAAAATAGAGGGCATGTTCAAAATTAGGTTGAGAGCGCAAACTCTCTTTCACCAGAACTGATATTTCTTCTGAGGAGTTCTCAATTTTTTGAACTAATCCTTTTGCCCAAAGGAGCATCATGTCAAAGCCTGACATTTTTTCTAAATCGATGGCTTTATCTTCTTCTAATCCCCAGCCCAAGAGTGTTTTGATTGCCCATTCTTTTTCTTGAAAGGTGATAGGAGACTCGAGCATTGATTTAGGCAAATGTTGAAGTTCAAAGTGCCCTAAACTGGTCTCATTAAGCTGCGATAACAAAAATGCCTTCATCAAAATTAACTCTTTCTTAGGCAACCTGAAATGAACTTTTTTAGCTTCCTGAATGTTCGTAAAAGCTTGTTTGATCAGCTTCAATCCTTTTTCTGGCTCATTTTGATACTGAAAAGCAATCCAAGCATTTCTAATCGCATCTTTAGCAAGAATTCTAAAATAGTCATTCTCACATTCTTGAGTTTCTTGATTGAGCGTTTTATAAAAATAATCTTTTTGCTCGGTATACATTTTAAAAGCATCGCTAAAAGAATGAAGTCTTTCGTTAAAGCTATCGGCAATCCGAAGTTTTCTTTGAAAGGGAAAACTTTTTGGAGAAACGCTATGAAAGTGTTTTCATAAAGGATGATTTTGATAACAAACAACTTTGGGGTCATAAGGGCCAATGCGCTTAGGATCGAGCCCTTTGGAAAAGCTGCTACGCAGTTCATTTAGCATCGTTGCAACTAACATCACTTTAATATAGACGGGGCCAAAACCAGGAATAACCATGATTTCTAGAGGAGCTAGAAATTTGGAAAATTGATCTTCTTTCACTTGCTGGATTGCTTTTAGATGAGAAGGATAACTATTCTGAAAATGATTGTGTAGTAAAACACTTGCTTGGGGCATTACTCCACCTTCTCATCCATCATAGCCCAAAATTGGCCACAGAAAAAGGATGATAAAATGAAGTTAAAGTTTTCGGCTAGGATCTTTTTTAGGGATTTGAAGTCTAGGATCTAAATCACCCACAATCGGTGTTTGGGGAGGGATAGCCACAAAGTTTTCTTTTTCTGATTTAGGTACAGGTTTTCTAAGGACCATATTCGCAAAGCCAAAGACCATTAGTAAAAGGGAACTAAAGATAATCGAGTAATATAGACCCACTTGCCCTTCACAAAGAGCAATGAAATGAGGGGTAATAAAGGGGCCAACGACGGCTCCAATGCTGTAGGCAAAGAGCATTACACCTGCCACAGTTGTAGCTTCGTTGGGTTCTGAGCGATCTACCACTTGAGTAATACTCAACGGATAGATTGTAAAAGCAAATCCTCCCAAAATGAATGAGAAGAAAAGAACCCAAAATTCTCTTTGAGCATTGATAATAATGGCTAAAGACATCAAGGCTGCCATGATGCTGACAAAAACTAAGACTTTGCGTCGATCAAAAATATCGGATAAATGACCAATAGGATATTGGAGTAAAAAGCCACCTGCAATCGTAATGCTCATCAAACGAGCTATCGAATAACCACTTCCTTGAGCAAAGGTCGGACCAAAAGTATAAAAACTGCCTAGCATAATTCCTGAAAGGACAGCCCCTACCGTTCCCATTGGGGAGATCACAAAGAATTTAATTAACGCGCTTGGAGGAGGCACTTCCATATCAGGGATAGTGCTGTGAGTAAATGTGACTGGGATAATGGATAATGCAGCAAGAGATCCTGCCACGATAAACGCCATCTGCGATTGAATATCAATTAAATTGATAATATACTGGCTGGCAGATTGCGACAGATAAAGACCCAGCATATAAATACCTAAGATCACTCCCCGATTCTTTCTATCGCTGACAATAAAAAACCAGCTTTCAATTACAACATAGAGCGCTGCGATGCATAGGCCCATTAAAAAGCGCATGAGCATCCAGATCACAATATGGTGAGCATAGACTGTACTTAAGGTGCAGACGGTCGCAATGGATGCAAAAAAAGAAAAAGCCCGAATATGTTTAATTCGCTGAATCAAAAGTTCTGAACGAAGAGCCGCAATCATAAAGCCCGCATAATAACATCCTTGGATGGCTCCAATAGCTATGGGAGGATATTGATCTTGCTGCAAACGAGCGCTGACATAAGTAAGAAAAAAACCATTGGAAAGCATCAAAAGAGAGAGGGAGAAGAGTGGCGCAGAGATTTTTGTCAGAATCTTTTTCATGATTTTTTAACTTTTTTATATGGGTGGTAAATAGGTTCCCACATTTTTTGACGTACCATTTTTTTGATTTCTTCAGCGCTGACTCTATTGGCAACACCGCATCTGACAGCTTCTTTAGCCACTGCAACTGCAATATTATAGGCGATCTTTTTGCTATCACTTAAAGGGGGCAATAAATTTGCCTCTTTATCTTTTCTTGCAGGAGACATTGAAGCTAACGTCTCTGAAGCTATCAAAAACATTGATTGTGTCACTTCTTTTGCTTTTACTGCAATAGTTCCCAGTCCAAGACCTGGAAATATATAAGAATTATTAGTTTGATCCACGCGGAACGATTTTCCATTCTTTTCTATGGGAGCAAAAGGACTGCCCGTTCCAATGAGGGCTTTTCCATTCGTCCACTTGCTAATATTGGCAGGAGTTGCTTCAGCACGGCTGTCAGGATTTGAAAGAGGAAAAATAATGGGCTTTTCCACAAGGCTTGCCATGGTTTGAACAATTTCTTGAGTAAAAAGACCTGGCTGAGCCGTTACCCCAATTAAAACAGTGGGTTTGGTATGCAAAACCATCTCTTTTAAATCATTGATTTCTTTATTCTTAAACTCTTTGGAATCCTTTCGAAATTTTTCTTGGAAAGGGAGAATGTTTTCTGTTTTTTCAGTCAGCAATCCTTTTTGATCGAATAAAAAGATATTTTCTAACGCTTTTTTTTCTGTCATTTTTCTTTTTTGCATAATCGCCACAATCAGATTAGCAATACCACAACCTGCAGAGCCAGCGCCCACAATCAAAATGCGATGACGGTTAAGAGGGGTATTAGAAGTTTCAACAGCAGCCAGTAAGGTAGCTAAAACAACGGCCGCAGTCCCCTGCACATCATCATTAAAGGTGCAAATTTTATTTTGATATTTATTTAAGATGGTGGTGGCATTATTTTTAGCAAAGTCTTCCCACTGCAATAAGATCTTAGGAAAACGCTTTTTCACAGCCCTAACAAATTGATCGATGAATTGATAGTATTTTTCTCCACGAATCCGCTCGTGGCGCCAGCCCACATAAAGCGGATCATTAATAAGAGTTGGATTATCTGTTCCAACATCTAGCAAAACAGGAAGAGAAGCTCTGGGGTGAATGCCCGCGCACGCTGTATAAAGAGCTAGCTTGCCAATAGGGATTCCCATCCCCCCTGCTCCTTGATCTCCCAGTCCTAAGATGCGCTCACCATCTGAAACAACCATAATTTCAACATGTTTAAAACGTGTATTTTTAAGCATGTTGTCCATTTGATCGCGCAAGGGGTAAGAGATAAAAAGTCCTCGAGGGCGACGATAAATGTGGCTAAATTCTTGACATCCCAGTCCCACAGTGGGGGTATAAATAACGGGCAATAACTCTTCAAGATGCTCATCTAAAACTGCAAAGTACAGCGTTTCATTCGAGTCTTGTAAATCTCGCAAATAAATATAACGCTCTAATGGAGAACTTTTACTGCAAAATGCTTCATAGGCCCGTTTTTTTTGTTGTTCTAAAGTTGCAATCGTAGGGGGAATTAAACCATGCAAGCCAAAATCATCTCGCTCCTTTTTGGTAAATCCCATTCCCTTGTTGAGCAGTGCCGATGATACGAGTTGATAATCCGTCATGGATACTTCAACATATTTTTTCTCTGTCATTGGGACCCCCTCGCTGTAAACATTTTTGCATAGCGAGTTTAGCTATTTTTGTCTATGGGGCGAGGTAAGCTTTACAAACTCAACTCTTCTTTCAGCTTTAAAACAGCTTCTTCTTTTGCTTTTGCTTCAATATCAATTGTTAAAGGGCCCACTTCTTTCCAAAAGAGGGGGAAGTCCTCTTTTTGAATAAAGTCATGATGACGAGAAGGTTTAGGACCACGCCATCCCTCTTTAGGGCTCGAAATATGGAAAAGCGGTTCTCGATCCCAGGTAGATAAGGCTTTTTGAGTTGCCTCCACTTCACCAAAAGGGTCTGGCAAACAGCGATGATGATGAACATCATAGACTAAAGGAATTTTAAGTTCTTTACAGAGTGGATATAAATCACTGGGTGTATAATTTTTATCGTCATTTTCTAAAGTTAACTTTGATCGAAGATCTTTTGAAAGCATTTTAATATAATGGCCAAGGCGTAAAAGAGCCGCTTGCTTATCGCCGTAAACTCCCCCCGCATGAATATTAATCACGTCAGCTCCTAGCCAGTTGGCCAGTTGATTGTGATATTCTAAATCTCTAATAGATGCTTTAACGACCTCTTCTCTAGGGGAGTTGAGTATCACAAATTGATCGGGGTGAAAAGAGAGTCGAATCTTTTTTTGCCGAGCAAATTGTTTAATAGAAGCCATCTTAGCCACGATTTGCTCATAGCTTGGCAGGCTCTCTAAAGTATAACCTCCCTCTGGATGAGTATATAGTGGAAATAATGTGCTTCCAATGCGAAAAGCAAAAATTTCATTTTGATAGCAATAGTTTAGGGCCGCCAAAAGGGCTTCTAGATTAGCTAAAATGAGCTCACTTAGTTTTTCTTTTCTTTGGTCTAAAGTTAATTTTTTAAAATGAATGTAGCGAATCTCTCTAAAATGAATTTTTTCTTTGTAAAACTTACAACAAAGACCTAGTCTTAGCATCTTTCCTCTCAATAAAATTCTTCTTTTTGCTATTATGAAGTAACTATAAGCTATTTATCCTATTTTGTATGATTACAATTAAAGCCACTATTTATTTAGAAGATTTGTTTTGGGTAGGCTGTTTTGAAAGAACAGATAGAGACGGCTTTGCTGTTGCTCGAAAAATTTTCCCAGCAGAACCCTCCGATGCTGAAATATATGAATTTGTCCTTCACCATTTTCATGAGCTAAACTTTGGAGCTCCGCAAAAGTTTAACCTCCAAATCAAGCGGATGAATCCCAAGAGATTACAACGCCAGATTCATAGAGAGATGGAAGAGATCAAAAAAACACACAGACCCTCTACAATGGCTCAAGAAACTATGCGCGAGCAATTGGAATTAAATAAAAAAGAAAAAAAGAAAGTTTCTAAAGAGCAAAAAGAAGCAGAAAAAGAAAAACAGTTTTTGCTTAAACAGGCTAAAAGAAAACAAAAACAGAAAGGGCATTAGATCTCTGCTATCAAAAACCCTCTACTAGCTATGCGAATCAAACATATTGAAATTGTCCCTTATGATCCCCATTGGCCTCAAGACTTTCAAAAAGAGGCCGCTCTTCTTAAGCAATATCTTAAAAGTCATTGCCTAGAGATCCATCATATTGGATCGACCTCTATTGCTGGACTCTGCGCAAAACCTCAAATTGACATTATTTGCCAAGTAGACTCTTTAGAAAATAGCCTGATGCTCACAAAGCATGATTATATTTTTAAAAACGAACTCAATATCCCTCTTCGTTATTATTTTTCTAAAAACACACCCCTTTCTAAAGTCAACTTGCATGTTGTGGAAAAGGGTCACGAATTTATTCATCTTAATTTATCTTTTCGAGATTATTTGAGAAGCCATCCTGAAGAAATAGAAAAATACGCCCAGCTAAAAGAAAACCTCTTAAAAGATCCCAAATCTTTTGAGGTGCAAGAGCACCGCTTTTCAGGTTATAACCTGGCTAAAGACGCTTTTATTAAAAGCATTTTAAAAAAAGCGGGCTACGAGGGATGCCATGTTGCTTTTTGTTTGCATAATCAGGAGTGGAGTCACTACCATCGAATTAGAAAAGAGCAAATCTTTGATCCTTTAGGAATCCAGTATGATCCTAATCACCCTACCCTCACTTTAAAAAATCATGTTCATTTTGTCTTATATCATGGAACGCAGATTGTTTCCTGCGCTCATATAGAACTTTTAGATGATGGAGAAGCTGCCTTACGAACTTTATCCACCGATGAAAAAGAGAAGAGAAAAGGATATGGCGCTCTGTTGCTTGAGTTTATTGAAAAATGGCTCAAGCATCAAAAAAGAAAGGTGGTGAAATTACACGAAACAGTAGATCAAGCCCCCTTTTACAAAAAAAGAGGTTATCAAGAGATGGTTTTTAACGATGTGGGAATTTGCCATGAAAAAGATTTTCTCGATTTAGGCAAAAATCTCTAAGAAGCATTTCTAAAAACAAATCCATCTCCCTTCTTTTTAAATAATTTCTCGACAAACTTGCCTTTTTCTTATAAAAAGAAAAATTCGTTATCAAAATAAACGTTTATTAAGACAAGTTCATGAAGACTAAATACAAGACAATCCTTTGGATTTTGTTTTTCCTAGCACTCATTGCTCTAAGTATTTTCTACATCAGTACCCATGACATTCTCGTCCTCAATCCAAAAGGATTTATTGGGAAACATCAGCGCAATTTAATGTATATTGCATCCATTTTGATGCTCATTGTGGTGCTTCCCGTTTATGTCATGACGGTCTTTATTGCTTGGAAATATCGAGAGACAAACAAAAAAGCAACCTATAAACCTGACTGGGAACATAGCTATGTTGCTGAGTCTGTTTGGTGGGGAGTTCCTTTTGTCATCATTATCGTTTTAGCTGTCATTACCTGGAAATCCAGCTATGACCTATACCCTTTAAAGCCGATTGCTTCAGAGAATGCCCCTATTGAAATTCAAGCGGTCGCATTAGAATGGAAATGGCTTTTTATTTATCCAAAACATGGCGTTGCCACAGTAAATTATATTCAATTTCCGACAAACACTCCCATTCATTTTGAAATTACCGCAGATGCTCCAATGAATTCTTTTTGGATTCCTCAACTAGGAGGCCAAATTTATGCGATGCCAGCAATGCGCTCACGCCTTAATTTGATTGCCGATCAAGAAGGTGATTTTATGGGACGGTCAGCTAATTTTAGTGGTACAGGATTCTCTGGCATGGGCTTTACTGCTAAAGCCTCTACTAAAGAAGAATTTATCGATTGGCTTTCAACAGCTAGAAAATCTGGATCTGGCTTAGATTTTAATCATTACCAGGAGCTAGTAACACCTAGCACAAACAATCCACCTGTCACATTTAAACTAGTGAACAGTGATTTATTTGAACAAATTTTAATGAAATATGAACCACCAATAGAGAATTAAGATGCATTTTTGGGGACGACTCACTCTTGACGCTTTTAAACATGATTGGATCGAATACATAGCCGATGGTTCGATTATTTTGGGTGCTATTGGCTTAATCGCTTTAATTACCCATCTTAAACGTTGGCGATGGCTATGGAATGAATGGATTACCTCTGTCGATCACAAAAAAATTGGTGTCATGTATTTAGTCGTGGCATTCATCATGCTCTTAAAAGGTTTTGTCGATGCCCTCATGATGCGCGCTCAGCAGGCTTTTGCTATGGGCGATTCGATGGGCTACTTAGGACCCGATCACTACCAGCAGATCTTCACGGCTCACGGCGTCACCATGATCTTTTTTGTGGCCATGGGAATTGTTTTTGGATCGATTAATCTTATTTTGCCTTTGCAAATAGGAGCTAGAGATGTCGCTTTCCCTTTTTTAAATTCTTTGAGCTTTTGGTTATTTGCCTCTGGTTCTTTATATATTTTAGTCTCTTTAATTATTGGCGACTTTGCAGGAACTGGCTGGACCGCATACCCTCCTCTTTCAGGATTAAAATATAATCCTGGAGAAGGGGTCGACTATTGGCTCTGGAGCATTCAGATATCCGGGGCGGGTAGCTTAATCTCGGGAATTAATTTTTTAGTCACCATTTTAAAGATGCGCTGCAAAGGGATGACTTTAATGCGCATGCCTATTTTTGTCTGGGCTGTTTTAGCAACGATGATCTTAGTGATTTTTGCCTTTCCTATTTTAACAGCGGTGATCGGGATGCTCTCAACGGATCGCCTCATCCTCACCCGCCTTTTTACTGCTGAATATGGTGGTAACCCGATGATGTATATTAATTTAATTTGGGCATGGGGTCATCCAGAGGTTTATATTTTAATTCTCCCTATCTTTGGTATCTTCTCTGAATATGTCCCTGTTTTTTCAAAGAAAAAACTGTTTGGCTATACTTCGATGGTGTGGGCTATTTTTGCAATTACCTTTTTATCTTTTATCGTTTGGCTACACCACTTCTTCACCATGGGCGCAGGAGCAAACGTCAATGCTTTCTTTGGCATTATGACGATGATTATTGCAGTGCCTACAGGGGTTAAAATTTTTAACTGGCTCTTTACTTTGTATCAAGGAAGAGTAGAGTATACCACTCCGATGTACTGGTTTTTAGGTTTTGTCGTTGTCTTTGTCTTAGGAGGTGTTGCCGGCGTTTTAATGGCGATTCCTGCCGCAGACTTTCAACTCCATAACAGCTTATTTTTAATTGCCCACTTCCACTCTGTTATTATTGGTGGTGTCGTTTTTGGAACTTTTGGGGGTTTTGCCTATTGGTTCCCTAAATTTGCAGGCTATAGGCTCAACGAAACTTTAGGGAAATATGCTTTTTGGTGTTGGCTGATTGGCTTTCTTTTAGCTTTCATGCCACTGTATATTTTAGGTTTTATGGGAGCCACACGAAGACTTAGCCATTATACGAATCCCACTTGGCAGCCTCTTTTTGTTGTTGCAGCGATCGGTGGCCTCATTATTTTAGCGGGAGTTGGACTCCAAATTTTACAAGTTTATGTAAGCTATCGGCAAAGAGATCAACTCAAAGACACAACAGGCGATCCTTGGGACGGTCACAATTTAGAATGGTCTACAACTTCACCCCCTCCTTTTTATAATTTTGCCATCGAACCAGAAGTTCACTCCAGAGATGCTTTTTGGGAGATGAAAAAAAATAATCAAACTCGTCCTAAAAATGTTTCTTATCAAGAAATTCACATGCCCAAAAACACCCCTGCTGGATTTTATATCGGCGCCATTAGCTTTATCTTTGGCTTTGCTCTTGTTTGGCATATGTTTTGGCTGGCGATTGTGAGCGCCATTGGTTTAATAGCTGTTATCATTGCAAGACTTTATGAAAAAAATACAGATTACCATGTCAAAGTCGATGTCATTAAGAAGATTGAAAATAGGAAAAAAACAGCATGAGCGATCCTCTCATCCATGAAAATTATCCCGACCCTCATCATGATGTTTATTCAAAAACAGTTTTTGGTTTTTGGATTTATTTACTGACAGACTTTATTTTGTTTGGGGCCTTGATCGCCACCTATGTCGTTTTACAAAGTAGCACCTTTGGGGGACCTGCAGGTTCTGATCTTTTTCATTTACACTTTACCCTTACCCAAACTCTTATTTTGCTTTCAGCAAGCTTTACGATAGGTCTTGCTGGCGCCTACACTCATCGAGAAAATAAAAAAGCAGCTCTCATTTCTTTATTACTCACTTTCTTGCTCGGTTGTTCTTTTGTGGTCATGGGTCACCAGGAGTTTTCACGCTTCCTTTCGCAGGGATTTAGCTGGAAAAACAGCGCCTTCTTGTCAGCTTACTTTACAATCATTGGCACACATCTATTGCATATTTTATTTGGCTTACTTTGGATTATCGTCTTAGCTATTCCTATTATCACTCACGGAATTAGTCCAACAAGCATTAAAAGAATCACGTGCTTAAGAATGTTTTGGCAATTTTTAAATATCGTTTGGATATTTATTTTTACTATTGTTTATCTACTAGGAGTGAAATAGATGCTCGATCCTACTCATGAATGGAATAAAGATATTAAACCAACTATTATCAGCTATCTAGTATCGATAGCTCTCACAATTGTCATTTATTTTTTTGCGATCAAAGATTTTCTGATTTTACCTCATCTGGCTTTTACTTTAGTGGGTTTAGCCATCGTCCAAGCCATTGTTCAGCTCATTTTCTTCTTTCAAATTACCAATGAAGAAAAACCTCGCTGGAATCTTCTCTCTTTACTTTTTACGATTATGGTTATTGTGATTATCATCGGCGGATCGATGTGGATTATGAGCAGCGTCAATTATAACTTGATGCCATCCATGCCTGATATGCCTGGTATGGCTCATTAACTTTGAACATCTTTATGAAGATGGCGCAAAATAGCTGTAGAGAGCTCGAGGAAAGTTGGTTTATGATAGTCTCCTCCAAAGTGCCCTTGATCTTTAAATTCATGGTATTCGCAATCTAGCTGCTCGTGTAAATAACGCGGCTCTTTGACAGGGATCCACGGATCATCTTGTGAGGCAAATAAAATAGTCCATTGCTGATTGCATTTGATCGCATCCCAATTCCAAGCTTTATCAAAATAGCCTGATTTTTTTTCACTTTCCATTCCAAGATCTGTGTGATAAGCGCCAACAAGGACAGAGCCCAAAATAAGATATTCTTCAGCAAATCTCATGGCTGCAATAGCACCTGATGAATGACCAATAAGGATCGTCTTTTCATCTGCTTTCAACTCATCTCTTAAAAAGGGTATCCAATAAGATTGTCTAGCAAGATAAGGATCGGGAAACACAACGGAAATAACTTCAACCCCATGGGCCTCTAGCTCTAATTTAACAGCTGGAAACCAGTTGTCTTGAGTGGAAGATCCCCCATTACCTGGAATGAAAATAGCTTTTACCATTGGTAGAATGTTCTTTTAAATAAGCGTATTCTACAAGCTTGGACTAACTATTGCAAGAGCATGGGCATTTAGAGCTACAAGCGCAGCTATTTTTGCAAGAACATGCCTCTTTATTACAGTCCCCTATTTGGGTGACGGGTTTACTTTTAGTCGAGGAAGGATCATCGGTATAATGACAAGATGTTAAAGGAAACAAAAGACTTAAAAGCATCACGATAGAATTCTTTTTTTTCATTTTCCCTCACTTTTTTCCTACCCTTACCATAGCCCTTTATTTTTTCACTAGCCCCTAATACACATTTACGTTAAAAGAAAAAATACCAATAAGCTAAATAATTTCGATTTCATGCAAAGAGCCATTCAAGTTCGTTTTTCTGAGATCCTCAAAAACTATTTCGCTCTAGTAAAACCAGGTATTGTTTTTGGTAATTTAATCACCGCTTTATCTGGTTTTATCCTCGCGCTAGCAGGACCTTTTTCCATTTTCAAATTAGGTTCAATGCTACTGGGTCTCTCTTTAGTCATTGCCTCTGCCTGCACTTTTAATAACTACATCGACCGCTTCTTAGATGCTAAGATGCAAAGAACTCAAGGTAGACCGCTAGTTACAGGAGTTATCTCCAGCCCAAAGGCACTTTTTTTTGCCTCTATCTGCGCTCTTTTTGGCTTTTATCTCCTCTACTTCCTAACTTCCTGCTATAGTGCTTATGCGGCTCTTTTTGGTTTTGTAACCTATGTCTTTATCTATAGTTTATTAAAATACCACTCGCCTCTCTGCACACTTCTTGGCAGTTTCGCTGGAGCCATCCCCACTTTAGTGGGATATTTGGCTCTTTCCAACACATTAGACCTCAAAGGCTTTTTAATTTTTTTAACGATCCTTCTTTGGCAAATGCCCCACTTTTATGCCATCTCTATTTATCGACTGAAAGATTATGCTCTTGGCAATATCCCTGTTCTTCCGGTGGTGAAAGGAGTGAGGGCCACTAAAACGCAAATGCTCTTTTACACTCTAGCTTATCTTGCTAGCGCTGAGTCTTTGTATTTGTTGGGTTATCTGAACTCTGTTTTTGCTCTTATCATGCTAGCTCTTGCAACCCTATGGCTTTTTTTATCTTACAGGGGTTACTCAGCAAAAGATGATAAAGCTTGGGCCAGAAAGATGTTTATCTTTTCTCTCATTATCGTCATGACGCAAAGTGGCCTCGTTTGCCTTTGCAAAGCTTGAAAACTACTTTTTAATTTGGAAATTCAGATGAGCGTTTTTTGCAATAAACTCTTGATAGGTACCGGCATAATCTAAAGAGTTTTTGCCGTTTAAATAAATAATGCGTGTAGATAATACATCGATAAAAGCCTGATCGTGACTGACAAAAATGACAGTCCCCGGATACTTTACTAAAGCTTCTGCTAATGATTCTCTCCCTTCCAAGTCTAAGTGGTTGGTTGGCTCATCCATGATGAGGGTGTTAGAACCCTCCAGCATCATTTTAGCAAGTACGAGTCTTGCTTTTTCTCCCCCACTGAGCACATTGAGCGTCTTGAAATGGTCATCTTGAGTAAATAAAACTCGCCCCAGTGTTGCTCTAATTTGCTGCTCAGAGACGCGCGAAGTGTGGTTTGAAAGCCACTCAATAATGGTGTCTTTGCCTGAAAGTTGCTCATACGATTCTTGGGCAAAGTAGCCAAGGGCTAAATCAAACCCCCATTCAACAGCACCAGAAGTAGGCTCTAGTTCTTTCAGAATTAATTTGAGAAGCGTTGATTTACCAACTCCATTGGGGCCTAAAATACCTACTTTTTCTCCCCGATGCACTTGAAAGCTAAAATCTTTAAAGAGTACTTTTTCTCCAAATTGCTTAGAGAGTTTGTTAACAGCTAAAGTAATTTTTCCCGATTTTTTCCCAACTTGGAAAGAGAGGTTCAAATATTTTCTAGAGCTGACATCGACTTTAGGCCATTCGAGTTTTTCAAGTTGTTTTTCTTTGGATTGTGCTTGCTTGGCTTTAGAAGCTTTAGCTCGAAAACGATCAATAAATTCTTGCATCCGATCAACATGTTTTTGTTGATTTTTCCTGAAAATCTCTTTTTGCTCATGCAGCAATTTTTTTTGCACTACAAATTGATCGTAGTTTCCAGTGTAGCAGCGAATTTCTCCATAATCAACGTCGAGGATATAATTACAAACCCTATTTAAAAAGTGATGATCGTGAGAGGTCACTATTAACATTCCTTTAAACATATTGGCCAAGTAGTTAGCTAGCCAATGAATGGTGACGATATCTAAATAGTTCGTCGGTTCATCTAAAAGTAATATGTCAGGTTGATGAAAAAGAGTTCGGGCTAGTAACACCCTTAATTTATAGCCTCCTGAAAAAGATTTTAGAGGTTGTAAATGAAGTTCTTTAGGAACTCCAAGTCCAACAAGAAGATCTTCAGCTTTAGATTCGGCTGCATAGCCATTAAGGCGATCGATCGTCTCTTCAATTTCTACTAATTGATTAATCTCTTTATCAGATAAGGTTTCATTTTGAAGGAGTTTTTCTTTCTTTTCAAAAACGGCCCACAACTCAACATGCCCTCTTAAGACAATGGAAAGAATGGTCTCTTCTAAAAAAAGATCTTGATCTTGCTTGAGCCAACCCACCTGTGAACTTTTGGAAATGGCAATTTCCCCCATCAAAGGTTCAACTTCTCGCATTAACAGCTTTAAGAAAGTCGATTTACCCGCTCCATTAGCTCCTACAAGGCCATAGCGATTTTGGCCACTTAGATGTAGGTTAACATCATCAAAGAGAAGCTTAGATCCATAAGAAAGGGCGATATGTTGTATTGAGATCATTGTCAATTTTAATTTTAGATTAACACAAAGATTAAATGGATAAGGGTATCCATTGATGATAAGTGCTCTTAAGAATTATAGCTAGAAAATAATTGTCTCTTAAAAGCTTAAAATGGGCTGGTTTTAAAGC
This sequence comes from uncultured bacterium, assembly GCA_964612505.1. GTDB lineage: Bacteria > Chlamydiota > Chlamydiia > Chlamydiales > JAAZZY01 > JAAZZY01. The sequence goes on along the minus strand of CAZTEX010000010.1, from coordinate 33,235 downwards.
CATCTACCAACAATGTAATAAAACAAGTCGACTTTACTGCTAACAATCTTAACAAGCTCAACTTGGCTTATCTGGAAGAAATCCTCCGACCTGCATCCGCCACATATGGGCATAATGGCCGTTTTTGCTTAATAGGTCTAAATGAGATCCCTCTTCGATAATTTTTCCCTGATCAAAAACTAAGATCCTATCCATCTTGGATAGAGTTGATAGCCGATGCGCCACAACAAGAGTGGTTCGATTGGTCATTAACTTGTCTAAACTTTCTTGAATATATTTTTCTGTCACTGAATCTAACGCGGAGGTTGCTTCATCTAAAATAAGGATAGGGGTTTTTAAAAGCATGGCTCTAGCAATTGCAATCCGTTGCTTTTCCCCTCCTGAAAGTTTAGTTCCCCTTTCACCCACTAGAGTTTGATACCCATTCGCACATTTTTTGATAAACTCATCGCAATGAGCGAGCTTGGCTGCAGCAATGACCTCTTCTGCCCCTGCATTCTCTTGCCCATAGCGAATATTATCTTCTAAGGTACGGTGAACAAAATTGGATCTTGGGGAATAAGGGCAATTGAGTTGCGAAGAGATTCTAAAGTGACCTTTGAGATATCTTGCCCATCAATTAAAATTCTCCCTTTTTCTAGAGCGAAAAAGTGGAGAATCAGATTGACAAAAGTGGATTTGCCTGCCCCTGAATAGCCGACAAGGCCTACTTTTTCCCCTGCCTCAATTCGAATGTTTTTATTTTCAAAAATAGATTTCTTCCCATATGAAAAAGAGACCCCTTCAAAGACAATTTCCCCTTTTTTGCTAGCAAGATCTGTAGCACCTTCAGGATCTAGAATGTCTTGAGGATCATTCATGATGGTAAGGGCTTGCTTAGCAATACCTAAAGATTGGAAAAATTCAGGAGCTTGATCGGCAACAAACAAAAGAGCCATGCTTACATTCCATATCGTATAAAAGACTTGGACCACTTCCCCTGTTGTGATTTTTTCATGCATCCAATAAAACGTCGCAAACCCTATTAAAATAAACATTTCGATGGCAAGAGCGGCGCATAAATAAGACCACATTTTAACCGCATAAACTTGCGCTTTATAATTGGCTTTTTGCTCTTCTTTCTGATAGGAAGCAACGTGAGCTTTTTCAAAACGAAATCGAAAAAATAGATTCACCGCAAAATTATTTGTGAAACTATCGACAATTTTCCCTATTAACACACTTCTAAGCGCTCCATGGTGAGAGGAATATTCGGTGCATTTGAGGGTATAAAACCAACATAAGAAGAAATGAACGACGATCCAAATCCCAATGATCAAAGCTAAGTAAAGATTGATTTGAGAAAAGATAAACACAGTGACAATTGTCATGACGCTTACAGGGATTAAGTTCATCAAAGCAATTCTTAAAATGGAGCTATTGGCTAAAACCATATCTCCAATTTTATTGGCTAAGCTTCCTGAGAAATGTTCATTAAAATATTTGGGTGAATGATGCTGTACGTGATCAAACATGGTCATGCGAATATCGGCCTCTAACTTGGGCAAAGCGCAAGACTGCAAAAAATCTCTATAGCGAAAGACAAACTCCATCAAGATCCAAGCGCCAGCACCCCAAATGAGTAAAGGTTTTAACATAGGCCATACCGAAAGACGATCAAGGTCATTAAATGCTAAAATATTTACAATTTTTCCAAGGAAAAAAGGCCAAAATAACATTTCAAAAACCCACATCAAGCTTAAAAGCATGATGGAACTAAATAGCCATCGCTGCCGTCGGACAAATTTGAAAATAAAAGCGGTTAAATTCATGATTTATTTCATCTCAGTGTTTTTATTAGCCAAAGGAGTAGATCATCATCTAAGAGATAGCTTTCCCCAGCAATTGCAGTTTGACTTTTATAGGTGATGCCTTCCCCTACAGGGATATATCCTAAAGAAATGTAAAGCCTTTGTGCTTGACCATAATCTTTATATAACCCGACTCCCAGACCGATTTGCAGATAGTTTTCTTCTTTAGCTCTCTGTTCAATGGCCTTAATAAGCGTCTTTCCAAACCCTTGCCTTCGATATTTTTGATCAATCCATAGATCATGCACTTCTGGAATAGCTAGATTTAAAAAGAAAGGATACCTTGACTCTCTGAGTAAACTCCCATAGCCTAGGATTTCTCCCATTTCTAATAGGATCACACTGCGAAGCCCTTGTTGTTGCTCTTCGTAGTAGTTTTTCCAAGTTTGAGCTGTTTTTTCAGGATTAGACCAAGGAAAAGTAAATTGTCTACCCATTTTAGCCACATCACTTTCATTCATGGGACGTATTAGCAGTTCTTGATTCATTTGCGATGTTGCTACCTCTAAACTTTTTTGATGACAAGACAGCTCTTGGATAAGCTCTTATTTGTAAAAGTCAGGCTTGATTAGAAGGTAAATAATATAATGCGTAGCTATTCTACAGTCTTTTCATTGAAAAGGATAGCTTTTTTTAAGGTTTCGTTAAGAAGAGGGAAAATCACAAAAAAAAGACCGTCCACCTTTTGGAACTTTCTAACGAAAGCATTTTTTTAAATTATTTATAAAAAATTAACCTCCTCTCTGCTATCATTTTCGCACTTTGATTTTATTAAGCTTTAGAAAAGGATTTTTTATGTCATTAACTTGTGACAGCGCTTCGGATTTAAATATTTGTCCCGCATACACATTCGCTGATTGCGCCCCTGCTATTTACAATACAGCCCAATGGGCTTCCCATTTTGCAACCGCAAATTATCCTAGCTTTGAGAGCCTGCGAGCCCAATGTCATATTATCTATGAGAACTGCGTCAATACTGATACTACCGGAAATGTTTCTCACTGCGCCCCAGCTTATGCATCCTGTAGAGAGGCTGTTATGGAACAATGGGGAAAGGTCGCCGCTACTGCTATGGAATTTTTGTCTGCTTGTCTTGGGCAATAGCTCTTTTGACCTAGGTTGCTATTTCAAAAATTTTTATAGGGGACCCAAAGAGAAGCTTTAAAGAAAAAACTTTACGGTTTTCTTTATAAGAAATTTACATCTTATGTGTTATAATTGTCTTATATTATTTTTTTTAACCCATCAACCCTTGATTTTAAAATGAATTCCGTTAGCTCATTGAAACCTTTTAGCTATTTTAATACAGCGTTGCCTGATTCAAAACAGGCTGATTTTAAAGCAGCCTATCAACAATGTAATCAAGAAATTGATCAGCTAATGGAAAGGCTGATGCCTAAGGTTATTGTCGAACGAAAAGGGCTTACAAGCACTCAAGTACTACAAGCTGCGGAAGAGGCTAAAATAGCTATTACCGATACTTTTGCTCAAATTGACAACTTACTTTTAGATTTAGAAAAAACAGCGACTCAGCCGAATGAATTCAAGCAAGTACAGCTACTAAAAGATGAATTTACAGAAATACATCACTTAGTTCAGAACTCAAATAACAACCTATTTAAGTTTCAGCGATTAATTCAAGAAATTGACCTCCTTCGCAAAGAAGGATCTACTCAGGATGTAAAGTGGGGACTAAGCAGTCAACGATTCCTTAAACGCGCCATGTTTATTATTACTCCCGCTCTAATTGCTTACTTAATTTACAATAATTATGCTCAAAGGGGGCTCTCTGAGCTTCCCAAAATGGCAAGCTCTGCGATGAGCTCTCTACAGAGCTACTGTTGGAAACAGGTTCTTACAGAGGATCAACAACTTTTATCTTGCTCCAATGCTTATTACTTCAAAGATTCTGAAGATCACCTTGGAATCGAAGCTTGCATTATGAATGCCAAAAAACAAGCAGCCAGTGCTTTTATGTCTTGTTTTGGTGTTCAAGATGTGATTGAAATGCGTAAAAAGATGAAAACTCAACTAACAAAAATTCATCCTGATAAAAACAATAAGGTTTCTGTCGAAGAGTTTTCAAGATTTGCAAATCTTTATGATTTTTTGAAAAAAAATAAGAATCTTAATCTTACTATCACTGATATTAAAAATTGTGAAGACCCAAAAGACAAAAAGGTAGAAGAAGGAATTAAGCGTTGGGCCTCTCAAGAACAAAAAATGTCCGACTATTCTATCGAAAAATTGGGTAAAAAAGGAACTTTTTCTTCATTACGTTGCGACACATCCCCTTTTGGCTCTTTTCGATTCCTTGAAATAAAACATCTCGTATGTTCTTCCATTAACAATGTCTGTTTCTGCGTGACTCAAAATTTGGGTTTGAGAAAAAAGCCAATTTTCTAAAGGCTATTAAAAATAATCACTTTTTTTGACATAGGAATATTAAAATAAAAACCAACTCTATTATTTATAATATGTTAATAGTAATTATGTTATAATTACTCTGTGCCGCTTCTATAAACCCTTAAAGGAGATTTTTATGGCTATAGGATTATTATGTACACAAGTAGCTAATGTCCATTTTTGTCCTGCCTATACCTTCTTGGATTGCGCTCCTATCATGACTAATGCAGCTCTATGGGTTGATCAATTCATGGCAAAACATTTGCCTATACTCTATGGGATGGAATTTCTATGCGAGCACAATCGAGACCAATGCCAAAGTTCTTTTATACTAAAAAACGCTTCTTATACTTCGCTATGTCAAAGTAAATTTTTGAACTGTATGTTAGACACCTACTATAAAACATCAACTAAAATTCTAGATTGCAGAGATGAAATCCTCTTAGCGTGTGGCAAAAATACCGCTGATCGTTAATAAAATTACAAACTGAAGAAGTTCTTCTACTAAGAAATGATATTTCACAGCTTTGGGAAACACTCATTACGCAAGGAAACATCCCTATCAAGAGTTATTCACACACCTAAACCCGCAATGCCGCTATGCCCAAAAGGAGAGATCTCTCCTGAATGAGTCGATCCAGCAAACGGTATTTTGAGGTTTTCGAATGCAGAAAGGGCTTAATTTGATGGCTCTTGCAAACCCAGCTACAAGACAACCTTTTACCTCTGATGGGCCTTATGATAAGATAGATTTTTATTCTCAGTTTTAATATTTCATCTTACCTTCATTTTTCTTTCATAAGCAACGAGTGCTTAAATTAAGCAATAAACTTAGGTTTTAATAAAGCCAGATGAAAAACTTTTATTACCTAATTTGACATATTCTTATTTAAGATTATAATCAAATTCCTTTTTGAATCCTCCAGAGAGAACTGTATGAAATTGAAATTAAATAAAGTGTGTATATTACTTTATATCACTCTGTTTTTTGTTTATTACCCTTTACAAACAGAAGACAACCCTCTTTTTAAACCATTAAAAAGCATTGAATCCAATGTTAAAGCACTTTTGGAATTAGAGCCCAGTAATAATGATTTTGTTGCCGTTACATTCGGACAATCACTACAAATAAATAATAAAGAAATTCCAAAGAAATACTTAGAAGATCTTGGGGTGCAGGCTGCTATTGTCAATTTTACGGAATATTGTATTAAGGCTGAAAATAATCTGCTTTCGTTAGGCTCAGGCTTTATTCCGCCTTTGGTTCATTTTATTTGGTTAGGATCGCCTGTTAATGAAGAAGTGCAGCTAGTTATCGATTCATGGAAAAAACACAATCCTTATTGGAAAATCAAAGTCTGGGATGAAAAAGATGTAGAAAATTTTGAGTGGTCTAACCCTCATTCAAAGTTATGCTATGACAATGGGGTAAACTGGTCTGAAAAAGCAAATATTTTACGATATGAAATCCTCTATCAATATGGGGGGATTTATGCCGATATCGATATGGTATGTTTAAAATCTTTTGATTCTCTTATTTCATCAGATGGCATCTCATTTTTTGCTGGTTTTGAAAATAACGAGATCAACAGCAATTATGGTCGCCCTCTCATCGGAAGTGCTGTATTTGGCGCCGAACCTCACAGTCCCATTTTGAAATATTGCATTGATCATTGCAAAACTTCAAAAGAGGCTCCGGATGATCCACAAACTATCCGTTCAGGGCCAGGCATACTTAGTGATGGCTGCTATGACGCTCTATTAAATATAGAGAATAAGGATGTTATTATTTTCCCGTGTTCATATTTCTATCCCTTATATTGGAGAGAGAGATTGACCTCTGCAGAAGACTTATTAAAAGTAATTAAACCAGAGTCATTTGCTGTGCATTTATGGGAGGGAACTTGGTTTGATTTCTTTCTACCCACAAAAAAAAGAAATGTATAAAAATAAATTTTTTCAACTGCCTCTTCTTATCATATTGAATGCTGTGATTGGAAATCTTGCATATGCTCAAGAAGAGCCCATTACCAAAGTTGAAACGATTACCTATTTAAAACGGGATTCTAGTGAAACTATTTATATAGCTAAAAACTCAACTACTAATGAAAAAATAATCTCTTTAACACGAGGCTATTTAGAAGGAGATCTGTCCAATTTAGATTGGTTTTACCATTTATCAATCATGGAACAACTAGAAGTTATTGAGGCATTTGAACAACAAAGCTACTTTATCAAAGATGATTCTAAAGGATTGGTTGATAAAAGCTATTTTGCCCTTATTGATTTATTACAACTACCTCCATTTCAAAAAAGCGGCTTCCCCCCCTCTGAGAAATCACATAGACTATCTCCCAGCATCTTATTCCAAATGGATGAGCTGCTTAAGATGCGTGCCCCAAGCTTTATTGATTTCAAAACTTTAAAAAAAGAAAGTTTTGATCATTCATCTTTTATTTCAACCGTTTTTGGAGAGGGTCATGTAGCCCCTGTTTTTTTTTCAAAAATCCAGTTGATCATGTATGGGATATAGTCCAATTAGACTCAACAGGCAAATCTCATTTTTTTCTAGAAGAGGGAAAAGAAAACCCCATTGATTTATTTCTAAATGAACAATTTCCTTTTGAATATAGATTACATAGAATTACGACAAGTAGACAAAGAAGTAAACAGGAATGTCGAGGCATCGCTGCTTGGGATGTTGAAATTGTGGATAAGTTGTACAGAAAAGGCTTCGATTGGATCCATCATTTTTTGCTCTTCTCAAACCAACAATTACCCTTACATCATGAATTGATGTGCATTGAACAATTTGGAAATTTTCAATTAAATAACTACTCGAATTTTTTGATATATGAAGAGTTAAACTCAGCTGAAAATTGCGAAAAGATGATAAACGATTCCGTTTTTTTGCTTTTCAGTACTAGTAAAGATGAAAATAAGAAAATCTATACTTTTGCACATCTTTTTCAAAAACATCTCGTAGCTGAAGCTATGAAGCACTTGCTTTGCAAGCAGTGCTCAACTCAAGAATGCACTTTTTAATAATATTATATACAGGTATCTACAATGTTTAAATTCCTTGTTTTAGCCCTTCTTGTGTTTTCATTAAATGCTGAAGGAAATAACGATCAGACAGTTCCATTAGATTTACAATCAATTCCTTCTCAAAAAATTACATTTATTCAACTGGCATTTGATGGGATTAATACTATGCAAACAGGTGTAGGGACAGTAGTCCAAAATATTAATCAAATTATTTGTGAAATGAATGATACATATATAAATAAAGTTCATTTTAATTTAAATCTGATGACATGCAATTATTCTCATGAGTTGCCTGAATTTTCTAATGACGTCCTAGAAAATAATCAGCTCATTTGTCATGCAACTGGCGGCAAAGTCTATTTACTTGATAGCATCAAAAATGATCAAATGTTTGGGGATCCCGATCAATGGCAAGATCTATGCTATAATAGCGCCCCTTTAATCGCTAATATCATTAATGAAAGTCTTTTTACACTCATTATTTGCCATGATACAGCTTTTGCTCAAGTACCCATTGCATTACACCGCCTACAAGCGAGTGGTGATATCCGTGGCAAATACAAAGTACTGGTTATTCCTCACGCAACAAGTTGGAGCTATAACGGCCATACCAGCGAAGGAGATCCAAAATGGCCAGAAAGACATCAATGGGAACTTAAGGGATTTCAACATGCTGAAATATGTGATTTTGAGATTGGGTATATTAATGAGAATATAAAAAATGAATTAACTTCTTTTCCTTTCAATCTTCCTGAAAATAGACTCATGCATTTTGCAACCGGAATTTTATATGATAAATACTATGAGACACTTTCATACGACTCGATACAATTAGAACTTGCAAAACGCTCTATTCCATTAAACAAAAGGCTGATATTTTCTATTGGAAGAGCAACTCCCTTAAAAGGGCAAGATATTGTTTTAGAGTTATATCAACATTTAAGGCCTCTCTACCCAGACATTCATCTTGTTATGTTAGCCCCACCTTCTGACTATATGCCTGAATATATTGACATGCTCAGAAATAGAATTAAAAATGAACAGTTAGATGTCACATTATTAGACTACTTTGAACCAGACTTAGATCGTTATATCTATCAGTGGCCAAAAACTTCCATGGTTTGGGTGTTGTCTCGAGTAGACACACAACCATTAACTGTAATGGAAGCAAGAGCAAACCCCAATAACTGCATCCTTTTAGCAAGCAATCGAGGAGGGGTTGGAATACAAATCAACCATAACATCGATGGCTTTATCTCTGAACTAGACGGCCTTGACGTCATTATTAAACAACCAATGAATTGTTGCCTCTCCTTACAAAAGCTCTTGACCTGTTCACAAATGATCTTAGAAATGCCAGAGAAAAGCAAAAAAGAAATAGTTCAAAACGGCAAAGAATTGATTCAGAATAAATACAATTTTCGAAATAACTTAGTACATAATTTAAATCGAATCTTTCAAAGAGTGAAGTATTGTCATCATAAACAACTTTCATCTTCCTTAAAAAATTTGACTGAGCATCAAAATGAATTAAGCTCATTGTTCTCAACAAATGAAGAATTGGTTTTAAAAGAAATTGGTGAAGGAATGGTCAACCCACCGATTGGAGTTTTTAATTCTATAGATAAACCACTAGGCGTTCTTAAATTAGTGCAAAATAATCTGCAATTAGCCGAAAGCAAGTTAGCTATCTTAAATCAAATGAGTTCAATGGGCTTTTCTCATTTACCTCAAATTTATCAAAATATTCATCAAAATTTCGTCTCTAAAATCGGAGATGCATTTTATTATTGTACAGAATTTTTATTATCCCAAAAAAAGGACATTGCATTTGATCAAATGCTTCTTATGACAGGGTTATTTCATCATTTTTCAAGTTTAATAACCCCTCCAGATAATCTCAAACTTTCTAAGTTGGATGAATATCTTTCTCGTTATCAGATCCTTTTTGACCCATGGCTCAAAGAAAATTATGGAGAAATCTTTGCTGGGAAAGAGTGGGGAACAGTTTTAGAATTAGGTAAATATTTTGCTTCTTCTGAATTTCAAGAAATCTATGCAAAACTTCCTAAAGAAATTATTCACGGAGACAATAATCAGACAAATGTCATTGTCAATCATCAAAACACTTACTTTGTTGATTTAGACAGTATTCGTCAGGATGTAAGGCTGTTGGATTTGGCCTCTTATTTTCGGTATGGGGGTTTTAATGACTATTGTAAGCTTTTGAAAAATGATCTCTTACTTTCATTTATTAACAACACTTACGGGAAAAATCATAAAAATCTTACAGCTTTAGAAAAAAAGCATCTTGAAAAGATCGTTCAATTTAGTCACTTGGAATTCGTGACTTGGGCCATACAAAATTTGAAAAAAAGCACTCTATCCAATGATTTTATTAAGGCAAATAACATGCTCAATTGTATTGCAACTTACATAAAACAATTAAACTCATTGTGATGTAAAAGTTTTTCTTCTTTTACTCAAAAGAGTTATACCAAGTTCCTTCCCATAAATGAATAGAATGTGCTTCACGTCCTAAGTATTGCAATATTTCTGTAGAAGAAGAAAGCCGAGCTTCCCAAGGCAAAGGATAAAAATATGAGCAAGGGAAAATGAGGGTATCGGTGTTTTCAGTTTCATTTAAATATTCATAGCAAGCTTTTGTAATTGAACCTGGGCCGGATCTAATATATTGATTAATAGAAGGGGCTTCACTTTGCGTTAAAGAGTATTTCATACTTTTTAAAAGTATGGGATGCCCTTTTACAGATCCAATAATGGCGCTACCGATGAGCGGCCTTCCAAATCGTTTAATTTTATTTCCTTCAAATCCTGCAAAAAATGAAACGTCTGTAGATAGGATAGGCTCAAAGGATCGAAGACAAACCATGTCTGTATCTGTATAAATCCCTCCATATTGATATAATAATTCAAAGCGTAAAATATCAGATTTTTCAGACCAGTTTCGAGCTTCTTGATAAAACATTGCTGAATGAGGAGTTGTCCAGTTTAAGTTTGCAACTTCGCGATCTGTCCAAATCATAATCTTCCAATCAGGATGATATTTTTGCCAAGATTGTATTGTTAAATCAGCTTTTGTCGGTAAAGAAGATCCAAGCCAAATAAAGTGAACAATCTTTGGTATTAATAATTGATGCTCTTGTGAGCTTGAAGATTGGATTTTCTCAACAAAACGGCTGAAGTTTCTTTCTAATAGAATTACCCCCGAATCATTAAAAAATTCCTTCTCAGTAGAGGGCCAGTTTCCTTCAAAGGCTTCTCTAAAACTTAAGGGGTGAAATGATAAAGAGGAAGAACCACTTGTTTGAAGAATTTGACTGACATGCTTTTCGATATCTGCAAGAGGATTGTAAATGGGTTCTGGGCGATTAACTTCACTGAAAAGAAATTGGTTTATGATCAATGCAAATAAAAACAAATTCTTAAATCTACTGATAAAAAAATAAGCCATGCAATGCCTTCTCCTCTCAATTATATCCTAAAGATGCAAAAATGCGCGGCTAATTTATTTGTTTTTTTACATAAAAGCTATCTAAAAATTGGCTCTTTAGCAAAAACTAATAAACCTAAGTCATTTAATATAAACAAATAATCAGTTTCCTGATTTTTCGATAGATTATTTATAGGGGTCAATAGGTGTTGCACAAATCGTCAATCAAAAGTTGCGAACGAAATCTTTTTTTTGATTTTATAGCTAAAGTAACTCTTATTCATTTAGTTATCATCACTTTTAAGGTATAGTATATTTATTTTAAAAAATTTAAAAGATAAAGACATGGGAGACCAATTCGTACCGTCTCTCAAATTACATTATTTATTAAAATTTTCTAAAATTAGAGATAAGAGCAGAATAGAACCTGATTTAATCAATGATTGAGATCAGTGAAATCACTAAAATAAGCTACTTTTTAAATTATTTTAAACTAGATGTAAGAAACGTTGAAAGCAAACACTACAAAAGCAGATCACAAATTAAGTTATTTAAAACAGCTTATCCAAAATATTGGTACACACTTTGCTATTTACAAAGAAGTTTTTTTCATCATTTTTAATGAAAACAAAGGTCAAAAATTAAATAAAACTATTAGTTTTTTCATTATAATCCTTTCTATTTCTTTAAATGTTTCTTTACCTCTCTTACTCCGCCATAGCTTTGTTTATACAGATAACTTAAAAAGATCTCTTTTTTCTCAGATTATCATATTTTATGGAGCCTGTTGGATTTTCAATCGTGTAATCCGCATTATTAGAGAAATGCTAATGCACAAAGTTATCGAGCAGGCATCCAAAAAATTTGTTTTAAGGGTGATAAAGAAAATATATTTGCTTTCCTATCAAAACCTGCTGAATAAAAAATTAGGAGAACTTTCAAGCTTAATTTTTCAAATACAGCGAAATTTGCCAGAAATCTTTTGGTGGTTATTTTTTTACAATATACCTACTTTTTTAGAGCTGATTATTGTAAGCATGATTTTGACATACTTTTATGGAATATTCTATGGACTTGGATTAATTTTAACTTTTTGTATTTATTGTTTATGTACTGCTCTTTTTTCACTAAAAACAATTACAGTTTTGAGCGAATTAACAAAGGAAACAACCAAAACTTATATAAAAATTTCCGATTCGTTGATTAATTTTCAAAATATAAAATTTAATTACACATACGATCACGAATTTACGAAACTAGATCAGCAGCTTGAAAAGCAAAAAAAAGCAGCTGTATCTAACCGTTACATAACTTCTATCAATCGGTTATTACAAGCCTTCATTATTGGTTGCTGCTATCTTATATTTATCTATAAAGCCTCTCTTGATTTTTCAAATCACTCCATCCAATGTAATGATTTTTTTATCATTCACGGCTATCTTATACAATTTGCAATTCCTTTAATAACATTGGGAAATCAAATCCAAAAAACCAATGAAGGCTTAAATAGCATCAAAAAGGGAATAGAACTTATTAATAATAACGCAAATGAACCTGATATTGATTTTGCAGAAAAACATTCCAAAATTATCAAAGGACAAATTGCTTTCAAAAATGTTTCTTTTGGCTATCTTGATAATAAGTTACTTTTAAAAAATCTTTCTTTTACTATTCCTGCTGGCTCAACGACTGCAATAGTAGGATTAACTGGTTCTGGAAAGTCTACTTTGACTAAGCTTCTTTTGCGTTTATATGAGTTAAATAACGGAACTATTGAACTGGATGAGCAAGAATTAACTCAATACACACATGCTTCTTTAGCTTCTATTTTCTCTGTTGTACAGCAAGATAATTGCATGTTCAATGATTCTCTGCTTTACAACCTTACTTATGGCTTAGGTAACATATCAAATGAAGAAATTGATAATGCACTTAGAGGGTGCTGTATTTATGATTTTGCATATGGATTGCCTGATAAATTAAACACGACTATAGGAGAAAGAGGATACAAAATCTCTGGTGGAGAAAAACAAAGGATAGCTTTAGCTCGTGCTTTGTTAAAAATGAAATCTTTACTTATTTTAGATGAAGCAACTTCATTTTTGGACTTTTATACTGAAAGAAAAATTATGGATTTTATTTATAAGTTTCGTCCAAATACAACTAAAGTAATTATAGCCCATCGATTAAACACGATTATTTACGCTGATAACATTTTAGTTTTGCATGATGGTAAAATAATTGAAAATGGTACTTTTGAATATCTAATTTCTTTAAAAGGTCTATTTTATAATCTATGGAGTAGTTATCAAATAATTCAACCATCTGGATTTGATTCTTATCAATCGGTAGGCATACTAAACTGATTAGCTCATTTTCACTATTTGACTTAGAAACTCTTTTTAGTTAGACGACTCTTTAAACGGTTAGCCTTATCCTATAAAAGATTCACTTGCTGGGATATTTGTCAGCATATAAGATTTATTTCATTTTGTTTGAGCTTAGTCTTATGGATAGTGTTTTACGTGAAAAAATAAGTCAGTTAGATCTTGCGATTATCAAAAAAAAGCTAATAACCAATTATAATTGGCTGAAAAGCGAAGCAGAGGAAGCTGAAAAGCAATACAAAAACTTTATTTATATTTGCATTAAATACGCTGGGGAACATAGCTTTTCTCCTTCTACTGATGTTGATGAATTTTGGCATCAACATATTTTAGACACAGAAAAATACACTAAAGATTGTACTTTTATAGCTGGCAAGTATCTTCATCATAGACCGTCTATTCGAGGTGAGAGTCGTTCAGAACGCGAAAGGTTAAAAAATCAACATCAAAAAGCTCAACAGTTACTTATAGAGCTTTTTCAACAACCTATGACTGTTATTAGGCCTCGGACAAAATTTAAAAAATGGTTAAAGTACAAAATTTTTAAATCTTTATTTAATTAATAGGTAAATTATATGTTGCAAATCAAAGATAAAATAAAAAATAAATTAAAGTCGGTATTAGAAGATTATTTTCAGAAAGACTTTCAAAAGAACACAGCTGATTGTGATGGATCATCGGGTGGAGGTTCAGACTGTTGTGATATAGTTGGTTGCTAAAGATCGTGCTTTGTGGCAGCCCATTTTGGCTTTACTAATTTTGAATATATAGTGCACGGTTTATAGTGAAACCATGCACTAACTGATATATTATTTGCTTAAGCTAGAATTCATCAAACCAATTAATTGATCCTTATTGGCAAAACCTACTTTGCGATTCACTTCTTTTCCACCTTTATAAAAAAGAAGTGTAGGCAAGCTTTTCACTTTAAGTTTAGCAACCAAAGCTGAATTTAAGTCCGCATCCAATTTTACAAACGCATATTTTCCCTTAAACTCTTCTGAAAGCTCTTGAAGAATTGGAGCGATTGCCTTACAAGGGCCACACCATGTCGCATAGACATCCACAATGACAGCATCGTGTTCTTTTAAAAGAGCATCGAAATTACTTTCATTGGCTATAATAATAGATTCATTTTTAATCTCTGAATCATTTTCTGTTGGCTTGGGTTGCCCAGCTTGAATTGTATTGAGTAGCAATTGCAACATTTCTGGAGCTACTTTCGTATTAAAGTTGTAAAATTCTTTATTATATTTTTGATATAGCTCGGTTTTAATAAAAAAATAGATTTCTTCTAGTTGCTCTGTAGTGAATTGTGTGTAAAGAGCCTCTTTGATTTTTTCTTGGAAATCATTTTGTGAGTACGCATTTAAAAATTTTTCCAAAAATTCTTCTTTAGTCATCGTAGAATCTGTTGCTGACAAGATTTCCTCGACGTGGGCTCCGTACTTATCAATTTGTAAAATGGTATCTAAAATTTCCTTGGTATGCTCTGTTGATACAGCATTGAGGGCTACCATGGGTAGCAGCATTAACATACAAATTATTTTTTTCATTTTATTCCTTGCTCCATTTTAAATAATGATAGGCATCTAAAGCCGCTCTACATCCAGATCCTGCAGCAGTGATGGCTTGTCTATAACGCTGGTCTACAACGTCTCCTGCTGCAAAGACCCCTTCTGGGGTATTTTGGATCATTCCATATTCATCTAGTTTTAGTTTATCTGCAAGCCAAGATGTATTGGGGGTTTGGCCAATCGCAATAAAAACACCTTCGCATGGCAGCTCTTCTTCCAGAAAAGTCTGGTTATTATAAATAACGACAGCTTCAACCTCTTTTTTATCAGGATCTAAAATTTTAACCACTTCTTGAAATGTTTTAATTTCAATGTTAGGTGTTTGAGCGACTCTTGTTTTTAAAATAGCCCCCGCTCGAAACTGATCGCTTCTATGAATAATGGTCACTTTTTTAGCAAATAGTGAAAGAATCAGTGCATCTTCAAAAGCGCTATCTCCTCCTCCTACAACAATCACATTTTTATCTCGATAGAGGGGAGCATCACAGACAGCGCAGGTGCTGACGCCTGATCCCATCAGGGCCTCTTCTGAATCTAACCCCAAAAGTTTAGGCGATGACCCTGTTGCGATAATTAAACTTTTTGCAAAAATCAGCTCTCCATCGGACAAGGTAGCTTGATAAGGATAAACATTAAAATCAATGCGAGTAATATCCTCACTTTTAATTTCAGCGCCATATTTTAGGGATTGATCTCTCATGTTAGAGATCAGATCAGATCCTTCAATGCCCTCAGTAAAACCCGGGAAGTTTTCGACAAGATGGGTCTTTGCAAGCTGCCCACCTGAAACTTTTCCCTCAGCAACGATGGTTTTTAAGCCCAGTCTTGATGCATAAATCCCAGAAGTAAGTCCTGCTGGACCTCCCCCAATAATTAAAACATCATAGGGTAGGGCAAAAAGGGCCGAACAGGCAAAAGCTAAGATAACGATGATTCTTTTTTTCATGGTCATGAAATTTATAGCAGCGTTCATTAATTGTCTTTAAAAATTAAGTAAAAAGCTTTAACAACTAGATATTTAAAAATATGCATGCTGTAATAAAAAGTACTTTTATTTAATGCTTCTTCTGTCCAAGAAATACAAATATTAACTTTTAAGTTTTTTGTGCTACAAAAACAACGTAATCCCCTATCCCAGAGTTTTGCCAAAGCTCTATCCCCGCGCAATCATTAATATCTTTAGGGGATAGTTCAATGGTTGCTTCTTCTAGTTTTTTGCCAGCAGATCTTTGTGCAGTATATTTAAACATTCCTGGGAAAACATAATTCTTAATCGATGAAAATTCAATATTATTGAAACCTATGTTTTCTAATTTTTTTATATACTCCTCTTTGTCGTACATATTTGCTTCTGGAATTTGCATTATCTTTCTATTAATTCTTTTCAATAATCCTTTAAAGCTTGTTTGAGATTGAGGTAGCACATCCGTAGTAACTAATATTCCATCCTTCTTTAGAAGTTGAAAGGCTTTATTAAGAAACTTTTCTCTAGTATTAAAATGATAGGCGCAATCAAGTGCAATTATTTTATCAAATGAATTATCTGCAAAGGTTAAGTCTGTAGCTGAACCAACATGTAATTCTATTTTGTCGGAAAGGTTTAGTTTTTGAATGCGCTTTTTAGCAACTTCAACTTGCATTTGGGTGATATTAACTCCAACAATTTTTTGGACACCAAATTCATTATGCCAAAGTATATCTTGTTCTGCATAACCAAATCCAACATCTAAAACTTCATCTTGAGCTTTCAAACAGGCTTTTTGCCCAACATATCTTGCTAAAGCTGCACAAGCATCAGGGTAAGTTTTTGCATCTTTCCAATACCCCAAATTAAACCACAAAGACTTATTGGGGTCTTTAAATTTTCCATTCAAGCCAGGCACTACGTCATCTCCTAATAGAGTATAATCCCCTATTTTATCTTTACTTAACCCAGCAGAACGAACAAAACTATTAAGAATAAAATTAACGTATTCTTTGGACAAAAGAATATTTAAAATACTTTTAAACTGCTTAATTTTAATACTCATTTATGCCTCATTTAATATTTTTAGCCTCGAGGATTGCCATATTTGCATAAATAGTCAATAAAATCTGTGCAGCTTTTGAGTTGTTTGTCATCTACGTAATGATAATGAATCTTCATGTTTTCTATATGTGCATTAGCGGCAATTGCCCCGCAATAGCCAGGGATTTTTTCAATATTATGAATTGACCAAAGAGCTGCTTGAGCGACACCCCCATCAATACTGGTAACTTGGGGCTTTTCAAAACTTGTAAACGTCACTTCAATGTCTTGTAAAGACTTCAATAAACCTACTCCTGTAGCCTTGAGGACCGCTTCTTTGCGCGTCCAGGCTCGATAAAAGGCCATGATTTTTTGATTTTGATCTAATTGATGAAAGCGAGCTATTTCAGATGTTGAAAGAACCATATTTTCCAGATTATTTTTGAGAAGATTGGGGTTTATATATTCGATATCTACGCCGATCGGAAATCCTCGAGCAAAACCGTAAATAATGATATCTTGAGAATGAGATAAGTTAAATTCTAAGCCAGTAGCTGTATCTACTAATGATGGTTTACCTTGTTTCCCGTAAAAAAGTTCAATGGCCGCATTGGGCTCAAGCAGATAATATTGCAAAAACATTCGTAAAATTGCGCGCGATATAACAAAGCGTTTTCTCAAAGAATCAGTCACAAATTGCCTTTCTCTCTGTTTCTCATCTTCTGTAAGAAATTCTCGGTATGCTAGATATTTTTCTTCGTGACTAAAGTGATTAGTTATCCATAAATGGATCTCTTTATTATTGAAAAAAAGGCTGGCCATTCATCTTCCATACTTTTTATTTGTCACAAGCACAAAAGGATCCATAATTCTCAAATTATGGTAAAAAAATGGATTCACTTGAGAGTTTTTAAATTGCATAACTATTTTAATTTCTCTAGTAGCAATTTTTTTATTTCATCGTTTGATAGTTGCTCTATCTCGGAGGAAGATGTACCCAAATCATCTTTTGTATTTATTGCATTATTAGTGAATAAATTTGTTGAAGTTATTTTTTTCATCAAATGATCGACAAGCTCAAGTATGTTTGGGTAATTGAATATGATTGTAGAAGGAAGCACGATTCCCAATTCATACTCAATTTTTCCTTTTAATTCTAAAGCCATTAATGAGTCTAAACCCAGATCAAAAAAACCCTGCTTAACATCAACTAATGTTCCAGAAGGTAATTGTAAAATGTCTGCAAGCATAGAACATAGACTCTTTAGTAAAAAGCTGTGACGCTCTTCATATGGAATGTTTTCTAGCTGCGTAACCAAAGTGGCGGGAATTGTTGTGGGGATTTGACTCAATTGTTTTTGGGAATTAAACAAAATGGGGACATTTCCATTAAAATGTTTCAAAAACTTTGACCAATCTATAGGCATTACAATCAGTTGATCGGTGTTATTTTTTATAGAGTTTTCTAAAATTTTCAAACCAAAATGAGGCGCAATAAAGCCCAATCCAAAATCTTTCAGTCTTTCTTTCTGCTTATTTATAAGTTTTGTTGCCATACCCACTTCAGACCACAAGCCCCAATCAATACTAAGACCATGTAATCCTAATTCGCGTCTGTAGGAGATCAGTGCATCTAAAAACATGTTTGCTGCTGAATAAGCTCCTTGCCCTTGAGATCCCAGAATCGCTGCGATAGAAGAAAAACAAATAAAAAAATCTAACTCCATTTGTTGAGTTAATAAATGTATGTGATAGCTACCTAAAATTTTAGGAGCTATTACTTGATAAAAATTTTCCCATGTTTCGTTCATTAGAGAGCTATCTTGTAAAATACCTGCCGCATGAATGACTCCCTTTATAGGAGGCATTTTTTTTTCTATTTCTACAAATCCTGTTGTCAACTTTTCAAAATCTGAGACATCAATTTTGAGAAATAAAAATTTAGCTCCTTTTTGTTTTAACTCCATTAAAATTCTATGAGCATCATTGAGCGCATCGGATCTCCCAATCAAAATTAAATTTCGTACTCCCCGCTCAAATAACCATTGGGCAATCTGCAAACCTATCCCACCGAACCCCCCTGTGATAAGATAACTTGCGTTTTTATCTATATGCAGTTTTTTATTGAATTGAGAGTTTTCAGAAAATTGTTCCAACCTAGCTACATAACGAAGATTATTGCGAAATGCAATGTGCGTTTCCCCATCTGGCAGTAGCAATGCATTGACAATCATGTGAACATCATATTCTGAAGAATCTAAATCAATACAAACACAGCGTAATTCTGGATGTTCTGTAGCTATTACATTTCTTAATCCCCATAAAGAGGCAAATTTTAAATTAATTTTAGTATTGAATTCGCCTATTCTCTGACAGCTGCAAGTGAATAACCAAAGCTGTGGGATTTCTTTCCAAGTTGATATCACTAGAGTTTTAACAAGATATATTACACTCATACAACCGATCTTCTGCGATTGGATCAGCAATTCAGCATTGATTACAGATTCTTCATTCTGTTTTTCTAAAGACCACAAGAATATCACATTTTGACACTCAATACCTTTCTTCAAAAATGCATCGTAAATTAATTGCTGAAAATGAGTCTGGTCATCAGGATTGATATAAAAATATTGTTTTTCATTCTCAAATGATTGCTGATATAGATTATTAGGAAACACGAAAACGCAATGAATATTAAGCTTTTCTAATTGTTTTGACAATTCAACAGATAATTCAACATTATCTACAAATATGAGCCAAACCTTAGTTTTTAATGTGAGTACAACTTGATCCTTAATTTTGTTCGGTTGAACTGACCAGATCATTTGATACAAATCACGACTCATCTCTTGCTGAGAATTTAGAAGTAATGTTTTTGACTCGGCTTTTCGTGCTTGGAAACCAATAATTTCAGCAACAAGCTCATTGTTTTCATCATACAACTGAAAGTCTGTAGTTAATTGAGGTTGATCGATTAGTAATGACGATTGCACTTGCATATAGCACCAAAACTGCGATGAACTAGCACAATTTTTATAGAATCGAGCAGTTTTAATTGAGAAAGGGAGATAAAAATGTTGAGCACTTTTGTCAACTTCATTGAGCTTACAACATGCTAGGAGTTGAAAACAGGAGTCCAATAATCCGGGATGAATGATATATTCATTTACTTCAGACGCTTGAATTGGAGCCTTAAGTTTACAGAGCAATTGATTTTCTAATAACCAAACAGATTCTATCCAACGAAATGCTTTTCCTAATGTATAGCCCATTTCCCAAAATGTTGAATAGATTTCATCATGATCCCATCTCTGTCCATTTTGAATTAGCCTTGAATGAGTGTTCTCTAAAGGTAAACTTTTATAATTATGTGAAAGGTCTAAGATGAATTTACCTACTGCATGTGATTGCCATGAATTCAAATCATAAGGATCGTCATTTTTTTTCAAGCTCTTAACTTGTAAAGAACGATGTGTTTGATTTTCGTGAGTAATGACAAACTGTGCCAAACAGATATCTTGGTCAGAAATAACTAAAGCTTCGGGAAAGAATAGATCTTCAAAAAAATAATTACTTGAAGGAATCGCTTGTTCCATAGCTAGCAATAGTGCAGAGATGTGGGAAGCTGCAGGCACAACAATCGTATTAAATAAGCGATGATCTTTTAGAAAAACAGGTGATAATGCACTGAGGTGGCTTTCAAAATAAATGTCTTCCGAATGCGATAAAGGCAACCTTTTTCCTAATAAAGGATGATCAGTTGATCTCTCATTTGAATTCAAATGGATAAGAACATTATTGCGGATGTTAATTTGAGGTTCAGGCCAAAATTCCTCTCTTTGAAAAGCATACGTAGGCAATGTCAATTTTCTATAAGAACTAACCTCATGATATCCTTTCCAATTTATTGATAAGCCAGCAACATACAATCTACATAAACTCTCTGTAAGTCGCTTCTCATTTTCATGCTCTGATGGCCAGCTGTTGATATACAACAATTCTTCATTTATTAATGTAGGGGTTTCAAAAGGTAAACATATTTGATCTGGACCTATCTCAATAATAACATTAACACCTATCTCCTGTAATATCTGCAGACTAAAAGGAGGTTTCAGCGATTCCAAACGATGTCCAAGCCAGTATTTAGAGTTGAATGCTTGATCTAATATCGCTCCAGTGTCATTTGTGATAATTTGCAATGTAGGTTTTTTATAATCAATTTTTTCTGCTATTTTTTCAAATTCTTGCTCGTTGATTTCATTCTCATTTTGTGTAGATAATTGATGCATCGATTTAGTTCTTGCAATAATCAATTTCAAGCCCTCTTCAAGACAAAAGACTCCCGCTACACAAGCAGCAACGTACTCTCCTATCCCATTACCCATTACCACTTCTGGTTCAATACCCCATGATTTCCATAAAGCGCTCAAAGCATATTCTAATACAAATACTGCAGGAATAATGGAGAGGATTTCATTGATTAATTGATTATTTGATAATTCAGGATATAATAGATCAATCACGCTCAATTGGCCTTGAGCTATCAACCAAGCATTAGCGTTATCAACAATTTCTCGACACAGCGAATGATTCTCATATAGTTGTCGCCCTTTGCTTACAGATTGTGCTTGGTGCCCAGTAAAAACAAATGCTATCTTTGAGTTCTGATGCTTTTGTTTTTGTATTGAAAATACATTAACAGAGTCCTCTTGCCTTAAAAACTTATCTAACTCCAAATACAATGCTTCTTTTGTCTTTCCAATGATGGCCAAGCGATACCGAAAATGATCACGACAAACACTTGCAGTATAGCAGATGTCTTCAATTGAATGATCTAAATCTGTCTTCAAATAGTCTTTGAATCTTTTCACATTTTCTTGTAATGCTTTTGGTACTTTTCCTGAAATCACTAATGGATAAATAGACCGAAAATCACTGTTTTTTTTTGCTGTATTTGAGCGTTCTGGTGCTTCACTTACAACAAGATGAGCATTTGTGCCAGTAAAACCAAAACCACTAACACCAGCATAGCGAAGTTTTTCTTTTTTTAACCAAGCTGTCTGTTCTGTAGGCACTTTGATCGGCAATTTATCCCAAGGGATATAAGGATTGGGCTCTTTGAAATTAAGTTGTGCAGGGATGGTTTGATTTTTCAAAGACAGAATGACTTTTATTAATCCGGCGATTCCAGCCGCCGCTTCCAAATGACCAATATTTGCTTTAGCAGTGCCAATATAAATTGGTCGATTGGGTAGATTTTCTTTAAATATGTTTCCCAGGGCCACGGCCTCAATAGGATCGCCCAGAGAAGTACCAGTTCCATGAGCTTCAACATAATCGATCCTTTCGGATGATATTTGAGCATTCAGCAAAGCTTGTTTAATCAATTTTTGTTGAGAAACTCCGTTGGGCACCGTTAACCCACTGCTATGACCATCTTGGTTCACAGCGGAGCCTAATATTAATGCTAAAATATTATCATTATCTTTTAAAGCATCTGAAAGTCGTTTAAGGATGACAACTCCACATCCCTCACCTCGAACATAGCCATCAGCTTTTTTATCAAAAGCCTTACAGCTATTAGTGGGAGAAAGTGCATGAATGTGAGATAATGCTATCGAATTATCAGGAGATAAAATCAGATTTACCCCTCCAGTTAATGCCATATTGCATTCTTTGTTTCTCAAACTTTGGCAAGCAAGATGTAACCCTACTAAAGATGACGAACATGCAGTATCTATTGCCATTGCGGGACCTTGAAACCCAAAAAAATAAGCTAAACGACCCGCTGCAGCATTTAAAGAATTTCCTGTGGCGAAATAAGCATCTATTCCATTCAATGAGTTATCTAGATCTATTTTTCGAGTATAGTCATGAGTAGATATGCCAATATAAACTCCTGTTTGACTCTCACTTAACTCACTAATGAGTTGACCCGAAGACTCAAGAGCTTCCCAAGCTACTTCCAACAATACCCTCTGTTGAGGATCTAATTGTTTTGCTTCTCGAGGAGAAATCCCAAAAAACTGAGCATCAAATTGATTCACCTGTTCAACAAATCCAGCAGAGCGAGTATACATTTTTCCATGTGCATTGGGCTCAGCATGATAATAAGCATCGACATCCCATCTATCGGAGGGGACTTCTTTTATGACATCCGTTGCTTGTTGCAATACTTTCCAATATTTCTCCGGGTTATCAGCACCTCCTGGAAACCGACAGGCCATGCCAATAATGGCAATGGGCTCTTTTTTCTCCTGTTCATTTACAAGAAGTTTATTCTCTAATTTTTCAATAATATATAAAGCTTGTTTCAAAGGAGATAATTGTACGGGAGATTTTTCTTTATCATTTGTAGTCATATTCATTCTTATCTATTTTCAATTGTTTCCAGCTTATTTAAGAGCAATGAAGCGGCATCTTGTTCTGAAAGGTCATTAAGTTGATCTAACAACAATATATCTGTTTCAATTTTTGACGGATTCTCTTTAGGCGCTATAGAGGCGGTTAGATTGGATGTCTCGCTTGCAAGATATTTTGATAGAGCTCCAATTGTTGGATAGTTGAAAACAGTTGTTGTTGCCAATTTTGTGCCCAAATCAGCCTCTAATGTACGTACCAATTCAAGTGTCATTATTGAATCCATCCCCATTTGGAAAAACCCCCTTTTGTAATCTAATGATTTTTCAGGAGCCCACTTCATGATTTTCTTGACGGCCGCCTCAAGATAATTCGTCAAGATTTTTTCTCGAATGGGTTGCGAAGATTCATTCAATTGATCAATTAATTCGTGATTTCTTTTGGACTGTATTTTTTCTTCTGCAAAACGTGAAGAAATTGTTATCTCCTTCAAAAATGGGCGAGATATTTTCATTTCATACACGCCTTTAAACACGGCCCAATTCATTTTAACAAATGCTATTTGTATTGCTTCTGTTGATAATAGAAAATTCAAGCTTGCTAGCGCTTCTTGAGGTTCTAGCAATTCTATACCGGTCTGATTGAGTAATTCATTCCATTCTTGGGTTAGCATTCCTCCATCTGCCCAAGGCCCCCAATTGATACTCAGTCCACATAATCCTGTTACACGACGATAATGTGATAGGATATCTAAAAATTGATTCGCTGCAGCGTAATGGCCTTGCCCTTTTGACCCCCAAACTGAAGTGATTGAAGAAAAATTAACGAAAAAATCTAACTCCATTTCTTTGGTATGTTGATGTAAAAACCAACCGCCTTTTATTTTGGCAGATAAAACATTGGTGAGTTGTTCTATATCTAAATTTTCAAGAAGCTGATAATTACCAGAGATTCCTGCTGCATGAATCACACCCTTGAGAATAGGCAACTTTTTTGAAATATACTTAAATATACGTGTTACATCTTCTTCAACAGAAATATCACCTTTAATGACTACAATAGTTGTTCCATTCTGTTGCAGTTGATCAATCTCTATTTGTAATTCTTTTGTATAGACTCCGCGCCTGCTCACTAGTATCAATGAGCGCGCGCCTTTTTGTATCAGCAACTTCGAAACTTGCAACCCTAATGCCCCTAGTCCGCCTGTCACAAGGTAAGTAGCATCTTTCGTTATTTCTAATACTTTCTTTGCTGTTAGATTTGAATGGATTAAGCGAGCAACATGACGACCTTCTTTTCGAAGAATAACCTGATTTTCTAAATCGTTTCGCTCAATTTCATTCAATAAAGATTGTGCTGTAGTTTCTGCTGATCCCCAATCAACATCGATGAGCCCACCCCATATTTCTGGATGTTCCAATGAAGCTGTTTTACCCAATCCCCAAATGGGTGACTGCATGATTGATACATGATTTTCTTTTGCATTAATGGGTATTGCCTTTTGTGTCACGACCCATAATTTTAATGATGGAAACTCTTCTTGCTTATTCTTGCAAACTCGCAGCAAATTCAATATACCCGCGCCAGCATTGACCTGTTGTGTAAATGAAGAATCAAGCGATTTTTCAATATCTAAAAGATCAAGATGCCATAAATAGACAATTTTTATGTTGGCTTGTTTCATAGACAATTCATTAAGCAGCATTACATAATCTGGCAAATGTGTTGCATCTATATGGCAACCCTGCAACTTACCTCTGTAAACAGCATTTTTCTCATAGACTATGATATATCTACGCTGCTGCTTTTCAAGTTCCTCAGCCAGGGCTAAACCAACTCCTTGTTGATCACAAAACAATATCCACATCTCATTTGGAGGATTATCATTTTTTAAAACAGATTGTGTATCCTGAAGTATCCACTGGATTTCGTAAAAATTGTCTTTTAATAGTGGATCGCGATTGTGTTGATAAGGAGGTTGATAAAGACTAGCTTCCAACCAATATCGTTGTCGTTGGAAAGCATAAGTAGGTAAGGCTACTTTTTTATGAAAATAATTCTTATCGAACGCCCCAAAGTCTATCGAAGCACCATGCGTATATAACTCACAAATGCTTTCAGCCATCTGTTCTAAGTCGGAACGGCCACGACGCAAGGAAGGTAACCATAAACTTTTACTGTCAGGCAAACACAAACGCCCCATTCCTAATAATGTTGGATGGGGACCAATTTCGACAAATATCTCACAATTTTTATGACCCAGGGTTGTCATCCCATCATTAAATTTAATGGGATGGCGTAAGTGTTTGCACCAATATTCTGCGGTTATAGGGGTTTCTATTAACTTTCCATTAGTATTTGAAATAAATTTAAATTTTGGAACTTGATAATTGATCTGGTCTGCTATTTGATAAAAATCTTGTATCATTGGTTCCATAAGGGGAGAATGAAATGCATGCGAGACTAACAAATATTTGGTTCTTATTCCCTCTTTGAGAAACAAATCACAAATTGCCTCTAAAGCCTTTTCTTCACCCGATATCACGACTTGCTCTGGACAATTTAACCCAGCAATCGAGACCCTATCCGAATAATTTGATATTTTATCGAGTACTCTCTGCTCCGAAGTAAAGACCACAACCATTTTGCCTCGCTTGGATAAACCTTGCATAAGCCTGCCTCGAGCTGCAACCAATTGCAATCCTTCCTCTAAATTAAAAACTCCTGCAAAGCAAGCTGCTGCATATTCACCTAAACTATGACCCATGATCCATTCTGGTTTTACACCATATGAACTCCACAACATTGCCAAAGCATATTCTAAAACAAATAAGACTGGTTGTGTATAAATCGTTTCATTTAGCAAGTGATTATCTATATCTAGCGAATGCATCTTTTCCAAGAGACTAAAGCCTGCATGCTCCTTTAGCAGTAATTCACAATGATCAACAATTTCTCGAAATATTGGATAAGTTTTATAGAGTTGAGAACCCATTCCTACATATTGAGATCCTTGTCCGGTAAATAAAAACGCTATTTTTGCACTTTCATTGGCGTTGATATGACCTTGACATATGCCAGTTGCTGTTCTTCTTTGTAAAAATTGCTCTAATTTATCCTGAATCTCTGACTTGCTTTGAACAACTAGAGCTAGCCGATTAGAAAAGTGAGTCCGACACATATTGGCGGTATAACAAATATCGCTGATCTTATCATCCAGGTTGCTATCAATAAAATTCTTAAAGTTTCTTGCATTCTCATGCAGAGCTTCTTCCCCTTTACCGGAAATAGTAAGAACATGAATAGGTTGCTCATTGCATAATTTCTCTTCATATACTGAAACTTTAGGGGCTTCTGCAATCACAGCATGTCCGTTTGTGCCACCAAACCCAAATGAACTTACTCCCGCAATTCGTTTTTCATGCGCACTGATCCAAGGTTGACTTAATTTTGGAATATACAAAGGAACATTTTCTAGACGAATATATGGATTTAAAGTGTTAAAATGTAAATTTCCGGGAATTTCTTTGTTTTTTAGTGCTAACACGACTTTTATCAATCCAGCAATCCCTGCAGCAGCTTCTAAATGACCCATATTTGTCTTAATAGATCCCATCCAACACGGATTTTCAGGATTGCGATTTCGCATTAACACATCCACAAGCGCACTAACTTCAATAGGGTCACCTAAAGAAGTGCCAGTACCATGTGCTTCTATATAGCTGACATCTTCTGGAGCAACCCCTGCGCGAGATAATGCTTGTTGAATGACCCTGCGTTGTGCAAAACCATTGGGAGCTGTTAAGCCATTACTTAAACCATCTTGGTTTACAGCTGATCCTAGGATGACAGCAGAAATACAATCTTTATCAGCTATTGCATCAGATAAACGTTTGAGGACGACGATACCGCATCCCTCTCCTCGAACGTACCCATCAGCAGAAGCATCGAATGTTTTACAACGCCCATCTTTTGCTAACATACCAGCTTGTTGTAAGCCGGAGGTCACTTGAGAAGATAATATGAGGTTTGCTCCACCTACAAGAGCAAGATCAATTTCTCTTTGTTGTAGGCTACTACAAGCTAAGTGGAGAGAGACTAGTGATGAGGAGCAGGCTGTATCAACAACTAAACTAGGGCCATGCAGACCTAAAAAATATGATAACCGATTCGCCGCAACACTTAAAGCGCTTCCTGTAGCTGAATATGGTGAGACATTGCTTGGATTTCCCAATTGAAGTAGTCCATAATCATTCGAACTTAACCCAAGATACACACCTGTTTCAGTCCCCCGAATTTTGCTTGGGGTAATATTTGCATTTTCTAGAGCTTCCCAAGCAACCTCTAAAAGTAAGCGCTGCTGAGGATCCATGTGATTGGCTTCTCGAGGGGATATCGAAAAAAATTCCGCATCAAACAAATCTACTGAAGATAGAAATCCTCCCCAATGCTCACACGAGGGAATAGATTCGCCCGTTCGAGAGATAAGGGCTTTTGTAATCGTATCGCATCCCTTCTGCAGCAATGCCCATAAAGACTCTGGACTATTTGCTTGTGGAAATCGAAGCCCCATTCCAATAATTGCAATAGGGTCATGATTGATGTGTTTCTGATTTGGCGTAGCTTTTAAAGTGATGTGGTTCTCTGTAAAAAACTGAGCTAAAGCATGGATAGTGGGATACTCATAAAGGAGGGTTGGTGGCAAGGATCGTTGAAATATTTTTTCGAGTTCACCTGAAATTGCAACGGCTTTGGCTGAATCTAATCCATAAAACGAAAATGGGAGATGACAGTCGATTTTTGGAATAGGAAGATTTACTTTTTCCGCCAATTTAGCTATTAATACGTCATAGACGTTAGATTGATTTACCGGAAATTCAAATTTTTTGTTGCTTTCGCTGAGGCTACGATTGGGTTGAACCCACTCTGTAACTTTTTGCAACTCATTGCCAAGAAAGAAGTTCTTTGCTTTAAGTCGTTGAATTTTGCCACTTGAAGTTCTTGGAAGAGTGCTAGGCTTGATTAATACAATGGCATGCACTTCAATACCATGCAATTCTGATATTACACGGCGAATAGTTGCAATGGCGCTATTAGAGTCAAAATTACGCAGATGAGTACGCAGAATTTCTTGAACAAAGACTAGTTTCTCTTCTTCATCCATAGTGACGGAAAATGCAGCCCCAGTCCCTGGTGCAAAAGCGGCATGAGCATTCTGCACACTCTGTTCAATATCTTGTGGGTAATAGTTTGATCCTCGAATAATAATCACTTCTTTAAGGCGACCAGTGAGATACAACTGACCTTCATCGACAAACCCTAAATCTCCTGTTCGTAGAAATGGCCCTTCATGAGTTTTAGCAATATAGGCTTCAAAGGTTTCGACTGAAGCCTCTGGATTCATCCAATACCCTTTTGCAATACTTTGGCTTTTCACCCATACTTCACCTACCTGATGCGATTCACATGGAAGCAAGGTTTCAGAATTGACAATCACAATTTGTTGATCAATCCAAGCACACCCACTACTTACGAAAGTGCGACAACTTTTATCCATCTCTAGGGAATACTTTACGCGATTTTTCTCCAATTCCTTAATGTCTAATGTTTTTGTTTCATAACCTTTTAATCTTGAGCTTCCTGTTACAAATAAAGTAGATTCGGCCAAACCATAACAGGGGTAAAAGGCCTCTTTGCGAAATCCACAACATGCAAAAGCAGATGCAAATTTTTCTAGGGTAGATTGACGAATAGGTTCAGAGCCATTATAGGCTATAGTCCAAGTTTTCAAATCTAAACTTGACTTTTCAATTTCGTTAATTTGAGTCGAACATAGCTCATATGCAAAATTGGGGGCGCCACTTGTATGCGCTCCATATTTCGATATGGCTTTCAGCCATCTTATAGGCTGTTGCAAAAATGCCATTGGAGCCATGAGTATAGCTGTGCCACCCACATATAAAGCTTGTACTATGGGGCCAATTAAGCCCATATCGTGATAATGGGGCAGCCAACTCAAGACTATGGTTTTTTCAGAATGCTGATAAGCTGTTTTGATCACTTCTGAATTATGAATAATGTTATTGTGAGTAACCATCACCCCTTTGGGAGATCTAGTAGAACCTGAAGTATATTGTAAAAATGCCAGATCCTGCGGAGAAATATTTTTCCTTTGCCACATACTCGATAACCACTCTGATAAAAGTGAACTCGTGTTGATCACATTCATGCTGGTGAGTATGGGCGACTCAGATCGAAATTTTTCAAATAGTGTAGAATATTCTTTCGTGGTTAAAATGATCTTTGGTTGAGCATTGCTTATAATGGTATTGATCTTATTTTTAAAATCGTCTGGTTTAGAAAAAGGCAAATAGATAGGTACACCAATCATTCCTCCATAAAGACACCCAAAAAATGCTGTAACAAAATCCAGACCAGCAGGAAAAACAAGTAATGCGCGTTCTCCCTTTAAATTTAAAGATTGTAAATAGCTAGCAATTGCTGCTGCTTTCTCATGCAGCTCTCCATAAGTGAGGGAACCTGACTCTATCTCACCATCACTCAATGCAATGTATGCTTTTTTTTCAGGGATAGTTTTAGCATAAAAGATCGCCAAATCAACCAAATTTTCATATTTGATACTCATAAAGGATCACAATCACTTGGGATGTTTCAAGATCTAACAACAAGTTTATCAAAGAGACTATAAAGGACATTTCTAATTTTTAAAACAGCCAATAAAACAATTGTATTCAAACAAAAAAAATGGAATCGAATGTATAAAAGGACTCTGTTTCTGACTAGTAGGTTCTCTAGTTTATTAATGAGTATTTCTGCCTCTTCATTGGTCATGATCAAAGAGGGAATGCAGCGATTAAAAAACAAGAATATCTTTTCCTTATCTATACCTTGCTTAAACATAAACAAATCAAAAAATAACATTCCCGCTGACCCAAAGGTCCAAATAGATTTTTTGTATTTAATAATATAAATATGACCCTTACCTAATACTTTTTCGACATATGGTGAAATTTGTGGAAATTTACTGAAGGCCATCTCAAGTTTATTCCCAACACATTGAATTTGATTAACTACTGCTTCTTGGCAAAAATAATTCAAACAATTTAAGGCAATATGAGAACCTAATTGATTGGTATACAAACCCTGATAATACTGTACTAAAGGTTGGTTTTTTTCATATACTTTCTTATATAAACTATCAGACACAATCGTAATCCCAAAAGGAAATGTGCCATCACATAAACCCTTTGAAGCTGTAATGATATCTGGATCATCAATGACACCCTGACAAGAGAAAAGTTTGCCCAATCTGTAAATTCCTGTTAATATTTCATCGATGCCAATCAAATACTCATAGATTGGTTTGTTGTGATTGATGATAGAAATCAATTCAGCGGGAATCTCATGTAAAGTTGATCCTTGGAGTAATTCAAACCAAATAAGACCCACTTCAGATGTGGCAATAGCCTCATACAAGGTAGCAGCAGCCTCCTTAGATAATGGATCGATATAAACTATTTCTTGAAATAAGGGTCCAAAGTGTTTTCTATAGTTTTCATCTGAAGTGCCAATTAATGAACATAATGTTTTTCCAGCATAATTACCTTTGAAAACAATGATTTTTTTTTTGCCGATGGTAGCTAATGCTAAATTGAGTCCTATGTCAACAGCGCTAGCTCCACTCACTGCAGGGAAAAAATGAGTAAATGGTATTAAACTCATAAATTTTTGTTGCAGTTCTTCCCAATATGAGTGTTTAGGCATATGCGTCATTAACACATTTGTAATGACATCATTATGTGAATGCCCTCTAATGACGGCCCCAGCCCCTGTTACACAATCGAGAACCGCCACTTCTTTTTTTCTTTGATTTAATACTAGTTGAGTACCGAGACTTCTTATTGGAGATAAGTTAAATTTTATTGCACGACAAAAAACATCAATTCCAGGATTACAGAATCTAGAGTAGTACATATTCCTTTTTTGTAAATTTGTCGCAATTTTATTTCTGATTTGATCAACTTTGGAATCGCTTTTTAGCAGAGGGCTATTTTTAATTAAATTCTCTATCATTGACTGTAGCGCTAAATGATTTCCTCCATATGTCGAACTATGCAAAAATGCACCTGACAGACTGCTCCAGGGTTTATGAACATCTTCAGAAATCAAAAATGCTCCAAATGGGACTTGGTAGTGAGTAAGTGATTCTCCAAAAATGACTAAATCGGGCAGTACATCAAGGCTTTGAATAATGGATGGTTCATGAGTAACATCAAAATCAGGAAAAGCCAAAGCACTGAGGATTTTTTTTTGCTTGCACAAGTAAAGGCTTTTTGACAAAAAACTGCTGTTTAGATTGTTCTGGCAACAGAAGATCACTAAATAAGAATCTAGATTTTCCAATTCTCTCTGAAACTCATCCAAACAAGAAATGATTACAGCATCAGGGATAATGGAGCTTTCTTGATTCTGATTTTTTAACAGTGAATAAGGCTTAACTAAAGTTTCGTCGATATCTAAAATAATGATTTTTTTATTTGAACCACGATTTTTTTTACTGTGTCTCGCAACTTTGATCACACCTGACAAAGCTTCGTGTGTTGAATTGCAAAAAAAAGTCCGGTAATTTTTTCTATGTTGGAGTTTTCGATTAATATTAACATAATAATTGATCAAGTAACCTGCAAAGGCTGCTTCTGAAGAAATATTAATTCTCGGAACAAGAAAGATATTTTTTTTATTTCGATGAAAATCTTTAATTAATTCTATTGTATTTTCAGAAGCTGCACAAAATAACTTTTCTTTCATTGAAAACTCCTGTAGCTTCCATATATTTAAAATTTTTCCAATAATATTGTTCCATATCTAAAGAATAATCTTCGTCAATATTTTTTAAATAACACATCGTTTTACTATGGCTGATATGATCAAATTCGTTGAATTTTGAAGAACTAGACAATTTTACATCAGCATACTGAGCAAATTGAGATAAGTAAGGAGAAATAGGCAAAGGGTTGCCCTCTCCAATAGAATCTTTTACTATTTGACACCATAATGGCAGTGGGGTCGATTTTATATTTTCTTCATGTTCATTATAACATTGAAGAATAGATGCCAGTGATGTTGGTTTTGGGCTAATGATATGAAAAACTTTATTGGTTAATGGATCTGATTTTGCAATCTTAACAATTTGTTTAGAAATCATGTCTATAGGTGTTGCATCAAAATTGAAGGGAATATCGGGATAATACCCCATCTTAATACAACTTACGATAAGTCTATAAAAGAAGTCGTCTACGTTGCACACTCCTGTCTTTGAACATGCCGCAGCGCGGCCAATTCGATAAATATTCGCAGGAACTCCAGCAGCAGCTGCTCGCATGATCATATTCTCAGCCACCCACTTACTAGCAGAATAACCAGAGCTTTCCATATGCAAAATTTTCTCTATTGGTGATTCTTCATTAAAAATCTGATTTCCAGATCTGGGTAAGACACTAATTGTTGAAATAAAATGGATAAATTTGAGCTTATTTAAATTGGCAAATTTAATGATTTCAAAAGTTCCTTTCACATTCGATTGCTTAAGTGCTTCATATGGCAGTAAATGATGGACATAAGCTCCATTGTGATAAATCACATCGATTAAGGTGCATAATTTATCATAATCTTTTGTCTCGAAACCTAAGTTATTTTTTTCAAGATCTCCTAAAATTGGAATTATTCTAGATTTATCCTCTACTGTTATTTGGTATTTATTTAAATTATTATACAGTTTACTTGTCGCTTCACTGAGACTATTTGCGCGAACCAAACAATAAATAGTACTGTCTGTATTTTCTAATAAATCCTGTAGTAGAAATGCACCAACATACCCTGTGGAACCCGTTAAAAGAATACCCTTTGGAAAAATAAAATTACCCTTTTCTTCGGCGTTAAGAGTAATTGTTGTATCTCCCAGTTCCTGCTTGAGGTCGATAAATCGATCCACCTGAGTTTCAGTATATTTTTGAGTGACTTGAGCCATTTTTAAATTTAATAGCTCACCTAGTTTCGCAATTGTTTTGTGTTGAAAGAGTTCTGCGATACTGACTTCTCGATTAATCTGTTGTCCAATGCGATGA
>CAZTEX010000009.1:0-84073 GCA_964612505.1 uncultured bacterium | reverse complement strand
AATGGTCTAAAGAGTCTATAACCATTTATTCAAATGGAAATTTCATAGACGTTTTTGAACTTAAAGACAACGGTATTCTTTTTGGAGACCGCTTTATCACAGCTATCAAGCTACAAAACAGAGAAGGCCATGCATTTTATGAATGGACCTGGGAAAAAAACTTAAATGCTAATGAAACTTTAGTTAATAAAGTGGCAGGGCATAGTGAAATTATCAAAGACTCTTTCAATGATATTACTTTAATTGAAAGAGAGCGTCATATTGCATAGCGAGAATATGCAATAGAATAATTACTTAGGTAATTGTTTAGTTAACACGCATACAAGGTTACATAGTTTTGAAAGCCTTGTATGCGTTTTTTATTGAGAAATTAAAATGCATAGTTTTTTAATCCCCAACAACGAGCATCTGTACATTAATGATCTATATTGTTAACATTTATGGTGTTAATAGCTGATTTTTTATGGAAAATATGAATCTTAAAGAAAACCTGAGAATTTGATCTCTTCTATTTTCTTAATGATGCTGCTTTTTATTAACAGATACATTTTTTTAATACTTAACAAAAGATAACAACATGGATGGCCTTTCTTTTACAAACCCTTATATGACCCCTTATAATTTTACGCAAGTAGCTGAAGCTTTCATGGGGAATCAGTGCATTGCCTACGATCTAGAGCCTTGCATAGATTATTTCCCAGGCGCGACCAGTGTAAAATTTAGTGAACCTTTTTTTCAAATAGAGGGGGCGATGGGTTTTCTATTTAAAAGATTTCCTGAAAGCATTCAAAAAATGATTGAAGACGTGGCAAGATATATGGATTATAATCAGGTGATAACCGCTGTTTGGACTCCAATTTTACCTGAGGAAGATAAAGTGACGTGTGCAACAATGAAATGGCAGATAAAGCGGCACGTGCGTCTGGAGTCTATGGAAGAAGCAAAAAGAATTTTAACGTGATAATGGACAAGAATCAATAGAGAAATGAATTTGAAGAATCTTCTGCTAAGAGCTGATCAATATACGATTTTGCTGAGCCATTACCGATGTTTTTTATAGAAATTTAGAAAAGCATCTAGTTCGCTATCAGTGACAGATGCATGCAAGCAGATTCGTAGAAGATCTTCTCTTTGAGAGAGGATAAAATTATGAGCTTTTAGCTTTTGATCCATTTCTTTAACATTAGGGGGTCTTAGCGCAAGGATTCCCCCCTTATTTTTGGGTGTTACCATGTCTTGATTGAGTTCTGCTTGCAGATAGTCTGTTAGTTCCTCAATGCGTTGATAAATTTGTGAGAAACCAATTTGGCAGAGTTTTTCAACAGAAGCGGCAAGTCCTGCAATAGTTATTATATTCATGTTGCCAGGTTCAAATCTTCTAGCTCCTTCATCAAACGAAAGTAGAGGATCTTGATAGTTGAGTGGTTGCTTAGCGCTGCCCCAGCCTACTTGAGAAACAAATAGCTCTGGGATACGCTCTTTTTTAATATATATAAATCCAACACCATGAGGCCCAAAAAGCCATTTTCTTCCTGCAGTTGCTAGAAAGTCACAGTCCCATATTTTGACATCAATAGGTATGGCCCCTGTGGCTTGAATAGCATCGACAGAGAGTAAGATATGGTGCTTTCGGCAAAATTGAGAAATTTTTTCGATATTAAATTTTCGACCATTTAAGTAAGAGATTGCAGAGCAGGCAACCATGCGAATGTTTTTTAGCTCTAACTCTTCAAGTTGCTCTTCAAAAGAAGCTTCACTGCTTGGCATCAGCGATTTTGTAAGAACCCCTTTTTCTTTTAAATTATCCCAAACAAAGCGATTGGAGGGAAACTCATCAGCTGGATAAACAATTACATCCCCAGGATTCCATTTGACGGCGTTGGCAATAATTGAAAGGCCATGCGAGGTGCTCGTAGTAAAAGCAATTTCATTTGGCTCAGCATTAATTAAATGAGCTATTGTCTTTCTTGCCCAAGAAAAAATATTCAGCCATTCTTCAATGTGAAATTGAAAAGGTTCTTTAGATTGTTCAATAAGAGCAGACATTTTTTTTGCCGCATCTAAAAGAAGGGGAGAAGAAAGGCCATAGTTTAAATAGATGCAAGAGTTGAGAAAAGGAAGCTGATCTCGCAGTTCTTGAATAGTCATAATTATAAAAGAGTTTCTTCTCTTTATACAGAATGATTGAAATAAAAAGAAGGGAAGACGATAAGCCGGATTTTGTCGTGAGCAATCATTTGTCTAGGAAAACTGTCACCAGTTTTCTCAAGCGAATCCCTCTACTCTTGCGGACCACAGTAACGAATAGAGTCTTGCTTCGGATAGGGTTTGCAGCACCTTAGGTTACCCTGAGTGTGGCTCACTCATAAAGCGAGCGTTTTCAGCCTGTTGCCTAAAAGACACGGTATATTTTCTGTTGCACTTTCCGTAGCCTTGCGGCCCCCAGCGTTTCACTGGTATCCTTGTCCTATGAAGTCCGGACTTTCCTCTCCTACCAAATACCCTAAGGCGGCAGCGATTGCTTGTCTTCCCTTGGAACTTTGAATTAAGAAACAGCTACTTTTTTACGTCTGCGTCGTGTTGCGGTGGTAGTATCTTCTTGTTCTACTTCACTTGCCCAATAAAGGATTCGAGAGCAGTGTTCACAAAACACTAAACGTTCTCCTTTGCGGACTAAGTTCTCTTGTTGAGCTGTAAGAGCAATGTGACAACCACTGCAGCATCGATTGCTGACTGCGACAACCACTCGATTGCGTTTATGGTTGATGAGCTTTTCATAAATTGCAAGAATCTCGCTATCTGCATTGGCTGTTAAAGAGTCGCGTTTCTCTTTGAGAGCAACGCCTTCTTTATTTACTTCAGCGATATTTGCTAAAATTTCTTCTTCTAAAACTTTGCTATTTTCAGAAGTAGAACCATAAGTTGATTGTAAAGAAGCCAAACCCTCCTCTTCACCCATTAATTGGTCGGCAGCAGCATTGAGTTTGTGTTCCAAATTGGCTCTTTCTCGATCAGCTCTAGAAATTTCTTGGTTGAAAGCATTGAATTCGTCGATTTTTTTAACTTGATCTTGCTGAGATTCAAATTTCTTAATCTTTTCTTTGACTTCTTTGATAGCGATTTCATGTGAATTGACTTCTTCTTTAATGGCATCAATTTCAGCTTCTTTATCAACGATCTTTTGTCTAAGATTCTTTTTCAGTGCATCGATTTCATCAAGTTCATGCTTTCGAGTTTTTTTTAGCTTCATTAAGCGGATCATCTTGATATCAAATTCTTGAATCTCTAAGATCACATTGAGTTTATCAAGCATAGAAAGTTCCTTGTGGGGATAAAATTTTATTGATAATTAATTTAAAAACTCACGTATTATGCTTAATAATTGAATAATCTTCAATATAATATGTTATGAAAATTGCGTTAACAGGATCCAAAGAATTTTTATCTCTTTACGTAAGAGATTATTTGAAATCAAAAGGACACGACGTCTTTATTGTCCATCACCATCCAGAAGGTGAGGGTGAAATTTCTTTTAAGCAAATGCAAAAAGAGGGGCTTTTAGGAGCAGAGGTTGTAATCAACTTTCCAGAAAAACAGATCTTGAGCCGTAAAAAAAGCGATGAGCATTATAAAAAAGAGTTTATGGAGACCCGTATTAGACCTACGCAAATAGTGAAAGAGGCCATTTTAAAAGAAAAGGTCCCTCCTAAGCTATGGATCTCTTTTTCTTCCGTGAGCTGTTATCCCAAAGATAAAGACAAGCTTTATAATGAAGATGCAGAGTTTGGGGAAGATTTGACAAGCACCTTAGTCCGTCAATGGGAAGATGCAGCATTGTTATATGAAAATAAAACTATACGGTGCGTCATCCCTAGGGTGGGTTTAGTTTTGAGTAATCAAGTTGGTTTATTACCTGAGATTACCCCCTTTTTTAAATTTGGTTTAGGTGTGATTATCGGTAATGGCTCTGAGCCTTTTCCCTGGGTTTACTATAAAGATCTTTGTTTATTTTTAGTATATATGATCGGGCATGATGAAGATGGCGTTTTCAATGTGGTGGCTCCACAAATGATTAATTCAAAAGTATTTAGTGAAGCATTAGCTCAAGTAATGCAAAGAACAATCTATTTCAAATTGCCAGAAAAGTATTTTCAAAAAAGATTGGGCGACGTTGCTGAAATCATTCTTGCTCAAGCTAAAATATATCCTAAACGCCTGTTAAAGTCGGGGTTTAATTTTCGTTATCCTGCAATTTACCCTGCTTTGGTAGACACCTTCAGCCAGTCGCGCTAATTCTTTGACTATAATTGATTGGGTTTCTATAGATAAAACTTATTCGATTTTTACTTGAAGAGAGGGATCTATGAAAAAAGTGTTTTTTTGGGTGAGTATGGCACTTGCAGCAACTCTTTTTTCTTATACAGGAGAAACTTCTGGTCTTCAGTTTTCTTTACCCATTGATGGAGGTCGAAAAGTCTCCCCAATGATTAATTCCCAAAATGGACAAGGCTTTTCAATCGGTTACCTGACAGTTACGAGTGTAGATTCTGAAGGAGCTTTAAATCCCAATTTAGATCAGCAAAATGTCAACCAGCTCCTCAAGCAAATCAATCAATTGTATCTGCAGATTTACAATCAATATACTAATGGCGCAGCCCCTGCATCAGGGGCGCCGACCTATGTGCCAAATACACCCACCAAAGCAACAACCAGTACACCTATTACCGGGTGTCAAATGAGACGTTCTGCAAAATGGAGATCTTCATGAAGAAGTATATATTTTTGGGTAGTCTTTTGAGCGCGATACTTTTTGCTCAGCAGCCTGTAGAAGTAAATTATGCCGTGATTAACCAAGAATTTCAAAAAGAACTCCTTGTTCTATTTCAAAACTTTGCCAATAGTCAAGCAGGTCAAGGCAACCAAATTCTTGTCTCTTTTTATGATAACTATGGAGAAGTGAGAGTTTCCACGGGTAGCGCCTCTACTCCCTCTTTTTTAAGATCGATTTCAGACTATAAGGTCAAGTTTATGAGAAGTCGCCAGCTTTATTCTACAAAAGGTGTTCTTTGCGTGAGTAAAGAGGGCAATTTATTTCCATAGTCTTAATCTCTAGGTAATAAAAGAGCATATTCATTCAGCCTCAATTTCTTGGGCGATCTTTTTTTATACAAAAAAAACATTCAAAAACATGATAATCGCTCTTTTTTAGGAGCATAATCTTCTTTTTAAGGAAGTTTTTCGAAAATATTTGAGTGGGTAAGGGTAGAAAATGATTTGGAGTATAACTCGTAAAATAAGAGTTTCTTTTTTTGTTGCATGGAGCGGGTTGTTTCTTTTAGGAGCTTTCCTTTTTGCTGAGCAAGATTACTGTTGCTTTTGTGATCTTAAACAAGTGAATAAGCAGCTTATTCATGAGACAGAGCATATCGTGACGGTGTATTGTTCTAAACCGGCTACTAAAGGACACCTTTTAATTATCCCTAAAAGACATGTTGAAAGGTTTCAAGATTTAACAGCTCAAGAATTTTTATTAGTGCAGCAGGAAGTCAACCATTTTTCAAAAGTGTTTAAGGAAAAATATCAGCTATCCGATTTTCTTTTAATACAAAAAAATGGAAAAAATGCAGGGCAAACGGTTCCTCATCTTCATTTTCATGTCATTCCATCTCCAGAGAATTTTGACCAAACAATGTATAATTCGCTCTGTTATAGAAATACCATACCTGATGATGAGCTTAAAGAGCGCATTCAAGAGCTCAAAGACTAGAGAAAAGGTATACTGTGCTTTCCATTAAGAAAAAGCTGAGAAAAGGCATTATTTAATAAAAATAAGGGCATTAGGAGTTTTAATTCTGGAGTTAAGAAGAAGCGCACTTGATCACTTTTGCTCAAGGCTAACAATCAGTTTAAGCTATTTCTAACCTATTTTTCACCCTCTTAAAAGACTCGCTACCTCATAATTCGCTTGTGTGTAAGTTGTTATTGATAAGAGTTTTGTGGATTGTGAAATCACTGCAGATGACTTTTTTATAAAAAGCGGATAGAATCTAACCAGATATTTTGTTTAATTAAAGGAGTTTAAGATGTCTTATATTCAGGGGTTTAGTGTCGGGACTGTTAACCCCGTCAATTTTAGTGTCGGGGCTGTTGAATCAAATCCCATCGTCAATCAAGGAACACAACAACCTTCCAGTGAAAATGATCCAAAGAGCCCTGTACTTACTGAAGCACTTATACTTAGAATATTTTCTTTATTGGACCTCTCATCACTTGGGACAGTTCGTCAAGTTTGCAAAGATTGGAATCGAATAGGAGGAGACGACCTTTTGTGGGAGAATGCTGTTTATAGAGGAGCTTTTAGCAACATGAGCTGGGCAAGATGTTTTGGCTCAAAAGTGATAGCAGATGAAGACCTCACAGAAGAACGCGCTTCGCTACCCTGGAGAGAATATATTAGAGATTGCCAAACACTCCAAAGCGTCTTTCCTGTGGAAAGAGCTAGCGATACCATGTGCCTTGTCAGGCTTCCTCAAGACCTTACCTTAAATATTCTTGTGCAGCGAGCAAAGGAAAAATATCGTTTACAAAATTTTGGAAAAAATCTGTCGCCTTGTTTGAAGGATTGGCCAGAAGTGCTTGCTGAGCTAGGAGATGTAAAAAACCCCAGATCTCGTTGGATAATGATGCTAAAGATGAATCTTCCGGGAAGCCAAGGACAATTTTATACTGAGCAACAAAAAATAGTTACTGATCTGACTCAACGAGCTCTAAATGGTTACGAAGTTGCTGAGGTACTAGAAGCCGCCACTTGTATTTTCTCACAACACTTTTTAGATCAAGGAAGGCGACCAGTATTGAACAAGCCGTGGACCTACACGTACTGTCAAGAGGTAGTTGGAAGTTTTCACACAATTGTTGGAGACCTCTCCTCTGCAGGTCTCGCCCTCGAATGCCCAACCGCTGGCGATGTTGGAGTTATGCCCGTGCGCAGATTCTAAGCTCATTGGCTTTGGAATTAAAAACCTTTGTTTTGGGAGGTTTATAACCGCAGCTATTTGCACTCGGCTTAAAGTTTCTCATAGAGAAGCAACAGAAATTGTTCACTTCGTAGAGGAGGCCATTCATAATGGATAAAATTTTAGATTATAAGCTTTTTGAAGATATGACATGTGATCATGAAGGGTAAAGCTGGTAAATAGAAGTTCATCTTTTAAAAAGAAAATCTGAGTACTTTAGTCCTGCTCTTTAAAGTTAAAAGCTTGATTTCAAATCTTTAGGATGCGATAAAAAGGGAATGTTGACTCTAAATATAAAATCTTCAGCTACTATGTATCTTCAAAATTATTTAAAACGCACTCCTTCTAGTGAGCAAAGTTTAGCAGCCATTGCTTATCTTGCTTCTATTGATCACTTGAGCGTTCGATCTCCTCTTGTTGCTAAAAGTATTGTCGGTGAACTTGTAGCGCAGCGCTCTCAATTAAAGCTCATCGCTTCAGAAAACTACTCCTCTTTAGCCGTTCAACTGGCCATGGGAAATTTGCTGACTGACAAATATGCCGAAGGGTATGCAGGACATCGTTTTTATGCAGGCTGCGAACAGGTGGATCGTTGCGAAACAGAAGCTGTAGAGCAGCTAAAAAGCATCTTTGGATGTGATCATGCCTATGTGCAACCTCACTCAGGGGCTGATGCCAATATCATCGCTTTTTGGAGTATTATTACTCAGAAGATCCAAGATAAGAGGCTCGAAAAATTAGGAAAAAAAATACAAGAACTCACAGATAAAGAACACGAAGAGCTTAGACAATACTTAGTGAATTGTAAAATGCTCGGGATGTCTTTGGATGCCGGAGGGCACTTAACGCATGGATTTAGACAAAATATTTCATCTAAAATGATGCAAGCTCAAACTTACTCCATTAACTCAAAAACAGAAAGACTCGATTACCAAGAAATTTCTAAGAAGGCTCATGAATTTAAACCTGATATCTTACTAGCTGGTTATTCTGCCTATTCGCGTCGTATTAACTTTGCCAAAATGAGAGAGATCGCAGATTCTGTGGGCGCTGTCCTCATGGTTGATATGGCCCATTTTGCGGGTTTAGTGGCAGGAAAAGTGTTTCAAGGTGATGAAAATCCGATTCCTTTTGCTCAAATAGTGACTTCAACCACCCACAAAACACTCAGAGGCCCCAGAGGGGGACTTATTTTATGTCAAAAAGAGTATGCCGAAGTTGTTAATCGTGGATGTCCTCTTGCCATAGGGGGGCCTTTGCCTCATGTCATGGCAGCTAAAGCAATTGCTTTTCAAGAAGCCAATACAACAGACTTTCAAAACTATGCTCATCAAGTAGTAGAGAATGCTCGGGCTCTGGCAGATGTCTTTTTAAAAGAAAATTTGCGAATCATTTCAGGAGGAACAGATAACCATCTATTTGTTTTGGATGTTTCTTCATTTAATATTACAGGCCGTCAGGCCGAAGATGCATTATTGGAATGTGGCATTTGCTTAAATCGCAATGCAATTTTAAATGACCCTAATGGGGCTTGGTATACATCAGGAGTGCGTATTGGAACCCCCGCGTTAACCACACTTGGCATGGGGCCAGATCAAATGAAAGTGGTTGGAAAAATTATCATTCAAATTTTAAAACACACCAAAGCAGCTAAGAGTCCTCAAGGCAATAGCGCTAGTAAAGCTAAATTTGAATTGGATGCAAATGTTAAAAAAAGTTGTCATCAGCAAGTCATTGACTTAAAAAAAGATTATCCCTTATACCCAGAAATTACCTTATAATAGCTGTTGAACAATAAGCTTTGGGGTTAGCATAATATGCGAGATAAAAAGGAGAAGACATGTCCCAAGAAAAAGTAATGCCATTTAGATCTTTAGATGATTGTATCGATCATGCACTGTTAAAAGCGCGTCGAATTTTCTTTAGCAATGTTGTAGAATCTGCATCAGCTAGTGAAGCAATTAAAAAATTATGGTACCTAGAGCTTACAGATCCAGGGAAACCGATTCTTTTTATTATTAATTCACCAGGTGGGTCTGTTTTAGATGGACTTGCTGTCATTGATCAAGCAAAAATGTTAACTTCTCCCATTACGACGTTGGTCACAGGACTTGCAGCTTCTATGGGAACCTTAATTGGCATCTGCACTGATGACCCAAAAAGAAGACTTGCTACACCAAGCGCACGCTTTATGATTCACCAGCCCCGCATCCATGGCTATATTCAAGGTCAAGCATCAGATCTTGAAATTCATGCTAAAGATATTATGTATACTAGAGAGCAGGGAATTTTAGCCTATATGAAAGCGACAGGTAAAGATCGTGCAACCATTGAAAAAGCGATTGATAGAGATTGCTGGATGTCTGCACAAGAAGCTCTTGATTTTGGTCTTATTGGTAAAATTGTTAAGAATTTTGATGAAATAGGGATGTAATGCTCCTTCCATTTTCCAAATATTCTGGACTTGGAAATGACTTCATTTTTATCGATAATCGCTTTTTACAACTCGCATTTGATTCTCTTGTTTTGCAAAAACTTTGTCATCGTCATTTAGGTATTGGCGCAGACGGTGTTGTTGTCGTTGAGAGTTCTTCTGTAGCGGATTGTAAAATGAGAATTTATAATCCAGATGGTAGTGAAGCAAAAATGTGTGGCAATGCGCTGCGTTGCCTTTATTTATTTTTAGAAAAAATAAATAAAGAATCACAAAAAAGTTATCGCGTTGAAACATGCGAACGCCTTTTAACTATTTCCAAAGAGGGAGACCTTGTTCGCTGCCAAATGGGAAATGTCCACAGCGTGAAGCTTCATCAACTCATAAAACTATCTCAACTTTCTATTACAGGGCATTTTCTCAATACGGGAGTGCCCCATTTTATTATTTTTGTAGATGAACTAGACAAGGTGAATGTAGCTATCCTTGGAGAAACCATTTCTCATCACCCAGCATTTGCACCTGAGCGTACCAATGTTAATTTTGTTTCAAAATTGGGTCATTCAGAACTAGAAATTCGTACCTTTGAAAGGGGAGTGGAAGGGGAGACTTTGGCCTGTGGAACAGGAGCTTGTGCAGCGGCGATCGTTTATTCTCTGCTCAATGAGATCCCAAGTCCCATTAAAGTAAGAACTCGCTTAGGGGAGCATCTTCTCTTTGACTTTCAAAAACAGCAAGAACAAATTTTAAATTTGACAATGCTAGGGCCTGCTCAGTTTATATTTGAGGGGCAAGTCTTTTTTGAGGCTTTTTCAGTCAATAAATAATTTCAAAAGACTCACCTTGCTTGCACATATGTAAAATTTGTGCTATATTGATTCTATTAAAAATAAGGTTTCCTATGACTAAAGCAAACAATCTTCTTCAACCCCAAAATCCACTTATTCTACGTTATCATCGCCTCATGGATGCTTTTTCAAAATCAGATGATGAACGTGATTTTTATCTTGATAAGCAAGAAGGCTTCATCATTTATGTTGATTTAGACCGTTCTCAAGAAGATTTAGAAAACATGGAAAAAACGTTAGATCCAGAGCGTTTCTTTTTAGTTCCCAAATTGACTTTTTACGAGACAAAGAAAATCATGGAAGGCTTTATCAATGAAAAGATTTATGACATTGATATAAAAGAAAAGCTCTCTGACATTATTCAATCTAAAGAGGCTCGTGAAAATTTCTTAGAATTTATTTACGATCATGATGTCGAGTTAGAAAAATGGCAGCAATACTACCAAGAACGTTCTAGAGTGCGCATCATTGAATGGCTCAGAGCTAATGAGTTTAATTTTGTTTTTGAAGAAGACCTTGATTTGGCCCCTTCTTTAGTTGAAAAAGTGAAACAAAATTTATTCAATGAAAAAGTGGCTAAAGATGTGGCTACTGCAAGAAACGTTTTAGAAACACGTGCTAAAATCTACTATTCAAACGAAGCCTTAAACCCAAGGCCAAAACGAGGAAGACCTCCTAAGCAAGTTGCTAGAGTGGAAATCGAGCCTCAGTTTACGCAAGACTTTTTTATGAAAGTTCCCGCAGGAATGCGCTTGTTTTTATATTCACCTGAAATTAGTAACGCTACTACCATTACGTTCTCTTCTAAATTTGATAGTGATGAAGAGATTAG
This sequence comes from uncultured bacterium, assembly GCA_964612505.1. GTDB lineage: Bacteria > Chlamydiota > Chlamydiia > Chlamydiales > JAAZZY01 > JAAZZY01. Next base: position 72,943 of record CAZTEX010000009.1, on the reverse strand, counting down.
AGCAAAATTGAAGAGTACCCCAAAGGCGGAGAGCATTGTGAGTTTAGAAGCGATTTCTAAAAAACTTTCTTCGCTCAGCGATCTTTCGAAAAAAGTTTCAGCAGTTGAGACAGATAAAACTCTTTCTAAACGTTTGACAGAAAAAGAGCAGACGCTTCCTAAACGATTGATTAATACCCCCCCTCCTGTCGAAAAAATTGAAGAACCTGAACCTAAAGTATCGGGTAAACCTCGAAGACTTGTTAAAGATCAACCTTCTCCAAAGAAGAGAAGCTTTTTGAAGCGACTAATTAAAGGAGATGATACTAAAACCGAGAAAAAAAATAACCGTTCTCTTTTAAAAAGAGCGCGAAGAATTATAAAAAAAGATAAGGAAGAATCTTAGATGATCGTTGCCCAATCTCCAGTTGCTCTTTCTCACCAAAAAGCATTAAAAACCTTAGAAATTTGTTACCTCACTCGTTTTGCAGATCAAAAGATGGCAAAGCTTGGAAAGCAAAATAAAGGTGGGGCTTTTCACATGTCTGGAAAAGGTCATGAACTTGTAGGAGCAATAGCCGGTTTAGAGTTAACACCAGGAAAAGATTGGGGATTACCTTATTATCGCGATCAAGCATTTCCAATAGCACTAGGTTGTGATCTTTTAGATATTATTGGAGTTTTTTTAGGCAGAGACTGTCAGCATCAATCTTCTGGAAGAATGATGCCCTATCACTATTCTCATCGAGATCTTCGCATTGTTTGCCAATCAAGCCCAGTAGGATCTCAATTTTTGCATGCTGCAGGGCGAGCTTTAGGCGTGAAACGCAAAGGGGATAACGATGTTGTTTACGTTTCAGGCGGTGAAGGATCAACATCCCAAGGCGATTTCCATGAAGCTCTTAATTTTTCTTGCATCCATAAATTGCCAGTGATTTTTATGATACAGGATAACGGTTGGGCTATTTCAGTTCCTATCGAAGAGCAAACAGCTGGAGGCTCTATTGTCGAAATGGCCAAAGGTTATCATGGACTGAGTGTTTATGAACTAGATGGAGCCAACTATTCAGCTATGCAAGAAGCCATGGCAAGTGCTGTTCAAAAAGGACGACAAGATCAAGGGCCCAGTTTAATCGTAGCTAAAATGCCAAGGCTAGGTGCTCATAGTAATAGTGATGATCCCAATAAATATCGAGACCAAGAGTCGATCGAGCGAGATATAGCAAGCGATCCTCTTTTTCAATTTGAAAAAGATCTTCTTGAGAAAAAGATTGTGACTCTTGAAGAAATTAATGAAATGAAAAGCAAAACGGAAGCGCTAGTTGAAGATCAAGCAGCTCTTGCAGAAGAATTACCTTTTCCAACTCCCGAATCAGTCACTAATTTTGTTTTTTCTCCTTATGAGATTAAGGAAACAGAGCCCAATGTCTCTGATCAAGAAGTGGTCATGATGGACGCTATTAACCATGCACTTCATGAAGAGCTTCAACGCAATCCTCAAATGTACATTTTTGGACAAGATGTGGCAGGGGGCAAAGGGGGAGTTTTTGGTTTAACGAGAGGGCTTACTCAAGCATTTGGGAAAGAGCGCTGCTTTAACACACCTCTTGCAGAATCTTCCATTGTTGGAATGTCTTTAGGATTATCAGCAGGGGGAGAGCAAACAGCCGTATCAGAAATTCAATTTAGCGACTATATTTGGACAGGAATGAATCAGTTAATGAATGAGATCGCTAGTTTTCAATGGAGATCTAATGGCGAGTGGACATTACCTTTAGTGATTCGCATCCCTTACGGTGGCTACATCCAAGGGGGCCCTTATCATTCTCAAAGTATCGAAGCCTATTTGGCTCATTGCCCTGGATTAAAAGTAGCCATTCCAAGTAACGCTCATGATGCCAAGGGTCTTTTAAAGGCCGCGATTCGCGACCCTAATCCTGTAATCTTTCTAGAACATAAACTTTTGTATCGTCAGCGCGTTTTTTCAGCTAGAAAAGAACCCGATGAAAACTATCTTTTACCGTTTGGTAAAGCTAAATTGACTCTTGAAGGAAATGACATTACTGTCGTGGCTTGGGGTTATAGTTTAGTTATGGCTCATGAAATTGCTGAAAGACTTTCTAGAGAGGGGCACTCGATTGAAGTGATAGATCTTCGTACGATTGTTCCTTTAGATAAAGAGGCTATTTTAAATTCTGTCAAGAAGACAGGGAAATTGCTGATTATTCATGAAGACACTAAACAAGGTGGATTTGGCGCCGAGATTTCTGCCATGGTCAACGAAGAGATCTTTGACTATTTAGATGCTCCGATTCAACGCGTTTGCGCTCTTAACACTCCTGTTGGCTATTCTAAAGTTTTAGAAAATGCAACGCTTCCTCAAAAAGAAGATGTTGAAAAAGCGATGCTCCATTTAATTAATTATTAAAGAGAGTGGCAATGCTCACTTTTTCTTGATAAGCAATCGTAATATCAAGTTCATTGTTACCTCTTATTTCATTGCGAACCACTTCTAAAGCGATTTTCTCATGGTTACACTCTTGAGAAAGGTGGGCAAGATATACTTTTTTAAGTTTAGAATGATACACCTGAGCGAGAAGTTTACCACAATTTTCATTAGACAGATGTCCATGACGCCCTAAAACCCGCTGCTTATAAATAAGAGGTCTAGAGCAAGCATGAACCATCGAAGGCTGATGATTGGCTTCAATATAAAGATAATCACATTCTTTAAGGCGTTGCTCTACTAAGGAAGTTGCAAAGCCAAGATCTGTACAAAAACCCATCTTCAGATTTTGGTGTTTGATGGTAAACGCAACAGGATCTGGAGTATCGTGTAAAATGCTAAAAGGATGGATTTCAAGATCCATAAATTCGAAAGATTCGCCCGTCGCAAAAATTTTAAATTTAGGTGAACCATTAAAACACTCTGCAATCCCTTTGGCTGTTTCACTGTTAGCAATAACAGGGATGCCCATTTTGTAAGAGAGCCCTCTTAAACCGCTAATATGATCTGAGTGTTCATGGCTTACTAAAATAGCGTCGATATCAGCAATATCTACATCAATTTCAGAGAGTTTTTGGATAATGGATTTAGCGCTAAGACCGGCATCAATCAGGATTTTAGTATGCTTAGTTCCTAAGTAGATGCAGTTGCCTTTGGATCCTGAAGCAAGTGGGCAAAACCCGATCATCTTTTTACTTTTCCTTAAAAATGCAATTTAGCTCGGAAGAATAAAATTGGAAAGGATTTGTATACAATATAATTTCACGTATCTTGAAAATTACTACTCAGCCTCAATAAAAGAAAACTCATCGTCCCCTTTTTTAGGAGAGACTAGTAGTTTTCTAGGTTTGCTCCCATCTTGAGCAGAAATGAGACCTTGTTCTTCTAATTGATCGACAATGCTAGCAGCTCTTGCGTAACCAATTTTGAGTTTACGTTGTACAAAGGTAGTAGAAATGCTTCCTGTTTTCATTACTAAATCAACAGCTTGATCGTAGAGTGGGTCAAGACTTGCATTTGAAGAACGTCTGGGCATTCCTGGAAGGTCGGGATCTCCTTGCATTTCATCGATTTGATCAAAAGAATTAATCAAGTAGTTGGGTGGGGCCTGTTCACAAATAGTTTCTACAATTTTATGAACATCTTGATCATAGATAAAGCAACCTTGAGTACGAATTAAAGCCGCTGCTCCTGGGGGCATAAAGAGCATGTCTCCACTGCCGAGTAAACTTTCAGCTCCGGTTTCATCTAAAATAATTTGACTATTGACGCGGCTTGCGACTTTAAATGAAATGCGGGTTGGGAAGTTTGCTTTGATTAAGCCGGTGATCACCTCTCTAGAGGGTCTTTGTGTTGCTAAAATTAAATGGATTCCTACTGCACGAGCCATTTGAGCAATACGAGCAATAGGCACCTCAATTTCATTGCTGGCAAGCATCATTAAATCGGCAAGCTCATCAATAATGCAAACGATATAATACATTTTTTCAGGTACATCTACATCGAGGCTATCTTCAAATTCTTTGTTCATTTGACGGCTGTTAAAAGAGGCAATATTGCGCAGTCCTAGATGTTTTAAAACTTCATAGCGAAGTTCCATTTCTTGAACGAGCCACTTTAAAGCTCCTGTCACTTCTGAAGGCTCAGTAATAACAGGGGTTAACATGTGAGGTAAGTGGGTGTAGGGGCTCAGCTCTACTTTTTTAGGGTCGATTAAAATGAGTTTCAATTCATCGGGCTTACAATTCATCAACATAGACATAACAATGGCATTAATGCAGACTGATTTTCCAGTACCTGTAGCCCCTGCGATGATGCAGTGTGGCATACGGACTAAATCGGTCATGACATGTTCACCTGTCACTGTTTGTCCCATAAGGACAGGAATATGATAGTTGCGATTAGAGCTTTGATATTCTTCTAAAACCTCTTTAAAGCTTACTTCTTGTGGTTCTGGTGCAGGGATTTCAATTCCGACAACTGCTTTGCCGGGAATAGGAGCAATGATGCGAATGGACTTTGCTTGTAGATTTAAGGCAATGTCATTTTCCAAAGCTTTTATTTTTTGAACTTTTACCCCTGTTGCTGGATGAACTTCAAAAGAGACAATCGTAGGCCCACAGTGAATTTCTCCCACTTTAGCTTCGATTCCAAAGCTTAGAAGCGTTTCTTCAAGCACCCCTGCTTGTTTTCTTAAATCTTGTTTTAAAGTAGGTTGATGGACCCGCTTAGGACTTGTTAACAGCTTTGGAGAGGGCAATTTGTAATGTTTGTAGTCCCCATTATAAACGCGTTGTTTATTAATGGCCTTTTCTCTTTTTGATAAGTTCTGTGTTAAATTTTGTGTTGTGATAAATGAGTTTGCTTCATCGACTTGGTATTGTACTTTGGACAAAGCAGCTTCAGATAAAGAGGTTTTACCAAAAGGAACATGAACGGTAGGTTCAGGTGTTTGATCTAAAACTTTGGTGTTTTCAGCAAAAAAAAGGGGTTGTGAAGATTCAGAGCTTAAATTGAGAGTTTGAGATTTTTTTTTAGAAAACCAAGATTGGATCCGTTCTATTGCCGAAGAAAAAAATTCTTTAAAAAAAGAGGGTTCGCTTTCGTTAGTATCGGGGGTCTCTTGCTTACGATGCCAAAAAAAATCTATTTTGCTGCGAAACCATTCTATAAAAGAGCTGGGTTTGAATTGTGTTAAGAGAGTTAACGATACGCCAAAAGTAGTGACAAACACAATGCTTACACCGATATTGCTGAGTAGCTTTAAAAGATTAAAGCCAGGCAAGTCTGCATAAAGATAATAACTAAAAAAACCACCTAAATAGTGCCTGGATTGTTTATAGGCAAGGGGGGTGTTGAGTAAAATTTTTTCAGAGTAAATCGATTCACTGAAAAGGGAAGCAAGTTTAGGTTGAGTCTCTGCAAGCGCGCTGAGTAAGATGCAAAGGGAAAGGGTCATAATGGAAAGATGGATTGCTTTACTCATAGGGTTTTCAATCGGCTGATGACTGAGTTTTCTCCAGCCTACCCAAATGAGAAGCATGTTTAAGGGATAGCTTAATATTCCCAGGCAGTAAAGTAATGTCCAAGAGACCCCATAACCGACAAGGCCCAGCCAATTTTGCTGAGGTTCTCCTTGGTGAAAACTAAAAAGGCTTAAAAAAATCAGCAAGCTTAAGATTATTAAGATGACACCCATCACTTCAGGATGGTTGTTAGAAGGTTCTATTTCATCAAGGGGTGATTCTTTTTTTCGAGCCATGTTTATCCTTTGAGGGGTCTGCCTCTAATCAATAAACGATTTTGCATTACTTTTAAATGAAATTTTCATTGGCTTATAAACAGCTTAAAGGCTGGCAGACAAGATTATGTCTTACCTAGAGCAAGGGCGATCAACGGGACTCGAACCCGCGGCCTCCGGAACCACAATCCGGCGCTCTAACCAGCTGAGCTATGATCGCCATAATCTTTGCAGAAGATATTAAAAAGATTAAATACTTAAAGTCAATTGAAGCATTATACAAAAAGGCTATATTTTTGGCGTATGAGAATTATTATTTTAATAAAAAGACCTTTTGAAAGGGCTGTAGGGTAAGATCGGCTCTGTTATTTCACAATTGATTAGAAATACGCTTATATCGACTTAAACGATCCGATAGTTGTGGTTTTGCCTCACCATTGTCGCCATTGACTTGGCTGGAAAGAGCTCGGGCGCAAATATGAGAGATTTGCGAGGTTTTCTTTGTTTCTGCTGCAAATCTAACTTCTTTTCTGACAGTAGGCATTGTCGTTTTAGCTGGAGGAGGGGGTTCTGCATTTGTGATAGGGGGGGCGCTAAGAGCTAAATCAAGATCAAGGTTTTCTATAGGTGGCAACGCGGAAGAGAGGGTTTTAAAGCCTGAGTGACCCGCCTGGTGTGCTTGATAATCTTCTACGGAATGAAGTTCATAAACGGCTAGATACCCATCTTTAGCAATATTTTGTTGAGCTTCTAGTGGAGAAATGTTTTTTGTGCGAGTGTCATTATAGCAAGTGTAGCTGCCATTTTCTTCTCGTTTGTAAGAGACATAATGTCCAGAGTTTAGGGTCGAGGATTTATGTCCTACTGCAGAAACAAGTTTCATCGTTGCAATCTTTTGAATTTTTTGACCATATTTATCATAGATAGGAAGGGTGATCATTTCGTTAAATTCAATTAAACCAGTGTTCTTTTCAAGAATCGTTTGAGGAGCTGTTATTTGCCAAGATCCAATCTTGATCCCAGGATCTTTTCTTTGATAAAAACGAGGAGCTTGGATCATAATTTGTTTGGGAATACTCTTATTTGTAAGATAGTCTGTTTTATAGGCTTCTTGATGACCCCATCCATCCTCAAAATCATAAGAAGTCTCTCCTGAAAGTAACTCTGGGTTCATAAAGTGGTGTTCTACTGCTGCTTGCAAGGAGTCTATATTTCTAGAAGCAAGCACGATGGTTGTGGCATCCTCTTTTCCCGTAAAGCTATTTGCGCTTGTGCAACGAGCCCGAAGATTGGTTTGGATTTCAAATTTAGGAAGATATTCATCTAAATCAAGAAATATACAAAGAAGGTGAAAACCTTCGCTAGGATCATGTTGAGTTCTTGCTGGTATACCCATAATGGAACAGAAAGCTTCTGTAAAAATACTTTGAAGTCTATGAAGTCGAAGACCGCTTTCTTTATCGGAAAGTGTTTCTGAGGCGTTGATAATTTCTAACAAGCCCTCGGCTCTAGCTTTAAAGGCGTTCTGAACTGCTTGCTGATCTTCTGGTAGGCTTGGGTTAACATGCATCGAAGCTTTTCTTTGTAGAGCTTCTCGATAAGTAGAACCATTTTTAAAAATGGCTTGAGTTAAACTGTTTAACCAGCAGGTATTTCCCAAGTTATAGAGTCCACCTGGTTGGCAAGAGATCGCAGCGTTTTGTTGGGATTGCTTTAAGCTTGCTGCAATGGCCTTTTTAATACACTCATCTTCTTCTTGATCTGTCTTTGTATAAGAGTGGTTTTCGTTAGGCGAAGCGGGTGAAGAAGTATTGAATAATCTTGTTATAAAAGACATGCTTTTACTTTATTTAAAATGCTCACTATTAATATTATAAAATAAAAATTTTAAAATGTCAACTATCTTTAAAAGACTTCAGAGCAAAACCGATTTATTTCTCCAAACCCACCCCTCTCTTTTGCTTCTCAGTGGTCTTTTGGTGTCTATATCTTTGTTTTTAAATGGTTTATGGTGCGCTTGGGTGTGCGTTTTTTGGGCGTTTTTGATAGGAAAAAAACGCTTTTGGGCCACTTTTTTGCCTCTAACTCTCCTTCTTTATGGAGCCCTTTTCCTCTATATCGGCAATTTTCACTTCCAGGGGTCTTTGAAAGGGCGGGCATTGTTGCACCTGCAAAAAGTAAACCTTGTTCAGGGATCTTTTGGTCGTAATTGGGTCTATACAGGGGTTGTTCGAAAGCTGGAGGTTGAGAATGGCCGTATCATAAGACACCTTCCTTTTACCTGTTATTTACCTGGCAAGTTGAAAAGGCCCCTTGCCAATAAGGATTATTGGGTAGATATAGAGCTTTTAAAAAGTGATTTTTATGGTTTTAAAGTTAAAATAGATAAGGAAGCTCGTTTTAAAGAGGTTCCTTATACCTATAGCTTGGCTGAAAAACGCTACTTTCTGAAGGAAAAATTTAAGAAGTTTATTCATCAACATATCCCATTTAAAAATGCCCAAACTTTTTTGGTTGGGATGGCTACTGGTGATTTTCAAGATAATTTTCTAGCTTATACATTTAGTCGTTTTGGATTAAATCACTTACTAGCTATTTCAGGGTTTCACTTTGCACTACTTGCTATTTTTCTAAGCTTTTTATTGAAATGGGCCCCTTTAAATCTTAGGCTTCTCTTCTTAGCAACACTACTCACTAGCTTTTATTTATTTGTAGGATATGGCCCCTCTCTTCAAAGAGCCTGGATTGTGGCGATTGTGTATATTTGGAGCTTATATCAAAAAAGGATCGTAACTTCCATTAATGTCCTTTCCATTTCGATGATTCTTGTCTTGGCTATGAACCCTTTTATGCTCATGCATCTGGGGTTTCAGTTCAGCTTTATGATAACCTTTGCTATTTTAATTTATACTCATCCTTGTTTCATTTTCTTAAAAAAGATTTTTCCACCCATTTCAAAAATAGATGGAGCTGTTTTAAAAGCGCTTGCATTGGGGCTTGCAGTTCATGTAGCAGCCCTCCCTATTTGCTTGCATCATTTTCATAAATTTTATTGGATAGGTTTTATATTGAACTTAATAGTTCCAGCTATTGTCAGTTTTCTTTTATTTGGTTTTATGAGTGTTTTGCTCTTATATCCCTTAATTCCTAAATTAGCTTCTTTTGGCTTGTATGCAGTTGGATATTTAGCAGAGAAATTAGTACAAGCTATTTTTTGGCTGCCAACTTCTTTAGATTATTGCTTGCGTGTTCCTGTTTCGTCAGCCATTTTAATGCAGGGATTTATCTTATTATTTTTTTTAGGGGCTGTATGGTTACAAAAAGAAAACTATTCACCTATTGATATTGTAAAAATAGTGTAATAGTAAATTATTTCAACATTATTATTTATAAAACAAATTAGTTTAATGGTTGAATTATTTTTTAAAATAAGCTATGAATATGGCTGAATTTAGTTTTGGACAGCCCAAATGTTACTTGTTGAAGATTTTTATCAAAAATACCGCGAAAGCTTGAGCTTGGAAATTATTGTTGGGGAAGGGGGCTTACATAGAACCATTGAAACCCCCGAAATTCATCGGGCAGGTATTTATTTAACCGGCTTTATCAGTTACTACGATGATCGAAGAATGTTGATCTTTGGAAAACAAGAGGTCAAATATCTTGAAACCCTTTCATCTCAAGAGCGCTTTGAGCGACTCGGGGCTATTTTAACGGATCGCACTCCCGCTGTTGTTGTTTCAAGAAGTTATTTTAATATTGAAGAGCTGTTGAATTTGTGCGCTAAACAAAAAATAGCCGTTTTTAAGATTCCTGAAACAACCACTCAAACTATCAATTGGCTCGGGATGATTTTAAATGAAGAGTTTTCACCCATTGCTTCCAGGCATGGAACTTTTATTGAAGTCTATGATGTGGGTGTTTTGATTGAAGGGGACTCGTCAATTGGAAAAAGTGAAACTGCATTAGGACTTATTGAAAAAGGGCACCGGTTAATTTCTGATGATGTCGTGCGGATCAAGCGACGCAAAGGCAGCTATTTAGAGGGGCACGGGGTAGAGCTCACTAGGCATCATATGGAAATTCGAGGCATTGGTATTATTAATATTGCCACCATTTATGGGGCTTATAGCGTTCGAGACAAAAAGAAGATTGATATTGTGGTAAGACTAGAAGAGTGGAGTGAAAATCAATTTTACGATCGTTTAGGGTTAGAGGAAAATTACCTTGAAATCTTAGGAATCAAAGTGCCTTTTTCTGTTTTGCCAGTCAAGCCAGGGAGAGATGTTGTCCTCTTGATTGAAACTTTAGCGCTCAATTATCGCCTGCGAAGAATGGGGTATAATTCAGCAAAAGATTTTAGAGCCAGACAACATACTAAAATAGCAGAGCGGTTAAAAGAGAGCTTGAAAAACAGTGCAAATGATTAAAAAATCATTAACGATCAGAAATAAAATGGGATTACATGCTCGTCCTGCCTGCATGCTTGTCAAACATTTAAATCAATTCAGTTCAAAAGTGACATTTAGTTGCAACAAGGTATCTGTAGATGCAAAACAAGTCATGAACTTGTTATTACTAGGGGCAATACAAAATACAAAAGTGGATGTCCTCATTGAAGGAGCTGATGCCGATCTTGTTTTGAGTACACTTATAGATATTTTTGAAAACCAATTTGGAGATCTTCAATATGACAGTTCTAGAACAGGCTGAAGAATTGCGTTTAAAAGGCAGCCCGATTGGTAGTGGAATTGCTATTGGAACTCCATTCATATTTTATTTTTCAAAAGATGAAATTCCTGAATTTTCAATACCAAACACTGAAGTAGAAAACGAAGTCCAACGCTATCGGGATGCTCTTGAAAGGAGTCGTAGACAAGTGATTCAATTGCAAAAGCAATTAGAATTAGATGGTGCTTTTGAAGGGGTAATGATTTTAGAAACACACTTGCAAATCATGCAAGATGACTTAATTACCATTGGGCTTGAACAAGCCATTCGCAAAAAAAAGAAAAACGCAGAATATCTTTTTCAATTATTCATTCGTGATTATGAACAAAAATTAGCTAAGCTCACTGAAGAAATGTTTCGAGAAAAAGTTCGCGATATTCAAGATATTGCAACCCGTATTTTGAGAAACTTAATTCATTCGGTAAAGCTTTCGTTAGCTGATATACAAGAAAAAGCAATTGTCTTTGCCAAAGATTTAACGCCTTCGGACGTTGCAGAAGCAAAGAAGGCACATATTGAGGCTTTTGTTACGGAAATAGGGGGAAAAACCTCTCATGCCTCCATTATTGCCCGCTCCAGAGGTATTCCATACATTTCTAATATTAATTTAGATCAGCTAAAACTAAGAAAAGACGATCTTATTATTGTCGATGGCCGAACAGGTGAAGTCATTATTAACCCGACCCCTTCGACTTTAGCGCATTATCAAACTTTGCAAAATCAGCTGAAAAATTATTTAGAAACGATCAATTCTTTTGGAGAACTAGCTACGGAAACGCCCGATGGTTACAAAGTTCGTTTAACAGCTAACATTGAAGATCTAGACGAAGTTGCCTTAGTGCATAAATATCGAGGGGATGGTATTGGACTATTTCGTTCAGAATATATTTGCCTTGGACAAAAAGCATTTCCGTCAGAAGAAAAACAATTTGAGATCTATAAGCAATTTGTTACAGCTGCCAATGGATTACCTATTGTCATTCGCACTTTTGATGTAGGAGGAGACAAGTCGGGAGATTTAATGCATATGGATGAAATAAATCCTTTCTTAGGATGCCGAGCCATTCGCTATATGCTTCAAAATCGCGATATCTTTCGAACACAGTTAAGAGCTATTTTGCGAGCCAGTATTTATGGACAAGTCAAGTTGATGTTTCCGATGGTTTCGGGTGCTTTTGAATTGCTTGAAGCTAAAGAGATTTTAAAAGAAGAAATGGTCAAGCTTCAGCTCGATGGGATAGGGTATGATTCAAATATTCAAATCGGATGTATGATTGAAATTCCATCAGCGGCTATTACTTGCGATGAGTTTGCCAAGCATTGTGATTTTTTATCGATAGGGACTAATGACTTGGTCCAATATTCTTTAGCTGTTGATCGTGGCAATCAAAGAATGAGTTATCTTTATAATCCAGCGGACCCAAGTGTCATCCGTTTGATTAAAATGGTTGTTGTCGAAGCAAATCGAAATGGGATACCTGTATCTTTATGCGGAGAAATTGCAGCGGATCCTTGTTTTACAGCCCTTTTACTGGGATTGGGAGTTCATGAACTCTCTTGCACGGCGCGCTTTATTCCAATTGTAAAAAATGCCATCCGCAAAACCAGCATCATTGCTGCTTGTAGATTGGCAGAAAAAATAATGGGAATGCATTCCTATAAAGAAATTCAAAAGACTCTTCATGAAGAGTATCAGAAATTGTCTCCGCAAGAAATGCTATTTGCTATTGACTAACGAGGCATTAAGTCAAATAAAGGCGAGCCTGTAAAGTCTGATTCAGCGTTTTTTAATTGATCGTATGCATGTTGGTAAGCATTGCGTACAAGATCTTGCAATCCATCTTGATCTTCTGGATCAATGCACTCTTTTTTAATCTGTATATCTAGTAGTTCGTGTTCACCGCTCAATGTTACAGAAACTAATCCGCCACCACTTATTCCGACTACTTTTTTATTTTTGATTTCTTCTTGAGCTTTCACCAGTTGCTCTTGAAGAGCTTGCATTTGTTTTTTATGTTTTTTAAATCCGCTACCCATTGTTTCCTTCTTTTTTTAAAGAGCCCTCTAGCTCTACTGAGGCAAATTGCATAAGTGTATTATAGCAAATATTTTGTTTTTCTGCATCAGCTTTTACAACGGGGGGGCTTTCTTTTTTAGGAGGTGCCAAGTCTTTTTTTGAGAATGTTTTCTCTAGGGAAAGAGGCTGAGAATCCAGAGCTTTTTCAATCACTGGCTCAGGCCTAGAAGGAATAATATCTAAATTAGATTTTAAAGAATCGAGTTGCTTAATCAAGCTTTGAATAGAAACTCGCTCATGAGAGCGAACAATTTGAATGAGCAAATTCTCTAAAGCAATTTGCTTTGAGGAAGCTTGTTTGATCTTGTTTTGAGCTTCTAAAAGAAGATCTATAATATAAAGGCACTGCTCATAGCTATAGCATTTTGCGGATTGTTCATAGCTAGGCCATTCATTTTCAGGGACTTTTAGGCTGTTTGGGTTTCCTTTATATATCTTGATATACAAAAGCTGGCGAAAGTGCTCGCAGAGCAGATCTAAAAAATTACCTAAATTTTGACCTGAAGATAGAATATTTTGAGCGAGGCTAAAGGCCGCGTCTAGGTCTTTTTGAGCAGCTCGAAGGTCAAAGGAGAAAAGCTCTGATTTAGGCAAAAGACCTAAAAAGTGAGAGGCTTTTTCAAGGGTGACCTCTGTTTGACAATAAGAGATTAGTTGATCGGCAAGAACAAGAGCATCGCGAAGAGAGCCTCCCGTTCTTTTGGCAAGCATTTGAGCAGCGGCTTTTTCAAAAATAATATTTTGAGCAATGGAGCATTTTACAATATGTTCTGCAACAAGTTCTTGTGTAATCGGCTCTAAATAAAAGCACTGACATCGACTCAAAATAGTGGATGGGATTTTATGTGGTTCTGTAGTTGCAAATAAAAATTTGACATGTTGAGGGGGATCTTCGAGCGTTTTTAAAAGGGCATTGAATGCCTCTTTAGTTAGCATGTGAACTTCATCTAAAATATAAATTTTACACTTGCCTCCCTGTGCGACAAAACCTACCGTTTCATTGATTTGGCGGATATCGTCTATTCCTCGGTTAGAGGCGCCATCGATTTCAATGACATTTAATGAGCATGTTGCTGCAATTTCTTTACAAGAAGAGCAACTATTGCATGGCTCTCCATCTTGAGGGGCATCGCAGTTTAATACTTTTGCAAAAAGACGTGCCAAAGTTGTTTTCCCTATCCCATGAAACCCACAAAAGAGGTAAGCATGACCTAGTCGACCTAGTTTAACAGCGTTTTGCAGGGTTGTCTTGGTCCTTTCTTGACCAACAACATCTTGAAAGCGTTGAGGTCTCATTGCTCTTGCCATAACCTGATACTCAGAATGATTTGCCATATATTCTCAGAATGTTGATGTGATTAAAGTAGGAAAGCTATCTTAAGGATAAAAAAAAATCAAGAAATGATCGGCGAAGTTAAAAAAGTTTATTAAAATAATCGTGTCAGTGTTAAAAAAAGAAATAAACAAAAAAAAGAAAGATAATTTTTATTCCTTTTGCTAATATCTTTTCGAAATTTAGTTAAGAGATATTAAGAAGCGAAAATTAGGGGGATTCCATTGCCGTCGGACTCCAGTGGTAGAAAATCTTCAATTCTCTTAGTAAGAGAACGTGGTTTTTTTGATAAAAGCAAAAGCATTCGCTGGTTTATAGCGTTAATCTTTGCTGCATGCCTTTTTATTTTTTTACACTTTAGAGAAGTCACAGTTGAAACGCTTGAGCTCAATAGCATTTCAAAAAATTATGTGGTTTCTCAAATTTCTTTTAGCTTCCCTGATGAAGAAGCCACCATTTTATTGCGTCAAAGAGCTATTAAAGATGTCGATAAAATCTATCGAATAGATCCAGATCAGCTCATCCAAACAAGAGAACTTCTCGAACAAGACCTACTTAGCAATTATCAATGGCGCAGAGATACTAAAGATGCTTCATTAGAAGAGATGATGAAAGCCTTAGATATTTTTGAAACTGGGGTGATGCGTTCTCGTTTCACTAACAATCAAACTATCAGTAAGATTCACGAGGCGGACTTGCCCGCTCAAGATTATTATCAATACCTGCCAGATAGCAATCCTGAATTACAAAAGATTGCTATTCCAAATGATATTTGGGCCCAAATTGAATTTCAAACCTTTGCCAACACCTCAGTCAATGTCCCTGTTGTTGATTATATTCTTCATTTCTATGAGTCTCAGCAATGGAGCTTGATTCCAGATCTTAACTCTCAAAATAACCTCAAGCGTGTCCTGCAGCAAAATATTCCTCAGCAATATACGGCGGTGAGGGTTGGAGAGAATATCATTAATCAAGGAGAGAAAGTAACTAGCCGTCATTTGACAATGATGCAATCGATGAAGCAATCCTTAAATACTCACCGTAATCTTTGGAATCCCTATTCGCTTGCTGGCAGCATCATGATGACAATTATCTTGATCGGTGTTTGTTACCTCTATTTTAACATCAGTCACAAAGATATTTTAATCTCAAATCGGTTTCTTTCTCTTTTAATTACTATTATCGTGTTGACTTTAGCTCTTGCTAAATTGACTGAAGCATTTTTGATTATGAATGGTAGCCATTTGATAGAAGATATTGGCTATCCTATCTTTGTACCTTTTGCCACTATCCTCCTCTGTTGTTTACTCAATGAAAAAATAGCGCTTTTTTCAAGTGGATTCCTAGCTTTGGTCATGTCTATGACTTTGGTTGTGGACCGCGTAGGCTTTTTAGTTGTTAATCTAACAACCATGATTGTTGTCATTGCTGCATCACGTAAAATTAGTAAGCGTAAAGAAGTTTTTTGGGTGATGGCTAAAACCTGGATGGCAAGTGTCGTAATTATTTTGTCATTCTATATTTATGATAAAACGGGTTGGGGAGTTACATTAGCTACCGATCTTATCTCTTCGTTTGTCTTTTTACTGATTTCTGCTATTTTAGTTGCAGGACTCCTTCCACTTTTAGAATCCACGTTTCATATCCTTACAGATATTATTTTGATGGAATACATGGACCCTAGCAATGATCTTTTACAAAGGTTAGCCATTGAGGCCCCAGGAACCTATCAGCACTCTATCGTTGTAGGTTATCTAGCAGAGGCTGCTGCCCGAGAAATAGGAGCTAATAGTCTTTTTTGCCGAGTCTCTACTCTCTATCATGACATTGGAAAGCTCAACCACCCCCAGTATTTTACTGAGAATCAGCAAAGAGGAGTTGATATGCATCAACTGCTAACTCCTCAAGAATCTTCTCGAGTGATTATCGATCATGTGAGCGATGGAGTCATTATGGCTCGCAAAGCAAATCTACCCGAACCTTTTATTGATATTATTAAAGAGCATCATGGAACGACTCTTGTCTACTTTTTTTATCATAAACAATGTGAATTAATGAAAGGAGATAAAGCTAAAGTAGACGGCTCTCAATTTAGGTATAGTGGACCTAAGCCTCGCTCTAAAGAATCTGCCATTATTATGATAGCCGATACCTTAGAAGCTGCTTCTCGTTCTTTAGATGAACTTGAAGAAGATACGATTACCAAGCTTGTTGATGAAATTATTTATCAGAAATCTAAAGATCGACAATTTGAAGAATGCGCTTTAACATTCGAAGAACTTGGCAAGGTGCGTAAAGCGATGATTAAAACTCTCACTGCTGCTGTTCACTCTCGAGTGAAGTATCCAAAACAAGAAGTCATTGCAGAATCAGGATGATTTAAATATTTAAATTATTAGTTTAATTTTGTTAATATTCTTTTTTTTAACTTTACATGAGGAATCATTATGACAAATTTAGCTAGTATCCAAGCAAGTGTTTGCGAGCAATGGGCTAGTCTCAATGATCGCATGCTTACCGAAGTAGGACAAGATCCCGATTTTACGGCTCAGGTTCTCGCTGGCGGTGTCGCCATTGTGATCACTGCCGCACTTTTAAAACATCATCCTAAAATTGGATTTGCTGCAGCTGCTTTTGCAGCGTTAGCTCTTCCAGTGAGTGTTGGAGCAGAATCTTATTTCTGTGATCGTTCATCAAGTGATTTTTTTGAAGCTGCTGATCTAACTTTTTCAGGTGTCCCTGAGCGTCTCTTTAATGCTGTTTATGCCTATCTTTTCAGTAACAATACGGCTTCCGCAGCCTAACAAAGAAGCAATCGTTACTTACTAAAATTTTTATTGAAAAAGAGAGTAACAAAATCTTATCGAGACCTCGATAAGATTTTGTTTATTAAAATGTTTTTATTATAAATTAAAGTATGGTTTCTGTTTTAATTTATTATAATCATTTTTTTTGTTTAACAATTGTTTAATTGATTGAATAAATTGGCAAAAATCTTTATATTTCCCTGCTTTATAAAATTTATTGCAGGAATCGAATGAAAAAGCAGCGAGAGCATTGGGGATCCCACCTTGGCATGGTAATGGCAGCCGCAGGTTCAGCTATTGGACTTGGGACTCTTTGGCAATTTCCTTATCTTGTCGGTGAAAATGGGGGAGGGCTTTTTGTTTTAGTCTATTTGCTATCTACCTTTCTAATAGGTGTACCTGTCTTTATTGTTGAACTGATTATGGGACGACAAGCGCAACGCGGAGCTGTTGGAATTTTTGGAAATCTTTCACATAACTCCTCTTTTTGGAAAGGGGTGGGCTGGCTGGGAGTGATAACCTCTTTTCTGATCATGTCTTATTATAGCGTTGTTGCGGGATGGGGACTCAGTTATGTTTTTATGAGCTTAAATCAGTTTTATGTAGGAAAAACTCCTGAAGAAATCGGGTTTGTATTTGACACACTGCAGCATTCTGGAACCATGACCCTTTTCTGGAGTTTTTTATTTACAGCGATCACAGTGGGAGTTGTTTTACAGGGAATTCGTAAAGGGATTGAATATTGGAGTCGCATTATGATTCCAGCATTGATTATTTTGTTACTAGGACTCTTTATCTATAGCTTAACCTTATCTGGATTTTCTGAAGCTTTCCGTTTTATCTTTAAGCCTGATTTAGCTAATTTTAAACCATCGAGTGTTTTGACTGCCCTTGGGATGGCCTTTATGACGATGAGTTTAGGGCAAGGGATTATTTTGACTTACGGAAGCTATATGAGACAGAGCGAAAATATTCCATCGACAGCCATTATTATTGGAACGATGGATATTGTTGTTTCTATTATGGCTGCGCTCATGATTTTCCCTATTATTTTTACTTCAGGTGCTAGCCCTGCTGCTGGGCCTGGTCTAGTTTTTAAAGTGCTCCCTATTTTATTTGCTCAATTACCTGGGGCATTAATTATTTCTACCTGCTTTTTTATTTTATTTACCTTTACAGCTCTGACTTCTTCGATCGCCCTTGTCGAAGTCGTGGCGGCCAACTTTATTGATCTATATGGATGGCCTAGAAAGAAGGCTGTTTTGATCTCTGGGGGAGCGAGCTTTATTGTAGGTATCCCTTCCGCATTATCATGGGCTGGCGGTATTTTCCCAAATTGGACATTGATATACGGCAAGAACTTCTTTGATACAATGACTTATCTTGTAGCTAATTGGACCCTTCCAGTAGGTGGATTGCTGATTTCAATTTATGGTGGGTGGTTTTTAACTAACAAAATAGCAAAAGAGGAATTCTTAGCAGGAAGTCGTTGGAAATGGCTTTATAATGTATGGAAATTCTTTATCAAGTGGGTAGCGCCATTGGCTATTTGTATTGTTGTTCTAGAATCAAT
The DNA here is from genome assembly GCA_964612505.1 of uncultured bacterium. Taxonomy (GTDB): domain Bacteria; phylum Chlamydiota; class Chlamydiia; order Chlamydiales; family JAAZZY01; genus JAAZZY01. Next base: position 54,696 of record CAZTEX010000009.1, on the reverse strand, counting down.
TGGCATTATTAATATTGATAGGCTGTTTTAACAGCAGAGTTCAAGATTCTTTTTCTAAAGCTTTAGAGTTTTTTTCTCTTTTTCAACCCACTGACCTTGTGGACAAGAGTAAGATTGCACTTCTATTTTGTTAGAATGCAAATCCATAATATGAAAAGATCCCTCTTTAGTCAGAGTCAAGCTGCCGCTATTTAAAATGACAGGCCTGCCCTCAATCATTTCTGAAAGATGCGTATGCCCACAAATATAGAGCTTGATATTGGGGTGTTGTTCAACAATCTCCTTTAGCTTTTGGTAGCGCAACATTTGATGTCTAGGCGGGCTCTCTTTGCGCGTTGCAATCGGAAAATGGTTAATCATTACGATAGGTTGCTGACTGTCTAAACGTTCTAAAAGAGCAAGAAGCTTTGCCTCAATAGATTGTGAAAAAAGCCCTTGAGAGGACCAAAAGGGGGTAGCTATAGTCGTATCTAAAGCAATGTATTTAAACCCCTCTCCCAAATCATCGCAAATAATAGATTCGTGCCTTAAATGAGAAGTGGCATCTAACTCTTGATAAAATCGTTTAGAGATCCCTGCCTTTTTATTATAATGATCATGGTTGCCTGGTACAATAATCGTTTTTAGCCCCAAATCTTTGAGTTTTTGAATAAATTTTCTTGCCAGTTCATATTCTTTTAAGTTGGAGGTAGTTGTAAAATCACCTGTAATAATAACATGACTTACCCCCTTCTCTTTTAGCAGATTAGGGATCAAGTTAAGATCAAAGTGGATTCTGTGACGGCTGCGATTAATCCAATAGTTAAACGTTGCAAGTAAATCTTTAGAGAAAAGACTAGAGAGGGAAAAGTTGTATCTAAAATAATGAATATCAGAAAGATGAGCTATTTTCATTGCGGCGTTAACTAATTAAAATGAACACATTTTATGAAAAGACTAAAAAAAAATAAATACTTTTGTTTTGTTGTAGTTAGTAAATTAAGTTTTCAATTTTAATTAATTAATGATTGTGGATAATAAATAAAACAGGGGGTCGCTATGGGAAAGTTAGATCGTCATAAAATGAAAAAAATACAAAAAAAAGCCCTTAAAGATGTCCGTCAATTGCAAAAAAAACAATTGGGAACAACAACAGGGCGAAAACCAATGATTCTGCCGCCACGTCCTTTATGAGAGAAATAAAGAAAAGCCTTTTTAACTGAAGGTTAAAAAGGCTTTTTGTAATAGGGATATAGTGTGTTATGAATTTTCTTCTTCAGGAGCATTACCAATGAGCGCTTCAGAAATTAAGACAATTCCAGCGACAGAAGTAGCATGTGATAAAGCAGAAATCACTACGACAGCAGGATCAACAATGCCTAGCTTCAAAAGATCTTCTACCTTTTGAGAAAGCATATTAAATCCAAAGCTTTCTTTAGCTTTTAAAACTTCTCCCATGATCACAGAGCCATCTAACCCTGTATTCACAGCAAGTTGTTTAAGAGGCGTTTCACAAGCAGTGTACACAATTTTAGCTCCAAATTTTTCATCGTCAGCAAGTTTAAGACTATTGACAACTTCTCTAGCGCGAAGGAGAGCAACTCCTCCTCCTGGTACGATACCTTCTTTGAGAGCCGCTTTTGTTGAGCTTAAACTATCTTCAAAAAGCTGCTTTTTTTGTTTCATTTCAGGTTCTGTTGCGCCGCCTACGCGGATCACTGCAACTCCACCTGAAAGTTTTGCTTTTCGTTCTTTAAGCTTTTCAATATCGTAGCTACTAGATGTGTTACTTATTTCATGATCGATTTGCTTTAATCGCGTTTGAATAGATTTTTGGTGGTTATTTCCGCCTACAATCGTCGTTTCATCTTTAGTGATGGTGACAGTCTCACATTGACCTAAAACGTCACTAGAAGCCTCTTTAAGAGTCATTCCAGTATCTTCACAAACTACGGTTGCTCCAGTTAAGATAGCAAGGTCTTCAAGAATTGCTTTTTTGCGATCACCAAAGCCTGGTGCTTTGACTGCAACTGCTTTCAGTGTTCCGCGTAATTTGTTAATTACCAAAGTAGCAAGGGCATCTCCTTCGATATCATCAGCAATAATCAGAAGCTCTTTACCTGTGGATGCAATATTTTGCAAAATAGGCAACAGCTCTTGAATATTATTAATTTTTTTATCGACAAGCAAGATGCTGGGATTGTTCATTTCAATATGCATTTGATCTGTATCACTACAAAAGTAAGGGCTTAAATAACCTCGATCAAATTGCATCCCTTCAACAACTTCTAAAACAGTTTCTGTGCCTTTGCCTTCTTCAATCGTAACGACTTGAGAATCGCCCACCTTTTCAAGAGCCTTTGAGATAAATTCTCCCACTTCTTCATTACCAGAAGCTGATGCGCAGGCAATGTTTTTAATTTTGTCGTGGCCTGTGACTTTAATCGCTTTTTTCTTAATTTCTTCAATAATAGCTTTAGATGCTTTTTCCATTCCGCGCTTTAAACTAATGGAGCTCGCTCCTGAAGCCAATGCTTTAAGACCTTCTTGACACAGAGCATTTAAAAGTAAAGTTCCAGTCGTTGTTCCATCGCCCGTTTTTTCTTTAATTTTTGCAGCGACTTCTTTAGCCATAGAAACGCCCATGTTCTCATATTGGCAAGAAAGAGTGATGTCTTTAACAATGCTATTTCCGTCATTGGTAATATCTGGAGTGCCCCAGCTTTTTTCAAGCCCTACATTTCTCCCTTTAGGCCCTAAAGTAAAACAGATGGCATCTGCTAACTTTTGAATTCCTGCAGCGAGCTTTTCTCTTGCATCTTCTTCAAAGATGATTTCTTTTGCATTCGAAGACATAAACATTACTCCTTTGAATTTGTAATCAAAAAGAACAATAACCCAACAAAATCAATTTTTTCAATAGATTTAGGAAAAATTTAGCAGATAAAAGGTTTGAGTGCCACAGTCAGAAAAATTATCAGGTGGTTATTAGTTATGCGTAGATTTTGAAGAGGGCAAGACTTCTGCAATTACCGTCATGTGAATTTCAGGGTAACGATCCACATCAAAACAAGATTTTAAATCTTCAATCGCTTCTTTTATTAAATGAGGAAATTGAGAGCTAAGCTCTCCCTCTTTGGGAGGCCATGAAGCATCTCGAATCGTTTTGCTAGGCCACCTTGAACAAGCAAGCCACATGCCATCGTCAGTATGGTATAATGTGGAGCCAAGTGCCCCTCTTTCTTGAACAAAATAAGTGGCTATTTTTTTCCAACTTTCAATGTAGAGCTTTTCGGTGCCTGGTTTAATATATCCACGATAGATCACAGCAAAAGGAGATGAAGATGGTGTTATTTCCATGGTAATACCTTATAGGTTGAAGGAAAAAGAAGTGTTGTTTCATCAATTTTAATTGAAGAGACAACTTGAGATCTAGGATTATTTTTAACGATCGTTTGAAAGAGATTAATTTGGCAATGTAATAGGGAGAAGAAAGGTTGGTATAGCTGCACCCTCCTCTCTTTGGCTATCTCGTACAAAACGAGACCAAGCCTGCGTTCCTCGGATTCGTTCAATTGTCCCTCGAATTCGGTCAATAGGGGGTATATTATGCTTGTCGGTTCTTTTGCGAAGAGTTTCTAAAAGATCTTTTGGTTCTAAAAATTTTCCCCTAAAAGTACGAGCAAAAGTATCTTGTATGCGCTTGTTGAGCCTTTCAGTTTCTTCATGACGCTCACCTCCTTGACTTGGCCCTTGTTCAAATTGCGTTTGGAACATAGGGAGTAATTTAGAAGCCATCAAATCGCTCATCCATTTTATCTCAAAAAGTTCTGCTACTATTAAGGAGTTCATGGGAGGTTGTTGATCGATCCATTGACAATGTAAGTCAAAAGGTTTGCTTTGAAATGTTTGATCGAAAACAGATCTTAATCTTTTTTTCCATTCCTCAACAAGGTTGTCATACCCACCATTTTTAGCTGATTCAAAGGAGCCTTGAACGAGTGAGATTAAGTCGCTATTTAAAGCACGAATCCCGCAGCGGGGAGCGTTATTAAGTAAGGTTCCCAGCGGAGTGGATCCTTCCCACCAGCGAGTGAAAATGGGCGAATAGCTACTATTTTCACGAGCTTTCTCCTCTTTACGAGCTTGTAACACTAACATTGGAATTAAAGGATATGAACTTGGATTTCTTGTAGCCAAGTGTAAGGGGGTGACAGAAAGCGAGCTATAGGAAGCAACTAGAGCTCCTTGCTCAATTAACCATTGAGTTTTTTTAATGGCTAAGTCGATATCAAATGAAGGCTCTCCAGTCAAACGAAGCGAATTTGCGACTACACATAAAGGGGTACGCCAAGTGCGGCCAATGCGGACATTTGATTTGAAGGGGCAAAAACTTGGAAATATTGTTTGAAATTCTTCTAACGAACAATTTTGAATTTGAGATAAAGATAGTGGGAGATAAGACATAATGTTCTGTAGAATTTTAAAAAACTAGGAAAATTATATCCTTTGGTAGGATTAAATTCATGTATTAAACTGCTCCCCATTAAGGGAAGTAAGAAAATATTTATTATTTAAAAAAGTATTAATCCATTATTAAAAGTTAATTAATTTTTTGAAATAATAGTTCAAAATTTAAAAGGAACTCGATTCGTGAAAATCATTGACTGTCATCTCCATTTGTATGACGCAGAAGTTCATTCTCATTCATTTTTAAATCAATATGACCCAGGTTTTGCTGAGTTTGTTGGCAATTATGAGGCGCTGCCTAAGAAATATTTTCTAGAAGATTATCTGCAAGAGACGACCTCATATCAAGTAGAGGGGGTCGTTTGGCATGAATTTCTCTCCTCAGATCCAGTTAAAGAGGTGCTTTGGGCTTCAGAGAAATTGAAAAGAGGTAAAGTCAAGTATGCTTTGGTTGCTTTAATAGATCTGTTAGATCCTCATCTAGATAGAACGCTAGAGACCTATAAGGCAATTCCAGAGCTCAGTGGCGTTAGACAGCACTTAGTCTACCATGATCAAAATCCCTTAAAAAGATTTGCTTCTAGAAATGATTTAATGAGAGATCCTCTTTGGCTTAAAAACTTGAAGAAATTGAAAAACTATCCTTTTAAGTGTGCTTTAGAAGTTTTTTCAACTCAACTGGAGGATCTTGCTAGAGTCGTCCATCAAAATCCAGATATTCAATTTACGATTCCAGTGATGGGCTGGCCTATTATTTTAACAAAAGAAGGGCAAGCTCATTGGAAGAAAATGATGGCATTACTGGCTAAGAGTGAAAATACCAGGTTAAGCATTTCTGCTATAGAATGCATTTTTGGAATGCGCTGGACAGAAGAGCAGATAAGGCCTTGGCTTTTGACGGCTATTGATTTTTTTGGAGTTCAACGGACGATGTTTGGGAGTCATTTACCCATCACTCGTCTTTCTAAAGGATTTACATCCCTTTACCAAGCCTATCAAAATATAACTTCATCATTTTCTAATGATGAGAAACAAGATTTGTTTTATAATTCTGCCAAAGAATGGTTTAGGTTATAAATAGGCAAAAAAAATGGCACTGAGAGTTTCTGAAAGTAAGGGTGTTTTTTTTAGAGAAGGACAAGAAGGGTATTCTGTTTGGCAAGAATTTAACATATCATTGGAGCAACTTAACTTTAAATTCTTAATGAAAAACGATGGACAGGCTTTGACTATTCTTCAGATATATCCACTTCCTTTTTCTCAGACAACTCCTCCTTTTCCACCAGCTTATTTAGATCTGATGCACTTGAGTATCAAATCAATCACAAATACTAGCTTTTGGCTTTGGAAACCACTTGATGCTTTAAAGGAGAAAAATTTATTTCATCGAATACTAAAGACGAGCGAGCACAAAGCTGTCCCATAATCACTTCAGCAACTTCTTCAGAAGTTACATAATAATCTTCATGTTCAGCATGGCTAAAATGCAAATGATCAAAAAAAGGAGTTTTAACCATTCCTGGATTAATTAAGGAGATTCGCACTCCACTTTTAGCACAGTCTTTACGAAGAGCTTGAGAGAAACCCCGAAGAGCAAATTTGCTAGCGCAGTAGATAGACCCTTGAGTTTTCCCTTGGAGCGCAGCTTCTGAGCCAACAAAAATGAGAGTACCTTGCTCATTTTGCTTCATTTGAGGGAGTAATGCTTTAGTAATAAGTACCGAACTTAGAAAATTCAAACTCATCAGAGATTCGATCTGCTCATAGGAAAATTGCTCTAAAGAGCCAAAAAGACCCTGACCTGCTGAAAAAATAGCGGCATCAAAAGGGGTTAAAGGCAAAATATGAGTTTTCATTTTTTGCTCAAGCTTTCGAGGATCAGCTAAGTCCATTTCCAGCCAAGTAAAATTGGGATCTTGGATTTCACATTTACTAAAATCTCTAGCAATGCCAAAGACTTGAAAACCTTTTTCCAAACATAATTTGGCAACGGCTTTTCCAATTCCTGAAGAAGCTCCTGTAATGAGTATTTTCATAAAATTCCTTAAAATGAAGTTGGGTGGTATTTTTCTTCTGAAATATAGCTGAAAAGAAGCTCTTCACAAAATAAGCGCATTTCATTTTCTTTAGCAGCCTGATAACTAACTCCTTCGTTGTAGCTATGCAATTTTGAGAAAAAGAGCGGTTCATCAGGATAGAGTTCAGCCATATTTTTATAGACAGAGTGAGGAAGTCGAAAGGCTCCCAAGCTAACAGAGTGGATGCGAGTAGGGTCTAACCTTGTAAAGGTTTTCTCAAACATTTCACGGTATTGTATTTTCCAATCTTGGTGATAGATCAAGGGATCAAAACGCAATCCAATCGGCCATTTCTTTTCTTGAAGCATTTGAAGCGCCGAGAGCCTTTTTTCTAAACTAGGTGTTTTGTGTTCTAAATGATTGCTGACAAATTCATTATTTAAACTATAAGCGACAACAATATTTTCTTGAGGAGCCAGCTTTAAAAGAGGTTGGATGTTGACGCTTTTTGTTCTCAGTTCTAATTCATGCTTGGGGAACTTTTGAAAAAAAGAGATGAAGTCTGTAGCAAAGTAAGTTATTTGATCAAAGGCCAAGCTGTCGCCATCATAGCCTGAAAAAAAAGTAGCCTCTTCTCCCTGCAGCTCATCTATCGTCTTGCTAATCTCACTTTGAAAATCTTCGAAGTTGACAAAGATGACATAATGAGCAGATCGATACATTCCTTGTAAGAAACAATATCTGCAATCATAGAGACAATTGAGCATATGAGAAAAATAATAATTATGGGATCTACCAATCCCATATTTATTCGGAGTTTTTAAGACATGTCCTTGATGTTTTCGAGCTAAAATTAAGGCCGGCTTTTGTTTTTGGAGACGAAAATTTTGGTTTTTAAGATTAAAAATCTCACTATAGCGATCACATAAGATTATGTTAGCTTTTGAGAAACGGGATAAAATAGAGATTGTTTTTGGATGGTGCTCTATCTCTTTCTCAACATAGATTGTATCAATCATGGTCCAACCTTTAAATTGAAAATAAATTCTTCCAGCTTTTGAAAAAGCTCTTTTTTGGAAGAGAGCTTTTGCAGTTCTTGAAAATTCAAAGGATCCGCTTTATGCAAATAAATTAAATTAATCAGCTTGGAAGCTTTCAATCTCTCTGTTTGTGAAAAAGACCAATGGTTTAAAAATAAATCGAGATCTGGGTGCTGTTGACTAGAAGAGTTTAGAGAAGAAAAGTTTTCAATAAAAGCATGAATGGAATCTAGCTGACTTTGGATGAGGCTTGTTGCCACAGAGCTAGTAATGCTTTTCAAATCCACTTGGGGCCCATCCGAAACAATTTTTAAAAGCTGCACTCTTTCAAGAGTGGTGAACTTGGAAGCGGCAAAATAAAAACCATATCCTTCCATATCGTAGAGCAGATCTTCTTGGTATTCTTGGCAGGGTTTATCGAGTGTTAAAAGAGAAGAGCGCAAAACCTCTTGCTTAATAGGTAAATAAGGGTAAAAAGCTTTATTCGATTCTTTAGCAATTTTGGAAACAAGAAAAAGACTACCTACCTTGGCACTTAGGTGGCCTGCGAGGCCAATATTGAGCCAAAGGGCATTCTTTGATTGTGCTCCTAAATAAGAGGTCGCAGAAGCTGCATTGAAACAGCCTACTTTTGAAATAATGAGCTTGATGGTCGCATTTTGATAAATTTCAAAAGGGGATTGCTCTTGCAATTTGAGTTTGAAATAATCGATCAGTGGTTTGGCCTCACAGTGAAGGGCAACAATAAGATGAATCATGATAAAAATGTGCTGATTGAAAGAAAAAGGTGGCACCCAGATTCGAACTGGGGATAGAGGCTTTGCAGGCCACGGCCTTACCACTTGGCTATGCCACCTTATGCAATTAGGCAGAAAGTCTAAAAAATTTGTAGATTCGAGTCAATCTTTCTTAAAGCAAATAGCAGGGCTTTAATCATTAAAATTTAATTTACAGTAGGTGTGCGCTAGATAAAAAAAATTCATTAGCCGAAGTTAGAGTTTTTAGGTTTTCAAAAAAACATTTAATGATTGTAATAATTTATCTCTTTTATTAAGGGGTATAGCATGGACTTATATGCTATAACACTTATTTTTTTAGTTGCGCTCTTGTTGTTTATTTTTTATTTGAGAGGCAATGTAATTAAAAAAGTTATTCAGCGCGCTTGGCTAGAGCGCATCGATAGCATTGCCAAAGAAAACCATGCTCTTTGGTCAATGCATGTCCCTTATTATCACAGTGAGCGTATCTGTACAGAACTTTTAGCCCTTGAAAAAGAGCATTTGGAAAACCATGTGATTTTAAAAATGTCTAATAATGGGGGATGGCATTCTCAATCTGATATTTTGAAATACCCCTCTATTAAAAAATTATTTAGACGACTCCTCCCTTTAATAGAATCTTACAGTCATTTTTTAGGTTTAGATAAAAAGTATCTGACGATTACAGCTTGGGCCAATGTCAATCGCAAAAATGACTCTAACCTTGAGCATAATCATGAGGATGCTCTTTTTTCGGGGTGTTATTACTTAAAAGCAAAATCCAATCGCCAATTAGAAAATGGGGGTATTTCTTTTTTTAAAAAAGGTGAACAGAAAAGCTTACTAGCCACTTTTAGCCCCGAGCCTGGGGATTTTTTATTATTTCCAAGCGATATGTTGCATCAAGTTCATCCCTACTCTGAAGATGGGGATCGTATTTCGATCGCTTTCAATGTCCATTTTGGCAATCGACAAAAAAGTTGGTTTATTAGTCAAGCGCAGCGCCCTGAGTTGCTGCAAAAATTAGACCCCTTTCATGAGTTATCAGGGCAAAAAAATTCTCCTTCATATATAGAAAACAGTGATCGCAAGGCCATGCTTTTCCATACCTCAAAAATAAAAAAAACAATCTTAAATAGTTTAGATTAAGCTAACCTCTTCACGTGTAATAGGGGTTGTTTGTCAAAAATAAAATCTGTATAATTGTTTTGTAAAAATTAAAAAAAAGAATATAGCCCATGGCTTTTGTTGCAAATGTAGAACAAAAACAAACCTACTTTATGAGTGAAGCTTTTGAAGAAAGCTTAAAAGGGAGGCTGTTAGCGCCGCCAAATCCGTGGGTGGGTTGCGTCATTGTTAAACATGGTGAAATCATTGCTCGAGGGCATCATTTAGGGCCTAAAACAGATCATGCCGAAATCATGGCTCTCAAGCAGGTGGGAATTGAAGCCTGGGGCGCTGCAATGTATGTGACGCTAGAACCTTGTCCAACTTTTGGTCATACCCCTCCTTGCACAGATGCTATTATTGCAGCTGGAATTAAAAGAGTCGTTGTTGGAATTTTAGATCCAGACCCAAGTGTCAGAGGAAAAGGGATAGAGCGTTTGCAAAAAGCAGGCATAGAAGTGGAAGTGGGTGTTTTAGATGAAAAAATTAAAACCTCTTTAGCTTCTTATTGTCATCATCGTGAAACGGGGCTTCCTTTTTGTATCTTAAAGGCTGCCATTAGCATGGATGGTAAAATAGCTGCTAAAGATGGTTCTTCTATTTGGATCACTGGAGAGCAAGCTAGAGAAGATGTTCATTTACTCAGGGCCAGTTCTCAAGCCATTCTAGTAGGAACAAATACAGCTTTAGAAGATCATCCGAGATTGACTGTGCGTGGCCTCAAAGAAGTCTTTAATCCTCCGTTACGGGTTGTTTTAGATGCTAAAGGTAAAACCAAGCCTGAAGGAGATTTGTTTAATACTAGTTTAGCTCCTACGATGGTTGTGACTTCAGACAAAGTGGACACAAAGAAAAAGCAAGAATGGATCGAAAGTGGCTGCGAAGTTTTAACAGTGCCGTTTAATGATAAAAAAACAGGTTTAGATCTTCGTTATCTTTTAACGGCTTTAGGTAAAAGAGGAGTTCTGCAGCTTTTAGTAGAAGGAGGATCCAAAATGTTTTCTAGTTTAATTAGTGAAAAATTAACAGATCGTTTAGTGCTCTATATGGGTAGTTGTTTACTTGGTGCTGAAGGAGTATCCTTATTTTCTAAACCAAAGCTTGAAAATATAGATGATGCTATCCGCATGCATTTAAAAGATTTTAGCCGTTTTGGTAAAGACGTTCGATTGGATTATACGTTTTAAAATGTTTACAGGAATTATTAAAGAAATAGCGCAAATCAAAAGCGCAGAACTCATTAATGGGATTCTTAATTTAAAAATTAAGAGCGCGCTATTTAAAGAAGGGCAAATAGGAAATTCATTTGCAGTGAATGGGGTCTGTTTGACTCAAATTGCTTATAAGAAAAAAATAGCTACGTTTGAAGCAGTTGAAGAAACCTTAAATAAGACTCATTTGGGAAATTTAAAAGAAAGCCAACTTGTTCATTTAGAAGAGGCCATGAGAGCAGGGTCTACTTTAGATGGCCATATTGTCCAAGGACATGTTGATGGAGTGGCTCGTTTGTTAGAGATTTCTAAAGATTGTTTAAGAGTCCAAGTTTCAGATGATTTTAAAAAGTATTTAATCCATAAAGGTTCTGTAACACTCGATGGGGTTAGCCTGACGATCGCTCAAATCCAAGACAATGAGCTTACAGTGGCCTTAATCCCTCATACTTACGAAAACACTCTTTTTAAAACAAAAGAAAGAGGCGATCCTATCAACATTGAAATAGACATGTTTGCTAAGATGATTTTTAAATATTTAGACCAAATCAAACTCGCAGAGGAGAGCCATTCATGAAATTTGCAACTATCGAAGCTGCTATTGAAGATATTAAAATGGGGAAACCTGTTATTGTTGTCGATGATGAGGGCCGAGAAAATGAAGGTGATTTAATTATAGCTGCGGCAAAAGCAAATGCTGAAAACATTGGGTTTATGATTCGCTATACGAGTGGAATCTTATGTGTACCTATGTTAGAGGCAGATTTAAAGCGTTTAAATATTCCTATGATGGTAGAAACAAATACAGAAAAACATCGAACTGCTTTCACGGTCTCAGTCGATGCCAAAGATACTACTACGACGGGTATTTCAGCTAAAGATCGCTGCACAACGATTCAAACCTTGCTTAATCCTCAAACACAGCCTGAAGACCTATTGAGACCGGGCCATGTCTTTCCTTTAAAATGTAAAAGTGGAGGAGTCCTCAAGCGCGCAGGTCATACAGAAGCTAGTGTAGATCTTGCCATTTTGGCAGGTCTTTTTCCAGCTGCAGTACTTGCTGAAATTATTAATGAGAATGGTTCTGTTTCTAGCAGACAAGAAATCGAGAGATTTTCTAAAGAACATCATTTAAAAGTAATTTGTATTGCCGATCTTGTACGGTTTAGGCACAGTCATGAAAAATTAGTGGTTCGAAACACCACGACAAAGATTCCAACTGAGTTTGGAGAATTTACAGCGTATTCTTATACTTCATTATTAGATGATACAGAACATATTGCACTGGTTAAAGGAGATCTAAGCCTACAAAAAGAAGTTTTAGTACGTGTCCATTCAGAATGTTTAACAGGTGATGTGTTTGGTTCTAAGCGCTGTGATTGTGGAAATCAATTAGAGCTTGCCTTAGAAAAAATAGCCCAAGAAGGTTGCGGCGTTTTAGTTTACTTGCGAGGACATGAAGGGCGAGGAATTGGTTTAAAGCACAAGCTAAGAGCTTATCATTTGCAAGATCAAGGCTGTGATACTGTAGAGGCTAATCAAAAGCTGGGTTTCCCTATTGATTCTAGAGAATATGGGGTAGGCGCTCAAATTTTAGTCGACTTAGGTGTTACCAGTATGCGATTAATGACTAATAACCCTGCCAAGTACAGTGGACTTTCCGGATACGGACTTGAAATTGTTCAAAGAATACCCCTGTTTTCTGAGCCTACTTCAGAGAATCTAAAATACTTGATGACGAAAAAACAGAAAATGGGTCATTTATTATCCTAAAAATGAAAAGTAAAATCTAAATGGAACCTAAAAAAATTAAAATAGCTGTTGTGATTAGTCGCTTTAATGAAGAGATCACACAAGCAATGCTAGAAGGGGCTTATCTCTGCGCAGATCAACAAGGTCTTAAACGTGATCAAATGGAAGTTGTTTGGGTACCTGGAGCCTTTGAATTGCCTTTGATTGCTAAAAAAATGGCTCAAACTAAATACTATGATGCCGTTGTTTGTTTAGGCGCTGTTTTGCAAGGAGAGACAAAACATTTTGACTATGTATCAACCGCTGTGACTCACGGGTTAACACAAGTAGCTTTAGAGCAAAAGTTGCCTATTTTATTCGGTATTCTAACTTGTGACTATTCTCAAGCTATTTTTCGTACACAAGGAGAGAACAATAAAGGCTACCATACATTTAAAGCAGCTTTAGAAATGATTGATGTTTGTGAACAAATTTCACAAAAAGAGCAAAATTTTTTGCAGTAAATGATCCAATTTGTTTAATTGGCTATTAAATCTTTAGCCTAACCCCTATCAGGATAGGATGGATTTTATGGTAAAATTTAGACCCGTCAAAGAAAATTCTTTTAAAGAATATTTTTCCTATTTTATCAACCCATTTTTTAACCGTTCTCTATTTGCTGAATCAAAAGCCGATCATCGATATAAAAAAACAAAAGCAGCAAAAAACATTTCAAGCTACTTTAATCGTTTTATTTCAGACACCAGTGTCAAACAAGTCTATAAGGTCTTAGAGTTTTTACATCAGAGTTCAACGTATGATTTTGAACAGCAAAAAAAACAGGGGCTAATTCCTAAAGGATTACACCCTTTAGAAGAAAAAGAGTGGATCATTGAGTATCTAAAACCACGCATCGATAACTTTAATGCAGAAAGTGCTTGGCTTGTCATGGTCAACATGGGGCATCGAGATAAGTATATGCGGTTTTTGTCTCGCTCAGAGTGCCTCAATCGCTTTGAAATCTTTGTTCAAAATTACTTTTTTGCCTCTCTTCCTGAATCGATGCTCGTTGAAATCTTTTTACTAGCCTACGATGGAGAAGAGGTCGAAAGGAAAGAGAAGCTAGAACATTTAATGGAATGTTTGTGTCATAAACAAACTGTTAAACTCATCGATACACTTAAAAAAACCATTGCAGATGCTAGACACTGGGTTGCCTATTGTGAAATCCTTTTGGGATTTATGCGCAATGCGCAAATCAAAAGTGTGCTCAGCGTTTTACCTAATGAGCTAGAAGACCTAGCTCTCAAAAAACTATATCCCTACGATATTATTGAAGTTGTTGAACAAATGGAAGACGCTCATCAAAAAGAGAGAATGATCCAGAAGGTTTTGAAAAATCGCAAAGATTGGTGGAGAGATTTTTCTCATGATGAAGTTTATCAAGCTCTTTCTATTTTGAATTCTCGATAGAAGATAGTATGTGGTTCTTCCAAGCAATTCAAGATCTTTTGCCCATTTCAAAGTCACTCGCTGATCGAATAGAAAACTACTCTATTGATAGTCGAAAAATCACATCTAAGAGTCTTTTCTTTGCTTTAAAAGGAGAGCGAGTCGATGGACACCAATACTTATTGCAAGCAGAGCAAAATGGGGCTATTGCAGCTGTTGTAGAAAAGAAACCAGCTGTGATGCCTAAAAATATGGAACTCATTTATGTAAAGGATGTGAAAAATACTTTGCAAATGCTGGCTCAAGCCATTGTTCTTTTTTGGAAGCCAAAAATTATTGCTGTCACAGGATCATTGGGAAAAACATCGACCAAAGATTTTTTAATGGAGATGCTCAAAAAAAAATATTCAATCAATGGAACTCCAGGTAATTACAATAGTCAATTAACTCTGCCTCTAACCATTTTAAATACAAAGATTCCAGCAGAATATCTAGTTTTGGAAATGGGGATTGATAGACCACTCGAAATTGACCGTCTTATAGAGATAGCTCCCCCTCATGGCGCTATTTTAACCATGCTTGCCCATGTGCATGTTGAATCTTTTGGCAGCTTTGAAAAATTAGCAGATGAAAAAATGAAAATTTTTGATCATTTGCATACAGAGCTTGGGATTTATAATTTGGATATGCCTTTTGCAGAAAAAATTCTTCAGAAAAAGCGATTAAAGACCCAGATTAGTTATTCATTAAAAGATGAAAGAGCAGACTATTTTTTGAAACTAGAAGAGGGGCAGTTTAAAGTTTTTAAAAATCAAAAATTATTGCTTAAAGCAAAATCTCCTTTTTTTGATTTTAAAAGCCATTATAACCTTTTAGCAGCGATTGCGATGGCAGATCAACTCGGTGTAGATTTACCGATGATTAAAGAGGTGATTCCTAATCTAAAGCATGCTCCCAATCGACTTGAAAAGATTCAGAAAAATGGAATCACCTTTATTTGTGATGCCTATAACGCAAATCTAGATTCTATGGAAAATGCTTTGCAAGCTCTGCGAAAAGAAAAAGGACGTAAAATTGCAATCCTATCCGATATGGTAGAACAAGGGGCCTATCAAGAGGAAAATCATCAAAAACTACTGCAAGTAGCCCTTGAAAATGCAGATGTCTTAATCGGATTAGGTCAAGGTTTAAAAGAGATGGGATCAATTTGGAAAAAAAGTAAAAAAAGATGGGCTTTTTTTCTTTCATATTCCAATATGCTAGCTTATATTTTTAAATTGATCCGAAAGGGAGATGTTATTCTTTTAAAAGGATCAAGAAAAAGTGCCCTCGAGAGAATCTTAAATGATCTTAATTTTAATTAACTTGCTCAAAGGCTTTCAACTCAAAATACCCTCCGTATTTGAATACTATTCTTTTCGGATGAGTATGGCAGCTATTACTGCGCTGGTTCTAACCATTTTTTATGGTAAGGTCTTTATTAAGAAACTCTATGAGCTTAAAATAGGACAGCCAATTCGAAAGGAAGAGTGTCCACTTTTAGGCAAACTACATGAAAAGAAAGAAGATACCCCCACCATGGGCGGTATTTTGATTTTATTTTCAATGTTGATTTCGTTGCTGTTATGGATGGATTTAACCCATCCTTTTACAATCATACTTCTAATTACAACTCTCTTTTTGGGAGCCATTGGAGCGTGGGATGATTATTTAAAACTTAAAGGCAAAAGTAGTAAAGGATTAGCAGGAAAAAAGAAGTTTGTTATGCAAACAGTTTTTTCTCTTATTTTAGGCTGCTATTTATTAGGTCCTTATTCCACGGAATATGGTTCTTATATGTCATGGCTTTATATTCCTTTTGTTAAAGGACCCCTCATTTATTTTCATGGTATCATGAGCATCCTTTTAGTTTTGTTTTGGATCTTTGTCATCAATGGTTCATCGAATGCTGTGAATTTAACAGATGGGTTAGATGGACTGGCTGCAGGTAACCTCATTATGGTTGCCAGCTCTTTTGCCTTAATTGCTTTTGTAACCAATCACTACTCTGTTTCTCAATATCTGAATATTCAATATATTGAGGGAAGTGGTGAAATTGCCATTTATCTCTCTGCACTTGTCGGTGGATGTTTAGGATTTTTATGGTATAACAGCCATCCTGCCCAAGTCTTCATGGGAGATACGGGGTCCCTGCCCCTGGGAGGAATCATTGGAGTAAGCAGCATTTTACTGAGACGAGAACTCTTACTTGCTATTATTGGAGGCATTTTTGTAGCTGAAGCTGTCTCTGTTATTTTACAGGTAGGTAGCTATCGTTTGCGCAATAAAAAAAGAATTTTTCTGTGTGCGCCACTGCATCATCACTTTGAATATTTAGGTTGGCCTGAAACAAAAGTTGTATTGCGATTTTGGATTGTAGGGTTTTTATTGTCTGTTGTTGGGGTTCTATCACTTAAATTTCAATAATATGAGTAACTTTTCGAAACAGCTCGTTTTGATCCTAGGATTTGGTAAAAGTGGAAAATCTTTATTACAATTTTTTATAGCAAAAGGGGCTAGAGTCATTATCTATGATGATAAAGTCCTTACTGACGTCGATAAAGATTCTTATTTATTTTATCATAAAATCGAGGATCTCCCTTTTAATAGAATAGATTTGATAGCCTGCTCTCCAGGTGTATCGCCGGAGCATAAAGTCCTTTTAGAAGCTAAAAAGCAAGGCATCCCTATTCGAGGAGAGATGCAAATAGGGCTGGATGCATTAAAAAATAAGATCATTGGAATTACTGGAACCAATGGAAAGTCCACTTTAACCAGTTTGATTGCTCATTTGCTCAATCATGCAAAAGTGCCAGCCAAAGCTGTTGGCAACATAGGTATCCCCATTACTTCTATAGAGGGGCAAGTTTCAGAGGAAGACATTTTAGTCGTAGAGTTAAGTTCATATCAAATTGATACTCTAGAAAAGCGCTGTATAGATTTTGGACTCATTCTTAATATTACTCCTGATCACCTCACTCGTTATGGAACATTCTTAAATTATGCCCAGTCCAAGTTGAGACTTCAAAGTTTGATTAAAGAAAAAAATCGGTTTTTTTGTTCTGAGCAAATTATTCAAGATTGGCCAAATGAGATAGACCGCTCTCAAGTGGAGTTTTTTGATTCTTATTATGATCATTATTTAAAAGAACTTGGACAAATAACAAGCAGTATCAGTCCATTTGAAAAACAAAATATTTCAGCTGCAATAGCTATATGTAAACAATTTAAGCTTAATGCAGAGCAGCTTCACGAGGGTCTTAAAACTTTTCAAGGCCTTCCTCATCGTTGTGAATTTGTAAGGACGATTCATGGAGTTGATTTCTATAATGACAGTAAAGCTACCAATATAGAATCGATGATCAAAGGTCTGATGGATCTAAACAAACCTATTCATATAATTATGGGAGGGGAAGATAAAGGACTTGACTATTCGAGACTAAAACCCTATTTTTTTAATAAAGTTACAGAAATCTTTTTTATCGGAATTGCTAAAGAAAAAATGGCTAAAGTATTTGAAAATGATTATGATGTTTTTTTATGCTCATCACTTGAAGATGCTGTAAGAATGGCTTATCAGAAGAGTCAAAAAAATGAGATTGTTCTCTTATCACCAGGAACTTCAAGTTTTGATATGTTTAAAAATTTTGAGCACCGTGGGGAAGAATTTAAACGGATCGTAAAGCAACTAGCAGGAGAAATAGAATGAGCCGTCGAGACACAATTATTATCGCTGTATTAATCAACGCCTGTTTACTGGTTGTTCTTTTTGCAACGTCCATTACTAGAAAAGAAGAACCTCATTATGCTTCTAACCATGAGCTTCCTTTCAGCCCTCCAGCACAAAATATCAAATTTGAAGATATTGAAAGATCACTTGTTCAAGATACGAAATCTTTCGATGAAACATTTCCTCTTCAAGCTCCTTTGATCACTCAACCTCAACCTGCTAAGACGAATCATTTACCCATTCTTGCCGAAGAGAAGATGCCAGCTAAAGAAGAACCTAAAAATGCAAAATACATGGAAGTCACCGTTAAAAGTGGAGATTATTTAGAACGCATTGGTCGAGAAAATAATGTTTCAGCTGCTGAGATCATGAGTTATAATAATTTGAAAACAACTCAATTGCGAATTGGGCAGGTTTTACGTATTCCTGTCAAAGAAGAGAGTGGACACAAAGCAAAAACACCCATTAGACAGTATGTCGTAAAAGTGGGCGATACTCCATGGAAAATTGCTAATGATCACAATATGAAGTTAGAAGATCTTTTAAAAATTAACCACCTAGATAAAGAATCGTCTAAGCAACTACAACCAGGCGATACTTTATATATTCGGTAATGACTTTCTTTGAGAGAAAAATTTCTTGGCAAACTTTTTGCCTGCTTGCTGTGACTTCCATCATTTTTATGATGGGGGTGATCATGGTTTTTAACGCAAGTTCGGCAAGCGCTTTAGAGCAACATGCTTTTCATAAAAGACACTATGCCCTCCTTCGCCAATTGATGAACTTTGTTGTTGGCTTAATGATTTGCTATGCCTTTTGGAAAATAGGCTACTATGAACTCATTCGTTTAAGCCCTCTATTAATGGTGCTTATTTCTTTAAGCCTATTGTTAGTTTTTGTTCCAGGTATTGGTCGTTGTGTTAATGGTTCTAGAAGATGGATTGTCATAGGAAGCTTTGTAGGGCAACCTTCTGAATTTGTCAAAATTGTTATGCCTCTTTATTTCATTCATTCGGTCATGACTAAAGAGCGCAGCGCCAAAGAACTACTTAAAATATTTGCGGTTATTTGCGTTCCTATCGTGCTAGTGCTCATAGAGCCTTCCAATGGAATTACAGCGATGCTTGCAGCCACCTTCATTGTGCTAATGTTTCTCAGTCGTATTTCTTATAAATGGTGGCTGTGGCCTATCTTAGTTTTTCTGATGATGGGATCGATTGCTGTTTTAAAAGTCCCCTATATTCAAGCTAGAATCCAAAGCTATTTGCATCCAGAGAAAGATCTTTTAGGCAGAGGGCATCAACCTTTTCAATCTAAGATAGCAATGGGCTCTGGTGGAGCTTTAGGAAAGGGGCTCGGTCAAAGCATGCAAAAACTGAGTTACCTGCCAGAAGCGCAAAATGACTATATTGCGGCAATTTTTGCTGAAGAGGTTGGTTTTGTAGGAATTTTTTTCTTAATCACCCTTTATATGATAGTCAGTTTTCTAGGTTTTTCCATTGCTTTAGGAGCAACCACAGTGCAAGGTTCTGTACTAGCAGCAACTCTGACATTTTCTTTAAGCCTTCAATCCTTTCTAAATTTAGCAGTTGTCTCAGGCATCTTACCAAGTACGGGCTTAAATCTACCCTTTTTTAGTCAGGGTGGTAGTTCTCTTCTTGCGAATATGATTGCTTTAACACTCTTGCTCAATGTAGGTTACTATGCAAAGAAAAATAAAGAAGTCAAATGGGTCGCAAAGTTCTAATATGTAGTGGGGGAACAGGAGGACATCTTTTTCCTGCGCAATCTTTAGCCAGACAACTGCAAAAAGAAGACTCCATTGAGATCTTGTTTGCCGGGGGTAATCTTTCAACTAATAAGTATTTTGATTCTTCTACCTTTCGTTATTTAGATATTAGCTGCGCTCCTCTTTCATTCAAGCAAGGCTTTTCCATCATGAGCAACGGTCTAAAGATTTTAAAGGGTGTTGTAGAAAGCCTGCGTCTGATACGAAAATACCAACCTGATTTAATCATTGCTTTTGGGAGTTATCATACTTTCCCCACTCTTCTGGCCGCCTGTTTAAGTAAAAAAAAGTTTTTCCTTCACGAACAAAATAAACAAATGGGGATCGTCAATCGCTTATTTGCTAAAAAAGCAAAAAAAATCATGGTCAGTTTCCCAGACACAGAGCCTTTTTATAGTCATAGTGACTATGTGAAGATGCCTCTTAAATTTGAAAGAGATATTCATTTAGATAAAAAGCAAGTTTTGCAATCACTCCATTTAAGCCATTCTTTAAAAACGATTTTAATCTGCGGAGGCTCTCAAGGATCCCTCAGTATCAACCAGACGTTTATTGAGGCGATTCAATATCTGAAAGAGTTTCAATTTCAAGTAATTCATTTGGTCGGTTTTAAGGAAAGTATTCAGAGTGTCAAAGATTTTTATCAGAAAGAAAAAATCCTAGCTTATGTCAAAGAATTTGATCCTAATATCCATAAGTATATGCAAGCTTGCGACTTCATGATTTCTCGTTCGGGTGCTTCTGCCATTGCTGAACTTTTTGAATTGAAGCTTCCCTCTATTTTAATTCCTTATCCCTACGCGAAAGGTCATCAAGAGCACAACGCTGATTTTATGCAAAATATTGTCAAAGGAGGGGTGAAACTTTTAGAAGAAACCTTATCAGCCCCTTTGCTTGCTGAGAGAATCATCCAATTTTTTAATGATGAAAATATTGAAAAGTATCGGCATCATATGCATCAATACCAAGAATATCATTTAGTGAAAGATTTTTCTGAAATTGTCAAAATGGAGCTAAATTTAAATGAAAAAAAATAACTTCCATTTAATTGGAATTGGCGGCATCGGCATGAGCGCTTTAGCGCATTTGCTCTTAGCTCAAAAGTATACAGTCTCAGGAAGTGATCCCTCTCAAAGTGATATCTTAGTAGGGTTATCGGCAAAAGGAGCTTCCATATTTGAAGGGCATCATGCTCAAAATATTGAAGCGAAAGAAACCACGGTTGTCTATAGCACCGCTATTGCAGAAACAAACCCAGAGATTGTCCAGGCTAGAAGTCTTGGATGTAATTTATGGCATCGCTCAGATCTCTTGGCACATCTCATGCACCCTTATCAATCGATTGCCATTACAGGCACCCATGGCAAAACAACTACATCGGCCCTAGTATCTCATGTGCTGATGGTAGCCAATCAATCACCCTCCTTTATGATAGGGGGGCTTTTGCGTCCCCAGAATATCAACGGGCTTGCAGGCGATGGAAAATATTTTGTTGCTGAGGCTGATGAAAGCGATAAATCTTTTTTAAAATATTTTCCCCACTATTCCATTATAACCAATGTGGAAGCAGACCATTTAGATCACTATAGAGATTTAGAAGAGATCAAGGACTCTTTTAAGCAGTTTATCACTCAGGTCAAGACATCTCTGGTCTGGTGCTATGATTGTAAAACTCTTCAAGAAATCTCTCCTAAGGGAATAAGTTATGGCTTTCATGAAAAAGCTGATATTAGGATTACAAGGGCCGAGCAAAAGGGTTTTAAATGCTCTTTTGATCTGTGTATTTTAGGAAAAGATTATTTAAATATTGAACTGCCCATGATTGGAAAGCACAATGTTTTAAATGGAGCCGCAGTCTTTGGTTTAGCTTTAAAAATCGGCATAGATGAAGCTTTCATTCGTCAAGGGTTGGCAAGCTTTTCTGGAGTGAAACGAAGAGCTGAAAAGATTGGAGAGCATCACAACATCCAAATTTTTGATGATTACGCTCATCATCCCACAGAGCTACGCTGCATGCTTAAAAGCTTTAAAGAAGCTTTTCCAAAAAGAAGAGTCATCGCTTTGTTTCAACCTCACCGATACTCAAGATTATTACCTTTTCAAGAAGAATTTGCCCATTCTTTTGAAGATGCTGATGAAGTTTGGCTAACAGATGTTTATGCAGCTGGAGAGACATTTTCAGGAGAGTTTTCAATAAAAAATTTAGCTTGCCAAGTTGAAAAGGCTTCAAAAACAAAGACTCACTATGTCGCAAAAAAAGAACTCTTAAACTTTTTTTCTAAAGAGATCCGTCCTTTTGATGTTTTAATCACTGTTGGAGCAGGAGATATTACCTCTTTTGGTAAAGAGGCTTTGAAAGAACTGCAAGCTAAAGGAAGTACATTAAAGCTTGCGATGATTTGTGGATCCATTTCCTACGAACATTATGTTTCTTTATTCTCTAGTCGTTTTATTATCGAAAATTATAACGCTGACTTCATGGAGCTTAAAATATTTAGAATTTTACCGACAGGGCAATGGACAATCTGTGATAAGCAGTTAAATAGTATTCAGAATCTTACGATGATAGAGGTTGTGCAAGAGTTGCAAGAATGTGATGTGGTCTTGCCTGTTCTTCATGGACGGTGTGGAGAAGATGGAATGATCCAAGGATTTCTAACAGCTTTGCAAGTGGCTTATTGCGGAACTTCATACTCTCAAAGCGCTTTAAATATGAATAAAATCTGGATGAAACTTTTTGTTGAGCAATTGAAAATTCCAGTTCCTAAGGGGCTTGATTTTTCAAAAGAAGAATGGCTTAGCGATTTGCCAAATTGCCTGACTGAAATTGAGAAGAAGCTGCCTTTTCCTATCGTTGTCAAACCCGCCTCTTCAGGGTCGACTCTGGGAGTTTCATTTGTTAATAATAAAGTCGATTTAATTAAAGCAATTGAGGATGTTTTTGCCATGGACACGCAGGTTGTCATTGAAGAGCAAATCTTTGGTAAAGATTTAGAAGTTTCCTGTTTTGAAACAGAAGAGGGGCTCGTCATTACCCATCCTGGAGAGGTAAGATCAGATGTTCGTGAGTATAACTATGTCGCTAAGTATAGCCAAAACCCCATTGAAAAAATTGTTAGAGCAAATATTAGTACAGAATTAGCAGAGAGCTGTAGGGCGCTAGCTAAAAAAATATACTGCGCTATGCAAATTAAGAGTTATACGCGGATTGATTTTTTTCTGACTCAAGATGGGCAGCTGATATTTGCCGAGGTAAATACTCATCCTGGGATGACGCCGCGCAGTCTTTTTCAACGCACTTTGATCTCTCATGGCATCGAAGCTAAAGAAGTTATCAACCAAATGGTCATTGATGCAATGTATCGCCGCCGCCAAGATTATAAAAAATCTTTGCAGATAGGGCAATATTTAGAATTAATCAAAGATGTTACCCATGCAAAAAAGACTTAAATTTGCAGAAGCCCTTTGGACAATTGCTTTATCGATCATTCTATTTTCTGGGATTCCCGCAGGGATTATTTTTGGATTTAGATATCACCAAAAGAGCAGAAGAGAAAATAACCAATTTGTAATTAGCAAGTTAGTTCAAACAGGCCCTGTTAAAGAAGCTCTTAAATCAGAGCATTTAGAAGAGTTACTTGCTTTATCTATTGATCACCCTAAAAATATTTATTCTTTTGATCTTAAAGAGGCAAGGCAAAGGCTTTTAAATAGTGGGGTCATTGAAGAAGCACATTTATTTATTGAATTTCCAGATACGCTCGTTGTGGATTATATCGCTAGAGAGCCAATAGCCTACATCTCAGATTATCAAAATCTTGTTGTTGATAGGCATGGAACTTTTTTCCCACTTACCCCTTTTTATACCCCTAAAATTTTACCTAATATTTACTTAGGAATGAAATTGAGCCAATTAAATTATGGAACTCAAATCGGGGATGAAAAATTAAAAGTAGCCTTGGAAATTTTTCAGTATTTTCAAGAGAGAAACTTTTCAAAACAAAAGATAAAAACCATTGACGTCTCCCAATTTAGGGCAAACAGCTTAGGCAAGCAAGAGATTGTCGTTCACCTTTTTGAAGAGCTGGGTAAAAAAGACTATCAGAGATACCTCAGATTATCTCCAACTAACTACCTTGAAGAGTTAGACCACTATATCAGTTTAAAACAAATGAGTATGGCAGAAGATTTCATTGTGGATCTTCGACTGTTACCTAATGCTTATTTGACCCCTATTAAAGAAGAGATGGCAAATAACAATCATTAATTAAAATATAATGGTTGATAACGTTTGCACAAAATTATATTTATGTTAGCCTCATGTTTAAAAATTAACCTTTTTTTAATATGGGTCAGATAAAATCGCATAATGAAAAACTCAAGCAAATTTTGCGTGGTGTTTATCAACCTGAGTTAGAAAAAATCTTTAATGAGTCAAATATTCAAAAAAAAATTATTGTTATTGCAGGGCCCACTTGTGTTGGAAAAACAGATCTCTCGATCAAAATTGCCAGTCGACTCGGAGGGGAAATCATTAATGCTGACTCGATGCAAGTATTCAAGGGATTGGATATTGGAACTGCAAAGCCAAGCCTTGAAGAGCGCGGGCTTGTCCCTCATCATCTAATAGATATCCGGGATGTTCAAGAGCCTTTTACAGCTGTAGACTTTTACCGAGAAACTCAACTAGCTTGTGATTCTATTTTTGCTCGAAATCGTGTTCCTGTCATTGTCGGAGGGACCGGTTTTTATCTTCATGTTCTTCTCTATGGCCCTCCTAAAGGTCCCCCTTCGGACCCCGAGCTGCGACAAAGCTTAGAAAAGGAAATGGAAAGGTTTAGTCCTGAGGCGATGTATGATCGATTGGAAAAAATTGATCCTGTTTATGCCAAGACAATTACATGCCATGATAGAGTTAAAATTATCAGGGCTTTTGAAATTATTACTTTGACTCAGAAAAAAGTAAGTGATTTTCCTTGGAATCAAAAAAAAGAGCCCCTCAATTACAATTTTCGCTGCTGGTTTTTGTTTAGAGCACGTGAAAATCTCTATCAACGGATTAACAATCGCTGTGATCAAATGCTGCGAGAAGGGTTTATTGAAGAGGTCATTGCCCTTAAAAAAATCAACTTTGAGCAAAATCGCAGTGTGTCTCATGCAATAGGATATCGCCAGGCTTTAGAATATTTAAAAACAGAGCAAACAGATGTAGATTATCAGTATTTTAAAGAGCAATTTAAAAAGGCAACACGTCATTATGCAAAGAGGCAATTTACATGGTTTAGGAAAGAACCAGAATTTAAATGGTTAGATTTAGACTTACATGACTCAGAAATCGCCTTGGATCTGATAGCGCAAGATTATTTAAGCCAAGATCCTAAGAATTAGTCTTGAACGTTCTGGTCAAATTCGCTATATTAATGATAAAAGCACATCAGAGATAAAAGTATGCACGAAAAGAACTTGTCAGAGTTGGTTTCCTATAATGTAGATGATTATATTAAAGAACTTTCAAAATATGAGCATGCTGAAGATCGCATTGAAAAGATGTTGGAATATACAAAGTTGCAGCTATCTCATGGGGAAATACACCCACTCTCTCGTTTTTGGAAGATGAGAAAGTATTGTTTGGATCATTTTAAAGTGACGATTCCTATCGCAAAGCGTCTAAAACTCTGGAAGAATTATTGCCAACTCATTGATGAGATTATCAAACTTAAGCAACTCATCGATGAAAAAAGCTCTTTTGAGAAAGAACAAATAGAAGGAGCTCTTAAATCGATTGCTGATGATCTTGATCAGCTCGATGTCCTGATTGCAAATGAAACTTCTATTAATGTCCCAAAATGTCCGGCGATTGCGCAACATTCTGAATTTTATACGACAACTCAAAAAGAATTAAGTATTTACTCCTCATATGCTAAAAGGCTCAACGCTTTAAAAAAGGAAATTTTATCCTTAGATATTTCTTTTAAACGCAAACAAGAAATTTTGGATCAAATTCACGCGCTTTCAGATAGAGTATTTCCTGAGAAAAGAAGACTTCTCAATCTGATGAGCTCAACATACGCCAGTCACATAGATCGATTTGTGAAGCACTTTTTTAATCAAGACCACTTTAAAATACCTATCTATCAGCTTAAAGAGCAAATTAAACAACTACAGAACTTTGCAAAGCTCATCTCATTAAATGTAGATGCTTTCTCCAAAACAAGAGAGCAACTCAGTCAATGCTGGGATCAATTGAAAGCTTTTGAAAAAATCCAAAAGAAAGAAAAAGAAGAGAAGAAAGAACATAATGTTCAAAAATTTGACGACTTAAAAGAAAAAATAGACGATTTAAAGCAAGATAAGCAGAAACTAGCTCCCACGCAGCTTAATCAGGAAGCTCAGTCTTTAAACGCCTCTATTAAGAAAGAAGATTTATTAAAATTTCAAAAAAAACAATTGCTAAATGAACTTCATGCAATTGTTCCGCAAGAAACTCTTAGTAGCCCTTCTTCAGAAACATCTCCAGAGTTCGAAATGATTAAAAACGAACTTTATGAAATTGAGAAGCACATCACTCAGTGGGATTACCCAACGATTGACAGTAAGCTTAAGACAATTTTAAGTTATTATAAAACAGCCAATTTAGCAGACTCGTCTCTACTTCGCATTGAACGGGCTATTTTTACAATTAAAGAGGCCTTATTTAAAAAATTAAAAGTTGAATTGGAAGAAAGGGCTGATATTGAAGAAGTGTCTTTTCAATTAGACGCTTTTAAAGCCTTTTTGAAAGAGGGCATTGAAAGTTATAGAAAAGCATTAAGCAGCTCCAATCAAAGCATTGAAAAAGCAATGGTTTTTAATGACCTTCTAGTTCAATCGCGGGGTCTGTTGAACTCCTTAGAAAAAGTGATTGCTACTCATCAAGTTTAACATTTAGTTGAACTTGAATTCAAAAGGACCTAGCAAAAAAGCACAGAGTTTTGCTAGAAAAAAGTGATCGATAGAATCTTCATCATTATCTATTTCTGTAATGCAATGAACAGGGAAAAATTTTGCCGACTGCAGCAAATATTCCATAAGTGTGATCACTGTTTTTTTGAGAAGCTCAGAATCATCTTTGAGTTGATCAATAAAGTGAGACAGACTTTTGTGAGATCCTGGAGAAAACACCGGTTGTCCAATAATAGAATTTAACTTCACCGAAAAACTCGGAGCCCAATTTTCAATCTGAGAAACTTTAATCATTTTAAGTTGATTGAAAAGAAGTAGAATAAAAAGAGTTATATTAAAGTCTGTGGGGCCTAAAAATACCTGTGAGATCACATTTTCTAAATTCTCATAATGGTTATTTCTAAAGTAAAAACTATCCATAAAATCTGATTGCTGTGATTGCCAAACTTGGATCGCTTTTTTTGGCAAGAAAGTCACTTTTGTGTTAATAGTTTCTTCTAAAAACTTTTTGAGCTGTTTATTGTCATAAATAAAACAACTGCACAAGAAATCAATAATGATCTCATTGGACTTGGGTTCTTTTTGATGATAGGCTTGAATTAAATCAAAGAAATAACCTAGAAATTGTTCAAAAAAAGTTAGAGACAATAAAATAGCTAAAAATAAATCTTTAGTAGTTTTAGGTTCTGTCAGTTTTTCGAGATAAAAAGATAAAAAGTATTTATAGTTAAAGTTAATGGTAGACTCTAAAAAAAGATGTTTTAGCTGATGCAACTCTTCATTATTTTGAGCTCTTTCTAGTTCAATTAAATGAACAGAAAGCTCTCCTATGGTGGCATTCTGTGGCGTTTGAGTGTGCTCGGCTGCTTTCAAAACAGATTGATAGATTTCTGAAAAAATAGGATGGTCTTTATAAGGAGCAAAAATTTGAAGGGTTCTTTCGATCGTCAGATGATGTAAGTAATCCTTTGAGTGGGAAAAGGCAGCATTGAATTCTTCTTGGGTTTTTTTTAGTAATTCTAAGTAGTTATTTTTCAGGTACTCTTCTTTGTAAAGATTAGGATCAATAAATTTTTCAAGATATTGGTTAATGAATTTAAAAACTTTAAAATTAACTGCTTGATGATTTGAGGAGATTTGAGCCCCTTGCGCTTCGTACCAGGTTTGTCCGTTTTTAAAAATTTCCAAAAGCTTTAAAGAAATCAAAGAACTATTTTTGCAACACTTTTTAGTCGATAAAAGGGAGCCATCTGAAATATACATGATGGGAATTCCCAAGATGTCAGTCATGTGTTTAATGCAGGCTAAAGCATTTTTTCCTCCAAAGCTTGGAGCTACAATTTTTTGTAAAATAGAAAAGGACATACCATCAATGCAATAGATCTCTTGATCTGCAAATTGAGCCTCCTCGATGGAGGGGTAAGTACTGCTTTCATCATAAAAGGCAATTTTACATCCTTTGATGGGTCCTAATTCATTTTCATTCAAAGGAAAAATTTTTAACGCGATATCATATGTCTTATCTCTTGGAGAAGGTGTTAATTGAAAGTCTTTAATCCGATAAGTAGGGGTAGTAGGATTTGTGAGATCCAAATTAAGATAAACAAATGCTTGCTTAGAGATGCCTTCGATCACATTGTGCACACTTTGAGATAGTTTATGTGCTGGATTTTTTGTTTCATAGTAAGGTAGAGGAGGGTTATTGCTCTGAAAGGGGAGTGTGATCTTTTTTAAAGACATAATGGATCTTCTATTAAGGAGATATAACTATAAAACTGATTTTATTTTAATAAAATCTGAAAGAAAAACTTGATAAGGATTAAAGAACTATAAAGTTAATTTAAAATCCAAAAAATAAAGTTTAGGCAAAAAATATACAGAATCCAAACTAAATAGGGTAGAAGTAAAATACCAGCAAAAATTCTTAATTTAAAGAAGTAGATCACCATCATAAAGACGATGACAGTAACGAGCAAAGAGGTGACTACTGCCCACCCAATTTGGTGATAATGAAAAAATAAATAGGACCAATAACCACTTAAAAGAAGTTGAAGCCAAAAGAGAACATAAGCTTTAGAGCGACTTTTTGTAGCTTGTTTATAAAGATAAATCAGCCAAATAGATAAGGTCATGAGTATATATAGAATGGCCCAAATAGCTGCTAATACTGAAATCGGAAGGAGAATGCGGGGCTTTTTTAAAGCTGCAAACCAAATCTGCATTGAATGTGCTATAACATCCGCTGAAAAGATCTGCACAAATAAAATAGGGATATACCACAAAATTAAAGAGATCCACTGGCTGGGTTTGGCAAATTTCTTCTTCATTTGTTGAAATAAAATAAGTTATAGCGATTTGCAAATACCCCACCTAAAGACTCAGGTTTTGGGGCAAAGTGTCCTGAAGATGTCAAAAGCTCGCTTCCACAAAGTGCGGCAAGCCTTGAACCTTGGTTATATGAGTAGTCATACAAGTTCCACTCTCCTGTCCAAGGAGTTGGATAGAGGGCAAGAATCACCTCTTTGGAAGGGTGATTTTTACAAAAGCTTGTGATTCTCTCCATAAAAAGTTTATAGATATCGCGGTGAGTTGCTTGGCTATCTTGTGGATAAGGGAGAAAAAAGAAAAGGCGTCCTTTGCTTTCAGAAGTTGCTCGCTGGAGTGCTTCATCAACAATGCGCTGATCGCTTGCGGTGATCTTCTTTTCGGGCATGTCATAGAAGGGGAGTCTTAAGCTTTGGATATGAGTTTTTGAATTTAAAAAGCTGAGAGCTCCTAGTGATTCACATTCTCGAATTCTCGATTTTAGCGCCTTAGATTCAACATATTCGGAGTTTTCACATTTAATTTGTAAAATGACATCATTTGGCAGATAAGGGTGGGTTAAAGCATGGGACTTTTTGATCATGGCATTATGCCCTGATGTGGCGTTCAGCACATGGGTGGGAATATTTTCTTTACCTAAAAATTGAATAAGCCCGCCCATGCTGATTTCAGCATCATCTGGATGAGGCGCTATCATCACAACGACATCGGTTTTGCTAAATTGAAAGGTATTGAGAGGCTCTTGTTTTTTTAATGGACGATCTTTTCTTTCAATGTAAGTAGTGTGTTTAAACGGGAGTAGATCCAGGTTTTTGCCATTTTGTTGAAGTTGAAAAAAGCTAAAAGTCTCATTAAAGGGGGAAAGAGCACTTGGAATAGAGCTCATTTCTTCAGCAATAGTATCAAATCGTGTTCTTGAAACCTGTGAATGATGAAAATTATGGATCAACGAGATTTTATTTTTATGCTCATCTCTTTCCATTGGAAAGAAAACATTGTTCAATTGAGGGCCAATGTCATAGAAAATTCCTAAAATCGGCTTTGATTTAAATCGCTCGCTAATAGCATTTTTTAAAGTTGTAAAATTTTCAACAAGTTTATAGGTATAGGGCAAAATAATAATATCTGGTTGATATTTTTCTATCAGAGGAAGTAAATCATCGACTTCTTGCTTTTGAGTGAGATGGATTTTGTTTTTATTTTCTTTCAGCTCTTGCCAGAGAGAGTAATGAATTTTATTTTGTTTAACCCATAAAACAGTTTGATTTTTAGGAAGCTGAGCCAGCGTTACATTGTTATGGGCGATTTTATAGCCTTTATCCAAAAGACAAGGTTTGGATTCTTTTGGAACATTCCATAAAGAAGCTTTGGAGCTCTCTCTACTTAAGTATTGGATCGTTTTTTTCTCATTTGGAAGTTTATCAAGGGCATTCAGACTAAACAAAGAATTTTCTTCACCAAGACCATAAGCTGATTCATCAATGATCAAATGTAAATCTCCTCGAAAATAACTTTTTATAAGAGAAGAAGGTGTTTTGTAGCTCGGATCTTGTGTAAAAGTCTCATAGAGAGAAGCTTTTTTTTGATCTCCACCCGCTAAAAGAAAGACTTTATCACAGGCTAGAATTTCAGAAAAACCAACTGTTAGAGCATGAAGAGGCGTTTTTGAAGAATCTAAAGCAAAAAAATGAGAATTGGCTTGCCTTGTTTCCTCTGTCAAAGCGACTAGTCTCGTTTGACTCTTTAAGGCAAGTTGATTTTTTTCAACTTCTGTAATCATTTGGCTCTTAAAAGGATCTTCTTGAACAAAGTCGTTAAAGGCAATGTGGGCCAGCTTGCTGCCAATGCCTGCAAAACAGATCACTCTACAATTTGGATTATCTAAATGCGTTTTTAATGCTTTGTGATAGAGCTCTACCTCTTGAGATAAATCTTTTGCCTGACCATCTAAAAGATGAATATTTTTTCTTTGAGCGCAGAGCCCCTTAAGAGAAATGTTTCTTTGGATGCTAGCTCTTAAACTATGAATAGAGGGTAGGTGACGATCATTTAAAAATTCAGCGCATAATTTTGCAAAATTTCGATCACTTTGCTTGAGAGTTTCTACCAGTTTGTCAAAGGCTTCTAACGTGTTTGGATTTTCTTTAGTGATAGAGACCAATTCTTGAGAGAAATGAAGAATAGCTTTATTGAGCTGCTCTCGCAGCTTTTTGTTATAACAATTTTTTTTAGTCAGCTCTGTAAAACCCCAATGAGCCAGTTTGCCTTGGGTTAATCCTGGAGTTACATATTGATACAGCTTGCTTTCCATGTAATAGGCATAACTATTTTGGTGTTCTTTAGATAGGCCCACATATTCATCTAAGTTAAAGAAATGTGTTTTTGATAGATCCAATTTTCCTTCAAAAAAAAGCTTTACCAGAGATTGATACATTGTTTCTGGTGTAGCTCCGGTAGGAAAAATAATAGCGAGTTCATTTTGTTTTTTCTTAGCACTATGAATTTCATTGCAGATAATTTCTGCTGCTGCTTGCCCAATATCTTGTATATTTTTTTCAACCTGTATTACTATGGAGGGTTGAGCGAAAAGGCATGTTGAAATCATAGAGAAAACAAAGAATGTTTTTTTCATGCAAATTGCCTATAACTTATAAAAAATTGCTAGATTGGAAGCTAGCATATTGATAAATTAAAAAAAACATTTATGAGTATTGATGACAAAAGCAAAAAAAATCGGTTTCTTAGGGGGAACTTTTGATCCTTTTCACTTCGGGCATCTCAATCTTGCCTTAGAAGTTTTAGAAAAGGGGGGATTAGAAGAAATTTGGATATGTCCAACCAACCTCTCTCCATTTAAAACAGAAATGCCTCCTATCGACATTCAACATCGAATAAGAATGATTGAGCTCGCTATCGAAGGGATCGGAGGGCTTTCTATCAATGAAGCGGAAGCCTTTAACGCAGCACCATCCTTTACTTACGAAACTTTAAACAATCTTTGTCATCAATTTGGCTTGCAAACTCAAGAAATAACTTTGATTATCTCCGATGATATGTTGCCAAACCTCCATTTATGGCATCAAGCCCATGCTTTGCTTCAAAAATTTCCTATTATTGTTGGAACTAGGCCTCTACTTGCTGTTCAAAAACAAATCATTAATCCATTTATTGAAGAGAAAATCAAAAATAGCTTTTTACCAATTAGATCGATGGAAATCAGTAGTAGTGAAATTCGGATGAGATTAAAAAATAAACTATATTGTGGTCATTTATTACCATTAAAAACCCTAGACTACATTTATAATTATAAGTTATACTCTTAATTTAAAAAAATTAAGGGCTTTAATGTTAAATTCTTCTGATCGTCTAACCGAAGAGCAGCAAATGCTAGATCCTTTAGTTAACACTATTTCTCAATTGATTTATGACAAGTCAGGTAGAAATATATATGCAATTGATATTCGGCAGACCTCCAGTCTTTGCGATTATTGCATTATTGCTGAAGGAACAGTAGACAGGCATGTCAAAGCGATAGGCCAAAACATTGTAAGAGAGTTATCTCTGCTTGGACACAAACCAGTGAAAGTAGAAGGGATGCAAGAAGGACAATGGGTTATCTTAGATTACCTCAATGTGATGGTTCATATTTTGACCCCCACTTTTAGAGAAAAATACCGTTTGGAAAGATTGTGGGAAGAAGGTACAATTATTGATTTAAATTTTGAATAATTGCAATGCCCTTTACAATAGACGGAGAGTGGGTTTCCTCTCAAAATAATTTAAAAGAAAATCACAAAGCAAAAGTTAGAATTGAAAAACGCAGTGGCCGGATTTTAACGATTATTTCTTATCTAAATGATTCTAACATACAACAAATATTTAAAGACCTTAAGGGGCAATGTCACTGTGGGGGTCATTTGCAAGATTCGCAAATTGAACTACAAGGTGACCATCAGGAAAAAGTTAAAATAATATTAAAGCAAAAAGGACTGCTTTAACAACGGAGAATAAGATATGAAGAAAAAACGTATTGTAATCACTGGAATGGGGCTCGTTTCCTGCTTTGGAACCGATGTGAATACGTTTTATCAAAAGCTTTTAAAAGGGGAAAGTGGCGTGCGTGCCATTGAATGCTTCCCATGTGACGATATGACAACTCGCTTTGCAGCATCCGTTCAAGATTTTGACCCAGAACCTTATATTGAAAAAAAACAAATTCGCAGACTGGATCCCTATGCTCTATACACGATTGTAGCTGGGAAAAAAGCCCTAGAAGATGCCAAACTGACAGGCGAAGCTTTAGATAAGCTCAACAAAAAGAAATGCGGGGTGATTATTGGTTCAGGAATGGGGGGGATGAGAGTCTTCTTTGAAGGATCAAAAACAATTATTGAAAAAGGATATAGCAGGGTAACACCCTTTTTTGTTCCTTATATTATTACCAATATTGGGGGAGCCTTGCTTGCGATGGATGCAGGCTTTATGGGCCCCAACTATTCAATTTCAACAGCCTGTGCAACTGGAAACTATAGCATTATCAACGCGGCAAACCATATTCGATTAGGACATGCAGATGTCATGGTAGCAGGAGGATCTGAAGACGCTCTTTTGCCATTAGGAGTTGCGGGTTTTATTGCATGCAAAGCTCTTTCTCAACGCAATGAAGATCCAACTAAAGCTTCCAGACCTTGGGACCAAGATCGTGATGGTTTTGTAATGGGATCTGGAGCAGGTGTCTTGGTATTAGAAAGTCTTGAACATGCTCTTGCTAGAGGAGCTCATATTTATGCCGAGTATTTAGGAGGAGGAATTTCTTGCGATGCTTATCATATTACCGATCCTCGAGTCGACGGAGAAGGAGTTGCTTTGAGCATTGAAAATGCTCTAGAAGATGCTGGAATTTCTAAAGATAGAGTCAATTACATTAACGCGCATGCTACATCGACTCCTGCGGGAGATATGGCTGAATATAATGCGGTGCAGAAAGTGTTTGGCAAAGATATGAGCCATATCAAAATGAATGCGACAAAATCAATGATAGGGCATTGTTTGGGAGCGGCTGGAGGCATTGAAGCTATTGCCACTATTAAAGCGATTGAAACAGGAATGATTCACCCAACAATTAATCTAGATAATCCGAGTGAAGGTGTTTCAACTGCCATTGTTCCTACGGTAGCTACAAAACATGAGATTGATGTTGCTCTTTCCAATTCATTTGGTTTTGGTGGACACAACGCCTCTATTGCTTTTACAGCTTATAATGACTAAAGTAGAACGTTGTTACGGCATTATTCCCCTTCGTCTCGATAACAATGAATTACAAGTGTTACTTGCTTTGCACGTTCAAGGTAGCTATTGGGCTTTTCCTAAAGGTCACGAAGTGCCAGATGAAGAACCTAAAGGGTGTGCAGAAAGAGAACTTTTTGAAGAAACAGATTTAACAGTCTGCTTTTTTATCGAAACCGAACCGCTTCAAGAAGACTATCATTTTCAAAGAGCGGGTGAAAATATTCATAAATTTGTCACTTATTTTCCTGCCTCTGTGTACGGCAAGGCTTTAATCAAAGACTCTGCAGAAGTTAGTGAAATTCGCTGGTTTTCAATAGAACAAGCTCAAGAAACCATCACCTTTGATCAATCGCGGGCGCTCTTAACAAAGCTTCTTAAAGATGTACCTAATTTACACATGAAAATAAGACAGTGTTAAATAAAAGCTCCGATCAAAGAAATCGGGCTTACGTTCAAATGTTAAGTGAGAACCAATCTCAGCATTGTTCCAATGCGCTTTTTTAAGTAGAATCTGAAAGAATAACCGCCTATCTAAAGTAATTTTTACATAAGGTTCTTTGAGTTTTTGAGTAAAAAAATAAGAGCTTTGATCTTTAGGTAAGCATAAAACCATTTCCTCTCCATAATCAATATAAAGATCCTGCTTGGGGAGATAATGCCACTGTTTTTGATAGGAAATAAGATGGTTATAGGCACTTTGAATCAGCTGATTTAAAGAATGAGCATCCACTTGCAGGCTGTGATAGCTAAAAGGATTTTTAGAAATCTCTTTTAGATAAAGCTCTCGCGCTTCTGGGCTTGGTGCACTGAAAGGATGAGAAGGCTTTTTGGTTGCTAAGTCAAAATGTTCCATCGAGTTCAAAAGAAAAAATTTAGAGGTTACAGCAAATTTTTTTAACAAAAATTTAAAAAGCTCTGGGAGCTCTTCAAGGTTGGGGACTCCGCGTAGGCTATTTAGATGGGAAAGAGAACCCCCTAGTAAATATTGACCAGCAAAAGGCATGAAGTATTCGGGCTTTAACTTTTTTAAAAAAGCAATCGACTGATTTAAAAATTGTTTTTCTTTGAGGCGAGCTTTTAATTGTTTTTCTTGAATGGAGAGGTGATCAAAACATTGAGGATAGGGTCCTGCTCCTGAATAGCTGATGAGCGCGCAATCAATTTTTGAGTAGCTTAGGCTAATATGCTCCATTGCTTTTTGCGCTAAGCTATAAGGGATATCATTGAGGTTGACTAGCGTATGATCTAAAGAGCTAAAAACAGCGAGTGAGTCAATTTGCTGGGTTTGAAAAGAATTAGGAGAGCCTGGAGTACAAGAGAAATATTTTTGGCAAAGACTTGGATCACAAAAATCGGCCGCAATCACTTCCATAAAAAAATCTGAAGAAAGCTCTAATTTTTGTCCTTGAAAGAGCTCGATAATTTTCTCAAAGCCTAATTTGTCTAAATTTTTTTTTAAGAATTTATGAGCATAATTGCAAATAACTAAAGGGATATTTTTGGGGAAAAGCTCTAATGTTGTGATGTCTAAGTGATCGGGGTGAATATGAGAAATATAAATATAATCAATATCAAAAAAATCTTGAGCTTTCGCGCTAGGCTTTGGATATTGATACCAACTTCCATAGTAGATCCCATCCTGCAGCCATGGATCACAAAGAACTTTGATATTTTGATGTTCTATTAGAACACAAGCGTTGTAGATATAGGTAACTTTCACGATATTTAAAAATTTAAATTTGTCATCTTATATAATATGATTTTTAAATCTTGTTAATTTTTATTTTTTTTGAGAAAATTGATCTCTTTTTAAAATGTAACTCACATAGGGAATGGTTTATTATGTTTGCTTTAGCTAAGAAAGTTCGATCTGCTTCAATCGCTCATAATATAGTTATTTACGGCATTAGCCTTTTGTTCTTATCTGTTTGTGCAAATACAAAAATATTTCTACCTATTAGTCCTGTTCCTATTACGATGCATACCTTTGCCATTTTAGTGATGGGTTGTTTACTTCCATGGAGAGTTTCTTTAGTTTGCTTTTGTGCTTATTTAGTCGATGGATTTCTAGCATATCCTATTCTTGGAACAACTCTGTTAACGAGTGCAACAGGTTATTATGTAGGAATGATTGTCTCTCTTTACTTTTTAGATAAAGTGACGCAAAGGTCTAAGTTGCCTCTTTTAGCTAGTTTACTCATTTCAAGTTTAATCATTTGGTTCTTTGGAGTGTTTTATCTCCAATTTATCATAGGCGTGAAAAAAGCTCTTTTAATTGGATTTATCCCTTTTATTATTGGAGATCTTTTAAAGATTTTAGCAGCATATTCTCTTATCTTACTGGCTCGTAAAAAGAATATCGCTCTGCTGTAACTTTTTCTTGATAAGAAGCTAAGAGCATTCTTAGCTTCTTCTAAATGGAGTTTTCATTCCTGGGAGTGAAAACCTCTAAATCCAACCACCATCTAATTCAATTGTTGTTGCATTGAGGTAATGATTGTTAAGGATCATTTCAATGGCATTTGCTATTTCTTTCTTTTGAGGGAGACGCTTTAAAAGAACATGTTTTTGTAGAAGCTGTTTATCCTTCTCGAGATCTTCATGAGGGGAAGGAAGAGCAAGACCTAACAGTAAATTATTAACTCGAATTTTTGGAGCCAGCTCCAAAGCGAAAGCAATAGTTGCATGCATCAGAGCCGCTTTACTGATGCTATGTAAAGCAAATCCAGCAAAAGGGGTCTTTGCACTCTTATCGCCAATATTGATAATAGAGGAGCCCTCAGGCATGAGCTGAGCTGCTTTCTGCATACAAAGTAAAGGGGCCTTGAGATTAAGATTAAAGATGGAGTCAAAGTCTGATTCTATAAGAAAATCTGTTTTTTGAAAGCAGGCCGCATTATTGATCAGGATGTCTAACTTTCCATATTTCTCTTTAATAAAGAGAAACAGATTATCAATCTCTGTTGGTTTCAAAAAGTCAGCTTGAAAAAGCTCAGTTTGGCAACCTTTTTTTAACAATTTTTGCTGTAAGGCTAAAGCCTCTTGCTTTGAAGAGTGATAATGTAAAATGAGTTTAGTAAAAGGGAGTTCTTCAGCGATGATTCTGCCAATTCTGATGGCGCCTCCCGTGATTAAAACGACTTTATCATAGAAATTGTTCATGAAGCGTCTCATTTAAGCTAGGGCGCAACTCTTCTAATCCTCTAAAATGATAGGTGATGAGCTTGGTTGCCCCTCTATTTTTATTTTCCATGGCAAGACAAGCATGCATTGCAATAATTTTAAGTAAGATGGCTTTGGGCTGAATCTTTTGGTATAAGCTTTCTATAATTTCAGTTCCTAAGTGTTCTTGTATTTGAAGACGCCTTGAATGATAGTCAATAAAAGAGGCAAAGCGACCCACTCCTAGCACTCCCTGCTGGGGAATATAGCTAATATGCATATGGCCAAAAAACGGGACCATATGGTGTTCACAAAGAGAACAAAAAGGGATACGATCTATTGTAATAATATCACTAAATTCAGTTTCTTTGATTGGATAGATAGAACCTAGGAGATCTTCTGGGGGATTTTTATAACCCGTTAAAAATGAAAGAAGCATTTTTTGGATACGCTTAGAAGTTTTGCCAAGATCAATTCGAACAGGGCTTTCACCAATTTTCAGTAAAAGGTCACGAAGGCGATTTTGAAAAGTATCCATCATACAACATCATTTTTCTGGGGAGTATAAGTTTTCTTATTAATTCTCATCAACTTGGAATGGCGTTGAATATAATCGATTCCCATGATATTGCAATAAGGAGATTGCCAAGGGAGTTAGATATTGAGCTTAAATTTTTTTAAGTGCTTATTTTTTAATGTCATAAGTCCTCTTGTGCGATTGAGATACAAAGTAGAGGTCCAAGGCCTTGAAAAGATAAATTCAAGCACACTCACTCGAGAAGGTGGAATTTTATTTTTACCTAATCACCCTGCTGAAGTAGACCCCATTATTGTAGGGGCAGTGCTTTGGAAGCGCTTTCAACCTCGCCCTATGATTGTAGAATGGATTATTCGACTGCCAGTAGTTTCTGTGATTATGAAACTCATGCGCGCTGTCCCAATACCCGATTTTGATGATAAATCCTCTCAAAAAAGACGATTAGAAGCTGAAAATGCTTTTAAAGAAGTTGTTGAAGGTTTGAAAAAAAAAGACAATTTTATGGTCTATCCTGCGGGTCGCCTTAAAAGCACTGAACGCGAAGCCCTTGGCGGCTCATCAGGGGTTTATAAGATTCTTCAGGCCAATAAAAATATAAACATTGTCCTTGTGCGGACAACAGGCTTATGGGGAAGTCGATTTTCTAGAGGGTGGAATGGGAAAAAAGTGATCTTTTTAGATGCGGTTATAGATGCATTGAAAACAATTTTTCAAAATTTAATATTTTTTGTTCCCAAGCGACACGTTGTTGTTGAATTTGAACCTGTTAATGAAAAATTTCCCTGGGATAGCTCTCGTTTTGAAATGAATCAGTATCTAGAAGAATGGTATAACTTAAAAAGAGATCCTTTCAAACTTGTTTCCTATCATTTTTGGTCTGAACGTATTAAGAGAAACTATGTCTATGAAGATCCAATTACTGAAATTGGCCACGTGCCAAATCAGATTCAAATTGAGATTAGACAGGAAATTGCCAGAATAACAAAATGCTTGTATACAGAAATTAAACCTGAAATGAATCTTTTTTCAGATTTGAAGCTAGATTCTTCAGATATTCAAGACATAGCCTCTTTCTTAGAAGAACGCTATAAAGTCAGTAAAATAAAACCCTGCCAACTAACAACGGTGGCCACAGTTATGAATTACGCAGCAAAGCCCGATGAGCCTTCAATTAATAATTCTGAGATGATTTCCTCTAGCGCACATTGGAAGTCTTGCACTCAATCAGATCCTATTCGCGCTAAAATAGATGGGCAAACTATCCCAGAGGCCTTTTTTAAAGTAGCTTGTCAGAGAAAAAAAGAGGTTGCTTGTGCCGATTTAATTTCTAATGAAATGACTTATGAACGGTTAATGTTAGCAGTTATTCTCCTGGCTAAAAAAATTCAAAAAATGCCTGGGGAAGATATTGGGATTTTATTGCCGGCATCAATCACGGTCAATATTGTTATTTTGGCTTGTCAAGTCGCTAAAAAAGTACCTGTGATGATTAATTGGACGGTGGGTGAAAAGCATTTACAAGCTGTTTGTGATCAAGCTAATGTAAAAACAGTGATTAGCTCCAAAGCTTTTTTAAAAAATATTGAAGATATCAACTTAGGTCCTATTCAAGACAAAATCATTCATGCCGAAGATTTGAAAAAAGAGATCTCTTTTTTAGATAAGCTCAAAGCTTATTTTATGATTAAATTGAGTTATAATCAAATCTGTAAACTTCTTGCTATCCAAAATTTAGATAAAGATAAGGTGGCAGCTTTAATTTTTACAAGTGGGACCGAAACAATACCCAAAGGGGTTCCTTTAACGCATGAGAATATTATCTCTAACTTAAACTCAGCCTTTGAAAGGGTAGAAACTTATAATCATGACGTGATGCTGGGATTTTTGCCCCCCTTCCATTCATTTGGTTTGACAGTGACAGGTTTATTACCTTTAATTTCAGGAGTTCGAGTCATCTATTACCCCAATCCAACCCATTATAAAAAGTTAGGAAAATTGATAGCTCAATGGCAAGTTTCTTTCTTATGTGGCGCTCCTACTTTTATTAAAGGGATTCTACAGCCTTCTCATCGAGAGTATTTTTCTACAGTCCGTTATGTCGTATCAGGAGCAGAAAAAGCCCCTCAATCTTTAATTGAGCGTGTGGCAGACATTTGTCCTCAGGCAGAGTTTTTAGAGGGCTATGGCTTATCAGAGTGTGGACCTATCTTGTCACTCAACGTTCCCAAGGAGCCCCATCAAGGAGTTGGGCCAGCTCTTGCAATTGTAGATCTTTTGATTGTTCATCCAGAGACTTTGCAGCCTTTGCCTCAAGGGCAAAAAGGACATATTGTGGCCCATGGACCCAATATTTTTTCAGGGTATATTGGAAATTTCCCCTCTCCTTTTGTAACAATTGGGGATAAAAAATGGTTTAAGACAGGGGACTTGGGTTACTTAGATCATAGAAATTATTTGACTATTGTAGGAAGATTGAAGCGTCAAGTGAAAGTAGGGGGCGAAATAGTCAATCTCAATGCTTTAGAAGAGTCTTTAAATCAGGCTCTTGTTCAAGAAAAAATTATAGTTAATGAGAGTGAAGATCAGCCAGCCATTGCTCTTTGTGCTAAAGAAGGGGATGGAAGGGCTCTGCTTTTTCTTTTTGCCACTTTTGATATTAAGGCGGATGAAATCAATAAAAAAGTTAAAAATTTAGGTTTTAGCAACCTTCATAAAATTCATGAAGTGGTCAAATTAGAAAAATTACCCATGATGGCCAGTGGGAAAATTCATTATAGACAGCTAGAAGAAAGCCTATAATAATATTTTAACAAACTCAAATTGTTTGTCTTGGAAAAATTTGTCCTTTTTGCTAGAATGTTTGCAAAACAAAATTTTTCAGGTATAGCAGTGAAAAGAACATATCAACCTTCCAAACTTAGAAGAAAGAAAACACATGGCTTTCGTGCACGTATGAAAACTGCGCATGGAAGAAAAATTATAAGTGCTAGACGCTCTTCTGGGCGCAAAGCTTTAACGGTGTGAATTACTCTTATTCAAAAGATTTCCGTTTAAAATCCTCTCGCCAGTATCAACAAGTCCTTGAACGTGCTAAAGGCATTCGAGGAAAATATATCGTCCTACACGCACATTTACTCCCAAATTATCCCTTTACAAAACTAGGGATCGTAGCTTCTAGAAAATATGGAAAAGCGATTGACCGAAATCGCTTTAAAAGAATTACAAGAGAAGCTTTTCGTAAAATTCGCTCTACTTTCCCTCAAGGAACTCAACTGATTGTGACCCCTCGAAAGCTAGCGCTTGAAGCATCAATGCATAATATTTTAGATGAACTTTTAGAGCTTTCAAAGCAATTTGAAGAGGGTCATTCCGAAGAATAACCCTTACTTTTACTTATCTGAAGCTGGTGGATTGAGCAATTGAATCAGATGTTGACCCCAGTCAAAGCCAAGGCGCGTAGCTAAAGTAAATGTCATTACCTGAGATAAAACATTAAACCAGCCACCTGTTTCTTTAAATGCTTTTGCAACATAGATTGGCATGAGAGTAGCAAAAGCAACAAGCAGTTTCCTTTGATAATACGGGTCACTTGTTTCAGCAACAAAAGAATCGCCCAGATGCTTTTGATTTTCTTCGTAAGTGCCTTTTTTAGGAATGGTATTTGAAGAGAGGAAATCATTTAAAGGCTTATAAGCGCCAAAAGCAAGACCTAGCATCGCACTCTCTTTATTGAGAGCGAGCAAAGCCACTACTTGAACCATTTGAGACAAGGTGTGAACATCTTTAAAGAATTCACTTCCTGGAGCTGATTTCGGCTCAGGTTTGTCAGCTTTTTTCTCCTCAGGTGGGGGAAAAAGAACCACTTTTGCAGGTTTGTTTACATTAATATGAGGCATTTCTTTCCTAATAATTCTTGTTCCATATTCAAATTAAGCAACGATGAGTGTTACTTTTTATCTTTTGCTTCTACCTTTTGTTCGGCTCTAAAGAAGCTTGCAACACCTGAACCTATTAAATAAACAAGAGCGCAAGACATCACAAGACCTGCAAGTGCAGGTAAGTAAGGCTCTGCTGTTGAAAAAGGATCTTGCTGACTTTCTCCAACAGGGATTCTAAACGAGTTAGGAAGGTCATTACTAATGGGTGTATGAGCTATCGGAATTCCGTGAGCTGCTCGATAAGTCGGGGTATCTTGTTGAATGATTTTTGCAGGAGCAGTCCAAAACTCTTTAACCAACGTAGTAGTTGTGTTCAGGCCATCTCTTGCCATCTTTCCAAGACCAGCGCCAATATCTTGCAGGGTTTCTTTTGCGGCTTGCCCTGCTTGACTTACAGATTCTTTAATAATTGCTCCAGGAATATTGACCACGGCTTTGCCTGCGATAGGGGCAGCTTTTTCTAAGCCCCACTGGAAAAATTCTCCTGGAGGTGTGCACCAAAGGGCTCCTGCATAAGGCAGAGAGCAGAATCGATCTTTTAAATTAACGATCGTTGGATGTGTTCCTGTCTTAGTTAATTCAGTCGCTCCAAGATAAATGAGTTGAGGGGCTGCCACCCATTTTAAATAAAGACCAAATATTCGAGCACATGCATCAGTTAGCATAGTTTTTGACTCATAGATGCCGTCAAAGGTATTGAGCGGATTGTATTGGTAGCGAAGCATCTGAAAAGCTGTGAGTTTAGATTTAGCCTTCTCTGAAGCTAGTACTTTATCCCCAATCGATTTCAAGCCAGTCGCAAGGGTTTTGAATTGAGTTGCAACGGTGGTTCTCATGGCGTTAACTACATCTAACAAGTCTTCGTTAGTTGTCTGCTGTGGAACTCCTTCGAATCGAACATTGCGAGGTTGTTGTGCAGCAGGATCGGCAGCAGGTTGTTGTGCAATGAGTTGTTGAACAATCTGTGTAAGTTGGATTGCGGCTGTTTCCATCGCCCCTTGTGGTTGTTGACCAGGATTG
This sequence comes from uncultured bacterium, assembly GCA_964612505.1. GTDB lineage: Bacteria > Chlamydiota > Chlamydiia > Chlamydiales > JAAZZY01 > JAAZZY01. The sequence continues at coordinate 12,098 of CAZTEX010000009.1, read as the reverse complement.
GCGGCAGCAGCATCTAGCGCTATTGGTGCAAGAGGGAGCCCCCCCCCCATTTGTTGTGCAGCAGGTTGTTGTGCTGCAGCTGCAAGGTTTTGTGCGAGGATTTGCGCAACCTGGTTTGTAAGAGCATCCAGCTGTTGTTGATTGGCTTGTTGGCCCTGTGTAAGAACATTCAGCTGTTGTTGATTGGCTCGTTGACCATCTAAGTAGTGTTGAACAAGCTGTGTAATTTGGGTTGCGACGGTTGCCATAGCCCCTTGTAGTTGATGGACGCACTGTCTCCCTCTGTAAAGGGCAAATGAAGTTAACGCAATGGCGGGTGGGACAACATACCAGGCAACGTTTTGAAGCATTCCAACATCAGGTGTAGTCATATTTTTTTCTCCTTATTAAGTGTTATTATTTTGCTGGAACTTCATACCAATTGGCCATGCGTTGAATCATCTCATCAGCGAGCAAAGCCGCTTTATGAGCAATAAACACATGCTTCAAAGCACTTGTTAAGCTTTTAATTTCTTGAATATCTTGCGTATTTGTCCACTGTGGTATTTTATCAAAGTTAGCTGCGGGCCAAATTCCAAATGCAAATCGTTTAATAAATAATTTTGTCATCTCCATAAAGCCTGATGTGTGGATTTTGCTTCCAAAATCAGAGGCTTCGCTATCTTGGCTGATTTTTTTTGGAGGACCTGCTTTGTAATATTTACGAGCAGAAACAACCAAACCTAAAAATGTTCCAGAGAGATATGCAGGAGGTGAGCTTACAAACAGATAAAGATGCTCAAAAGTTCTATAGGTGTTGTAAACATCTGTATAAAGAAACGCCCCTGGAGGTGGTGTTTTTTCTTTTTTAGGATCAGCAACAATTTCGATAGGTTGATTGATATAAACAGGAACAGGATTCGTCGTTGACATATTTTTGAGACCTTTTGATAACTTTAAGTGACCAGTATATTCTAATTTTTATTAAAAATCAATGAGCTTTCTCTTAAATTGACCGCTGTATGCGCCTAATGTATAGGTGTTTAAGGGTGTGTATATTTCTAGAGACAACTTTTGTGGGTAAAGGTTAATCATTTCTTAATAAATCTTCAAATTGAAAAATAGCCATTTTTCAGGTATCATCTTTTTTAAAAAATGTTTTATTTATGAAGATCACGCCCCCATTAAGCCTTCTTGTTCGACATCGGCAAGAAAATAAGAAAAAGTGTAGCTTGGAGCCAATTAGAGAACGCTCTGACTGCTTATTTTTGAATTATCCCGGCTGTGAGCTGCCTTCTTTAGATCATTATGTATTGCTTAGTTTTGAAGGTCCTCTTCTTTCAAAAAATGATTATGATAAAGGGCTTATTTTAATCGATGGGACCTGGAAAAAAGCCACTGTCATGGAAAGGCAGCTCTTTAAAGATATTCCCATCATAAAAAGGAGTTTGCCAAGTGAGTTTATCACAGCGTATCCTAGAAGGCAGCCTGATTGTGAAAATCCAGAGCAGGGCTTAGCTTCAATAGAGGCTCTCTATATAGCCTATCTACTTCTTGGGAGAGATCCTTCAGATCTTTTAGATAGATATTTTTGGAAAAACCACTTTTTAGAAAAAAACAAGCAAGCCTTGGCCCGCTATTCTTTTTAAGTTGACTTTTGGTCAAGTGCTGAGCTACTTTTGATAATTGATCAAGAAAGAACGATGACGCAGCAAGAATTAAATAATTTAAAAACAGATCTCAATATCTATGGGCAAAGTGAAAGTCTTTTATTTCAATTTATCCTTGCTGAGTTTCTTATCGCCTATAAAGAGATCCAAAAGATCGAAAAGATTTACTCAGAAATAGAGTTAAAGCTAATTAAAAACCACCTTCATGCTAGCGTAAATCATGCGCTTTATAGCATTTTAGAGATTTTACCCCAGATGGTTGGGGATCCTATTATTGCCAACCATGAGTACCCGTTTCAATGGACTTATAATACAGGGAGCTTAAGTAAGCTCAAACATTTTGCTTATTTATTTAGCCAAAGAAGACCCGATTATTCAGAAGCAGTTAATATGAATGTATATGTCAGCAAAGCTTTTCATAGTGCTTTGCAACTGCGAGAAGTGATCTTAAGTATTCAACATAAATTATCTGATTATCAAATACCGAACTATATTACCTTCTATCAACTAACAGATAAGCTGATTGATAATATACGTCTAACCTCTCGGCTCATGATCAAAGTCTTGGTTCATAAAAAAGAAGATGAAAATATCCTTCGTTTTCTTTTAGATAATCAAGAAGACTTTGATGCTGTTTATAGAACGTCCTTTGTTCAGCGAATCTTGAAAATGATGTATCCAAAAGGGATGAAGCATGCAAAAGATTTAATTGTTGAAAAATATGTTCGACGAGGTTTTCTTGGTCTTTTAGAACCAATCTCTGAACAATTTGCAAAATTAGAATCTCTGGGAGTTTCAAAGTAGTGCCATCTGATAAAAAAGCTCTGAATCATTTAATTGAAGCGGCAAAGCTTTGGATAGAACAAGAAAATGAAGGACTGCTTGAAATTATCCCAGTAGATTATGAGCAGCCGGCTAGTAAGCCTGCTTCCATTTTATCATCCTTAGTGCAAAAAAAAGTGGAGAACAAGCAACTCAATGTTGAAGTCAAGCTCCCCCCAATTGATCAATGGATAGATGTTGCAGAGCTTGCTGAAGTAGAAGTTTTTCTAATGACGAATGCTCAAGACCCCAAAATAAAATTGTTAGTAGAAAGATTGACTCAAGCGATTGATAGCCGCATTGCAAAAGCTAAATTAATCCAAGCAAAACCTTTTGAAGAAAACCAACTATGGCCAACTCTTTTTTCAAAAGCAAAAAAACTGCGCCATGTTTTAGTTTCGGAAATGGAATTTTATCAATGGCCCCATCTTTTAAAGCACTACCAAAAGACTCCTAAACGACAAGTTTTTGAAGCCTCTCTTTTTTTGCTAGCAGATTTAAATTGCTATAATCAAGATCCTGAGCTTAAAAAAAGCTTATGGAACTCTTTACTCAATGAATTGTAATGGAAGTCACCTATAAGAAATATGCCTCTGTACTTTTAGATCTAGGCTTAAAAACTAGCTTTACCTATGGCATTCAAGATCAAGATATTCAAATCCTTGAAAAAGGAATGTGCGTGAAGGTCCCTTTGAGGGGAGTTCTTCAAACGGGGATTATTCTTGACTTTGCAAACGATTGTCCCTTCCCAAAAGTGTTACCTATTCACAGTATTGTTTCTAAAGAAACCTTAATGACCCCAGAGCTTTTTAAACTGGCTGAATGGATTTCCTCTTATTACCTAACCCCTATTGCCAAAACGCTGAAGTTGTTTTTTCCAAAATCGGTGCGAGAAGGGATGGGGCATAAAGAGCAGCAAATGGTGAAGCGCGCTAAAAGCTTAGAAGAACTTCGCCAACTTTGTATCGAGCTGCGTTTAAAGAAACCTTCTCAAGCAAAGGTGATTGATGAATTGCTCAAAATGGAGAAAGAGATTTTCTTAACAGAATTGCTTGAAAAAACAAAGGTATCTAGAAGTGTTATTGGAACGCTTGTCAAAGCAAACTTGATCGAATTGTGTCAGGCAAGAGTCGATAGAGATCCTCTTAAAAAAGCAGAATATTTTCCTACGAAAGCTAAAGAACTCAATTTAGAGCAACAGCATGCTTTTAAAAGCATTACTGCTGCTATCGAGAAAGGGCAGTTTCAAACTTTTTTACTCTTTGGAGTGACTGGGAGTGGTAAAACAGAAGTTTATATGCAAGCCATAGAGTATGCTCTCAAATTGGGAAAAAAAGCGTTAATGCTGGTTCCTGAGATTGCTTTGACAACCCAAACAATTGAAAAAATTAAAAGTCGCTTTAAAGATAAAATTGCGGTGCTCCATCATCGTCTGAGTCAAGGAGAACGCTATGATCAGTGGCATGCCATTAGACATAATCAGGCCTCTATTGTAGTGGGAGCTCGCTCAGCTATTTTTGCTCCCATAGATAATTTAGGACTCATTATTGTCGATGAAGAACATGAGCTTTCTTATAAGCAAACAGAAGAGATGCCCACTTATAATGCAAGAGATGTTGCAGTGATGCGTGCCAAGATGAATCAAGCGACCATCGTATTGGGGACTGCAACTCCAAGTTTAGAAAGTTTTTCGAATGTGGAGAAAAAAAAATATCAACTTCTTGAGCTTAAAGAGAGAGCCACTTTGCAATCGCTTCCAAAATTTGAAATCATTGATATGAAGCAAGAAATGGAAAAAACAAAAGGATTTACTATTTTTTCTCAAAGACTTCTTTCAGAAATCGAAAAAAGGTTTCAAAAAGGGGAGCAGTCGATTTTATTTTTAAATAGGCGAGGCTACCATACCTCTTTAATGTGCGTTCAATGTGGGGAGATTGAAAAATGTCCACATTGTGATACCTCTTTAACTTTTCACCGAAGTGATGATTGCTTAGCTTGTCATTTGTGTGATTATCGAAAAAAAACCATTAAAGTATGTAGCAAATGTCAAAGTGCTACGGTTAAATTTAAAGGTTATGGGACAGAGAATATTGAGAATCAATTAAAGCGAATTTTTCCTTCTCTGCGAACTTTACGAATGGATGCAGATACGACAAAGCATGTAGGCAGTTATGAAAAGCTTTATTATGCATTTAGAAACCATAAAGCCGATGTCTTAATTGGAACTCAGATGGTAGCCAAAGGGCTTCATTTCCCTTCAGTTACCTTAGTTGGAGTCCTAAATTGTGATCGCCAATTTAATATTCCAGATTTTAAAGCCTCAGAGGTCGCTTTTCAAATGCTCACTCAGGTAGCAGGAAGAGCTGGTCGGGGAGATATTTCTGGCAATGTAATTGTGCAAACTTACAACCCGAGTAATTCAATCCTTCAATACGCCATTAATCAGGATTACAGAGCCTTTTATAACAACGAAATAGAATCTCGTAAGTTTTTTAACTATATTCCCTTTTCTCATCTGATCAAGATTGTTTTTAAAGGAAAATCTGAAGATCAAACATACAAAGCAGCTTCCAAGTTTTATCAAAGTCTAAGCGCGAAGCTTGCAGGTTATGGAGAAGTGCAGGCAGCATTGCCTTGCGGCTATCCAAAAATTAAAGAATATTTTCGATTTCAAATACTTATTAAGGGAACAAACGTTCAAGCGATGAATCAGCAACTCAGCCTTGTTGAAAGAGAAATCAAAGTTCCCAGCTCAGTCAAAATACTCATCGATGTAGATCCTAGCTCTACATTCTTTTAATTTTGTTCTCATGGAGATTTTCTAAGATCTCTTTGATTTCAAAATCTAAGAAGGAGCACTCTTGCATGACTTCATAAATGGCGGCTGCATTTTGTTTATATTGCGGATCTTGAGGGTCTACTAAATAACGAACGAGTTCAGCTAAAAACTTTTTTTTCAGTATTCCAAAATCAAGAGAATCTAAAAAGTCATGATAGCGTTGCTTCTCTAGGCTATTTTCAGAAGGCATAAAGGGAAGTTGTAAAAGCATCGCAATGATCTCTTCAAATAGATCTTGAATGGAAAAGCCCTCTTCTAAAATTAATTTGGTGTTGTTTGTTTCAAAGAGCTCATGAAGAGAGGTCAATAGTAATGCAGCATAGCTAATTGAGAGTAGCTTCATTTGGATTCTTTCATCAGAAGAAAACTGAGGAATGACATTCATAGAATAATCAAAGCTTTCTTCGAGTTGTGTTTTGTAATCAGAAGGATTGATTAAAATAATGTTGCCTAACGGGTCAAATCTATTTTTAAATTGATCAAAAGCTTCGTCTAATTCTAAAACTTTTGTTTTAAAGCCTACATAATAGCAGCAATAGTAGCGAATCAAGCATTCCCAGAGAAAGTTTTTTGCTTTAGCATTTTGAAGGTTTTTATAATCAATAAAAGTGTGATTGGGGTCAAAGTGCTCAAAAAAGTAAGCTAGAAATAAATCTATTTGCTCCTCAGAAAACTCTTGAATAAAAGCGCTTTCAAATAGTTCTTCACATTTTGCAAAGACCTGAGGACTTTTGGGTTCATCTAGGTATTGGATGATCTTGCAAAAACTGGGAGCAATTTCGGCAACGATCTTGCTAGCCAGTAGGTTTACAGTGCGAATACGTATAGCAATCTCTCTTGGAAATGCAATCGGTTGAGACGTTTTTTGGGGAATTTCCAAAAGAGTAATGGAAGAGGGGGGCGTATTAATAGGAGTTACATTCATGGCTTGCTAGGATTTTTTTTATAAGGTCTCAAAAAATATACCAGTGAAAAAAATTAACTGCAAGAGATCCCTCTCACTTTTGCTCCGATGTGTATTAATGTTTAGCTAGTTTTTTATTCATAAGCAAACCAGCTTACTTTCAAATAATTAATATTAAGATTAATTGCTAAAAATGGCTTTTAGATAATTCAAAGCTTGCGTAACCTTTAACTAAAAGGTTTTATTAAGTATGTCTGAAGTAAATGAAGTTGCTGAAGAGCTTTTCTTGCGTGAGCAGCTCTTGCAAAAAGAAATGGCTTTAGAGCAGGAGCAAATTGGCAAAGCTCAGTTGATTAAGCGTCTATCAGAAGATGTCAAAGAACCTATTGAACAATTGATTCAGTTTTCCAATCTTGCGCTATTGCGTATGAAGAGAAAGGAATATCCCAAAGTTTCAAGTTACCTTGCTGAAATGAAGCTGATCACAGAAGATTTGCTCATTTACTTAAATGACTTAAGAGAGCTGGCTCTTTTAAAGTCTGGCAAAAGTAAATTTAATCTTGCCGAAATCGATGTCAAAAGCTTACTGAGATCCATTCAAAAGAAATTCCAACCGATTGCTGAAAATGCAGGCATGCATCTTTCATTTTTTATGTGTTCAGAAGAGGCTTACGTTTTAGGTGATGAGCATAAGCTCATGAAAGTTATGAGCATTATCTTGGCAAAGGTTATTCAAGATGTCAAAGACGGGAAGGCCATTAAAATAAAGGTGATCAAAGAAGATCAGAAAATAAACATCCAGATTATTGACAATAAAGCCAGTCACTTTGAAAAAAAGATGCTAGATCAGATGTACCTCAAGTTTGAAATTTCTCAAAATAAAAGTTTTTTTCCAAATTTTAATCTTTCCGTTTGCAAAGAATTAATGTTAGGGCAAAAAGGGGATTTTCAAATCGAGTCTAATGAAAATGGAGAGACCCTTTTTATTCTGACTTTAGTGGAGTCAAAAAATTTTTAGAATTAAATGTAAATTGAATAATTAGAGAACACTATGGTAAAATTTGCCGAAAAAGAGAGTATAGTCGTGCAAGAACATCAAGATCAATTATTTGCATATGAATCTACAGAAGATTATCAAGTGCGTTTAGCAAAGTTAGATTATATTAAAAGCAGCGGTATCAACCCTTTTCCACACAAATACTTTATATCTCATACTTTTCAAGAGATTATTGAAAAATATGAAGGAAAGGAAATTGGAGATAGTGACGCAGCTGAAAAAGGAGACTCTCCTGAAGTTTCTTTGAGCGGTCGTCTCGTTCTTTTTCGCGCGATGGGGAAAAACGCTTTTGCACAATTGCAATCTGAAAACTTTCGCATTCAAATTATGATTAATAGAGATGCTACAAGCGTTACCGGCTTTATCCCTTCTCAAGAAGAACATCCTGATCATCCTAAGAATGGGCTCAAATTTATCGAGAAGAAAATAGATCTTGGAGATATTTTAGGCGTCAAAGGACATTTATTTCACACCCACAAAGGGGAGCTTACTCTATATGCAAAAGAGGTTACACTTCTTTGCAAATCGCTTCTTCCCCTTCCTGATAAACATGCAGGACTAGTGGATAAAGAAGTGCGCTATCGCAAACGCTGGCTAGACCTCATTGCCAGTCCAGAGGTTTATAATACGTTTTATTTGCGATCAAAAATAGTTAAACTTGTTAGACAGTGCTGTGAAGAAGAAAACTTTTTAGAAGTAGAGACTCCCATCATTCAAAATATTTATGGGGGGGCGAATGCTCATCCATTTATTACCTATTTGAATGCCTTGAATAAGCAGCAAATGTTTCTAAGGATTGCCCTTGAAATTAGCTTGAAAAAACTCCTTGTCGGTGGCATTCCAAGGCTTTTTGAAATCGGTAAAGTTTTTAGAAACGAAGGGATTGATCGCACCCATAATCCAGAGTTTACAATGTTGGAAGCTTATGCATCCTACTGGGATTATCACGACATGATGCGTTTCCAAGAGAAAATCTTTTCAACTATCGCCAAAGAACTTTTTGGCAGTGAAAAAGTTCCTTACGTTTCCTTAGAAGGGCAGGAAATCATCTTGGATTTTACAGCTCCTTGGCAACGGCTGACTATGAAAGAAAGCATCAAAAAATATGCTAATGTAGATGTGGATCAACTAGACGATAAAGCCTTAAAGAAGTTTGTCCTAGAAAAGTGTGATGTAGATCCAAAAGAAGTTGTTCACGCCAATCGAGGCCATTTGATTGCTAATATCTTTGAAAGTCATGTTGAACATCACCTCATTCAACCTGTTCATATTATCGACCATCCCATTGAAACAACCCCTCTTTGCAAAACTCACAGAAAGCCTGATGGAACGCCTGGGGAAATTGTAGAGCGCTTTGAAAGCTTTATCTTGGGTAGTGAAATGTCGAATGCTTATTCTGAGCTCAATGATCCTCTTGTGCAGAAAGCACTTTTAGAAGAGCAGGTACGTCGAAGAGACTTAGGAGATGAAGAAACTCATCCTTTAGATGAAGAGTTTATCGAATCTATTTGTCAAGGAATGCCTCCAGCTGGAGGAATTGGAATAGGGATTGATCGACTTGTCATGCTGTTTACTAATCAGCATACCATTCGAGAAGTTGTTTACTTCCCGCTAATGAAACCTAAGCACATGCTCTAATTTATTTCTTTTTAAGCTTTGGACCTTGCGGTGTGTCTTCAATGAGATAGCCGCTTGATAAGATAAGATCGCGCAAGCGATCTGCTTCGGCCCAATTCTTTTCTTTACGTGCGAGTAGCCTTTGCTCTAAAGCTTCTATCAGCGCCTGAGGAATTTCTAAGGCAGCAGACTGAAAGCTCATGATACCCAATATTTGATCAAACTTTTTTAGCATCTCCAAAGTCTTTTCGGCCATCTTTTGAGAGAGCTGTTGCTCATCTAAAATTGAATTAACTAGGCGGATAAAGTCAAAAAGGGCTGCTAAAGCAACAGAAATATTAACGTCATCGCAAAGAGCTTGGTTAAATTTTTCTTCAGTCGCAACAATAAGCTGCTCTAGCTGAGTGTCGTTGCCTGTCAAGGGTTGGGTTTCATGAAGCCGCTCAATAAAATTCTGAATACGACCAATAACTACTTTTGCACCATTCAATCCATCAAATGTAAAGTTAAGCTGTGTTTTATAGTGAGTTTGTAAAAGGAGATAACGCACATGTTTTCCCTCAAAGCCCCTTTCTAATAAGTCGCGCAGTGTAAAAAAGTTGCCCAGACTTTTGGACATTTTTTTTCCATCCACTACTAGGTGTTCTACGTGAACCCAAAAAGGGCAAAATGTTTTACAAGTAAAGCATTCGGATTGCGCTATCTCATTTTCATGGTGGGGAAAGATGTTATCGACTCCACCCATATGGATGTCGAGCGTTTCACCGAGGTGTTTGATGGCCATGGCAGAGCACTCAATATGCCAGCCAGGGCGTCCTTTTCCAAATGGGCTATCCCAAAAAATATTGCCGTCACGCTCTTTGTTGTAACTTTTCCATAAAACAAAGTCAGTGGCATTTTCTTTCTCATATTCATCTTGTTCTAAGCGATCCGAAGCACCCTCTTGGAGCTCATTAAGCTGAAGATGAGAGAGCTTGCCGTATTCTTTAAACTTGTGGATAGAAAAATAAATACTCCCATCAGCCCCGGGGTATGCTATGTTTTTCTCAAGAAGATCTTGGATCATGGTAATCATTTCTGGAATATGATCGGTGGCTTTAGGGTAGTGATCTGCTGGAAGTATGTTTAAGCTTTTTAAATCTTCAAAGAAAGCTTCCGTATAGATGTGGGTATACTGATCTAAACTAAGGCTTTTTTCGATAGCTCCTTTAATGGTTTTATCATCAACATCTGTGATGTTCATGATATGTTTGACGCTATAGCCCAAATAAGTGAGGAGTCTTTTAAAAAGGTCTTCAAAAACATAGGTTCTTAAGTTGCCAATATGAGCATAGTTATAGACAGTGGGTCCACAGGTATAGAGTTTTACAGCTCCTTTAGAAGAAGGGGTAAAGAGTTCTTTCTTGTGCGAGAGAGTATTGAAAAGATAAAGTGGAGAATGCATGAAAGGGGTTATTTTCAACTAAAAACCCAGTATATTTAAAGAAGAGTATTTAATTGAAGAGAAACCCCATTAAATACTCTTCTTTTTGTTTCTTTATGACCAAAGACTAAATTTATTAGTTACTTTTTTGATAATTTTATTATCTCCAAATAAACCAACACCTAAATAAGTTAACTCATCGTCATCTTGTAGGCCAACCAAAGCTTCAATCTTGTCATCATTGGTTGTCTCAAGCATCTCTTTGATAAAAAACATTTTTTGTAACTCTTCAGTTTGATGCAACGATTTTGCAAATACTTGAAGCTCTTCAAAATTTGCCTTTAAAATGATGATGGGAAATTGCGTATTACGCGGTAAATGAATTTGATTAGCAGTTATAAAATGAGGCGCAGTTCCAAAGCCCTCTCTTAAGACATTGCCAAAGTAGGCTGACAAATGGCTTGCTACGTTTAAGGCTTGCCACTGTTCTAAATTAGAGCTGAGAATTAAAGTTATTCTTTGATTAAAGTCTTGTTTCATCCTATTCCTCTTTTGGTGTGTTGTGTTTAGCTGTATATTTTAGGAATATTGGGTTTGTTTGTGTTGAAATTGACAAAATTTGTCAAAATAATTATATTTGTATCATTTAATACAAAAAGGTAATAATGGATAAGATATCGTCGGTCGTTGAAGAGTTAGTGTTAGAAGACGATGATATTTTAATGCTTGGTTCACAAAATGTTGTTAATTGGTCATCTTATGCGCGAAAAATTCAGCCTCGAGTGGAGGCGATTTTAGGGAAAGAAGCTAGATTGGGCTCTATCGTGACAGCTTTAACGAGATATTTTCAAAATATTCCTGATAGAGAATCTTTTAATAGCAACGATCAGCTCATAGAACGCCTTTCGATTCATTCCAATTTAGAAGGGATCACTTTTGAGCGGAGTGCAGAAAGTTCTTTTCAAATACAAAAGGAGTATCAAAATCTTTCATTAAACCCGAATAGTTTTGTTACTGTAACTCAAGGGATCAACGAAATTACGCTAGTCGGCGAATCTCAATATATCCATCAGTTTAGAACTTCTTTAGCCTCCTTAAAAAAGATTTATGATAAAAAAAATTTAGTCGGAATTTCTATTAAGTTTCAGTTAAAATATCTGGAGATTCCCAAAGTTTTATTTCAGTTTCATCGCAGTCTTGCTCAAAAAAAAATTAATATTATTGAAATAATCTCAACAGCGACAGAACTCACATTTATTATTGAAAAAAAAGATTTACAAAAAGCGATAGAGAGTCTTCAAAGAAAGCTCTATTAAAAAATAAGAGCATCTAAATAAGTGTCAGGTTATTTTTTAAACAATACTCAAATAAACCTTTTAATAGAGGGCTATTTTAAAAAAGTTGAAAATAAAACCCTAAACAGGTATAAACTAAGCTCTTTTTTTGGAGAATTAAAAATGAAAGTAAAAGCATCTGTTAAAGCAGATCCCTCTAAGGGCGACATCATTGTCAAAAGAAAAGGTCGCCTCTATGTGATCAATAAGAAAGACCCTAATCGTAAACAAAGACAAAAAGGCCCAGCAAGGAAAAAATAAAGGATTTTAATTTCTATGGCAAAAACATCAATGATTGTGAAGCAAAAAAAACGAGAACAACTAGTTTCAAAATACTGGGACCGAAGAGAGAAGCTAAAGAAAATTATTTCTGCACTTGATACAAGTGAAGATGATCGTCTAGCGGCCATCGATAAACTGAATAAAATGCCAAGAGATTCATCCAAAGTTCGC
>CAZTEX010000008.1:38992-85512 GCA_964612505.1 uncultured bacterium | reverse complement strand
ATCTTTTACCTTTGAAGCTGAAAGTAATATTCCGACGTTAGTGATCAGCTCTCTCAATCCCCATACCAATAAAGAAGTTAAGCTTAGCATTCGGCTCGACCCAGAATTTGATGGAGCTGCTCAAGCAGTAAGATCCACTTTAATGGGCTTGCAAGCTGAACTCCAAGAATTGCAGTTCCAGCTTAGAGAAATTCAAATTCAATTAGAGGCAGTCCGCTCACAAAATGCAGCTTTTAAAGATCGTTTAGAACATCTCCATGAAATAATGGCTACATTAGTAAACATCGATAACAGAACAGATTTACAACAAGCTGAACTTGAAAACCTCAGAAACCAATTCAGAGAAATTAGAGAGAGTCTTGATCAAGGAAAAGAGTTAGAAACCGATTTAGAACAGACCCTTATTCAATTAGATAATGAAACAAAAGCGAGAAGAGATCGTTTAGAAGTACAAATTCAAGCGCTCAAACACGCTCACTTACATAAAGTAGTTATCCAGGCCTATGATAGGCAAAGAGGATCTGCTGAAGATTCGGCCAACACCAAATATAAAGCGGTTGTTGAACTTTATCGACTAGTCGAAGTCAATGGCAAAGAAGAACCTGAAAAGTTTGATGAAATAGAGCTTACAAATCCTCAGTGCCCTGTGATTTTCTATGCTCAAGAACTAGCTAGTCCAAATCGAATTTTTAACGATATCACAAATCTTGTGAGTGAAGCCCAAAAAGGGACTACTGATGAGACTAAAGAATTTGCTAAAGCGATTGAGGAAAAACAAAAGAAAAACCAACCTCAAAATGGCTCGCCTCAATATTCTCCAGAGCAATTAATGCGCCTGCGCCAGCAAATGGCTGCCATGCAGCCGCAACAGCCGCAAGCGAGTCAGTAAAAAGCTAATCGACTAAAGCCATTGCCTCGTGAATGGATCCATTCTCATGCCTGAGCATCATTAATCGATCAAAACCTACAGCGACCCCTGTACATTGGGGAAGGTGATTGTTTGCAGCAATAAATTGCTCATCGATAGGCAATTCTTTTTTATTCAAAGCCTTTCTTTTTTGGTTCAATTTTACATAACGATCATAAAGCTCATGATCCCCTTTGAGCTCATCATAACCATTAGCTAGCTCGATTCCTCGATAGTAAAGTTCAAAGCGGCTAGCAACTTCTCGACCTTGCACCATTCTAATTTTAGCTAAAGCTGCTTGATCTTTAGGATAATCAATAAGGGCGACAAATTCGAGTTCTTTAAAATAAGGCTCTACTTTTTCTGTAAAAATTAAGATGAGTAAATCGCTAAACGTCTCTTTTGAAAAATCAAGCTTAATACTCATGTTTTTCTCAATAAAAGATTGCAAATCCTGGTAACTTGCTTTTGTATAATCGATCCCTGTATATTTTAAGAGAGCATCATAATAAGAAATCATCTGAACTTCTGGTACATCAAAGAAGAGTTTTACAAAATCAATTGTCTCGTTGATTAAACCCCAGTAGTCCAAACCAAGGCGATACCATTCAACCATAGTAAATTCAATATTGTGATTATTTCCTTTTTCGTGATCTCTAAAAACATGACCTAAAAAATAGCAATCTCCCATCCCTCTAGCTAACATTTTTTTCATAAAGAGCTCTGGAGAAGTATGTAAAAAGCCGACTTTTGTCTGACAATACTGAACAGTGATGGGATCAATAGAATCATCAATGTTAGAAGCAGGACTTAAAATAGGGCAATCAAGTTCCAAAACATCTCTCATGGCAAAAAACCTTCTTGCTTTTGCTAGCATGAAAGCGCGATCTTTTAAGAGCTCGAGGTGGTTACTTTTAAGCTCTAGAGACATATTCACCTGTCCTCGTATCAATTTTAACCTTCTCCCCTTGTTCAATAAAAATAGGGATTTGTACTTTTGCTCCACTTTCAGTGATTGCTGCTTTAAGCACGCGACCTGAAGCTGTATCCCCTCGAACCCCTGGATCAGTTTCTTTAATCACAAGTTCCATAAAAATAGGAGGATCTACGTTAATCGGGTTGCCATTATAAAAAATAATTCCATAAAGAAGATCTGGCATTAACCACTGCTGAACATCTCCCATTTGAGATAAAGGGATGCTGACTTGTTCAAAGCTTGTATCATCCATAAAAATGACCGAGTCGCCATCAATATAAAGCATGCGCATTTGCGCTTCTTCTACATTGGCCAAATCTAATTTTTCACCCGAGCGATATGATTTTTCAACCACCCGGCCTGTTAACAAATTTTTAATTCTGGTGCGTGTAAAAGCTTGCCCTTTTCCAGGTTTAACAAACTCTAAAGAAACAATCGTATAAGGTTGATTATCGATTTCAATTTTTACACCTTGCTTGCAATCACTAATTGAGATTTGCGCCATAAAATAAAATTCCTTATTAAATAATCTATTCCATTCATTGTAGCTTAGGGAAGCTATTTTACCCTAGGCTATGTGTTTTTTAACAAAGAAATTAGTTCTTCTTCAAAAAGATGAGGCTCTTTAGGCATCACATAGGGAATTTTATGCTCCACTATGTCTCCTTTAACCCGCTGTTTTGCTATAAAGTAATTTTTTTTATAACTAATTTCTGTAAATTTCCTAGCACCCGCAAACACTTTAAAACGCTGTATATGGTAAAGCCATAAGACAGGATCTGGCGCTCTTCCATAGCGATCGACCATTTCTGTATAGATTGTGTGCAGCTCTTCCATTTGGTAAGCTTCTCCCAAACGCTGGTAAAGTTCCATTCTCAAAGGAAGATCATAAATATATTCATCAGGGATGCGGCAATCGACAGGGAAATCTAATTTTGTCTCGATAATGGTTTTAGGTGCTTTGCCCTGCATTGATAAAATTGTTCTTTTCAAAAGCTTACAATAGAGATGAAACCCTATCGCAGAAACATGACCACTTTGTGAAGTACCTAGAATTTCTCCAGCCCCCCTAATCTCTAAATCGCGCATGGCAATTTTGAGTCCCCCTCCATATCCGCTGCTTTCCATTAACGCGGCCATTCTTTTTTGAGAGATTTCTAAAAGCATCTTGTTTTTTTGGATGATAAAATAAGCATAGGCTTTTCTATTCCAGCGCCCCACTCTTCCTCTGAGCTGATAGAGATCCGCAAGACCATAGGTGTCAGCTCGATCGATAATAATAGTGTTTGCATTGGGAATATCAACCCCGCTTTCAATAATTGTAGTCGCAATTAAGACATTGGCTTCTTTATTTTTAAAGGTATGAAAAACCTCATCCAGGTCATCGGCGCTCATCTGACCATGACCAATAATAATTTTGGCCTCAGGTACTAAGTTCTGAATTTTTTCTGCATAGCGATAGATCGACGCCACCCGATTGTGTACCATGTAAACCTGGCCATCGCGCATGATTTCTCGCAAAATCGCCTGCTTAATGACATTCATGTCCTCCTCCACGATTTGTGTTTGGATGGGAAGACGATCTTGAGGAGGAGAATTGATCAAGGAAATATCTCTTGCTCCAACTAAGGACATATAAAGAGTTCGAGGGATTGGAGTTGCTGACAAAGTTAAACAATCCGCGCCAATTCGCATAGCTCGCAATTGCTCTTTAGCTTTAACGCCAAAGCGCTGCTCTTCATCGATAATAATCAAACCTAAATTTTTAAAGTGCACATCTTTGCTAATAACCCGGTGCGTACCGATGACAATATCTATGGTTCCCTTTTGCAATCCTTCAAGGGTTTCTTTTTGTTGTGCTTTGTGAACAAAACGAGACAGGGCAGCCACTTTCACAGGAAAATTACCCATTCTCTCAGAGAAAGTTTCAAAGTGTTGCATTGCTAAAATAGTGGTGGGAACAAGGACCGCTACTTGAAAGCCTCCATCTGCAACGGCTTTAAAAGCAGCGCGCATGGCCACTTCTGTTTTACCATAGCCTACGTCTCCGCAAACTAAACGATCTAAAGGTTTGCCTGAAGAAAAATCTTCTTTAATCGCCTCAATCGCTCGCAGTTGATCCTCTGTTTCTTTATAAGGAAACTCTTTTTCAAAATCGATGTAATCTTGAGAATCTGGGGGATAGACTACCCCATCTTTGATAGCCCGCTTTGCATATAAACTTAAAAGCTCTGAGGCATAATCTACAATAGCTCTTTCTGTTTGCACTTTGGTTCTGAGCCAACTTTTGCCGCCAATTTGATGGAGCTTGGGCTTTTCATTTTTAGCTCCAATATATTTACTCACCAAATGAGCTTGATCTAAAGGAACAAAAAGCTTTGCACCTTCCGCATATTCTAAATTGAGATAATCAATTTCATAACCAAGATAATTTTTGTGTCTTTCACACCCTAAATATCTCCCTACTCCATGTTGAAGATGGACAACAAAGTCCCCAGGTTCCAGCTCCATAAATTCTATTGGAGTTGAGTGGTAGCTCGTTCTTTGTTTTTTTCGTTTGATGATATAGCGCTGAGTGACCTCAGCTGAAGAAATATAAGCCTCTTTTTCTTGAGGAAATACCCAACTAGAGCTCCAATTACCCGTTGTGAAAAGGACGTTTTCAGGAACTTTTTGATAGCTCTCTAACATTTGTTTTTGGAGCATTTCAACTTCATGATCTCCTTGGCACAAATAATGAAATCGGTAGTCATTATAGCCAAGCTGAGGCAAGCGCACTAAATAGGTATGATCATTTTGATGGACAATTTTTGTTTTAGCCGGAAAGATTTGATCAAAAGGACAAATGCCTATTTCAAGCTTTTCTAGATTGGCAAAAAGAGTTTTTGAAAGCTCTCCTTGAAAAACGATCTTTTGAAAAGGAGAAATGTATTCTATCATCTTCTCCCAGTTAAAGATATGCTTATGCTCTAGATTAAATGCTTTAGATAATTCTAGATATTTTTGTTTTAACAAAAGAGGATCATCAAGCACGACGATAGCTTCTTTAGATAAATAAGAAAAAATGGAGCAAAATGAAGCTCTTTCTTGCAGCAATTTGAGCTCTTTATTGGCAAAGATTTCAACGCTGTGACACTCTTGAACAGAAACCTGATGAACTGGATCAAAAGCTCTCATCGATTCAATCTCATCACCAAAAAACTCTATCCGAATAGGCTGCGTTTCAGAACTTGGGAAGATATCAATAATTCCACCGCGCACAGCAAATTGCCCTTTATCATTGACTAAAGTGGTGCGCTCATAACCCAGTGCAGCTAGTTTTTCGACAAGCTCATTAAACTTCACCTCTTGAGAGACTTTTAGAGCGATCGACAACTTTTCAAATTGCTCTTTTTCTAACACTGGAATTAAAACCGACTGCAAGCTGGTAATAACAATTTGTTTCTCAGGCTTACGTAAAAGAGCATCTAGCACTCTAGCCCTTTCCCCTGTAATATCAGGGCTTGGCTCAATATTTTCTGAAGGCAAACTTTCCCATGAAGGCAAATCTAAAAGATTTAAATTTTCAATATTAGAAAGATCGGTAAGGTAGGTCGCTTCATGGCCAATGGAGGTAATAAAAAAGACTTGCCGGTGAGTGACGCTGGCAATTAAAGCAAGCAAAAGAGCCTTTGGAGCCTGCCAAAGATCAGGCAGTAACAGACTCTTTTTTTCTTTCAACTTTGTTTTAAAAGTTTCAAAAGTGGCAAGTTTTGAAAATTGATCTATCACAGCTGGCTTAAGTACTCACTTGCATTTTCAAATACTTGAGGGATATGCTGAGGATTGGTTCCTCCTGCTTGAGCAAAATCATTTTTGCCTCCCCCCTTCCCCTTAATCGGTTCAATGGCTGCATTTAAAAGATCTTTTGCTGAAATTTTTTTATCGATTAGATCAGGTGAAACATAAGCAACTGCGTTGACATTATCCCCTTCATGACTACAGACCACACACACTCCACTTGAGAGCTTCTGCCCTAATTGAAGAACAAACTCTCTTAAGTCGTTTTTAAGAATAGGGGCTATTGCAGTAATTAAAGAAACATGGTTGATTAATTTTTTTTCTTTCAGTAGTCGTTCGATGAGCTGATCATTGCGCTCTCTTGTCATTGACTTAAGGTGTTCTTCCAAATTTTTATGATCAGCAAGTAACTGTGAAAGCTTTTCAGATAATTTAACAGGAACCGTCTTTAGCGTTTTTGCAAGCTCAGCAAGCTCATGTTCACACTCTCTAGAAAAATCAATCGCTGCTTGAGCGCTGACCGCTTCAATACGACGAACTCCCGCTGCAATGCTGCTCTCTTTAGTGATTCGAAAAAGTCCTATTTCACCTGTCGCTTTGACATGGCATCCGCCGCAAAGCTCTTTAGAAAATTCCACATCCACCACACGAACACTTAAACCATATTTATCTCCAAAAAACTGCTTGATATCTGGTTTATGTTGTACTTCTTGATAAGAAAGTTCATATGTTGAGACAAGAGAGTTTTGTCTGATTTTTTTATTTACTAAATCTTCTATCTCTTGAATCTGCTCAGGCGCCACCGATTTATGGTGAGAAAAGTCAAAGCGAAGCCGCTCTGCTTCCACAAGCGATCCCGCTTGCTTAATATGATTGCCCAAAACTTGCTCAAGCGCCCAATGAAGTAAATGTGTGGCGCTATGATTGGCTTCAACTTTTTGTCGTCGCTCAATATTAATTGTAGCCGTCAGCAGATCGCCGACTTTAATCTGCCCTTGCCCTAATTTCCCAGAGTGGACGATTAAGCCGCTTTGAGGAGATTGCGTGTCAGTTACATCAAATAAGACATCTCCATTGCTAAGCGTCCCTTGATCACCAACTTGCCCCCCTTTTTCTGCATAAAAAGGAGTTTTGTCTAAAATAATAGACCCTTTTTGATTCTCTGCAATTGAAGTGGCCCACTGACCCTCTACAATAATAGCTAAAACCTTCGCTTGAAGGTGAGCTTTATCAAAACCAGCAAATTTGGTGGGTTCATGTTTTTTTAAGAACTCATTATAAAAGTCATCAGATACTTCTACAGAATGCGATTGATGAGTTCTTTTTGAAATTTCTTTAGCCTCTTTTTCAAGGATTTCAAAACGCTCTGTATCCACAGTGAGTTGGTTATCTTTGGCCATTAAACGAATCTCTTCTATTGGCAAACCATAAGTGTCTTTTAAAAGAAAAGCATCATCACCACTAATTAAATGAAGCTGATCTTCTTTTGATTTTTTAATCACTTGATTTAAAAGATTGCCCCCTCTTTTCAGAGTGCGCATAAAGGCTTCTTCTTCAAGATGAAGAACCTCGGCGATCTTACTTTCAGAGTTTTTTAACTCTGGGTAATCTGAACCCATCGCTTGCACCAGTTGAGGTAAAATTTGTCCCATAAAAGGTTTTTGCGCTCCAAGGACTCGCCCATAGCGGACCGCTCTTCTAAGCACTTTTCTTAAAACATATCCTCGATCGATATTGCTTGGCTGGGCTCCATCGGCAATAGCAAAGGAAAGACAACGAAGGTGATCGACAATCACATGAAAAGCAGCTTTGTGATCCCCATTTTGTTCATTGTAATTTAATTTAAAATAATCTTCACAGGTAGCAATAAGCCCGCGTAATACATCTGTTTCAAAAACAGTATTCACGTTCATCTTTAAACTCACGATTCGCTCAAGTCCCATCCCTGTATCTACGGAAGGTTTTGGCAAAGGATGTAAAATCCCACTCTTATCTTTATTAAATTGCATAAAAACAAGATTCCAAAACTCAAAGAAACGCTCTCCTAAAACATCTTCTCGTGGGGAGGAGGCCGTTGAAAACTCTTTACCTCTATCAAAAAGAAGCTCTGAACATGGGCCGCAGGGGCCAACATCCCCCATTTGCCAAAAATTCTCTGAAGCACCTAAACGGACAATTCTCTTTTCAGGAATATGTTTTCTCCAAAGCTCAAAAGCTTCGTCATCCTCTTCAAAAACACTAATCCACAATCTGTCGATGTCTAGTTCAAGCACTTTGTTAACAACATCCCAAGCAAATAAAATGGCTTCCTCTTTAAAATAATCGCCAAAAGAAAAGTTGCCGAGCATTTCAAAGAAAGTTAAGTGACGGGTTGTATGCCCTACATTTTCTAAATCATTATGTTTACCACCCACTCGAATACATTTTTGAGAGGTCACTGCCCTCACTGTTGGAGGAACTTCTTGACCTAGAAAATAACTTTTGAATTGATTCATACCCGCGTTACAGAATAGCAATGTCGGATCATTGTGAGGCACCACCGAAGAAGAGGGAAGATGGCGATGTCCTTTTTCAACAAAGTAATTAATAAAGCGGCGTCTGATTTGATTTGATAACATAAGAAGAGATACCTTAAAAAGATGGCTGCGTAGGATAGCAAATTCAAGATTTTGATAAAAGGATCAGTATTGATTCTTCAAATATTTAACTGCTGTCATCTCTTTTTTTGAATTCCTTTATCTGATCTTAATGCTTTTTCGCTACCTTAAGGGTTAATCAATTTTTTTTAGGTCCATCTTGTGGTTGTTCAAAACATCACCCTCCAGCCTATAACCCCCTTTGCACGGTGGGACGAGATCCCAGATCACGAGCTGAGCCAGCTATTACAGAAAGTCCAAAATGTCTATAAAGACGTCTTAGCAAAGGGCTATCAGATTTCCTTTGGCCAAACCCCTCTAGAAGGGATTGAAATTATCGCATCTCAGACACGGGGTAAAGATGAAGAGCTTCCTCAAATAAATCAGCCCTCCTGTTCATTTTGTGAAATAGTGAAAGAGGGCCCTCAAAATCCTACTCTGATTAAAAAATCTGCTCATTTTTCAACTCTTCGCTCTTTAAGCCACCAAGTACTGCTAATTCCAAATCAACATTGCTCTCACTGGTTTAAGGCCCCCATAAACACTCAATTAACGCTCTTTAAAGAAGCTCTTAGGCTAAGGCAAGAGTGCTCTCCTGCTGCGATTCAAAGAGACATAGAGCTACATTGCGGTTCAATAGCTGGTCAAACTATCCCTCATCTCCATGTGCGTACAGGAATTTACTTAAATACTTAAAAAACAGAAAGTTTATTAAATTAAAAACCCTCAAAATAAGTCCTTGAGGAGCTGCTTTGAGGGTTTATTTATTCAAAAGCTACAATGAATAGCTTATTCTTGAGGGGCGTCTTCTATACATCCATCTGGATTGTGACATACTTCTTTAGAGCTATCACCAATGGCCAGCTGCTGCGCAGGTGCTGCTGTGATAGATCCTGTAGCTTGTCTTTTCGCATGTTGCTCTAATAGTGAAGCCATACCTTGCATATAAACTACGGCATGCGCAACTTCAAGCGACGAATGCTTAGCTTGATAATCAGTTAAAATCCCCAGAGGAGTTTTTCCATTATATTCACTGTTAGGGTTACAGCCAGTTTCCATAAACAACTGAATCGCTGCTAAACGGGGATTCTCTGTACCAACCACTAAGAACAGGCCATCCATAACCCCAGCTGGTGTTGAAAATTCTATCCTCTTACCAGGATTTTTCTCTTTATACTTTTGAACAAGAAGCCCTAAGGTCACCATATCTCCAGCTTTAATACTGTTATGAAACGCTGCATATAGATCAATGCTACCCTTATCCCCTGTCTCAAGTTTTGAGTTCATAGTATAATGCATCTGTTGTCTATCTTTAAGATTTAAATAAGATAGAGCTATAGCAAAGGGTTCAACAGAAATAAATGTATCCAAAGGAGCAGTTAGTTTCATGACAAGCCGAGCTGCATTCCAACTAACACTTCTTGCAACAACTCCTATTTTCTCCATCCAACCATCTCCATAACACGCCGCATCTCCGAGAGCTTCAAAAGCTGCGATAATACCTCCGGCTGTGGATATTACTTTAAGAATCGGTAATGCTCCTTGTAGCATCCTTTCCGGCAATCGGAACATCGAATCCCCAGCCTTGAGCACTATAAACGGAACAGGCGGCTTAATCCCTAGATAAGCAGCCTCTTTGCTTATTGCTACCGCAGTTTGATATACTAGACAAAAAGGATTGGTTGACTCAAAATTCCAGGGCATTAGATCCCAAGCACCATTGAAAATCCCTTTTGCATTGTCCAAAACTGAGTATGAAGAAGTTGCGTTTCCTACTTCCATATTTTTTCTCCTTAATTATTGTTTAAAAATAAATCGATAAGTAGTTTAACCTAAAAGGGCATTTTATTTATCTAGTTTTTTATCTTCACAAAAAAGCTCTCTTCCTCAGAGAGCATTAGAATTATAAAACTTACTATGCATTTTTTTGAAAATTCTAAATCTACCCTGACGGTCTCTTTACGAAAGCCTACATGATAACTTTTTTAGAAGAGCTACCTTAGATCTGCTATACAAATTGCCATTTAGTGGGATTTTTTTGGGCTTATTCAAGAGCCTAAATTAAGACTTGCGGGGCTTGGGCGTTATCCTTTTAAGAGCTGCAGCTGCCCTCATTGTTGTTATGAGTGTGCTACGCGCAATATTGGAATATAATAATAAGATTATAAAACAGGCTATTTCAAATCTTTAGGAGAAATGATCTGGAAAATTTTTCCTTTCCCAAAATTGATCTCCTGATCAAAATTTAAAATAATAGCACTACTCTTGTCAAATTTCAAAGGTTTAGGGTGTTGCATTAATGATTTTCCAAACGCAGTAATGGTGGGCGCATGCCCAATGACGAGCGCGCATTCAACACCTCTCTCATCGATATGTTTCAAGATTGTATAAGAATCAAAAACGCTCCCTAAAGCAGGTTCAGGAACCATTTTAGCTCTAGGATACTCTTTTTTTACAATCGCTGCCGATTGCTCGGCTCTTAAGAATGGTGAGTAAAGAATGGCGTCTATCTTAGAGGCATATTGATGCATAAATTTGGCAACTTCCAGCTGAAGAACCTCACCCTCTTTAGTAAGCGGCCTGCTCAGATCACTTCCCTCGAAATTGTCATCGGCAATACCATGCCTCATTAAGATTAACTGCTTCATTTGATTCCTCCAAAAGCCCTCTTTAAAAGAAAAGCTTTTATTATTCCAAGTCAATTTTTTCTTTTCTTCTTTCAATAAACCTTTTATTGTGTTCGGTTAAATTAATTAAATAGGATAGGTTATGAACAACGAAGAGAAGCAAAGCTTACAAAAAATTGCAGATACAGTCAGAATCCTTTCTATGGATGCTGTCCAAAAAGCAGACTCAGGACACCCAGGATTACCTTTAGGATGCGCTGAGCTTGGTGCCTTTTTGTGGGGCCATGCCATGCAATATAACCCCGAAGATTCTGATTGGCTCAATCGCGATCGTTTTGTCCTATCAGCAGGTCACGGCTGCATGCTTCAGTATTCCCTATTGCACTTGTCAGGCTATAAAGTTTCTTTAGATGACATCAAAAAATTTCGTCAACTTCATTCTAAAACTCCAGGACATCCCGAATTTGGCCATACTGACGGCATTGAAGCAACCACAGGTCCTTTAGGACAAGGTGTTGCTAACTCGGTAGGAATTGCTTTGGGACTCAAGCTACTTGCTAAAAAATTCAATACCAATAAGCATCAAATTTTTAAGAACAAAGTTTTTTGTTTGGCCGGCGATGGCTGTATTATGGAAGGGATCTCTTCTGAAGCTTCTAGCTTTGCTGGGCATCTAGGACTTAACAATTTGATTCTTCTTTATGATTCTAACCAAATTTGTTTAGATGGCCCCCTGAATGAATGCTGTTCTGAAGATACTAAACTTCGCTATAAATCCTATGGTTTTGAAGTTTTTGATATTGACGGATATGACTTTGATGCTATGAAAGACATCTTTGATAAGCTACGTCAAGAACAAACAAAACCTGTTTTAGTTATCTTGCATACTGTGATTGGTAAAGGATCTCCCCATAAAGCAGGATCACACAATGCCCATGGATCTCCTTTAGGACCTGAAGAAGTCAAAGCCACTAAAGAAGCTTTAGGACTTCCTTTAGAAGAATTTTACATCCCACAAGCGGTTATCTCCTTCTTTCAACAAAAACGGGAAAAGCTCAAAGAAATTCAACATAAATGGCAAGAACACTTTGATGAGTGGGCCAAAGAAAATCCTAAGCTTTACAAAGAATTTGAAATCATGGTCAGCAAAAGATTACCAGATGATCTTGAGCATCAGCTGAAATCTTTAGAAATTGAAGATCCTATTGCCGGGCGTTCGGCTTCACAAGATGTCATTAATCATTTAGCTGCTAAACTTCCCTTCCTTTATGGGGGATCGGCCGATCTATCTGGATCTGATAAAACGATGATGACAGATTATTCGATCATTACTCCAAAAGACTTTTCTGGAAGAAATCTTAAATTTGGAGTCCGAGAATTTGCAATGGCTGCTATGTGCGCAGGACTTTATCGCACGCAAATGATTCTCCCCTTCTGTGGAACATTTTTAACTTTCTCCGACTACATGAGAAACGCTATTCGATTAGCCGCTCTTTCAAAGTATCATGTGATTTATCAATTTACCCATGATTCGATCTTTTTAGGAGAAGATGGTCCTACTCACCAACCAATTGAACACTATGCCTCACTGCGATCCATTCCTAACCTCTATTTCTTTAGACCTGCAGATAGCAATGAAATTAAAATGTGCTGGTTAGCCGCCTTGAGATATGAAGGACCTTCAGCGATCGTCTTAACACGTCAAAAACTTTCAAATTTACCACATACAGATGTCAGTTTCCGTGACGGTGTAGGACGAGGTGGTTATATTATTGCCAAAGAGGAGGGAGGAAAACCTGACTACACTTTATTTGCCACAGGTTCAGAACTTGCCCTCGCGCTCGATGTTGCTAAACAACTCAATAAACTCGGTAAAAAAACACGTGTGGTTTCCATGCCATGCTGGGAGTTGTTTGAAAACCAGGATGATGAGTACAAAGACAGCGTTGTAGGAGGAGACTTGGGCAAACGCATTTCTATTGAAACGGGCGTTGATCTAGGCTGGCATAAATATATTGATCGAAAAGGAATTGCTATTTGCATGGAGTCTTTTGGAGCTTCTGCACCCGCATCCGTATTAAAAACAGAGTTTGGTTTTACAACAGATTCTATTTTAGAGCGCATTTTAAATGGATAGTCTACTTTTAGATGCTTTGAAATGCCTGCCAACTCCTAGACCGCCTATTTGGTTAATGAGGCAAGCGGGCCGGTATATGAAAGAATATCGCGATCTAAAAGAAAAATATTCTTTTTTAGAACTCTGTTCAAATCCAGAGCTTGCCACGCAAGTGACCTTAATGCCCATCCATAAATTTGGTTTTGATGGGGCTATTTTGTTTGCTGACATTTTGCTTATTTTACAATCACTCGATTTCAAGATTGGTTTTGGCAAAGGACATGGCCCTTTAATTGACACTAAAGATTATCTCAAAGATGTTCAGAGTATCCCTTTAAAAGATGTACAAGAGGTTTTATCTTATATTCCGCAGACGATTGGCAATTTAAAACGTGTCCTTCAAATTCCTTTGCTCGGTTTCTGCGGCGCCCCTTTTACTTTAGCAACCTATCTTCTGGAAGGAAAAAGCTCAAAAACTTTTGAACAAACTAAAAAGTGGATTTATTGGCGCCCCAACCAACTGCATTATATTCTCAAGATTTTAACAAAGCAGTCGATTGATTATCTAAAGATGCAAATCAAAGCAGGCATTGATGCTTTGCAAATCTTTGATTCATGGGCTGGCTACTTTCCCGAACCTATTTTAAAAGAGTTTTGTTTTCCCTACTTAAAAGAGATGATCGACGCTCTTAAACCTCTGAATGTTCCCATTATTTTATTTGCTAAAGGTTCGTGTCTTCATGCAGAGGCTCTGAGTCTTTTAAACCCTTCAGCAATTAGCTTAGATGAAGGTGGAGACATTGTAAAAATTGCAAAAAAAATACCTTCGAATATTGCTTTGCAAGGTAATTTAGATCCAGACTTACTGAGCGCTCCGGTTGAGATGCTTAAACAACAAGTCAAATATCTCTGCAAAAGTATGCAAGATCGTCCAGGTTATATCATGAACCTAGGACATGGAATCAAGCCTCAAAGCCAGGAAGAAAACGTCAGATGCATGGTCGAGACTGTCCAAAGTATGTCATATTAGGTGCCGGGATTACTGGCTTATCGCTTGCCTGGTTTCTCAAAAAACAATTTCCCGATTGTCAGCTGCTTATTTTAGAAAAAGCTTCCAAAGCGGGTGGTTGGATGCAAACGCACCAAACGTTTGGCTATCTTTTTGAGATGGGTCCTCACACCCTTCGCCTTACAGACCCTCACGCCCAGACTTGCCATGAGCTCTTTAAAGATCTTGATTTAGAGGATGAGATCATTCATCCCCAATCCTCTTTTAACAATCGATTCTTAGCCTATGATGGCAAATTGCATCCGGTGAAGTTTTCTCTTGCCAAGCTTTGTCATTCAAAAAATTTGATTAAACTGACCTATCCCATTTTGAGAAATACTTTTAAAAGAGCTCACTTATTTGAAGAAGATGTCTCTATTGAAGAATTTTTTAATAAAAACTTTGGTCCTTTTATCACAGAGCAATTGATTAATCCATTGGTTCGTGGGATTCATGGTGGTGACATCCAACATCTCTCCATGCAAGCTTGTTTTCCTCAAGTTCATGCTGCGTGTTATCAAAAGAAGCCCTTACTGCAATCTTTTTTTCATCATAGAAAAAATGCCTCGTCACATTATGTTTCTTTTAAAAAAGGTCTCCATACTCTGATTGAAATGCTTACTCAAAAGCTTTCTGACTATCTTCGTTTGAATACTGAAGTTTTAAAGATTAAAACTGGTTCGAAGATCCAACTAGAGACCACTCATGGTGAACTTCAGTGTGATCATATTTTTTCTACTCTTCCTTCGCATGAGCTAGCCAAGTTACTCCCCTTAGATCAACTAAAGCACTCTCATTTGTTAACAGAGCAAAAGCATATCTCTTATAAAATTGTTCATTTAGGTTATGACGCAAAGTTAGATTTGCCCAATGCTTTTGGTTTTATTTCCCCTTCTTGGAGTGATCAACAAATTAGCGGAGCGATCTTTGATTCTAAACTTTTTTCTCAGCATAATTTTCATGATCATCAAACTCGGATTACTGCGATGATCCATGAAACATCCAATCTATTTAATTTACCTAAGAACGCATTTAACGAAGCCTTTTTTGAAGAATTGAATTCTTTACTAAATATCCATATAGACCCGCAATACTATGAGGTCTTTCATCTTCCGAATGCCATTGCTCAATATTCTGTGGGTCATCTTAAAAAAGTGAAGAGCTTCGTAAATGAACTTTCAGAAAAGATCCCTTCTCTAACAATCTGTGGAAGCTCTTTTTATGGCGTTTCTGTTCCTGCCTGTATTGCGCAAGCAAAAGAATCTGTGACTCATTTTGCTAAAAGTAACCCTTTAGCAGCCGTGATCCATTGACTAATTAGCTGCTGCATCTTCTTTTTTAGATGTTTCTATAAATTTCTGCAAAACTCCTGATTGGATAAAGTTTTTAGCTGAAAGAAATAAACTTTTGGGTAGCTCCTCAAGAGTAAGCCAATGCCATTCCTGACATTTATTGGGTTCCATCAGCTTCAACTCTCCCTGATAACGAGTAATGACCATGTGAAGGCTAATGTAATGCTTCTTTTCTTCTTGGTAAAGGTCATTTGTCCAACAAGCAAAGTGTACGTCTAAAGCTTCTAGATCAGTTTCTTCTTTAAGTTCTCTGATAGCACCTTGGAAAGGGTCTTCTCCGAACTCTAGGTGACCTCCAGGAGGGCCCCAGCTATTTAAACCATGAGCATCCAGACGTCTCCCCATTAAAATTTTCCCATCATTGACAAGCCAAGCGCCAATGCCGACTTTAGGCATTAAATGTGTTTGCATAGAGATAGGCTCCTTTTAAACGTTATTTCAAAATGTATATCGATTTTATTTTTAAAAAATTTTAACTAAAAAATTAGGTTGCTTGTGAAGCGATAGAAGTATCAGGATCTTTTACTTGTACTTCTTGTTCTTTGATTTCAAGACGAGCATGCGCAGCGGTTAAGTTGCCAAACTCGATGCCCAATACTTTAACTGCAAACATCCATACGACAATGACAATGAGCAAGAAAAGGGCTATATAGGGAGCAGAGGCCGCAAAGCCTGCAAAAATCATGAGAAGACCTTGATGAATGACCGATCCTCCTGATTTTCCAAAGCGCGAACCAACTCCATCAATGGCTGCTTTTCCTTTTTTGCGCGATTCAGGAGTTAAAGGGACAAAGGCCACCTCTTTAGTTGCATCAAAGACGGTGTATTTACATCCCCTACTTAGGCAAATTTGCATCGAGCCAAAAAGAGCTACCAGAGCTAAAGGAGTTAGGCCAAGGTAAGTTAAAGTAAATCCTTGCAGATTTTCTTTAAAGAGTAAGCAGCTGAAGAAACCTAAGCTTGTAATCAGCAAGGTAGCAGGGGTGATATAAGCTGTTTTTGTCCAACCAAATCGACGGATAAAGACAGACGTAAACAGTCCCCCAATAGTAGCTATGATTCCTGTTGCAACAGTCACCTGATTGAGATAAATAATAAAATCGCTTGGGTTAGGGTATAGCTGTTTAACTTGATCCTTCCACAAGACTTCGACTAAATTGATCACCAGGTTGAAAGAGACAACGATAATCGCAATACAGATTAAATATTTTGATTTTGCAAGATAACTAAAGTTCTTTCTTAAAGAGAGTTTAAAGCTATTTTTTGACTTTGGTTTATAAAAAACACAATCCTGGAAGACTTTGACATGCATCCAACGAAGAACACCGATAATGATCACTCCAGCGATCGTCATGACAATTGTAATATACACAAGGGTATGATACCACGGATCTGCAACAGCTCCCAGTTTAGTAGGCAATCTTGATAGATAGATGACTGTTTGCCCTGCAGCAATCCCTGAACAGTTGATTCCGATTCCAAAAAAACCATAAAACCGTGTGGCTTGATCTACAGAGGTGATTTCATTTGCAAATCCCCAAAAAAGTGTACTTAATACAATACTACTCCAAAGCTCACTCATCACATAGAACAGTGTAAATGACCAGTAGCGAATCATTGATACAAATCCTGCCGCACCTTTGGGTAAAACTTTATTTAAAAAATTACCTAAGCTATTCATTTGAAGAGAGGAATCGTAGGGATATAAAACAAAGGTAAAGACTAAGAAATAAACTAAGAAAGCGCTTAGAATGATGTAAAAGACTTTTTCCATAGTGTATTTGTTGGAAAGTCTAGAAAAAATCGCTGTCGCTAAGAAGGCTCCTGGCAACATCACCCAAACTTTAACAAATGGAATGATTTCGGCTCCTGATGACTGTCCTGTAATTAAAACAGCGTCTTTAGCATTGCGCAAGATATTGTAGATAAAACCGACAAAGAAAAATATAATGAACATGGGGATGAATCTTTTCAATTCGTCTCTTTTGATGAGACATAAGGAACTTGCAGCTGATTTTAATTTAGTCAGCATACCCAGTCCCTAACCCCGTAAAAGGGCTGATCGATAATCTTAAAAGACTCGAATCAAGAAAAGAACTTAAGAAGAATGATTTTTTTTTCTTAATGAATTTCACTGCTATACATCAGGAAATAATAAAGTATTACGCATATCATAACAATGATTTCATCAATTTGTCAAGAAGTGTTAGTGGGTTGATCCTAAGTGAATTAAAAATTCAAAGACAAAGAACTTTTTAGAAATGTTCAAATTCTAAAAAGTTCTTTACAGAATAACTTCATTAAGCCATTTTAGCATCGCGCGCTAAAGCTTCTTGAGAACTATAAGCAGATCCTCTATTGCCAATTACATACTGGTAAGTTGCTGAGATAACGTTACAGGTTCCGTTAACAGCACCATATGTAATTCTAAAAGGAAGTTTAACTGCATAAATTGCAACATCAGCCACGCCATCTCCGACAACTTGAATACCCCTTGTCAGCAAGCCACAAGTACCGGCAGTTAGAGTGCCTCCTATAATAGCTCCTATCCAGGGCGAACCTTCAATTGCACCAATTAAAAAACCAGCGCCAGCACCAAGGCAACCAGCACCTAATGCGATTGGACCCATTGCAGCGCCTATTCCTCGTGATAGAGAGCTTTCATTCTCTTTTATTACAACAACGATAGGAGTTGGAGTAAGTGAAGTCTGTTGGTGAGCATTATTAATTCCTGGCATAAAACCTCCTTAGGTTAGCCTACAAAAATTTGCTTTCAAGAATACAGAAGCATTTTAAAGAAATTATAAAGAAAATTCAATAACCATTTTAATCGCTTAAGGCATCGATCCCTGGCAAGTGACCTTTTTCAATAAGCTCTAAGCTTGCTCCACCCCCTGTAGAGAGATGATCAAAAGAGTTTTTTAAACCTAGCATCTCAATAGCAGCTACAGAGTCTCCCCCACCTACGATCTTCACCGCTTTGCTTTGAGATAAATAAAGGGCTATTTCTTTGGTTCCTTTTGCAAAAGGCTCTGTTTCAAAGACACCTAAAGGGCCATTCCAAAAAATAACTTTAGATTTCTGCAAACGCTCGCAATATTGAGCCACAGTCTTAGGGCCAATATCTACGGCCATTTGATTTTTGGGAGGAGCATCACCGAGTTGTATAATATTTATTTGACCTTTTGGATCTATCTTATTAGTAAAGACAAGATCTGAAGGTAGCAGTATTTGAATATTTTTTTGCTGACACTCGTTTAGAATTTCTTTAGCCATTGTGAGATAATCTTTTTCAAAAAAAGATTTCTCAAGAGAATAACCTTTGGCAATTAAAAAAGTATTTGCCATTGCTCCTCCAATTAAAAGGGTATCTACTTTTCCGAGTAAGCTTCGAAGAATACCTATTTTAGTGGAAATTTTAGACCCACCAATAATAGCTGTGA
This sequence comes from uncultured bacterium, assembly GCA_964612505.1. Classification (GTDB taxonomy): domain Bacteria; phylum Chlamydiota; class Chlamydiia; order Chlamydiales; family JAAZZY01; genus JAAZZY01. The sequence goes on along the minus strand of CAZTEX010000008.1, from coordinate 66,627 downwards.
TTGGTTTATTTGGCTGATTTAAATATTTTTGATAATAATAAATTTCTTTTTCAAGCAAAAGACCTGCTGCTTTTCTTTTTGGAAAAAGCATAGCAACATCAACCGTGGAAGCTTGCTTGCGATGACAACAAGCAAAAGCATCGTTCACATAATAATCTGCTCCATAAGATAGCGCTTTTGCAAAATCAGGGCTCGGTGTTTTTTCTTCCTCGGGATAAAAACGCAAGTTTTCCAACATTAGAATTTGTTTGAGAGCTAATTTATCTTTCTCGTCGTTGACTTCTTTTCCAATGCAGTCAGGTACAAAACGAATTTCTTGATTTAGCAATTCAGCAAGCCTTCGTGCACAAACTTTCAGACTGAGCTTAGGATCTTGCTTTCCTTGAGGCCTTTGAAGGTGACTTATCAAAACAATTGAACACTCTTGCTCTAGCAAATAACGAATGGTGGGCAATGACTGCTCGATTCGATAATCATTGGCGATAGAGCCATCAGGGTTTAATGGTACACTAAAATCAACTCTTAAAAGGACTCGTTGTTTATAAAGCTTTAACTGTTTTAGCCCTCTAGTTTGCATCAAAAATTAAACCTAAATAATCATTTTTCTGTAGCATAAAACAAATTCTCAAGGGCTTTATTACCACAACTTCCTGCTTCCATAAATGCTGATACTTCATTTTTATCTTTGATGAAAGGATTTGCTTTATGAGCTAGTAATGCTTGAACAGCTCCAAGATTTCTTGCGCTAACTGCCTCATGAAGAGCGGTACGTCCTTGATAATCTCTATTATTCAAATCCAAACCACCTGCAATTAAGAGATCGATAAAATCTTTTGATTTATCACTTAAAGCTGCGTAGTGCAGCGCCCCTCTCCCCAGATGATCTGTTACAGACAAGCGTGCCCCTTCTAATAAAAAGGTATTCACATCTTCATAATTACCACTTAAAATCATTTCAAGAAGAGCGACTGCTACTTCTCCATTTTGAAGTTTATTACCAAATAAAATCCTTCCTCCTAAAGTCCTGAGACGATCTGCAAAATCATAATGCCCTCTTTCAAGAGCTATTTCCAGAGGGGTCAAACCATTTAAATTCTGAGGGATTAAACTGGCTCCTCTTCGAGCAAACTCATTGAGCGCCTCCATATTTCCAGTTTCTGCAACATAGTGCAGAGCGGCATTTCCATAAGTATCTCTATCATTTAAAGGAACCTGTAAATCCATTAATCTAAGCATAGCAGGGAAATCATTTCCCTTTGCCGCAGCATGCAACAATGTTTGTTGTTGCGCGCTTTTAGAATGTAAAAGAGAACTACCCGCTAGCATCGGTGACAATGCTGCAGTAAAGCTGGTATCTCCTATTGCAAACACTTTATGGAAACCTGACTCATATACATCTGAAATAACCATAGGTGAGTTGTTTTTCAGAAGATTTTTTAAATAATTGGGGTCTACTTTTAAAAGAGCTCTTTGAAGGTCATCTTGTTCTTCTGGAAAAGCGGTTCCACCTTGACTGATTAAAAATTGTATCGCATTTTCATGCCCACCAGCGCCTGCATAATAAAGGGCTGTGCGCATATCTTTGTCTTCCCAATTAATTCCGATTGCATCTTTAGCAAGAAAGAGCCTTAATAAATCGTCTCTTCCTTCCATGGCTGCTAGGTGAATAGAGGTTCTTTGATTATTATCAACAACAAGAGGTGTAGCTCCCAGTTGACACAACAGTGCGACAGCCTGCGGGTGGTTTTCTAAAGTTGCTAAATGCAAAGGAGTACTGCCATGATTACTAGGAATGTCGATGCCATATTCTTTTGACTGTGTATGAGAAGCCAATGCTGTAATTGCTTCTATATTCCCTACTGCTGCTGCACAATGCAGAGGTAGTTGATTTCTAATATCTTTAGCAAAAGGATCAGCGCCATAGTGTAATAGGTGTTTGACTAGCTGCTCTCCAGCACAAAGCCCTGCCAAATGCAATGCTGTCATCTTATTATTATCAACTAATCTAACATCTGCGCCTGCATCCATTAAACTGATGGCTAAAGGTTCTTGGTTCATTGCAAGAGAGAGCATTAAAGGTGTTTGGCCATCAGAATCTCTAACATTAAGGTCTGCGCCGCTCAAGATTGCAACCTGAAGATCTGCATAATTCCTATTAGCAATAGCTTCATGAAGGGGGAGGGTTACATGACTTGCAATCATAGGAGCATTAGCCTCTCTTAAAAGCTCAACAACTTTTTGATGTCCATGTTTTGCAGCAACGTATAGCGCAGATTGATGATTGTTTGGAATAAGACGAGTATTAGCTCCGTTTGCGAGAAATAAAGCAACGAGCTCAGGATGATTATTTTCTGCAGCTAGATGAAGAGCTGTTTTAAAGTTTCTTTCTAATGCGTCAAGGCCTTCTCCATGATATGCTAGTAAAGCCGAAGCAGCATCATAGTGACCATTAGCTGCAGCCCAATGAAGGGGTGTTCTACCTAATTGATCAACTTCAGAGAGAGATTGTTCATAGTAATGCAGCTCATCAATCAATCGCTTATGACCTTGAAAAGCTGCCAGATGAGCGGGGGTAATTCCATTAAAATCTGGACTACTTTGAGCCCCATAATAATAAAGCAAATCCCCTGCAGCTACTCTATTTCCAGCGAGTGCCGCATAATGCAATGGCGTTCTTCCCATTTTATCAGGATTAAGAGGCACTTTTTGCAAAAATAGCTCTGAGGTTATTTTATTTGTATTTCCTGGATTTAAAGCAGCATAGTGCCAGAGCCCTCTACCCATTGCATCGCGTCTTGTTAAAATGGGGTTGTGAGCCAGCAGCATAAAAAAACATTCTGCACTACTTTGCGCTGCAAGCATAAGAGGTGTGCGACCTTGTGCATCCATTTCATTGAGTTTTGCTCCTGCAGCGACTAGATAAGCCAATCCTTCTGCATTTCCTGCGGCGGCAGCAATATGAGCGGCAGTCTGTCCAGCTTCATCTTTTGCATTCACATTCACCCCTTCAAAATATTGCATTGCACCCGGCGTATTTGTATTAGCAGCATGATGTAGAACTGAAGAATAATTAATATCTCTTTGCAGAAGATCTGACCCCAAAAGATACACTTTGGCAGCCCCAATGTTATTTTGAGCGAGTGCTTTTGTCAGTTCTGTGCGGCCAAGAGGATCGACTGTACTAAGAGATACATTGCCTTCTTTGACTGATCGACAGGCAGCCTCTTGCTCTGTTTCCCCGTAAATTAGATATGCCGCAAAACGCAGTGGAGAGGTAACGAGAGAAGGAATTTGACAGAACGCACGAGCTACATTAGAAGGAATGTTTGCTATTACTTGTCCCAAAGAAACATTTTTAAAATCTGTCCAGCTCGCCAACGCTTCTCCCCAAGAAGGAGGACATAGCTCATTAAAAGCACCTTCGTACTGAGGGTAAATCATCGAGTTGGGGTTAATACCTGCTGCTTGTCCTACTCCCGTCATTTGAAACTCCTTGCTTTGAAAAAGCCTTTTTAGCCATTTAAATTATTTTCTTAGGTATAATTTAAGTTCGAGAGGAGCAAAAATCAAGAAATTTATTTATAAGGACAAACCTAAAGGTGAAGTAAGCTCATTTTGACACTTTTGAAAAAAGTATTGGTGGAGTTGAAGATCTCCTGAAATCTCTGGGTGAAAGGTGCAAGCTAAGTGCAATTGATTTTCGACAAGGACAGGATCTTGATGATGATATGCTAAGACTTTAACGGTACTGCCGACTTCAATAATTTTAGGTGCACGGATAAAACATCCTTTGATGGCAACTTTTTGATGATCTAAGCTCGCCTCTACATGATCTTCAAAAGATTGGATTTGACGACCATAGGCGTTGCGAGAAACTGTCACATCTAAAAGTTTTAAGGATTTGACTGACTGCCCCACCACGTTAGTTGAAAGAAGGATAAGCCCACAGCAAGTGCCGAAAATGGGTTTTGATTGTCCAAACTTAAGGAGTGCTTGCCAAAAGAGAGGTCCTAACAATTTTAAATGAGCCGTTGATTCACCACCTGGAATAATGAGACCAGAGCAATTTTCTAATTGCTCGGGGTGTTTTATCAACGCTCCTTGAGCTCCTATGTGATGCAAGCAATCTAAATGTTTTTGAAAAGCCCCTTGAAGAGCAAGAACTCCAATCAATTAATCCCTCTCAATGCTAAACGCTCATTTTCCTGCAATAATTTGGCTGAAAGGCCATCCATTCCTGATGAAAGTCCTCTTGAAACTTCCACCAACTTTTCTGGCTCTTGGAAATAGGTGACAGCTTGAACAATCGCTTTGGCTCTTTTTTCTGGATCGCTTGACTTAAAAATTCCTGAACCCACAAAGACAGTTTCAGCACCCAACTGCATCATTAATGCTGCATCTGCAGGTGTTGCTATCCCTCCTGCGGAAAAGTTTGGAACTGGAAGTTTTCCAGTTCGAGCCACTTCCAATACGAGTTCGTAAGGAGCTCCCAAGTTTTTTGCTTCTGTCATCAACTCTTCAGTGCTTAAGTGAATCAATCGGCTAATTCCACGTTGAATGTCTCTCATATGGAGCACAGCTTCTACAATATCCCCTGTTCCCGCTTCGCCTTTTGTGCGAATAAGAGCAGCTCCTTCACCAATTCGCCTTAAAGCCTCTCCCAAGTTGCGACAGCCACAAACAAAGGGGACTTTAAAAGGGTGTTTATTAATGTGAAAGTGGTGATCTGCTGGCGTTAAAACTTCACTTTCATCAATAAAATCAATTCCTAAAGCTTGGAGCATTTGGGCTTCTACAAAATGACCAATTCGACATTTGGCCATTACAGGTATGGTGACAGCTTTTTGAATAGATTCAATGAGATCCACAGAAGACATCCTAGCAATCTTACCATCTTTGCGTATATCTGCTGGAATTCGTTCGAGTGCCATTACAGCAACAGCCCCTGCATCTTCGGCAATTTTTGCTTGTTCGGCAGTTACTACGTCCATAATAACTCCCCCTTTAAGCATTTCTGCAAGACCTACTTTAATTTTAAATGATCCTTTTTCCATTCTTTAATATACCTTGTTTTAAGCCGCTGAAATTAGCCGTATTTTGGCTAAAAAGTCTATTTTTGTCTCTTAAAAAATAATCCTTATCTTTAAAAGAAACCCTTTGTAAAGCTCTTTTAAGTGCAATAATTTCAACTTTATTTTTTAAATGAAGATTAACACAACTTCTTTTCTTCTCGAAGAGAATAAAAAGAATTCATTGCCTGAGTTTTATTGTAACTTTCTAAATTGGCTGCAGTTTTACAATTCTGAAAATGGATTGCTAGAATTTGAAAAGTCTTTTGTCTGCTTTCTTCTTTTAATTTCTGATTTGATGGAAAAGGAAAGATCTTGATCAAAATCTTTGCTCGCTGCCCATTTGAGGTAATCTAAAGGTATTTCTTTCAATAAGCGCCCTTTATGTTTTCCCAAAGGCATCTTTTTGAGTAAAATAGGTCTATCTAAAATTTTTTGCAGTTGTTCAATGGACTTATATCGAACAGCCAACTTTCTAAAGACCTCGATATTGACAATCACATCATTAAGCGCGCGATGAGCTCCTTCATCGTTAATATTAAAATGTTGCCTTAAATTTTGTAGAGAATTTTGAGGGCTTTCACCATAAAGCCTTGCCATCCTAAGAGTATCAAAGAAGGGATTACTGCGAATCAAACTGATAATTCCATTCTTTTTGGCTTCTCGATCAATGAGGTTAATGTCAAAACTCACACCATGTCCCACAATAATACGCTTGCCGATCATCTCAAGGATTTTAGGTAGAATTTCTTTAGCCTCGGGCTGCCCTTGCACCATCTCTTGAGTGATATTATGAATTTTGATGGATTCTTCAGGGATAGGGATTTTGGGATTAACGAGTGAATCGTAAATTTCGAGATCTTTCTCTAAAGTAAATGTAACTGCGGCAACTTCAATAATTTGATCTTTTTCTAAATCAAGCCCCGTGGCTTCACAATCTATGCAAACAAAAGTTTCATCTTTCATTAATTTCATTGCTGCAACACCTTGTTAATTTCAAAAACAAGCTCACTTCGACCGACATTCTTTGTGGTTGAATAACAGACGAAAGGAATTTCTGGCGCATTAAGCGCTTCTAAATTCTTTTTAATTTGCACTGCTTTTTCATTTTTGCTGACTTTATCGACTTTTGTAAAGACAACCAAAAGTGTTTTTTGGTGATAGCGAACCCATTGAAAAAACTGAAGATCTTGCTCACTAGGGCTGCGGCGAATGTCTAATAAAAGTAAAATGAGTTTAAGCGCAGCTCTTTTTTCAATGTAAGGCTCGATCATGTCTTGCCATTGATCTTGCATCTTTTCAGATACATTTGCAAATCCATATCCGGGCAAATCACAAAAAACAGCCGTCTCGTCTACTTTAAAGAAATTAAGCAACCTGGTTTTTCCTGGTTTTTGAGATGTTTTGACTAAGTCTTTAGATTTAAAAAGATGATTCAAAAGGCTTGATTTTCCAACATTGGAGCGACCAGCTACAGCTATCTCAAAGAGAAGCTCTCCTCGGTCATCTTTCAAAGTTGGGCTTTTAGATTCTTCAGCACAGCTTTTAATAAATTCAACTACTTTAAAAACTAATTTCTTCATACTTAGATTCTATAGATATTTTTCGAGCAGTTTGATTATGATAGCTCAAGTACACATCAATTCTTTTTTCAGGCAACGTTGACTGGATACGTTCTGCCCATTCCACACAACAAATCCCCCCAGCCTCAAAGTATTCATCAAAGCCCATTTGCAAAAACTCTATAGCCCCTTTCATCCGATACAGATCAAAGTGATAAAAAAACTTCAAGCCCTCGTAAACATTCAAAAAGGTAAACGTGGGACTATTAATTTCACTGGGCTCTATGCCCCCGATTGAATAGGCAATTCCTTTGATAAAGGTTGTTTTACCTGCTGCTAAATCACCATGGAGCGCAACAAGGCTATTTGGATGTAATCTTTTGCCTAAAGAGGCACCTAAATCAAAGGTTTCTTGGGCGGAGTTTGCGATAAACTCTATCTTCATTATCCTTCAAGCCACTTCTCAATATAAGGGGTAAACTCTTCATACTGAGATAAGCTTTCGATAAATTCAGAGACTCGGTCTTCAGCAAGCTGCTCTTGAATATATTGAAGCAATCCACTTTCAATTTCAAATCTATTTTGATTTTGAATTTCATCTAAAGGAAAAGGCTTCACATAATCTTTTTTGAACTCTTTTAAAATAGTTTCTTTATTTTGATAAAGAGCTCCTGTTAACGCGGAAGAGAATACAACTTTTACAACAGGTACATTTGATTGATCGATATACGTTTTAATGATTTCTGGATCTTCAGAAACAAAAAATCTTTTGACTACAAGACCATCTTTTCTTTCGGTGTTTTGAGGGCATCTGGCAACCCAATCATAGATGGCATCTTGGGGATTTGGATGGGTATTATCAGCAAAAACTTTACCTGAAAAAGGGCATATATATATTTTTTTAGTTTGCTCGTTGACAACAGCACTTTCAAGTCCCACATGAATACGGGTTTCTCTCCAGATACGCCCTTCTTTCTCCAAGGTGGAAATACTATCTTCTAAACTTTTAAAAATAAGTTTATATCTTGGGCAAACAACTGGAGAAATTTTATCTCTCAAAGCAACATAATGCAAATAACTTGTAATTAGGTCTGGCTTACGTTTGGGCTTTAAATAAGATAAAAAATCTTGCTTTAAAGGATCCAAGAGAGCTTTATCTGGCATGAGTACCTCAGTCATTGTCCTAGTCAGTTAAAATTAAAAAAATATGATTTAAGATAACCCACCGCTTGATTTTACTTCAAGAGCAAACACTTATAACTTTACTAAATTCTATAAAAATATTATTATGGAAGTGATTTTATTTTAATATTTTGACTGATCAAACTACTTTTTGGAGTAGTCGAAGGTTGATTTATTTTTAGCATCTATGGAGACTAAAAACATGAGTTTACACATAAAAAAATTAGAGATCCCTGGTTTTGAAGAAGTGGTTGAAGTTAAGAACTCTGCTTGCGGCCTTCATGCTTTTATTGCTGTACACGACACCACCTTTGGCCCCTCTTTAGGAGGCATTCGCTTTTTACCTTACTCTAGTAGAGAAGAAGCTCTCACAGACGTTCTGCGATTGGCCGAAGGGATGACTTATAAATCTGTTCTTGCAGGACTAAAAGTCGGTGGTGGAAAAAGTACTGTCATTTTAAACCCTACCCTTCCAAAACCTGCGGCACTCCTTCATTCTTTAGGGGAGGCCATCAATTATTTAGGTGGACGCTATATTGGTGCTGAAGATATGAACTGCTCCCTAAGCGATGTCTCTACAATGAATGAAACCACTCAACATATTTTAGGACTTCCGGGTGAAAAAGGGACTGGTGATCCAGCTCGCTTTACAGCTCACGGTGTTTTTATCGGTATTAAAGCAACCTCTCAATACTTGTGGGGAACCCCTTCTCTGGTAGGAAAAAAAATTCTTATACAAGGTATCGGTGGAGTGGGTCGCAAATTACTCGAAGCATTGTTTTGGGCCGGAGCGGACCTCTTTATTTCAGAGCTCAACACAAAGTTAGTGCAACAAGTAGCCCATGATTTTGGAGCCCAAATTGTAGACCCATCAAAAGTATATGATTTTGAGTGTGACATTTTTGTTCCTTGCGCCTTAGGTGGCATTCTCAATTCCAACACCATTCCCAAGCTGCGTTGCCGAGCAGTTGTTGGAGCTGCTAATAATCAATTACTGACTGCCGCAGATGGCAAAGCTTTAGCAGATAGAAATATTCTTTACGCACCAGATTATGTTGTGAATGCAGGTGGCGTCATCGATGTTGCTTCTGCCATTGATCCTCGTGATACTCATGCTCAAAAAGTTTTGTTTAAGACTGAGCAAATTTCTGATCGTCTTCTTGAAGTTTATCAATTAGCAGAAAGCTTACAAGCTTGCACTTCAGCCACAGCCGATCAACTTGCACAAAAACTTATTGCCGAGGAAAAAGAAAGAAAGAATGTCTTGGTCTAACACAGAGCTACTTTCATCGCAGCTGTCACAAATCTTTAAAACACAAATCAAAGCCGTCTATCCTCAGCTCACGGAACAAGAGCTTCGCAATGTTTTAGAAATCACACATTCTAAACAAACTCATCTTGGACACTATCAGTGCAATAGCGCTTTAAAGCTCACAAAACTTGTCAATGATAACCCTAAAAATATCGCTGCTAAAATCTTAGTTCCTCCTTCTGACCTCATCGAATCTTGCCAAGTAGCCGGACCTGGATTTATTAATATTACTATCAAAAAGTCCTACTTAGAAAATGCACTTCAAAAAATTATCCTAGATCCAAGATTGGGAATCCAACCCACTAAAGCTCCCAAAAAAGTCATTGTTGAATTTTCTTCACCCAATACAGCTAAAGAGCTTCATGTAGGCCATTTGCGTTCTACTATTATTGGGGATTGTTTAGCTCGCTTGTTTGAATTTTTAGGACATCAGGTTTTGCGCCTTAATCATATTGGTGATTGGGGAACTCCTTTTGGGATGTTAATTCACTTTTTAAAGTCTCATCATCCTCATGTTTTAGAAGGATCTGAGAAGACCGATCTTTTTCATTTAGCTCAATGGTATAAAGAAAGTAGAAAACTTTTTGATTCGGATGAAAACTTTAAAAAAGCTTCTCAAAAGCAAGTAGTAGAGCTACAAGCACATCATCCAGATGCCATCCGCGCTTGGAAGAAGATCTGTGAAATATCTCGGATAGGCTATCAAAAAATTTATGATCTACTAGATGTAAAAATTACTGAGCGGGGTGAATCTTTTTATAATCCCCTTCTCCCTAAAATGTTGGATCTGTTTGCTTCTAAAAAAATACTCCAATTTTCAGAAGGTGCTCAGTGCATCTTTATGAATGAATTTATCTCTCAAGAAGGAACCACCCTCCCTTTAATTATCCAAAAATCAGATGGCGGATATAATTATGCAACAACAGATCTAGCCGCACTTTATCAGCGAATTGAAATAGAAAAAGCAGACCGCATTATTTATGTTGTTGATAATGGACAAAGCTTACACTTCCAAATGGTTTTCAAAGCTGCTGAGCTTGCTGGATTTTATGATCCTCAGAAAGTGGAAGTGAACCATGCCCCTTTTGGACTTGTTTTAGGACCCGATGGTAAAAAGTTTAAAACACGAAGCGGCGACTCTGAAAAGCTGGTTGATCTTCTTTATAAAGCCGTTGAAAAAGCTGAAAACATTTTAAAAGAGCGAGCCAGTGATGTAAATGACCTTCTATCGACAGCTCAAACGCTAGGCATCAATGCCATAAAATATGCAGATCTTTCAAGCCTGCGAACAAAAGATTATTCTTTTAGTTATGAAAAGATGCTTCAATTTGAAGGAAATACAGCTGCATTCTTGCTTTATGCTTATGTTCGCATTTGTAGCATTCAGTCCAAAGCACAATTTAAATTACAATCTTTCAATTGCGCCAAGATAGTGATTCATGAAGCGACTGAAATTGAACTGGCTTTATTTATTCTACAACTAAGAGAAATTTTAGAAAATGTGGCTGAGTCCTTATTACCTAATAGAATTTGCGACTTCCTCTATCAATTAGCAGAAAGGTTTCATGCCTTTTTTAGAGACTGCCCAGTCCTTAATTCTGAGTTTGAAGATTCAAGACTTCTTTTATGCGATCTTGTTAAGAGAACATTTGAAATTGGATTTTCAATTCTTGGCTTAAAAACCGCCCAGCGGATGTAATTTAGGGTTTTGAGGTTTTCTTAAATCCCCGATATAAAGAAATAACTGTCATCCCCCCTAATGGGATGAAGAGTACATAAACATACCAAGGTAAAAAGATCCCAGAAACAACTAAAATCAGCACCATAAATTGGGCGGAGGTTGTAACCTTTCCCCAAACAATGGATTTAAACTCCAGTTTATCCCAGCTTCTTGTCGCCGTGAGATAGAGGCCAAACGCTATTAAGCAGACATCTCGAGCCAACATGCAGGCCATGCCCCACAAGGGCATATGGTTGGTTGCAACTAAAATTCCAAGTGAAAAAAACACAAAGAACTTATCCATAATAGGGTCTAAAATAGCCCCTAGTTGGCTAACTGTTTTATGTTTTCTGGCAAAGTAGCCATCAAGGACATCGCTCAAAATGGCCAAAGCAATCGCTAATAACCGGACGGCAACGCTATCAATAATAAAGATAAAAGCAGCAGGAAGTCTAAGAAGAGTTAGCGCATTCGATAAATTGATCATTAAGGGATAATTTTCTTCGAGCTTTTAACTCGCTTATATAATTTAAAACTAATGAATCCTATAACAAAAACTATAAAAATTGCAAAAATAACTATATTGGTATTTTTCATGTACGCTAGCACAACATCATAGTTTTCAGCTAGGGAGTACGCTAACGTAAACCAAATAGTATTAGATAGTAAACAAGCAATACCATCGATAAAAATAAATTTTAAAAAATTCATTTTTCCAATGCCTGCTGTCATAAACAAGAAATTTCTCACCCCAAAAGGTATAAAACGACCAAAAAGAAGGGTTAACACCCCATACTTTTCATAGAACTTAGAGACTTTGTCTATGCGCCGATTATCGATCATTTTAGAGAGCCATTTCCTTTTCTTCATCCAAGGAGTGAGCGCTCTACCGATCCAATAAGCCACCCAGTCAGACAAGTAACAGCCAAGAAAAATGAAAATAAAAATTTTATAAGTATTTTGAGGCGAAACTGTTGCTGCAATAACTGCCCCTGATAAAACAACCAAATCTTCGCTGATTGGAAAGTTGAGACCCGCTAACATAAGTAAAAAAAAGAAAACCCAATGGGCATATTCGGCATTCTGGGTTAACAAGTCTATCAGTGAGTTCATCATTTAAGTATTTAAAATTAATAGAATTCCAGCAATTATAGCCTTTAGAGCTATATTTGTTCATTTAGATTATTTATTGTTTAATTGTTTATATGTAAAGTGGAAGTTGGGTAAGCAATTTCGGCCCCATGCCGCTCAATTATTTTACCAATTGCAATCAATACATCCTGCTGCACCTGCAGCCATTCTTCTAAAGCCGTCGTTTTTGTAAAAGTGACAACAGAAATATTGAGAGAGGATTGGTCATATTCGACAAAATCTACAAGCAGATCTTGGTCCTTGGCAATGTTTGGGTTGTCTTTTAGCATTCGGCGGATATCATCAATAATAGCCTCAATACAATGAAAGTCTTCGTAACGCAGGCCAATTGTCTGCTTGATTTTCCTATTTGTCATTCTGGTAGCGTTAACGGTGATTTGCGATGAAAATAATGAATTAGGGACATAAAAAGGCCTTTTGTTAATCCCTCTTATTCTAGTGAGATAAAAACCGATCTGCTCAACTCTACCTTCCATTTTTTCATCCAAAGAATGAACCCAATCTCCTACAGAAAAAGGTTTGGTAATATGAAGCATTAAGCCGCTAAAGAAATTGGCAAAAACATCTCTTGCTGCAAAGCCTAGAGTAACCCCACCCACTCCACCTAAAGCAAGCAGAGCTCCAATATGCACACCTAACGTATCTAAAACAATTAATCCCGCTATTATAATTATTGAAACAGAAATAAGCTTATTTATAAGCAAGATCTTTGTCATATCTGGTGCTCTATCGAAGTATCTAGCCCGCTGAGGCCAAGTGTGCATCAGCTGACTTTTGATCTCAAAACAGAGCCACGTAAAGCCTAAAATAAGTATTAAATTTCTAAACTGCTGGAAGCTGGTTTCGAAATCATTTTCTAGCTGCAATCGAACGATAAAAATGTAGATTAAATAAGAAGCCCCTATCAACCAAATCATCAGCTTGATAGGTTTCATTATTTGATAACGGAAATCATCTTTGAAAATCTTACTACGAGATTTTTGAGATCGTTTATAAATCTTTTGAACCATGTATTTGGCCACGATTGTCAGAGCAATCACAAGGAGGATAATAAAGCCTGCCTCAATAAGGATCCCAAGGCTCTGATTCAACAAATTTCTCAAGTAGTCCATAAAAGTAAAAAATTTATTTTCATTGATTAAAATTATTATAATTAGGATACACTAACAAAGTTTATTTGTATACTTGGGATTGTCATATGAAACTCGTTAAGGAATCACTTTTTAGCTCAGCGATTCGATCTTTTTGCATCTCGTTTTTTGCAGTAATTGGAATAGTGATTGCGGTTTTCTTAGTGATGCTTGCATTTGGATCCAATAAATCCGCTAAAGCCATGGACTCTTCCATGTATGATGTCGTGATTCCTGATACAAATGGAAGAAAATATACTTTTGGTGCTCATCGCCCATTGCTTCTTAGGATTAACATCGTTGGGCAAATTGGCACGCAAGGTTTAACGATTGATGACATCCGTTCGGTCTTAATAGAATCTCGCCAAGGACCATTTAAAGCAAATCCTATCAAAGGGATTTTACTCAACATTAACACTCCAGGTGGAGCAGCAACCGATTCTGAGTCGATCTATTATGCCATTAAAAGTTATGCTCAGCAGTATCAAATTCCTGTTTATGCCTATGTAGATGGTATGTGTGCTTCAGGTGGGATGTATGCTGCTTGCGCCGCAGATAAAGTCTATGCAAGTGAAAGTAGTATTATTGGATCTGTAGGGGTCATTTGGATGTTTTTTAACTTCTCTCAAGGAATGGAAAAAGTAGGGGTACAAAACCAAACTCTCACTGCAGGGACAAGTAAGGGGGCTATGAATCCTTACCAACCTTGGACTCCAACAAGCAGTGAAGAATATCAAAGAATCGTCAACTTTAGTTATGAGCAATTTGTTTCTACAGTTTCACAAGCAAGACCTAAACTGACAGTCGATTTATTGAAAAATACTTATGGAGCAAAAGCTTTTTACTCAACCCAAGCTGAAGAATATGGATACATTGATGGAGCGGGATATCAGTATCCTCAAGCCGTTGAACTTCTTGCCAAAGCAGCTGAAGTGGAAAACTATCAAGTGGTAGAACTTCTGCCAAAAATGCATTTAAGAGATCTTTTCAATATCAGCAATAAAATGCTTGGAGAAAAAAACAAGCTCGATCGCTTTCTTAAAAATCCTTTATTTTTCATGAGTCCAAATACTAGCCAACTGATGCACCTTTACCTTTCATCTGAGAATTAAGTCTTTATGGAAAAAATCTTTATCCTAGATGCTCTAGGATATTTATTTAGATCGTATTACGCTATTCGCAATCTTAGCAAGCCTACAGGAGAATCTACGAATGCCCTTTATGGGTTTATTCGAGCTCTCTTAAAAGTAATCAAAGATTTTAATCCTACTCACTTGGTTGTTGTTTTTGATGGACCCAATAATACTAAAAAACGCACCGCCATTTATCCGGAATATAAATCCAACCGTTTACACCCTCCTGAAGATTTGCCTCATCAATTAGAGTGGGCTTACGAATTTTGTGAAATTGCTAATATTCCCCGGCTTCGTATCCCAGGGGTTGAAGCCGATGATGTGATGGCGGCGATCGCTCTTTGGGCCGCGCAAAACCAGCATGAGGCTTATATTTGCAGCAGCGATAAAGATCTCTTCCAGCTCGTTGGAGATAAGATTTGCATCGTAAATACAAATAAAGACAATCTGATCTATAGATCCAATGAGGTGAAAGAGCATTTTGGAGTTTGGCCTTCTCAAATTGGAGACTATCTAGCTTTAGTTGGTGATAGCTCAGATAACGTCCCTGGCGTTAAAGGTTTTGGTCCCAAAACGGCCCAAACTTTACTTGAGCAAGCCAAAACACTCGAAGAACTCATTGCCCACCCTGAAAAATATCTCAATGAAAAGAAAAAAGAGATCTTTGTAGAACATTTAGAGCAACTCCATATCAGTCGTCAACTTGTCGCATTAGATATTGATGTTGAATTTCCTCAAAAGATCGATTTTTATAAACTGAGAGATCCTTCTAAAGATAAAATGACCGTCTTCTTTGAAGATATGCATTTCAAGTCGCTTATCAGCGAATTTCAATTAGAAGTTAAACCCGTGCAAAACCAAGTTCCCTCTCTTCAAATCCCTATTATTTCAGATGCTATCGCACTAGACAATTTGATTGAGGAGCTGTCAAAGCAAAAAGAGATTTGTTTTGATACAGAAACAACAGGACTTAATCCAATGACAGCAGAGATCGTTGGTTTAGGGATTGGCTATCAAGAAGACAAGATTTGGTATATTCCGTTTAATGACTCTCTTTCTAAAGAACTCCTCATTAAAAAACTAAAGCCACTCTTTGAAAACTCACATATTGGCTTCTTTGGTCATCATGTCAAATATGATCTTCATATTTTATTGAATTTAGGGATCCATGTAAAAAATATTTGTGATGATACTATTTTACTTTCATATCTTTTAACGCCCCACATTCGCCAACACTCTTTGGATGATCTTTCGCTTGAACATTTCAAGTACCAAAAAATCTCTATCAAAAGTTTAATTGGCACTGGCAAAAATCAACTGAGCATGAATGATGTCGAAATCGCTGAAGTTGCTAGATATTGCGGTGAAGATGTTTTAATGACTATGAAACTCCAAAAGTTTCTGAAACCAAAAGTAATCGCTGAAAACCTGCTGGATGTTTATCAAAAAATTGAGATCCCGTTAGTTCCTGTTTTACTTAGCATGGAACGCCATGGAATTTATGTCGATGTTGAAGAGCTGCACCAATTAAAACAATTGCTAAGCCAGCAATTAAATCAAATTGAAGAAGAAGTTTACTTTTTAGCTGATGGTCCCTTTAATCTAAAATCTCCTAAACAACTCGGTGAAGTACTCTTTGAAAAATTAAAGATCTCAGCTACTAAAAAAAATAAAACAGGTTATTCTACAAGTGCTGAAGCTTTAGAAGAGATTGTTCACTTGCATCCCATTGTAGAAAAAATTACTGAATATCGAATGCTCGAAAAATTGCGCTCAACTTACGCTGACTCTTTAACTAACGAGGTTCTTGAAAAAACTCATCGTATTCATTGTAGTTTTAACCAAACCATCACTGCAACAGGAAGACTCTCTTGCCAAAACCCGAACTTACAAAACATCCCTGTTAAAACGAAGCAAGGTAGAGAAATACGCAAAGCTTTTAAACCTCAAAAAGAAGGTTGGTCTTTTTTATCTGCAGACTATTCTCAAATTGAGCTGCGTCTTTTAGCCCATTATAGCCAAGATCCCCAGCTGATTGAAACTTTCTTATCCCAAGGAGATATCCATAGATCTACGGCAGCTAAAATGTTTAAGCTCCCTTTACAAGAGGTAACGTCTGAGCAGCGTCAATTAGCTAAAGCTGTCAATTTTGGTATTCTTTATGGGCAGCAGGCTTTTGGACTTTCTAAACAACTTAAAATTAGCCTCTCTCAAGCAAAAGAATTTATTGATGCTTATTTTAAAGAATACCCTAAAGTTTTAGATTATATTGAGAGTTGTAAACAAATTGCTAGAGAGAAGCAGTATACTGAGACTTTGTTTGGAAGAAAAAGGCCTCTGCAAGAAATCAATAGTCAAAATAAACTTTTAAAGCAAGCCGCTGAGCGACTCGCCATTAATTCCCCTTTTCAAGGGACTAATGCCGATATTATTAAAATTGCTATGGCAAAGATTAAAGTTTTTTTAGATTATGAAAATAAAAAAAGCTTTATGATTTTACAAATCCACGATGAGCTTCTTTTTGAGACCGAAGATAGTGAGATTCAAGAAGTTTCTTGTCAGGTAAAGAAGATAATGGAAAACGTGATTCCATTAAAAGTTCCCTTAATTGTTGATATAAAGATTGGCAAAAATTGGAAAGAATGTTAGCTTTAAAGAAAGTTGCTTTAACAGGCGGCATTTCTTCAGGAAAAAGTACTGTAGGAAGCTTGTTTAAAGACCAAGGGGCATACGTTCTGGATGCTGACGTTATTGTCCATCAGTTGTTAGATCACCCATCAGTACAATCGCAAATTATCCAACTCTTAGGTCCCCAAATACAAGCCGACGGGAAAATTAATCGAAAGAAAGTAGCTGAAATAGTTTTTCACGATTTTGAAAAGCTAAATCGCCTAGAAAACATGCTCCACCCCTTAGTGAGAGAAGAAGTAGAAGAAAAATTTAAAGAAATTTCTAAAGAAAAGAAGTGGACCTTATTCGTGGTTGAAATCCCCCTTTTATTTGAAACCGAGGCTGAAAAATTTTACGATGCTACGGTAGCTGTTATTGCACCTGAAAATCAATGTAAAACGCGCTATGCTCACAAACATCCTTTTGGTCAAAAGAGCTTTGAGATGCGAGTCAAGCGCCAACTTCCTCAGACCGAAAAAGCAAAACGAGCCGATTTTGTTTTGGTCAATGATGGAACTTTTGAAGACCTTAAACAAGCATTCAACCAGATGTATTCACAATTAATTCAATAACATCTATTTATTAACCCAATTTTTACACGAGACAAATTTGTTATGAACCATGATGGCAACTCACCCAAAGATCACCCAGAACTAGAAAATTCAGACCATGATGAGAATCTTTCTCATGCAACCACTGAATCTGAAGCGCATTCTCCTCATAAATCGCACCCTCCCAGACCCAAAAGACCTCATGTCAAGCAACCTAGGCCTCCAGCTGTTACTAATCTCAGTGAGCAAATGATCCACAGCGTTAGCAGCGCTGACATGCCACCTGCTCCTCCTCCTGTAACAACTCCTACCATAGCACCCGTAGTTCCAGCAGCACCTCTTATTATTACCAAAGTTTCTGAACTCCAGCGCATGAACATTGATGAGCTCAATCGCTATGCAAAAAAGCTAGATATTAAAAATTTAGGTTCCATGACTAAGTCTCAGGTTGTCTTTGAAATCGTCAAATACAAATCAGAGCAACCAAATGAAATCCTCTATGGAGAGGGTGTATTAGAAGTATTACCGGATGGATTTGGCTTTTTGCGCTCTCCAGCTTATAACTATTTACCTTCTGCTGAAGATATTTATGTCTCTCCTGCACAAATTCGACGTTTTGAGCTTAAAAAGGGAGATAGCGTTACAGGATCTATTCGCTCTCCTAAAGACAAAGAAAAATACTTTGCTCTTCTAAAAGTCGAAATGATTAATGACACCCCCCCTGACAAAGCTAAAGAGAGAGTCCGTTTTGAAAACTTAACTCCTCTTTATCCTGATGAACGTCTTGTGATGGAAACCACCAAAGACAACATTACCACACGAGTTTTAGATTTAGCTGCCCCCATTGGAAAAGGTCAGCGTGCTCTAATTGTAGCTCCTCCACGCACTGGTAAGACAGTGATCATGGAAAAAATCATTAATTCGATTGCTCACAACAACCCTTCTGTCAAAATTCTGGTTCTCCTTGTCGGAGAGCGCCCTGAAGAGGTCACCGATATGGCGCGCCATGTCCATTCTGGTGAAGTGGTTGCATCTACTTTTGACGAACCACCTGAGCGTCACGTGCAAGTGGCCGAAATGGTCTTAGAAAAGGCGCGTAGACTTGTTGAGTATGGCCATGATGTCGTTATTTTATTAGATTCTATTACAAGGCTTGCAAGAGCATACAATACCGTAGAACCCCACTCTGGAAAAATTTTAACAGGCGGCGTTGACGCCAACGCTTTACATAAACCTAAACGTTTTTTCGGTGCTGCCAGAAATATTGAGCACGGCGGTTCACTAACAATTATTGCAACAGCTTTAATTGATACAGGATCACGCATGGATGAGGTGATTTTTGAAGAATTTAAAGGAACAGGTAATATGGAACTGGTCTTAGATCGACGTCTGTCAGATCGTCGTATCTATCCAGCCATTGATATTGTTAAGAGTGGAACTCGAAAAGAAGAACTCTTGTATCACCCTCATGAATTAGAAAAAATTTACGTGCTAAGACGCAGTACTGCAGACTTAACTCCTGTAGACGCGATGAACCTTTTAATTAACCGTTTAAAGAAAACTAATAGTAATGCTGAGTTTTTACTTTCCATGAAAGACTAACTGATATATTAAGAAATATAACAGTTAATTACATGGATCCATGGTTAAGAAGTTAGTATTTAGTTTTATTTTCTTATCTTTGCTTGCAGGTGGATATTATTATTACACGCTCAATAAAGTGAGCGTGAATGAGTATATTACGCAGCTGGTCAATTTTAAAAGTTTTCCGACCTTAGAAATTCGCTATAGTGCCAAAAGCATTATGGAAGAACATAAAGAGCGTCTTTTAAAGGATGAATATCATAAATATTTAACTCCTGAGCTTCATTTTTATCCTTACATGCTCATGGAAGTCAAATACTCTAAGCAAAATAATACCACATCAGAAGGGGTCATTCTTTGGGATTTGGAAGATGGAGAATTTATTACCTCTACTGCCACCTGGGAAAAAACACACGGCTTTGAAGACTGCATTACCTCCAAAGCAGATCATAACGATTTTAAAGTGATTAATGCTTTAGCTTTTAGCGGCGGTCAGCTCTCTCGAAAAGAGCTCGCCGATAAAATACGCATCGATAACGAAGTCTTGGATCGCTGGCTGGGAAGTTGCTGTAAGAAAAAGATTGTTGTCCAAAGTGGCAATGGCTTTCGCTTACATTTTGCAAAACCTAAAATAGCGATTCGCCCTGAAACTGTTTTAGATCACCATTTAGTGACACAAACAATTAAGAATGTCAAACAACGCCCTAGACGCTATTCACCTCGTCAAATTGAGCGGATTGCCTATATTGCTTTTGGAGCTGATTTTACCATTCGAAAATCAACAGAGATCTTTTTACCAGTCTATAAGATTGATGTACAAAACCCAGATGGTTCCATTTTAACAACCTACTGGAATGCCTTAACAGGGCTTCAAATTAGTAATTTACATACTATTATGTAAGCCATCGAGCACTTGGCAAGCTAAACTTAAGAACAATGCTTTTGAATGATTTAAGCTTTTGTATAAAGCTATTTCTCAGATCGAATACTGGTATATTATTGGCACTGTAATCTCTTGCTCTCTAAGTGAGCAAGAGATTGAGTGGTCATATGACGGAAAGAGAGGGATTTGAACCCTCGGTACCCTTACGAGTACGCGTCCTTAGCAGGGACGTGCCTTCGGCCACTCAGCCATCTTTCCAGAAAAATTTGAAGGGAAATGATAAACGGATCATAAAGTTTTTTACAAGAGCAATTTACACTACTTACACCTCTGTGAAAAACCGTCTAATCCATTGATTATAAAATAATTATTAAAATATTTGCCCTATACACTTATTTTTTTTAGAATTTAGATAGGATCAAGGAGGTGTTATTATGGTTGGGAAAAAATTAACCGCTTCGGAGATACGCAAAAGAAACGAGTTAGCTAAGAAACTCAAAAAACATTCTGAAATTGACGAACCCTATGCTTTAGCTACTTATATGGCTAAAAAGGGGGTGAAGGTACACCGACCAAAGAAAAAGGAAACTTAAGTTGTAAAAAACCAGGCTCCCATTCATAATACTTTGAAATTTAAAATTTTACAACCCAAAAAAAATCAATATGTCTACTTTTGAACTCAGTTCACGTCAAGGCCCCCATTATGGCACGTTACTTCCTACAGTAGTACTAAAAAATGGGGACAATATTTACTTCCCAGGGGTTTTTGTTAGAGATTCAAAAGGTTGTGCTCAAGCAATACCTGAACCAAGATTTAGCTTCTTTTTACAAAGTTTAGCTCAAAGATCGCGACCAAACACCATCGTTATTATGGATAGAGTTCCCGATCATGAGGAACAAAGATGGCAATTTCACGATATTGAACCAATCGATATTACGGCTATACTCGCTGAGAGCCAAAACCAAAAAGGGGCACTTCGTCAACTATCAGGTACAGTTATTTTAAATTTTGATAGTAACCTGACAGCTAAAATGTTTCGTCTATTATTTGTAAACACAGTGGCTCGAACAAAACAGTTACAGGTAGAATTAATGCCTGTAGAAGACGTAGAAACTTGCAAATATTTTTTATGTTTTCCATATGGTTATACAATCCGGCAATCAAATATTCAAGAGCTTCGTTTCTCCCCAATAGAGGCATCTCAAACTCCTACGAAGATCAATTCCTTTGTCCTAAATGAAAGTGATACTGAAGAATCATTTGTTTTTGAAACTACTCTTACTGAATAGAGATTTTTTTTCTTTAATGACAATCTCATGCTGCTATTGAAAAAAACCCATTCAATAATTACATTTTTTAGACAATGATTGTTTTTGACTAAACATTAGCGGTATGCTATTTTGAAAAGTTAAAACAATTACAACAAAAAATGTCTGAAAAAAAATTTTCAAAAGTTCCTCCTCATTCCAAAGAAGCTGAAATGATGGTTCTTGGCTGTATGCTGACGAGCATCAATAGCCTTAACACTGCTGTCGATTTATTAGATGATAGTGATTTCTACTTCAATGAGCATTTGATCATTTTCTCTGCGATGAAGTTTTTATATAAAAGTGATAAACCTGCCGATGTACACCTTGTTGCAGAAGAATTAAAACGTCGCGACAAACTCACTACTGTAGGTGGCGTTAGTTATTTAACGACATTAGCGCAATATGCTGGAACTTCAGCGCATATCGAGCACTACACTCATTTAGTGCATGAGAAAGCGGTTTTAAGAAGAATGGTGCGAACGGCTCAAGAAATTGAAAGAGATGCTTTTGATGAACCTGAAGATGTTTTTTCAGCGCTGGATGAAGCTCAACAAAAGCTCTTTCAAATCAGCCAATCCAATCGATCTAATATTGGCGTGAATGTCCCTGATTTAATCTCAGGACTTAAAGCTGAATCAACACTACCCTACTTGCGAGAACTTGAGCAGCGACAAGAGCAATATCAAAATCGCCCCGAAGGTGACTTGGGTATCACAGGAATTCCTTCTCATTTTGTAGATCTTGATCGAACAATTAATGGATTAGGAAAATCCAACCTTATTATCTTAGCTGCTAGACCGGCAATGGGAAAAACATTGCTCGCTCTAAACATCGCAGCCAATGTAGCGCTTCATAATAACTTATCGGTAGGTATTTTCTCTCTGGAAATGGCTGCAGAACAATTGCTGCATCGACTCATTTGCGCGCGCGCAGAAGTTGAAGCTTCTAAAATTGCAACAGGCTCACTCAATGGAGTAGAATATCAAAGTGTTGTCTCAGCAGTCAGTGATTTCCAAAAACACAATATTGTTATTGACGATCAACCAGGAATTAAAATTACCGATCTGCGCGCACGAGCTCGCCGAATGAAAGAGGCCTACAATATCAATCTGTTAATCGTCGACTATTTACAACTGTTATCAGGCTCTAACTCCACACGCAATTTAGAAAGCCGACAACATGAGATCTCAGAGATTTCCAGACTCCTTAAAAATCTGGCTAGAGAGCTCAACATTCCTATTATTTGTTTATCTCAGCTCTCAAGGCGTGTAGAGGAGAGAACAGGCCACCGCCCTATGATGAGCGATCTACGAGAAAGTGGAAGTATTGAACAAGATGCCGATGTTGTTATTTTTATGCTTAGACGAGATTATTACGATCCTATGGATAAACCTGGGATGGCAGAACTCATCATTGCTAAAAACAGACACGGGGCTATTGGGAACGTCAATTTAACTTTCTTAAAAGAAGTCGCTAAATTTTCAAATTACATGCCAGAAACAGCTGCATTTTAAAAAAACAATTTAAAGATTAAAGAAAATCTATGAAAACAATTATTGCTATTTCAGGAAGCTTACGAAAAGACTCTTTTAATACTGCGCTCCTTCAAATAGCTTCTAACTTTAACATTCCCAACTGTCAAATCGAAATTGCCTCTATCCAAAATATCCCTTTATATAATCAAGATGATGAACAAGCCAGCGGTCTTCCTCCAGCAGTAACCGAGCTCAAAAATAAAATTATTCACGCAGATGGATTGCTTATTAGCACACCTGAATATAACCGTTCCATTCCTGGAGTTTTAAAAAACGCCCTCGATTGGCTTTCAAGGCCCACTAGTGATATTGCAAAGGTTTTTGGAAATAAACCCACTTGGGTGATTGGAGCAGCTGGGAGCATGGAAGGTTCCACTTATGCACAAATAGCTTGGCTTCCTATACTCAAATATCTGAATGTTAAACCCTATTTTGAAAAATCTTTTGTCCTTGGACAAGCCCATAACGCCTTTGATTCGCAAGGAAAATTGAAAGATCCAGAGACGGAAAAACGATTCCTTTCTTCTTTAAATGGCTTTGTTCAATTCATTTAAAATTCAAAAAAAACTTTGAATTTCTCAAATGATTTTCTTTAATAAGTAGTGCTTTACTTTTATCCAAGAAATCACCTAGAATTGCTTTGTTTTTCAAATAATTAACTAAAAACCTCTGTAATATTAGATGTCATCAGTTCTTAAAAAACGCAGAAAAAAAATCTCTAAGCATAAGCGAAAAAAACGTAGACGTAGAGATCGTCATAAGAAAAAATAACTATCTAACTTCTTAGTATGTGGAAATACCCCAAAAACTATGATGTTATAGTAATTGGAGGAGGACATGCAGGATGTGAAGCCTCACATGCTGCCGCACAAATGGGCGCTTCCACTCTTCTACTTACTATGAACTTGGATACCATCGCCAAAATGAGCTGTAATCCAGCTGTTGGTGGAATTGGTAAAGGCCACATGGTGCGCGAAATCGACGCACTAGGTGGCCTAATGGGTCGTGCTATTGACGAGAGCGGCATACAGTTTCGCATGCTAAATGCATCCAAAGGACCTGCAGTTTGGGCTCCTCGGGCACAAGCTGATAAAGTTCATTATCAATTCAATGTTAAATCTCTTCTTGAACAAACTCCCAACCTAGATATTATTCAAGGGACGACAGAAGATATTTTGGTGGAAAACCAAAAAGTAATCGGCGTCCACACTAAAGAAGGCATTACTTATTTCGGGCAAGCTGTCATCTTATCCTCTGGAACTTTTATGCGTGGGCTCATGCATTTAGGTGATATCAATATCGATGGCGGGCGGGCGGGAGATAAACCAGCCGTTGGATTATCTAAAAGTTTAGAAGAGCTCGGATTTAAACTGGCCAGACTTAAGACAGGGACTCCACCTCGAATCCATCGAGATAGTATTAATTTTGAAAAGATTGAGGAGCAAAAAGGTGAAGAAAATATTTACTTTTCATTTGATCCTCCGCAAAAACCACGTTTACCTCAAATCAGCTGTTATATCACTTACACCTCAGAAAAAACTAAAGAAATTATTCAAAACAATCTCCATCGCTCCCCCCTCTATAGTGGAAAGATTAAAGGGGTTGGCCCTAGATACTGCCCATCGATAGAAGATAAAGTTGTCCGTTTTAGCGACAAAGAGCGGCACCAGATTTTCTTAGAACCAGAAGGGTTGAATACTAAAGAAATTTACGTGAATGGGATTTCCACTTCACTCCCTTGTGATGTCCAACTTGAGTTACTTCATAGTATTGCCGGCCTTGAAAACGCGCAGATGATGCGACAAGCTTATGCAATCGAATATGATTTTGTTACTTCAGGACAAATCGATTCCACACTGGCTAGTAAGAAAATTAAAGGTCTCTATCTTGCAGGGCAAATCAATGGAACAACAGGCTACGAAGAAGCTGCTGCGCAAGGATTGATTGCAGGTATCAATGCTGTTTTAATGGTTCAAAATAAACCTCCTTTTATTTTAAGACGCTCTGAGGCATACATAGGCGTTATGATCGATGATTTAATTCGTCAAGACTTAGAAGAGCCTTATCGTATGTTTACATCCCGTGCTGAATATCGCTTGCTTTTGCGCCAAGATAATGCCGATCTCAGATTGAGACTTTACGGACATCAATTTGGGATGATTAACTCCAAGCAAATGGAGCGACTCAATTATAAAAAAGCTTCTATCGAAAAAGAAATTACGCATTTAACAAAAGTATTTACCGAAGAAGATTCTCGAGGTTTCTCATTAAGACAAATTTTAGCTAGACCCGAAGTGAGTTATGCTAGCTTGAAAGAAAAATTCTCAAGCGATGTGTCGAGCTATGATGAAGAGATTGAGAACCAAATTGAACTTCATGTGAAATATGAAGGTTATATCAAGCGGCAACAGCTTGAAATCAATAAGTTTGATCACTTAGAAAATGAGCTTATTCCTAAAGAGATCGTTTACTCTTCAATCGTTGGACTACGCAACGAAGCGATTGATAAATTAAAAAAATATAACCCAGAAAATTTAGGCCAAGCTTCTCGCATTGCGGGTGTTTCCCCTGCCGATATTTCAGTGCTTTTAGTAGCCTTGGGTCGAAAATAGGAAGATGAATCTAGCCGATATTCAATATATTCATCTTCGTAATTGTCCTATTTTTAAGCAACTTGAGCTAGAAGAAGCATTACTGCGAGCCAATGATCAAAATTGGTGTATTGTCAACATGGGATCTCCCGATGCAATCGTCTTAGGCATCTCTTCAATTCCCAGTGAGATGATCCACTTAGATCGTTTGCAAAAGAAACCTGTTCCTATTATTAAAAGATTTAGCGGAGGCGGCACTGTCTATGTGGACCAAGAAACCCTTTTTATCACTTTTATCTGCAGCAAAGAAGATACTCATCTTGATTGCTACCCAGAGCCTATTTTAAAATGGGGCAGAAACTTTTATCAGAAAGTTTTTGACCATAAAAAATTTGGACTCATTGAAAATGACTATGTCATGGGTAATAAAAAGATCGGGGGCAATGCCCTCTATATTCGCAAAAACCGCTGGCTTTTACATACTTCTTTCTTATGGAATTATGATATCCATAAAATTAACATCCTTAAACACCCTAAAAAAGTTCCTGAATATCGATCTCATCGATCTCATGATGAGTTTATTACTTCAATCTCTCGCTTTTATCCCAATATTGACCCCCTTCTCGAAAAGATTCCAGGGGTTCTTTCTCAATTTTTCAATTTAAAAGAGATTCACACCGCTATCCCCTCCTCTTTGCTTGAGGGAGACTACCGCAAATCGCTCACAACGCTAGATTTATTTGATTAATTTCTATTTTCATGTTGCTTGCACATTAAAAATATACTTAGCAGCAAGTAGAAGATAGGGATCTTTATTTAGCTTATTCAGTTCTTCATAGACTTGTTCTTGATCGACATCTCGGAAAGGTTTCTTTAATAAAAGACTTTTTATTTCTGAAGGCAAACTGGAATCTTGCACACTTTTTGGGTTCAACTCATCTTCATTGATGGCTCCAATAAAATCTTCAACGAGTCCTTGCCTCTCTTCTGCTGCTTTTGTTACATTCTCGATCTCTTCAGCAAATAAATTCTTAAAAAGAGTTAAGCAAAATTTAGCCACGACATCATCCTCTAAAGATAAAAACTCCACAAAATCTTGAAGAGTTTTCGGACTATTCATTTTCTCTTGGACTCTTTGAACTGCTCCTGATAAATCATCTTTTGTTAAATTAGTAATTTCAAAAAACATCATCTTTTCTGAAGAAAAAGGAAGCTGAATACCTAATTTTTCAAGTGGTTTTTTACATCCTATTAAGTAAGCTAAATGGACGTCCAGTTCATCAAGCCCGGGCCTCTCTTTCATCGTTTCTTTGGCAAGTTGATGTAATAAATATGTAGCCCAGGCATTTTTTAAAAAAGCTCTCGCAACCAGTGGATCTTGAATCGTTGAGAGTCTTTTTGATTCTATTAAGATCTCAAGATCAATGAGTGAAAGAGCGGTTCTATCCACGCAGGAAATATTAGCCGTATCTAAAAACAAACTAAACCACTCTTGAAAATCTTCGTGTTCAGAGGCATACTTAAAAGCGTTCAAAACAACTTCTGCAAGCCTTTTTTTAGTTTCCGTGGATCCGCTAGTAAAATCAGAAGTCGCCCATAAATTAATTAACCAGAGTTTGGCTGGATGTTCACCCACTTCAAGAAAAGCTTGATTAAATTGAGGAGCATTCTCTCCTATTAATTTAGAAAGCATCCCAAGAAGTAGCCTTATTGATAATAACTCATCATGATCAATAGCGAGTGGATTATTCTGAAAAATATCTGACATTAAATTTAAAGCCATGTGTTCCTGAAGGTTCTCAGGAATTATTGTAAGTCGATTGTGCCTTATGTCAAGCCTTCTTAAAGCTATCAGCTCGTTAAAGTTTTCTGGGAGAGATGAGAGTTGATTGGCTGATAGATTCAGATCTTCTAAAGCTCTCAGCTCGCCAAAGTTCTCAGGAATTATTGTAAGTTGATTGTGTCTTAGGTTAAGTCTTCTTAAAGCTCTCAGCTCGCCAAAGTTTTCTGGAAGAGATGGGAGTTGATTATCTGATAAATTAAGAGTAATAAGAGCACTGAGTTGCCCAATACTATCGGGAAGAGAAGAAAGGCGATTTCCTGCTAGAACAAGCTCTGTTAATGCTCTTAGCTGTCCAATACTATTTGGAAGAGATGGGAGTTGATTATCTGATAAATTAAGAGTAATGAGAGCTCTGAGTTGCCCAATACTATCGGGAAGAGAAGAAAGGCGATTTCCTGCTAGAACAA
>CAZTEX010000008.1:0-38892 GCA_964612505.1 uncultured bacterium | reverse complement strand
GCTCTGTTAATGCTCTTAGCTGTCCAATGCTATTTGGAAGATCAAAGAAGCTATTGAATGCTAGTTCGAGCTTCGTTAAAACTGTCAGTTGCCTCATGTTATCCGGAAGAGAAGAAAGATCATTACAGGATAGATTAAGATCTATTAAAGCCCCCAGTTGCCCAAAGTTCTCGGGAAGAAGGTTCAAATGATTTTTAAATAAATTAAGTTTCGTTAATGCTCTGAGTTGTCCAAAGCTCCTAGGAAGAGAATATAGTTCATTACGAGCTAGATTAAGGTCTGTTAAAGCCCCCAGTTCTCCAATGCTCTCAGGAAGTGAAGTCAGTTCATTATGAGCTAAATCCAGCTCTGTTAAAGCCTCCAGTTGTCCAATGCTCTCAGGAAGTGAAGTCAGTCTATTCTCAGATAGATTAAGCACTCTTAAAGTCCTGATTCGCCCAATGCTTTCAGGAAGAGAAGATAGGCCTAAATTATTTAGACCAAGGTGATCAGAAGCATTATTAAAGCAATCAATAATGCGCTTACTTGCCTCCATTCGATTCTCTTCTTCCGAAGGAGAGGCCGCGATCCAAGGCTCTAATTCTGAGGTAAGTTGAATGTATCCTATTATTTTGCGAACAAGGGCAACAGTGGATGCATCCGGAAGATCACCAAGATCTGCATAAGCAATGACACTTGAACTCAATGGAATAGCCATTAATTCATCGGCATCTTTAGCCCCGTAATGATAGTGACTAAACATATATGAAGTGGGCTCGCTTTTATTCTCCACTAAAGGACAATTTAATTTGACTTCGATATTACGTTGCTTCCACCTAAGGGTTAGCTGGCTTTCATCATTTGAACTAGGAAATCCCAAGCAGTATTCAAGTTCAGTATGTCCTATAGGATCAAAAGTCATTTGCTAAACTCCAAACAGCATGGTGTTATACCCTATTGACCTATAGTAAGTTCTGAATTATTTGAATATTTTTATTTACAAAAGCTTAGAAAAACAGCCACATTCTTTACAATTTCTTTATAATTTTTAGGTAAAATAAACCCAAAGAAAAAATTTGAGGATTTTATGAGCCTTACTAAAGTACTGACCCATGCTGGCTATGGAGCGTTAAATGCCGCAGCCGCATTCACTTTTGCTAGTTTGTCACTCGCCCAC
The DNA here is from genome assembly GCA_964612505.1 of uncultured bacterium. Lineage (GTDB taxonomy): Bacteria > Chlamydiota > Chlamydiia > Chlamydiales > JAAZZY01 > JAAZZY01. The sequence continues at coordinate 37,736 of CAZTEX010000008.1, read as the reverse complement.
TTCAACAAGCAAATCTGCGTTGATGTGCATAACTTGAGAGGATTTAGCACTTCAAATACTTTTTCTATTTGCATCCCTGGAGATAGCGCCAAGCAGTTCACTCAGCCTAGATTTAAGACATGGTCAGATTATTTTAATAATAATCAATATAGTGACCCTTTCTTAGACTTTGCAGCAATCACAGCCGGGATCTTAAGCCTTTACTGTGCAAAACAAGCTTTTGCTCATTTCAAAGCGGTCTTTAAAAATTAATCGCTTTTTAAAACGTCCATGAAAGCGCTTTGAGGAATATTGACTTTACCAATTTCTTTCATCCGCTTTTTACCTTTCTTCTGCTTTTCCCAAAGCTTGCGCTTACGGCTGATATCTCCACCATAGCATTTTGCTGTGACATCTTTCCCCATTGCAGAAATGGTTTCTCTGGCTACAATTTTGCCACCGATAGCCGCTTGAATAGGGACTTTAAATAATTGCCTAGGAATCACCTCTTTAAGTTTAGCACAAATGGATCGACCTTTAGCTTCTGCTTTAGACCTATGAACAAGACAAGAGAAGGCGTCGACCGCCTCGCTATTGACTTTCAGCTCTAACTTAATAATATCGCTTTTCTTGTAGCTATGAAACTCATAATCAAAAGAGGCATAACCTTTAGTTGCAGATTTTAATTTATCATTAAAATCTGTCACCACTTCATTCAATGGAAACAAATAAGTTAAAAATAACCGCGTTTCTCCAACACTTTCTGTTTTGACTAAGTCCCCTCTTTTTTCATTTCCTAAATTCATAATGGCGCCCATGTAATCAGCTGGCGTCATAATGTGGCATTCTACCCAAGGTTCTTCGATCATTTCGATTAAAGTAGGATCTGGATAATGAGAAGGGTTATCTAGGTTTTTTTGCGTACCATCTCCTAAAGTCATACGATAAACTACCGATGGAGCTGTGATGATAATATCGATATCAAACTCACGGATAATCCGCTCTGAAACAATTTCAAGGTGCAAAAGACCTAAAAATCCACAACGGAAACCAAAACCAAGCGCTTGGCTGCTCTCTTGTTCAATATACAGAGCAGAATCATTAAGCTGTAGCTTCGCAAGTGCATCGCGCAAAGCCTCAAAATCTGTTGTATCAATCGGATATACTCCAGCAAAGACCACAGGTTTAATCTCTTTAAACCCTTTTAAAGGTTCATGAACGGGGTTCTTTTGATAGGTAATTGTATCGCCAATTTTCACATCGTGAGAATTTTTAATGTTTGCGACAAAATAACCCACCTCTCCTGGGTTGAGCTCTTCAGTTGGTTTTTCATTCGGTACAAAAATGCCCACTTCAAGAACTTCAAATTTCTTTTCTGTGGCCATCATTAAAATTTGTGTCCCCTTTTTAATGGTTCCACTAATGACTCGAACATAAACCATCGCGCCTCGATAAGCATCGTAGTGTGAATCAAAAACAAGTGCTCGCAAAAAGCCATCGTTATTAATTTTGGGCGGAGGAACAACTTGAAGAAGCTTTTCGATAATTAAATCGATGCCTACTCCTGTTTTTGCTGAACATTCAATTGCTTGAGAGGTATCGAGTCCAATGACTTCCCCTATTTGTTTTTTCACCTCTTCAGGATTTGCTTGAGGCAGATCAATCTTATTGAGCACGGGTAAAATTTCTAAGTTATGTTCTACTGCAAGAAAGACGTTCGCTAAAGTTTGTGCTTGGACTCCTTGTGAAGCATCAACCACTAAAAGAGCTCCTTCACAAGCGGCGAGCGATCTAGAAACTTCATAAGCAAAATCGACGTGACCAGGGGTATCGATGAAATTCATTTGGTAGAGGTTGCCATCTTTAGCTTTATAGTACATCGTGACAGGGTGAGCCTTAATGGTAATACCTCGCTCACGTTCAAGATCCATATCATCTAAAAGTTGTTCTTGCATTTCTCTTGCCGTCACAGTACTTGTGATTTCAAGCAAACGATCGGCAATAGTTGATTTGCCATGATCGATATGAGCAATAATTGAAAAGTTGCGTATATATTTTGGGTCGTATTTAAACATGTGTGTGTATTTTTAATCTCTCCTCGATTTGTTGACTCCAGCAAGCAAAGCCGCCAAGATAGTCACCATAGGTAGCTAATATTGGTTTTTGTAATTCACTTTCTAGATAACGGCGTACAGACTCATTTGGATTTGCTTCATGCCAACTGATAACTCCACTAGAGCTTATGAGTTTGAATGCAAGTTTCGTATTTTGTTCTATCCCTTTGATGGAATGGTTTCCATTTATAAAAATTAAATCGATTTTCCCATGCTTATGGATGAACTCTTCTGCTTTAATTTCATGAGAATCTCCAATCACTTGGGTGAAGCGCATCTTGCGCTCTTTAGGTACAAAACTACCAATTTCTTCAATGCTAAGTTGCGTATGATTGAATTTTTTCTTAAACCAGTCTCTTCTTGAATTTACTTGTGCAATAGAAATGACATGGCAATGTGGTAAAACTTGCAGGAAAAAATCAGATGTAATTCCTTTATAAGTTCCTATCTCAAATATTTGCTTAGGTTGAGCACTTTCTAAAAGGGCTGCTAATGCTAGGTAATCATTTAAATGCATGAGGCCACCAGAAAGGAGCGCAGCTTCTTCAGCTAGGACTTCTAGCTCCTGGCGTCTTTGAAAATCGATTTCAAACCAATCAAAAAAAGAAGTTGTTTGATCCACGATCATTAGGATTATCCTCTTTAAGCGTTGTACTGAGTGGCCGAAATGGTTCCACCCCGCCCTGTCCAGTTCGTGTGAAAGAATTGCCCTCTGGGAGCGTCGACCCTTTCATAAGTGTGAGCACCAAAATAATCTCGTTGAGCTTGCAGTAGGTTTTGCGGAAGCTTTTCAGAACGCAAACCATCATAAAAAGAGAGTGCAGCTCCAAAACAAGGAACTGGGACGCCTAATAACACAGCTTTGGAAATAACATGTCGCCAAGAAGATTGCGCTTTGTCTAAAGCTTTAATAAAAAATGAATCATAAAGTAGATTAGAAAGATTTTTATCTTTCTCGTAGGCTTCAGTAATTTTTGACAGAAAAGAACTGCGAATAATACAGCCCCCTCTCCACATAAAGGCAATTTCAGAGTAATTGAGCTGCCAATTATAGGCCTTTGCTGCATCGCGAAGGAGCATAAACCCTTGAGTGTAGCTGATAATTTTGGATGCATAAAGAGCCCAAAATACCTGTTCGACAAACTCCTCAGGATCTCCTTGGAAATCACTTCTGGGTCCTTTTAATATTTTTGAAGCTTTGATCCTCTCTTGCTTCATGCTAGATAAACAACGTGCAAAAACAGATTCAACGATTAAAGTGAGAGGAACACCAAGATCGAGCGCATTAACTCCTGTCCATTTGCCTGTTCCTTTTTGTCCTGCAACATCTAAAATTTGATCGACTAAGTGTTGATCATTTTCTTTATAACTTAAAATATCGCGGGTGATCTCAATTAAATAACTATTTAATTCTTTTTGATTCCACCCATTGAAAATGTGACTGAGCTGATCGTTATCAAGATTTGTCACCTCTCTCAAAAGATGATAGGCTTCACAAATCAGCTGCATATCGCCATATTCGATTCCATTGTGAACCATCTTTACAAAATGGCCCGAGCCTCCATCGCCTACCCATTGGCAGCAAGGTTTTGAATCTACTTTGGCTGCAATACTTTGAAAAATAGGTGCTACCGATGGCCAAGCTTCTAAGCTGCCACCTGGCATAATAGAAGGTCCATGTCTTGCCCCTTCTTCACCCCCTGAAATACCGGCTCCAATAAAGTGGAGACCTTTTTCTTTAAGAGCTTGGAGCCTGCGTTCAGAATCTCCATAATGACTATTGCCCCCATCGATAATAATATCCCCTTTTTCAAGGTGAGGTACAATTTTTTCAATAAATTGATCGACAGCATCTCCGGCTTTCACCATGATCATGATCCGTCGGGGCCTTTTGAGGGACCCTACAAGTTCTTCGATCGAGTAGGTGCCAATGACATTGGTACCTAAAGCTTCATTTTCTAAAAAATTTTTAACCTTTTCACTGGTGCGATTATAGACAGCAACGACATAGCCGTTATCATTCATATTCAAAACTAAGTTCTGCCCCATCACGGCCAAACCGACTAAACCAATATCTGCTTTTGGTTTCATAAAATCCCCATTACGTTAAAAAATAGCCACTCATTAACTCAAATTTCAATAGATTATAGCCATAGAGCCCTATCATTTCACGGGAAATCTCCATAGATTTCATCACAACACTAAACAAATCATCTTAGAGGATTTATAAATTTCTTTAAGAGACCCAAAAAGCAAATTCTTCAAATCTTTTTTTTGATTTAAAATGCTACTTCTCTCAATCTTTTGATGTTGTAAGAACCGCATACATTTATTTAGCAAGATTTCATATAATGAAAAGATCTATCAAAGAGCAGTATCAAGGATAATTAATGAGATTAGAAGGAAAAAAAGTCTTGGTAACAGGGGCTAATCGAAGCATTGGAAAAGCAATTGCTTTGCTATTTGCTAAAGAAGGAGCTGAACTAGTCATTAGCTATCGATCTGACAAAAAGGGGGCTGAAAAGGTCGTGGAATCCATCCGAAAAGAAAATGGAAAAGTCTCTGCCTTATACGCCGACTTTTCTACCTATGAGGGCATCGAACAATTTTATACCGAATGCATCCATATTTTAGGACATGTAGATATTTTGGTTAATAATGCAGCGGGTTATAACACCCTCAGTTTTTTGGAATTGAAACCTCAAGACTTTGAAAAACTACTACAGATCACTTTAATGACACCCTTCTACTTATCACAACTTGTTGCAAAGGGAATGCTACAAAAGAAGACTGAAGGAAATATTATCCATATTTCTTCCATTTCTGGAACACGTCCAGTACCAAATCGAGTTGCGCATGCCTCGGGTAAAGCTGCACTCAACATGTTAACCCAAGCGATGGCTTTAGAATTAGGACCACACAAAATTAGGGTGAATGCTATTGCACCCGGTTATACCCCTTATGAAGAAAGTTCTTCCTTAGATCCTATGATTAAAAATATCCCCCTTGGCCGGGCGGGACTTCCCAGTGATCAGGCATTGACTGCTCTTTTTCTTGCAACAGAAGAATCTGCATGGATGACTGGGCAGGTATTAACTGTCGATGGCGGACAATCCATAGCTCTTTCTATGGGAAAAGAAACTTAGCATATACCTTTTAATTGAGAAGAAATATTACGGTTTTATTGTAAGAACCGCATACATTTATTTAGCAAGATTTCATATAATGGCTTGCTAGATTTCAATAACCTATTGTTAAAATAACATATGCTGAATTGGCAAGAGATCGTTCAAGACTACATCATTAAATATTCAGATAGGATAAAACTGACCACTCGCCCTTTGCGCGACCATTTTCAAATCCAATATTTTACATACCACCGCATTGACAATGCAGGAAAGTATACCGTTTTAGTCGATCGCCCCGATTGGGCAGAGCATTATGTTGAGGAAAAATTTTATCTAGAAGATCCTTATTTAAGGCATCCTGATTTTTATCAATCTGGGTTTTGCTTGATTGAAGATCACGGTTCAGAAGAATATAAAAAAAGAATTCTTAAAGATGGTAAAGAGGTATGTAATCTTGATCAATCAGTTATTCTTATTCAAAAGCAAAGAGATGCTGTCGAATTTTTCGGATTTTCAGCTAATAAAGCAGACGGTGATTTAGATAGACTTTATTTAAATCAGCCTTGGGTATTGAAAACTTTTGCCGAACATTTTAAAAAAGAGCTGAAGCCTATCCTCAATCAGATGACAGAAGAGGCAAGCTCTTTACAATTTCTAAAAGGTTCTCATTTTGAATCTAAAGAGCTTATCCATCCTGATATTCAGCCAGGGGTGCTTTGCAATTATCTCAAAGATTTGGGAAAAGAGGTCCAGGTAAGCCAAATTCTTTCTCTATCCAAGAGAGAAAAACAATGTATTGAATATCTTCTGAGAGGCAAATCAACTAAAGAAACCGCTTTCTCTTTAAATCTTTCTCCAAGAACGGTGGAGTTCTATTTTGAAAATATTAAAAATAAACTCTCTCTCTCCACAAAACAAGAAATCTTACTTTTAGCTAAAACTTATGAGAAATGGGGATTACTTTAGGGCAATACCGTAATGACTACGGTAAATCCTATTGAATCCGATTTGATATAATTTCCTCTTTATCCAAATAATGAGAGAGGAAATGATGAGTCAATTTGAAATTTTAACGCATTTAGAACATTGCTATCATGCCATGTTTCCAGCAACAGAAAATAGCGAGCAAGCTTTTGCTTGGTTTGTAGACATCCCTAGTCCTCTTTTTAATAGCGTTATGCATCTTAAAAGTAAGAACGTCATAGAAAAAGTAGACACTTTGATCCAAAAGGTTCCTCTAGGAAATCCCATCTCTTTTTGGATTCATCCAGAAAATAGAGCGGATGCGCTCGTTGATATTTTAACAGAGCGAGGTTTTTCACCTATCATTAAATGTCCATTGATGGATTGGCAAGTCCAAGCAGTAGAAAAATCAAGCCATGATATTCGATCTGCTCATGAAGATATGGCTATCTTTAATCAAATTACCAGTGCTGTTTTTCATTTTGATAAGCTAATGAAAGAGAAATATGGCGCTATTCTTGAGCGTTTAAATTCTGAAAACTACCTAATTTTCTCTGAAGGTATTCCCATTGGAACTGGAATTCTTTTTCCGCATAAAGAGATTGGATGTGTTTTAAATGTAACTGTTTTGCCAGAGCATCAAAGAAAAGGATATGGCCGGGCTATGATGCATTTTTTAATGAATCGAGCTCATCAAATCCATCTTAAGAAACTGGTATTACTAAGCTCTCCCAGCGCTGAAGAATTTTATTTAGATTTGGGATTTGCTAAAACTTTTGATATTGATATTTATGCGCGTTAATCCAAAAAACAGAAACCCCTTCTATGAAGGAAGAGACTAGCCATATACCTTTTCTTTGAGGAGCTCTACAACCACCTGAGCATCTTGAAAGGGAATCTTTTGCCCTCCTATTTCCTGATGCTTTTCATGTCCCCTTCCAGCAATGATTAAAATATCATCTTGCTTAATTATTTGGAGAGCTTTCAAGATCGCTTTTTTGCGATCGGCCTCTATTATAATTTGTTTCGTTTGATCACATCCTTGATAGACTTGCTCACAAATCATTTCAGGATTTTCGTTGCGCGGGTTGTCTGAAGTAATAATCGTAATATCTGAGAAATCAGTCGCTATTTGTCCCATTAACGGGCGCTTAGTCGGATCTCTTCCTCCCCCACAGCCAAAGACAGTGATCAAGCGACGATGAGGTGTTTTTTTTATTGTACTCAAAACATTTTTAAGAGCATCGGGTGTATGAGCAAAATCGACAAAGATCTGAGCCTTTAAATTATTTTCTATTTTTTCAAGACGTCCGATAGGAGCGCAAATATTTAAAAGGCGCTCAAAAACAATTTTTTGTTCGACTCCAGATTCCATAGCCACGGCAATCGCTGCCGTTAAATTATATACATTATAAAGACCAATTAAAGGAGATTTAACTTTCTGTGTGTGTCCATTGAAAACGAGTTTAAAGCGAGTATGATCGTTAAAAAGCTCTATCTCTTTGATTTGGTAACTTGCTTTTGGAGATTGCCCATATGTTTTAATAGATGCTTTACAATCTTTAGTTAATTGAATGCTCGCTGGGTCATCGATATTCACAATGGCTAGCTTTTCTTTACCAAGGCGAGTAAACAATAGAGCTTTAGCTTCCAAATAAGCTCCCATCGTTTTGTGATAATCAAGATGGTCTTGAGTAAAGTTAGTAAAAAGAGCAATGTCATAATCAATAAAATCACAACGATTTTGAGTGAGGGCAATAGAAGTTACCTCCATGACAACCGAAGTCAAACCACTTTGGAACATCTCACCTAGCATCTTTTGATTGCTAATGGCATCGGGGGTTGTTAGTGTTGCATCTAATGAATGCTCTTTAAAAAGATAGGCTATCGTGCCAATCAGTCCACATGTTTTCACGCCAAGTAGTTGACGAATCAAATAAGAGCACGATGTCTTGCCATTGGTTCCTGTGATGCCAATCATCCATAATTTCTGAGATGGGTCCTGATAAAAGCGGCGAGCAATTTCTGATTCATAAGAGCCTGGATTGTCGACAATCACTTGCGTTAGCTCGGCATATTGGGAATAATATTGATCACATAAAAGAGCGGTAGCCCCTTTTTTTTTGGCTTCACAAATAAAATCTGCTCCCTGGTGATTAGAGCCACTTTTAGCAATAAAAAGCTCTCCTTCAGTGATTGCTTTAGAATTAGCAGAAACACCTTTAAGAGACACTTGAGAGTTACCAATAATCTTTGCGTTCAGATTTTCAAAAAGACGACTTAATTCCATTTTTCATTCAGCTTTTTTAATTCTTGTGTTTCTTGATACAAGAAAGTTTTTTCAACGTTTCTCCTTGGATCCCCAAAAGGATAATGGAAAGGATTATCTGGAGCAATTCCTAAATATTTAAATGATCGTCTTGCAATTTCTCGAAAGACGGGAGCGGCACATTTTCCTCCATAATACAGATAACCAATCCCATGTTTTAAGGTAATTTGAGGCTCATCCATCGATACAAGCAAAACAAAACGGGGTTTTTGAGCGGGAGCAATACCGACAAAAGATGAGAAATAATTTTTTTTAGAGTATTTTCCATCAACAATTTTGTTAGCTGTTCCTGACTTACCAGCGACTGTATAACCATACACATCGGCCAAGTTTCCACCATTGCCATTGCGTACATTGTGAATGGTATATTTTAAACACTTCATGACCTCATCGGCTATATAGGGAGAAAGAATACGTTTAAATTGTGCGGTGCGCTCAGAGATGGTATTATCAAGCAACACCTCTTCTTTTCCATTTTCATCTGTTTTTGAAATTTTCTTAATAAACGTAGGGCGAACTAAATATCCCCCATTGGCAAAAGCACAATAAATGGAGGCCATCTGCATGCTATTGACCATTAAATTATGTCCGATTGCTAAAGAATAAGGGGTTGGCACTGACCATTCTAATGTTCCATTAGGATTCTTAAAGCCAGGTCTAGGTATAAAACCTGGGGATTCAAGTGGATATTCAATCCCGGTCTTTTTACCGAGCTCAAAGACTTCACATAATTGCTCGCGATACCACTCATTTCCTAGTTCTTTAATGATCCTTCCCACCATCCGCGCTAAGTATATATTGGTCGATTTTTGCATCGAAAGGTACATATTGAGATAGCGATAGTGACCTGGGTCTTGTAAATCTTTGCTACGCCCAGGAAACTTTCCTGAACTCGTTGCTACTTTTTCATTAGGATCAAAGATAGGAGGCTTCCCTTGTTTTTTAAGGGATTCATTAGCTAAAAAACACATCGCTACAGTGACAGGCTTAAACATCGAGCCTGGTTCATAATTATCACACACGCTTTTTAATCTTGTATGATCGATAGACTCTTCATTTTGATAATAATCTTTATAGTTTTCAGGAGAAAATTTAGGATACTGAGCTAATGCTAGAACTTCTCCAGTGTAGGGATCCATCATCAAAGCCCAACCTGATTTTGCACCACAAATGCGAACCCCTTTTTCAATTTCTTCTTCTGCAATTGCTTGAAGATGATGGTTAATAGTTAAATAAACATCGGCTCCATGAACGGGTTGCTCGATAATGACCCCTTGATCTAAGGCGTGTTTTGGAGAGCGCATTAATTTCTTTTTTCCCTCTTGCCCTTTTAGAAAGGAATTAAAGTGATATTCAAGCCCTCCAGTAGGCACCCCTTGTTTGGTTTGCTCTTCTTTATTTTCTTGAATGGTATGCAAAACTTGGCCCAATAAATCTCCATAAGGATAAGAGCGCTTATAGTCTGGAACAAAGAAAAGAGCATTGGTAGCTATTTTGTTTTTGCGGGCATAAGGAAACCACCAACGGAGGAGCTGATTGCGCTCTTCGATGGAAAGCCACATTTTCATCTTTCGTGATCGACTCTTTTCATGACTCAGCTCTTTAAGAAACTGTTCCTGTTCATTACTTGAAAGAGATAACAAATCGGCAAGCTTATCAACAATCTCCTTCTGTTTAGATTTAGGGATTTGCATAGAATCTGCAAAAAGATGCTCTTTGGGAATATCTACAACAAGAGGTTGTTTTTTATTTTTAAAGTCGGGGTTCAAGCTTGTATTAGCAAAAAAAAGCCCTCTTTTAAAGGGTTCTTTAATAATTAATTCGTGTTGAGAATGGGCATATTTTTGCCATTTTTCAGCTTGAATAATTTGCACGCGAAAGAATTGAACGACAAGAAGGGCAAATAAGGCAAAGACTGAACATGAAACCCATAGGACGCGTCGATATTCTTTCATATCTCTTCAATCGTTCATTGACTACTACCTAAGAAGATCGGCCATCTGGCTTTGGGTTGAATTGCTTCGATCTTCTCTGAATTTGACTCACCACGTTTAGCTATTTCTGATGAGATCACCATCACTTCTGTTGAAAAAGGAAATTTAAGATGACTATACTGAGGTTGCTGAGCAAGTTCAAGTAAATGCTTTGGATTATTGAAATTTTCTAATTGATAGGCCAATTGAATACTACTTTGTTCGATTTCTTCGATTTCTTTTTCAAGCATCGGTATCTTAAACCGAATCTCAGTTTGTGCATTGATTTTATCCAGGTAGAGATATAGCCCTAGTCCAAAAGAAACTAAACAAATCAGGATGCGAATAAGATTGGTCATACTATGTTTTCTACCTTTTCTAAAATTCTCATTTTTGCACTTCGTGAACGAGGATTAGACCTGCACTCTTGTTCTGTCGGAATGACAGGTTTTTTAGTGATCAAACGATACAGATTGTCTTGAAGGCAAAGCTCTTTGAATGCATTTTTTACAATTCGATCTTCACCGCTATGAAAGCTAATAACAGCAAGCCTTCCTCCGGGTCTCAGATAAGACACAATTCTCGGCAAAGTATAACTAAGCACTTCAAGCTCATTATTAACAGCTATACGCAGAGCTTGGAAAACAAGCGTTAATGGATGGATACTCTTTTTAGAAACTTTCTTTAAGAAGGGAGAGAGCAAATCTACTAGATCTTTGGTCGTCTTAAATCTGCGTTTTTTGCGCTCTTCGACAATTTTTTTAGCAACTAAACGCCATTTGGATACATCTCCATAATTTTGAAAGATTTGACCAAGTTCTTTTTCACTCCAGTCGTTGACGACTTCTGCGGCAGTCAGCGTGCAGCTTTGATCCATACGCATATCCAAGGGCCCTTCTTTTGAAAAGCTAAATCCCCTCCCTGCTTGATCTAATTGCATCGAAGAGACTCCTATATCTAAAAGCATTCCGTCGACTTTGAAGAATTTGAGTCTTTCAAGTTCTTTGTCCATCTCACAAAAGTTCTTTTCCACATAAACCATCTTCTTCTCAAAGGGTTTAAGAGTTTGTTTTGCAATTTTTAATGCACTACAATCTTGATCAAATCCGATGAGAGTTTTTATTTCTGGATGAGCATTAAGCAGTGCATGACTATGCCCCCCTGCTCCCAACGTACCATCCACAAAACTTTCTATTTTTAAGTCTTCAAAAAAACTTAAAAACGCCTCTTGTAATACGGGAATATGTTCCATAGGCATTATGAGATTTGATGACTCTGAACCATAGATAGATCAGGCCGAATACGCTGAGGTTCTTTAAAGGCGTCTTCTGCTAGCTTGGCCAAATCTAGGTCGTGGTCTTCTCCTTCTATAAATTTGGATAACATATTGTCGTAAGCATCTTGTGGCCAGATCTCAATTTTACTCATCACCCCTGCTATCACCACTTCCTGGTCGATACGGGCTGCTTTTTTTAACATGGAAGGAAGGGTGATGCGCCCTACTTTGTCACATTCGGTATGAAAAAGAGTTGAAAAGAAGATCGTTAAGAATTTCTGATATTTGGCGACATACTGCAGTTTTTGAAACTGCTCGATAAGTCTTTCTATCTCACTTTTACGGTAGATCGAAAGATTCCCCCCCATTCCCAGAGCTAAAGAAAACTGTAAAACACCGTTTTCGACAAGCCCATAGCGCAGTTCATGAGGCAAAACCAAACGGTTTTTCTCATCTAACTTACCGGTATAAGCGCCACTGAAAAAATGAGTCATGATTATTTCCCACAATACCCCACTGTATACCACAAAATTATCCAGAGAAACAAATCTTTTTTGATTTTGCCGCGACGAATTCCCACAAAAAACACCCATGAGACTTGTTTAAAAAGACTTAAAATAATAAAAAAAATGTCTTAATTGTGGGAATCTGTGGGAATTATTGTGGAAAATAAGAGAGATCACTGAATTGCTAAGAAAAAATACATGCAATAATGGATTTTTCGATGAAGTCTTTGATTGCGCCAGTAAGGTTGATGTCTATTGCAAAAGGGTTGATTTCGTCAGCAATTGTCCCGATATCTTCAATCAGTGCTTTAGTTAAAATAGCAAGGCTTTGAAGCCCGCTAGGTGCCTGTTTTAAAATTAATCCACTCAAGGTGATGAGCACCGCAGTTTTTGCTGCTGTTACAAGATAAGCAGCATTTGATGGCGCAGTTTCCTGATCGAGATCGTGCTTTAAATCGTCTACAGAGAGCCTTTCTTGTTGATTTTCTAAAGAGAGCTTTTTTTCTAAAAATGGTTGAAACGAATCATTTTGCAGAACAACCTGCCCTGTGATAGACATATTTTGCCAAGAAAAGGCTGTTCCTTTCAGGTGCTGCATCGCATTGCTAAAAGCCACTCGATTGAAGGGATCAATAGAAGAGTTTACTTTAATCTCCCTTTTGTAAAAATATTTAGGATCAAAATACCGAGCAACAGGCCAACTTGGCTGGATCACTTCTCTTGCTGACTCCATCATTAATTCTAATGGTGAAGCTTCGAACTTAAATTGAGGGAGGGGGGGCGCTAAACTCAGCAGCTTGGGTGGCTGCGAAAACGTCTCTGGCGCGCCAATGAAAGTCAAAGCCCAGAGCGCAACTGCAGCTGCAGCAGTTCCAAACAGTACAACCGGATACTTTGAAGCTTTGCCAAGAGCCTTCATTTCTTCATTTTGGGCGGTTTGAAATAAGACAATCGGATACTTCGAAGCGCTGTCAAAGAGGTTCATTTCTTCATCTTTATTAGAAGAAAGTCTGGTACTGGATTGTTGGTTTGAAATAGTTAACAAAAGAGGATCTCAAAAAAAAATTTCGGATCAGAATACACTTTTTTTTAATAATAATAAAGAATTAAATTGGTAAATCTTAAACTATTAGATCTAAAAAAATTATTTTAAATTGAGCTCATATCTTCTAAGTTGCTATATAAGATAGGCATGGATTTTATACCCTATGCGCAACAAAGCTTTCACCCAGAGGATATTCAAGCTGTTTTAAGCAGCTTAAAATCATCTATGATCACGCGAGGACCTCTCGTGAGTGAGTTTGAGCAACAATGTGCAGAATTTTGCGGCGCTAAATATGCCTTTGCCTTTAATAGCGGCACAAATGCTCTTTCTGCAGCAGCTTACGCTGCCAATTTAACTTCTGCTGATACGATTGTCACTTCACCCAATACGTTTGTAGGCACCGTTGCAGGAGCTTTACAACAAACTTCTCAATTACAATTATTAGACATCGATTTAAAAAATGGGTGCGCTCATTTTGAATTTTTAAAGAAACCTAAAAAAGGGAGACTCATTTTAATTCCTGTCCATTTTTCAGGAATTGCCCTCCCACTTCAAAAGCCATTTGAGAACTGTGTTATTATTGAAGATGGATGCCAAGCTTTTGGCTCATGTTATCCAAATGGTCAAAAAGTGGGTTCTTGCCCATATTCGGATATGACCGTGTTTAGCTTTCATCCTGCTAAAACAATTACAACAGGTGAAGGAGGGCTCGTTACCACTAATTCTCCTGAATATGGGCAGCGCCTTCAACTCTATCGCAATAATGGCGTTATCAGGCAGCCCCATTTTGACCCAGATTATTATGAAGTTCACGACATGACAACCAATTGTAACTTCACCGACTTTCAAGCAGCACTTGGCCTTTCACAATTGAAAAGAATTCTCCCCTTTATTGAAAAAAGAAGACAGATTGTTTTAGAGTATAGAAAGAAATTACAAAATGAAGAGTTTATCCGTTTTTTTGATGCAAAATATGATGCTTTTTCAGCTCATAATTTGCTCCCTTTACTCATCGACTTTGAAAAGCTTGGGATTTCAAAAAAGCAATTGATCTTAACATTACAAAAGCAAGGGATCGGAACTCAAGTGCATTTCATCCCTCTCTATCGCCACCCCTATTTTCAAAAACATTTTCATTTTGAGGTGAAAGATTTTCCAAATACAGAACAATACTACCTAGAGGAACTTTCTTTTCCTTTATTTCCCCATCTGACAGAAAAACAAATCGAATTCATTTGCCATACTTTAATTGAAGCTTGCGCGCATTCTGCTTATATTCGATAAGCTAGCTGCAATGCCTGTGCATCAGACGATATATATTTATCTTTGCAATTTGGAATAAACGTTTTTAACAAGCGAAGACCTTCTTCTCGGTAACCTAGTTGTAAAAGGGCTTTGATACGATTAATTTGTACTGTCTGACTTTTAGGGTCTAGGGCTTGAGCTTTTTCAAGATATGTCAAAGCATTGACGGGATTGTTCAATTGCAAATAGAGGGCTCCCAAGGTTGCAATATCATAAGGATTATTGGGGCTTAAAATTGCCAAAGCTTCACAAAATTGCTTTGCAATATCATATTTTCCTTCTCTAAGATAAAGAAAAGCTGTTGTGCGCATATCATCAATTTGCTCTTCGTCCCAACCCAAAATTTCATTCCAATTTAATCCGCTCATTTTTACCCCTTCACATAACGCAGTAAGCAGCCCATAATATAGTTACAGTCTTCGCGAAGGCCGACTTTTAATTCGCAAAATTGACTCAAAGCGTCTTTTTCTTTTGATCTTTGCAGTTGCTCTTGCGGATCTTTATGAGAAACATCAATAGCTGAGACTCGCGCAACATCGGCTTCATCTTTTGCCACTGAATCCATTCTAAAAAAGAAAACGCGCTGGCTATCAAAGTTAGCTGGAGCTTCAAAATAGGCCCAACGTCGTTTTGAATCGACCTTAAATAATTGAGCAAAGGCATTAGGCTTGGGAACATAATCAAGAACTAACGCATGGTCAGAGATCGCACGTGTATCTGTGGAACTTCCAATATGATAGGTATTATTGAAAGATTCTAGAGCCTCAGTAGCAACTGCATAACGCGAATGAAGATCTAAATTATAGTTGTTATCTAAACTCGGGTTACTACTATTGTCTATTGAACTCATAAACTTTACCTTGGCTATTGAAGTTTTCTTATAAAAAAACAAGTTCAATAGAGCAAACTATTTTTTGTGCAAAACCTTTATTTTTTCAAACAACCTCAAAAATAAAAAGCCAAAGAGTTCAAACTTTCTGCACTTAATCGCTTCTAAAACAATCGATTACAAATCAAAAAAAACAACGAATTCTTCTAGCTCTTTTGATTTGAGGATCTTACATTTTTATTTTGCAGCCTTCCATTTTCCAAAAATATTTTTTTTCCAAAAGATCCGATGATTTTCAAAGGCTTATCAAACGCATCACCAACTTTACCAAAAAAAAGTTGCGACGAAGAAAGTGTCATGCTACATTCCGCGCACATTTTATGCTTTTATAGTTATTGTGGAAAGGTTGTTGATAACTTTTAGACCTAGCCACACCAAACAAAGTTATTAAATAGGGAATGAAGGAATAATACTTATGCTCTTTTGCGAAGACGATTCAAAAATATGGTCTCAATTTTTAGGCTATGTTGAAGAAAAATGCTCTGCCACAGCATTTGCAAACTGGCTTGCCCCCATTAAAGTCCTTCATGAATCTGAAGATGGCTTAACCTTAGAAATTCCCAATGTCTTTGTTAAAGAATATCTAATTGAAAACTATTACAAAGATTTAGCTGCTTTTTTCCCCGTCAAAAAAGGTGAAGAACTACCCATTAAATTTGTGATCTCAACTCCTAAAAAAGAGACCTCCAAAGTTATCCTTGATGAAACTCCTGATGAACTTCTCGCAAAGCCTCAATTGAATATTAAACTAAATCGCCACTATCAATTTGAAAACTTTATCGAAGGACCTTCCAATCAATTTGTTAAATCTGCTGCTATTGGAATCGCCCATCGCCCCTCACGTACTTATAATCCCTTATTTATTCACGGAAAAGTAGGCCTTGGAAAAACACATCTTCTCCATGCTGTGGGCCATGCTATCCAAAGCAGTCATAAAAATCTAAAAGTCCAATGTATAACAACAGAAGCGTTTATCAACGATTTAGTAGATAGCTTACGCAATAAATCAGTGGCTTCAATGAAGCGATTTTATCGAGATTTAGATGTTTTACTAGTCGATGATATTCAATTTCTACAAAATCGCCTCAATTTTGAAGATGAATTTTGTAATATGTTTGAAGCCTTAATTAACCAAAATAAACAGATTGTGATTACAAGTGATAAACCACCTAGCCATTTAAAACTTTCTGAGCGGATGGTTGCTCGCATGGAATGGGGTTTGGTAGCTCAACTTGCCTCTCCTGATCTTGAAACACGTGTTGCCATTATTCAACATAAAGCAGAGCAACGCAACTTTACCATCCCACAAAATATTGCCTTCTATATCGCAGAGCGAGTATCACAAAATATTCGTCAATTGGAAGGGGCTGTTAATAAACTCAGCGCCTATTGTCAAATTTTAGATATTCCCCTTTCTGAAGAGGTCGTCGTCGAAGTCCTCGGAGAACTACTTCATCACAGTACTGATCAACATGTCTCTATTGATTCCATCCTCAAAACAGTCGCTCAAATCTTTGATGTTAAAGTCAGCGATCTTAAAAACAGCAGTCGCACACAAAATATTGTCATACCTCGCCAAATAGCCATGTATCTTGCCAAAGAGCATGTTCAAGATTCATTATCGACCATCGGAGCTGCCTTTGGAAAAACTCATTCCACCATTTTACATGCTTATAAAAACATCGAGAAAAAATTGAAGATGGATGCTGCGCTTGCTCAAAAAATGAAGCTTGCAGAACGTTCTTTACAGGGTCATCTATAACTTTCAAGAAATCAGAAAGTTAAATGCTGATTGACATTTAAAAGTTCCTCTCTTATCCCTAAGAACGGGGTAAGGATTGAGGTTCTATCATGACTCGTATCTTCTTTAAAAAGAAGCTATTAGATACTTCTGCCATTCCACAAGCAGATACTCACTCCGAGGAAGAAAAAAAAGAAGCCCATAAAATCACACTCGTGACTTATGGGGTCGATCACTTTTTAGAAGAAGAGGTTAAGAGCTTTGATGACTGCGCTTCGCGCTTAAAAAGCAATGAGTTAACATGGGTCAACGTCGATGGCCACCCCTCTCAAGAGTTTTTAAAAAAAATGCAGGAATACTTAAAAATCCACCCTCTTTTGATCGAAGACTTATGCACCGAGCAGCGCCCCAAAGTAGAACCCTATGATAATCTCCTCTATCTTGTTTTACGCTCATTGTATTACGACCCCGAGCGAGTGATGATCGAAAATGAACAAATTAGCTTAATTGTCGGCCCCACCTATGTCATCTCATTTCAAGAAAGGGAACACTATTTAAGCGGTTATATCAAAGAGCGAATTCGAAGTCGAAAAAATAGGCTCCACAATATTAGTCCTGATTATTTGATGTACACCCTAATTGACGTTGTGGTGGATAACTATTTTGAAGTTTTAGAGAAAATTGCTGAAACGGTCGACGATCTAGAAGAACAGTTGATCACGACTTCAGATGCCCAAGTTTTAAGAGATATTCACCTTTTAAAACGAGAAACCATTATCATGCGCAAAAGCATTTGGCCTCTGCGTGAAGTGATATCCAAGCTACATCGAGGTGATTTTGAGCAAATTTCTCCAAATATTCATTTCTATTTACGAGATTTATATGACCACACCATCCAAGTGGTCGATACTATTGAAACCTTTCGCGACATGATTTCGGGTATTTTGGATCTTTATCTAAGCAACATTGGCCACAAAACAAACCAAGTGATGAAACTACTAGCTATTGCTGCAACGATTTTTGCTCCGCTCACCTTTTTAACAGGCATTTGGGGAATGAATTTTAAAAATATGCCAGAGCTTAATTGGGCCTGGGGCTATCCTGTGGCTTTAGCTATTATGGGCACAGTGATTGTCTTTATGCTTATTTTCTTTAAAAAGAAAAAATGGATCTGATTTCTTTTTTTCTTTCTTTATATTTTGGTTTTCCCATAATTTCTTACTTTTTTAATTCATAGGATCTAAAAACATGAACTCTGCTCCCTCAGCACTCTCTGTAATAAGAACCGCTTTAGCCATTGCTCCCCCCCCTATTTGAAATATTGAACTCTGATTTAAGCCTCCCTCAAAGATTCTTAACAGCGAGCGCATCTACTCTTTTAACAATAGCTCTGCCCCGAAGTTTGAATTGCATATACAGCGCAACAGCAGCTACTATTGGATTGAGTAAACTGTTATTTACGGAAGAGCAAAATGATAACCCAATCTATGAGATAGGTAATCTAGCTTTAAAAGCAGTTCACATTAGTGTTACAAGTGTAACTGCTGCCATTGCAGTCACCAAAGCTTTACCAGACACTTTTTCCTTTAAAGGAATCTTGCCAATCCTAGTATTACCCTTTTTCCATGAAATAGCGCATGATAGATTCAATAGTTCTCTTTCCGAACACCTCATCAGCTACCTAAGCACTACGGCTATTTGTTTATATGGTGGTTCAAGCCGAGAATCTCTTCCCCCTGCAGTGAATTAACTAGCCAAAGAGACCTTTTATTAGTCAGGCTTACAAGATCTTGTTTGTTATAAAGATTTAATCCTAAAGACTTTTTTAACTCGCTAAAAAAGAGCCTATTTAGCTTGTCCTGCTTAAAAATAGGATTAAAAAGGATCCCCTCTGGATAAAGAAAATGGGGAGCGCTCAGAGTTAACGCTATTAAATTGGCAATGTTTTCCAGTAAAAAAATTTGACGAGGATTAGATGCCAATTGAAAAAGTTTTTTTAGGTAGATGTTTTTGTTAATAAAAAAAAAGATCTGCTTTTGGTCAAATAAGCAAAAATCATCATAGTGAGCTAATCGATAATAGCAATCTGCTTGGCAATAGTCACAAAAAACTTTCTGCCTCTTTAACGGGCTTGAGCAAATTTCACAGAGAGGTTTATAAAGAAGAGTTTTCAAAAACATCCACGACCACTTTTTTACGCATAAATGAATAGCGAGGTGTTGTGTATGAACCTTGCACAGAAATAATAAAGGGCTCGGTAAATTTTAATAAAACATATTGTTTCATCTTTATTTTAATATTTAAACTTCCATCAAAATTAAGATACGAAAGTTCTGGGGGTTTTGCTAGCGTAAAATGGCAATGACGATCATGACTATAAACATCAATGAGCTTAGTGATGATCACTTTTTGATCTTTAACCATAAACATGATCTTGCCTTCTACTGGATTTAACATGGTTAAATCTAAGCCTAATTTACTGATTAGATGAACAGGAAGATCTAGCAAACTGGTTTGTTTCTTAGGCGATTTCTGAAAGGTTAAAAAACCATCGCCGCGAATCGTATTTAAATCCTCTAAATTGCCTTTTAGGTTAGAAACCTCTACCCTATCAATGATGAGAGGTTTGTGCTTGAGTGGACCTTGCTGATAGCTATGCAGAAGGGAAGGTTTGAAGTCGATCAACTTTATTTTGGGAATCACAAACTGCTTCTTATCAAATTTGATAATATCTGCAGAGAGCTCTCCAGAAAGATCGCTGAGTTTAAAATCTCTAATTTCAAGTTGATCTTTTGCATAGCGAATCGTCGAAGATAAGCTTTTAAATTCAAAGCCAAAAAGTTCACAATTTTGCCCACCAAATAGCCCTTCAAAAATAAAATCTTTAAGATCATTTTTAAACAGAGTGAGTTGTCCCGTTAAAAAATATCCTTTGCCAAGCTTAAGCTTGCCAAGTTTTTCTTGAATCTTTTTTGATAAAGAAGGGATTAACTGTTCCCCATTAATTTGAAGCTGCCCCATTAATACATTAAAACCAGCTCTATCTTTCTCTGGACGATGGACAAAATCAAATCGCAAGCCAGAAACAGATCCTGACATATTTTTTATTAAAAAGCCTTCAGCTTCTTCTTGGCATTCAATTTTTAATCCTTTACTTAGGTCCATTTCAGGTTTTTGATCCCAAATAAACAACTGAAAGGCATTTTTCTTAAAGCTCTGCTTGTTGTAGATGATCCAATAGTCCTTTTCTTCAAAGCTTGTCTGAACTTTAACCTGTAATCCAGAAGGTCCATAATCTAGTTTGCAATCATCTAGATCATAATCTTTATTAAATAAATGATATTTGCCAGCGTTCAGCTGCAAATTAAAATAGTAATTGGGATCGGCAGAATCAAAATGTAAATGACCTTCTAAAAAACCATCTTTTTTGAGCTCAGAAGCAATCTCAGGTAATTCTTGCTGCCAATGCTCTTTGAGAATGGCCTGTAAAGAGGGAAGCTGACAAACAGGGAAGGAAAACCCCATATTCTCAATCTTCATAGGCTTATCTTTTTTGAATTCTATATTCTTAGCTAAAACGGCCATTTCTAAAGGCTTGTTATATAAAGAGAGGAAACTACTTTTAATATGAGCTATTTTAAAAATATTTGAATTCCCTTCAATTCTCCCTTCCACTTTATCATCTTTAAAAAGGAAAGGTTCAACGACTAAAGAGGTTGTTTCCCCTTTAAAATCCAATCCATAATTAAAATCTCCTTTAAAGTAGCCGCCGTCTAATTTTCCTTTTAGATCTACCGTCCCTTGACTACTCGAAAAGTAAGGAAGCGCTGCGAATAAGCTCAGTTGCTTCATGTTGCCCAGATTACAAAAAATACGATGGATATCTGCCTGAAAACTATTAAAGATTTTGCAGTATATTCCCGACATACTGATATCTAGATCTTGATTTGCTTTTAACTTCAACCCTCTGACAAAGTAACAAAAAGGTTTTTCTTCAATTGAAACCTCCCCTTTTAAATCATGATAGGTAAAGTTTTCGATAAAGATGCTATTTTTTTCTTGATATCCTTTTAGCTGAAAAAAGCCACTGGGAGAATGATTCATTTTAACCTGGTCTCCCCATATAAAGAATTGGTGACGTTTTTGTTTTAAATCATAAACCCACTGCCCTGAGACATCCCCTTCCAGCGCCATAGCATGGAAAGCCGCAACAGAAGTTGTGGAAAGCTGAGGCATCATATTTTGAATTAAAACAACATCATTTTGTATCGATTTCAAATTACTTAAAAAATTGACATTCAAATAATCTAATTGAAAAGATTCATTTAATGAAAAGTAGACATTGGTTAAATCAACACTGCCAATATGGTTATTTTTCTGATCTAAAATAATCTTTAAGATGGGTTTTTTTTGAGAAACATTGAGGTACATTTTCCCCATCAACCTTGCACAATCTTTATATGCATTGGTTACTTTAATATCGAAGTAGCAAGGATCATCATTAAACAGATTCATTTTTAAATAGTTTGAAGAGAGATGATAGTCTTGTTTACGATGAGATCTCCACTGTCCTTCAAATTCTTTCAGTTCAAAAAATGGATCTTGGCTATCAAAGTTGAATTTACATTTAATATCTGTCAGTGGCTGCCCTGCTAAAAAAGGAATCGTTCCATCCACCATATCTCCCCCCAGCGCCACTCGCGTTTTGACCTCTTCTCCTCGGCGACTCAACTCAAAAAAAGCTTGTTCACTAGCTATTTTTAAATATCCCGTAAGGGGAGACTGATTGAGGTAGGTGTAACCCATCGAACTAAATAAGGAGGTAAGGTTGCTCAAATGACTCTCAAACTTATCTAACTTGAGTTGAAGGTCTAAATCCCCCTGCTGCGAAAAGCGTAATTTAAAATTGGAAGACAATTGCAAATTTCCAATTTCAGAAAAAAGTTTAGGGACATAAATATAATCGGGTGTTATTTCTACATTTCCACTGAGCCTTTCAAAGTGCATCTCATTCCCTTTGAGTAGAAAATGGCCGTTTTCTAGGTAAACATTTCCAAAATGAGATCCTGTAGAAAAGTTAAAATAATGGTGTCCTTCTTTTTTTCTCTCGCTCTCTTTAAAAAAAATAGTAAAGGTAGGGTGATCTAAATTTAAATCAAACTGATCATAGCTTAAACTGAGACCTTGCTGGTCAAATTCTCCTCGAATATTTGCCGTCCCCTGTAAGGTCAATGACGTATCATTAAATACAATTGGGCTAACAAATTTTTCTACTGGTACTTCTTCGATATGAAACCAACCATTTTGCACTGTATACTTTGTTGTGAGATGCAGGTTGAATTTCCTTTCAAAATAACTTAAAGCTGGAACTGTTTTTATAGGAATGACAAAGTTTTGCCAAAAGCGTCTGAATTGTTCATTCGCATCTTGATTGACTTTTCTTTTATGGATATTAAAACCAAAAAAAAGGGATCGATAATTTCCTACTGAACATTTTCCTTTTAGATTTAAAGACCCCCGATCAATCACCCCAGCGATTTCACAGCCAATGGACTCATGGCCAAACCATGGGCTATAGCTTTTATTGATCATGGAGGGTGAGAAAGCAAGAAAGTTTTTACCCAAGCCCTGCATGCGGATTTGCAAAGGATCAATTTCTCTTATTTTTAACCAATCAATCTGTGACTTTAAACCTGAAAAAATAGTTAGAGCTTGAGCTTGTACAATTTCTCCATTGAGAATTTGAAAACTGCCATCCACTTTTTCAAATGGGTAATTAAAGGCCTTCATTTCCTCAACTTGAAATTGGAGCTCTCCTTGCAAAGTTTTTAAAAGATCTTTTTGACTTAAATCTAAATGCAACTTGCCACTGGCTCTCATATTATGAATATGCTCTACCCATGAGCAATGATTCAAATACCCGCCCAAAATTTGAAAATCTTCAATCGTCATCGATTGGGGCTTAAGATCTTTTAAATTAAAAATAAGGTGCGCATCTAAATGACCCTTTTGAATTTCAAAGTCTTTGACCTGCGGGTAAAAAGGCAATAACAGTTGCCCAATGAAATCCGCTTCATCTTCACTCACATGGCTAAGCTGAACATAAAGCTTATGTTCTCTTTCTTGACTAGGATCGATCATGCAGCGGATGCGAGCTTCATCTTTAAAGTGGTTTTTCATCCGCACTTCAACATCTGCTTTTAATACGTTAAAGTGACCAGAACCGTCGATGGTTAATAGAGAGTGCCTATTCCCTGTAGAAACATTGCCCTCCAGGTGCAGCTTAATAGGTTCTTTTGGATGAAAGGTAATCTGCCCCTTCATATCTAAAGATTTTAAAATCTCTAATTGGTTTTTTTGATAAGAGACTTTAGCTCCCAAGGGAATTTGAACGGCGCCTTGGCTAGCATCTGTCCAGACTTCCAGCAAGTCTTTAAAAGAATAGTCTTTCTTATCCTTGACCATTTTATTTGTCAGCAAATGGATATCCGCTTTTGGAACGTGCACCGCTAACAGGGTCTTACGATCATCTAGAGCAAGGTCTGTAATTTCAAGCTGCGTTTGCAAAACAGGCATAAATTCTTCAGAAGTTGAAACCTCAATAATCCCGTTAATCACCCCTTTTAAACAATTCAAAGAGCGCTCTTCTTTGGCAAGATTAGAAGCCCAAAAATTAATCATATCTTGGAGCTCAGCGGCTTTCACCTCTTTTAAATCAAAACTATAGTGAATTGAGCCGGATTTCAAAGAGATTAAACCAATGCAAGCAGATTGATCTTGCGATAAACTAAGACTTGCAACTACGTGATCAGATTGAATATTTCGAGATTCTGCTTCAAATAGAAAGTGTTGAGAAAGCTCTTGAGTTATGACTGTTCTATCGGTGAGTTTGAGCTGGCCTTGCTGCACCTTAAAGGAGGTCTCTATTTGCAGACCCGTCTTACTAGCTTTAAATAGATTCGTTAAAGAGGGCTTAAAATCGGCGGTTTTCACCACTTGTATTTTAGGATTCAGTAAATCAAAATCAAATTTTAAAGAGCGCTTCCACCAATCAATTTGATAATGAACTGTCATTAATTCAGCTTCTAAGTAAATCCCCCCTTTTTGAAGAACTTTACTTTTAAGGCCTAGCTTGGGTTCAAAAAGAATCAATTGATTTTTCTTATGCTGAAAATCATGAAAGCTAACTTTTTCGCCTAAAGCTTTTTCTGAGAAATACTTAAACCCAAATTTAATTGCATGGGATGTGATCGGCTTTCTCCAGATAAAAGCTGAAGTCATGATCACCAAGACAAAAAAAAGCAATTGAAGCCGTTTATTCATTTCATTAATCGATTCTGCATAATAACATTATCTACTTAACACAGAAAAAAATTGAAAGGAATTTTAGCATTAAGCTTTAATTAAGTATACTTTAAGAGAGGACTGGGAAAACTTTCTCTTATTTGTTCACAAAGCTGTCGTATTTTTGAGTATCCATCAATTTTTCTAGCTCTGTTGGATCTTGTAACTCCAAGCGCACCAGCCAGCCATGCTCTTGAGGGGATTCATTAATCAGTTCTGGATGATCTATCAATTCCCTGTTGACCTCCACAATTTTACCAGAAACAGGAGAATAGATATCGACTGCTGCTTTTGTGGATTCTAAAACGGCAATTTCTTGCCCCTTTTTGATCTTAACACCTAACTTGGGAAGTTCTACATGAACAACTTCACCAATTTCTTTTTGCGCATGCTGACTGACTCCGATCGTTGCTCTAGAGTTAGTAATTTTGACCCATTCATGAGAATCACTAAATTGCATAAGATCTCCTTATCTTCAATTCATCAGACTCTTACTCATATCGCAAAGAAGATGATTCATGCAATCATCAAGCTTATTTAAGAGGGATTTGAGTAATTTTTTAATTCAATCTCTTCCAAAAGCTCTTCCGCTAAAGCTTTAATACTTTCAGACGAAAGCTCTTGTCGAAGTTTTTTTTGCATCGGATGGTCTTTAAGAGAAGGGCTACCTTTTTTCAAGACTTGAGCAAACTGCGCTGTATTTCCTTTAATCTGCACAGCGGTCCAATAGCCCTCTTCACGCCCAAGAAGCTCTTCCAGTTCTTTAGTATTACCTTCTTGGCGAACCAATATTTCATTGGTAGGCTCCAATTTAAATGCTACGAATTCTTTTTGGAGGGCGCCTGTTTCTTTATAACTTTCCAGAGCCTCTTTAACAGGGCTATACAAGCGGTATTCACAATAAAAACGATCATTTAAGTGTGCTGGTTTTTTACCAAACTGTTCATGATAATTTTCGCAAATCGCTTTTTGAATTGGTTTCAGATATTCTTCTAAAAGTTTGTCTTTTGCTTTTACAAACTCCTTCTCTGCTACCTCTTCATTGGCCTTATGCATTTTAGAAAGGATTTGATTGAGCAATTTATCAGCTGTTTTATCTTGTAATAACTCTTTATAATCTACTAGACGTGCAGGCTCTAGAGATTTTACAGCCAGGACTTGATAAAAGTGTTGGTTATCAAATGTAACTGGGTTTTGATCTATTTTTTCTTCTGCATCAAAATTGAATAAGTTAGTTAAAAATTTCTCTTTATTTTTAGCTACTTCCAGCCCTTTAAAGGGAAGTCTATAGCCACTTTTTCTGGCCATAAATTCTTGTGTTAAGACAGGCGCTTTTTCTAAAGCATTCTTCACCCAATTGTCATTTTTTTTGAATAAAAGCTCACGAACAAATTGATCGATTTGCATTTGTGTAAAATAGTCTTGCCCTTCCATTACAGCTTGATAATCTTTTGCACTCATTTTTGAGTCGATTTCAAGTTTTGGAAATTTGACTTTTAAAGAAGCGGCATTGGATGGATCCATTTTCCAATTCCAAAGATCCTGAACACTAATACTGACCGCTGCTTTTTGCAAATCTAATTCTTTAAATTGAATTTCAATTTTTTGCTCAACTAGTTGAGGGTTTTCTTTCTCAATTTGATCCATTGGTTTTATGGCAAAGTCAAGATTTAACGCCTCTTTTGGTTTTCCAAGGGCTACCAAATAGGTTTCAAATTTAGCAAGGTCGTGGGGAGATTTAAAATCAAGATGCTTGGGCAATGTATACCGGCATAATTCCACTCTTTGTGAAGCATACTCTTCAAATCCATTGAGAGTAAGATCGTCTAGAAGGGCAACATGAGCTGCTTCATTTAAAATGTTTTGGAAGGTTAATACCTCTTGCCATAGAGAGATCATCTGCGCTTTATTCATTCCAAGCCGCATTAATTTGGCATGAAAATAACTATCTGCGTCACCAAATTCTTTGAGCCCCAAAAACTGCAGTTGTTTAAACGATTGATCATTGAGGGTCATTAAACTGTTTTCAGCTTCTTTATAAGTCGCTTGGTACCCTCTTTTTTTTGCAAGGCTACTGACCTGCCAGATGAATTGGCAAACATAATCGATCATTTTGTCACTAAACCAATCTTGTAAAGATCGATAGCCAAATAAAGACAAACCCAAAGGCTGCATGTTTTCATCTGGAGCCAGCCATTGATATTGTCTTTGCTGCTCTGCTAAAAACTGCCATAAAGCATAAGAAGAAAATTGGTTTTCTTGCAAAAAGAGCTCTGTTCGCAACTTAAAGGCTTCTTTGATATCTGTTGTTTGTTGTAACTTTTTAATGAGCTCTGGAATTTGTGGAGCATGCTTTTGCCAAATAGGTTCTGCTGAGAGTAGAGTTGATTGTGGGTGAGTATAGGCTTTAAAATGTTGTTCTTTTTGCTTTTGCTCATTCCAAAAAGGTAAGAATTCTTCCATTTTCTTTGCTGCAATCAGTTCGATAAGACCGGGTTGAACAATATTTTGCGTAAAGACATCTTCAGGAAAAAAATGAAACCCTAAATAATTCCCATAGAGAAGCATTTCACCATTGTTGGTTGTCAACAATGCTTTTAAACCTTCAAATTGAGAACGTTTAATTTTTTCACCCGATGTTGTTTTAAAAAAGACGGGGTCCTTAGTAGCTGATAAGTTGCGGGGCAGCAACCCTGAAAACATCACAGAGATACCCACTAAGAAAGCAACAGCAACGAAAAAAGTCTTTTGATATTTTTTTAAAAGTCCAAGCATTTTAATTTTTGAGTTTTAAATGAAAAACAAAAAAAATAACATAGAATTCAAAAAAGTTGCTAGGGAATTTCCTGAAAATTTACTAAGAATTAACTTTTTAAGATAGCTTCAATCAGCTTTTCTTGGATGATTGCGCGATATTCATTGAGTTTTTTTTGATCTAAATGGTTTTCAATAAATCCAAAGCTATTTTTTAAAATAGCTTGGCAAGCTTCTTCTGATTGCAAAATGGATCTCAGAAACTGAGGGTCTGGAAGAGCAATTGAAATCGTTCCGTGATGAAGATATCCTTTGGATGTTTTGCGCTGGGCAGCCCCCCCTATCTTTTTCCCCTTATAGATCACATCATATTTGGTAGGCTTTGCCATACAATAGTTAAGATGTCTCACAATCGGACCTTTAGATTCCTCTTGAAGATAAACTAATTCTTCTTTTTGTTCGACTAAACCAGCCGCCGCTTTCATCACAAAGCTATTAACAAATTGATAATTATCTAGTGTATTTTCAGAGTAATCGCAGTGAGCTGCAGGCATCAAAAATGAAAAGGCGTAATCGCAAAAATGCATTGTCGCCCCCCCTCCTGTGATCCGTTTGGCTAAATCAATTTTTCTTTTCTGGATGCCCTTGATATCGAGCAGCTGTTCAGGCTGAGCAAAATAGCCATAGGTTATACTATCTTTTTCCCACTGATAAAGGTGTAAAATGGGCAATTGCTTAGGGTTTAGCTCATCTAATAAGAGCTTATCAATAGCCATATTTTCCTGAGCGCTTCGCACCCCTGTATCTATAATATTGACTTCCAAAAACACTCCTTTATACAGCTCATCGAATCTGTTGATAAATTGAATCTTATCTTTTAAAGGGATAGAATATTATTTATTTTTATGGTACAAGAATAAATGCAATTCCAAAAAAAAGCATTCTTAGATTTGCAAAAAAACCATCGAATTTCTAATGTGAAGTTATACCAGCAAGAACAATTTAATAAGTTTTTAATAGAGAGTCTTTTATGTTTGACAAATTCACAAATAGAGCTAAACAAGTAATTAAGCTCGCTAAAAAAGAAGCGCAACGCCTCAACCATAATTACTTAGGGACAGAACACGTGCTTTTAGGGCTACTCAAGCTCGGACAAGGCATTGCAGTTAACGTACTTAGAAATTTAAGTATCGATTTTGAAACAGTACGTGCTGAGATTGAGAGACTTGTCGGCTACGGCCCCGAAATACAAGTGTACGGAGATCCAGCTTTAACCGGAAAAGTAAAAAGAGTTTTTGAGGCTGCTAACGAAGAAGCTGCTATTTTAAACCATAATTATGTAGGCACCGAGCACCTGTTACTTGGCTTATTGAAACAAACAGACGGTGTTGCAGCTCAAGTTCTTGAAAATTTAAATGTCAACTTAAAGGAAATCCGCAAAGAGGTCCTCAAAGAACTTGAAAGCTTTAATCTTCAACTACCTCCGATTGGTTCTACTTCCAATGCGCCTCCTAATTTAAATCAACCTCCTAAAAACCCATCTGCTAGTTATGAGGCAAAAACAGTTCCAAATAATGACAAGACTCCTGCTTTAAAGGCTTATGGTCACGACCTTACTGAAAACTGCCGCAACGGACAAATGGATCCTGTGATTGGACGTAAAGAAGAAGTTGAAAGACTTATTCTTATTTTATGCCGAAGAAGAAAAAACAACCCTGTCCTTGTCGGCGAAGCCGGAGTTGGTAAAACAGCGATCGTAGAAGGTCTAGCTCAAGCAATTGTCAAAGGAGATGTGCCTGATAATTTACGTAAAAAAAGGCTTATTTCACTCGATTTAACACTCATGATTGCAGGGACTAAGTACCGCGGCCAATTTGAAGAGCGGATTAAAGCTGTCATGGATGAAGTGAAAAAAAATGGGAATATCCTACTATTTATCGATGAACTTCATACTATTGTTGGCGCCGGAGCTGCTGAAGGGGCTATTGATGCTTCCAATATTTTAAAACCTGCCCTTTCTCGCGGGGAAATTCAATGTATTGGCGCTACCACCATTGATGAGTATCGCAAACATATTGAAAAAGATGCCGCTTTAGAAAGAAGATTTCAAAAAATTCACGTAGCACCTCCAAGTATTTCTGAAACGGAAGAGATTTTGGCTGGACTCAAAGCAAAATATCAAGAACACCATAAATGTATTTATACCGATCAAGCCATTAAAGCAGCAGCCAATCTCTCGGATCGATATATTCATGGCCGCTTTCTACCTGATAAGGCAATTGACCTCATCGACGAAGCTGGGGCAAAAATGAGAATTGCCATGATGAATCAACCCGATGATCTTATTAAGTTAGAAGCAACGATTGAAGAAACGCGCATTGCTAAAGAAGGTGCCATCAACCATCAAGAGTATGAAAAAGCTGCTAAGCTTAGAGATTCTGAAAAACATTTGAGAGAAGATCTTCAAAAGTTACGTTCTGAATGGGAAGTAAATAAAGAAGAACATCAAGTGATTGTAGATGAAGAAGAAGTGGCTAACATTGTTTCGAAACAAACAGGAATCCCTTTAAATAGACTGACTGAAGGAGAAACAACGAAAGTCCTTAAAATGGAAGAAATCCTTTCAGGTAATATTATTGGTCAAGATGAGGCTATTAAAGTTGTATGCCGAGCCATTCGCAGAAGCCGCGCAGACATTAAAGACCCGAATCGTCCTATTGGAGCTTTCTTATTCTTAGGTCCTACAGGGGTGGGTAAAACGCTTCTTGCAAGACAATTGGCAATCCACATGTTTGGAGGAGAAGAGTCTCTTATCCAAGTAGATATGTCAGAATATATGGAAAAATTTGCGATCAGCCGTATGACAGGTTCTCCTCCGGGATACGTTGGTCACGAAGAAGGTGGACAACTTACCGAGCGAGTTCGTCAAAGACCTTATAGCGTCGTTCTTTTCGATGAAGTCGAAAAAGCGCACCCCGATGTCATGAACTTGCTGCTGCAAATTTTAGAAGAAGGTCGTTTAACAGATTCTTTTGGCAGAAGAATCGATTTTAGAAATACGATTATTATTATGACTTCCAACTTAGGGGCAGACCTTATTAAAAAGACCCATGAAGTGGGTTTTGGCGCTACAGAAGGGATGCCAAACTATGAAACGATTACTGCTAAAATTGAACAAGCAGTCAAAAAACACTTTAAACCTGAATTCATCAACCGTATTGATGGATTAGTCACATTCAGACCGCTCACTAAAGAATTCTTGAGAAGCGTTGTAGAGCTTGAACTTCATAAGCTACAAAAACGTCTTACTGAGAAGAAAATTGAACTTAGTTTGGATAGTGAAGCAGTTGAGTTTTTGGTTAATAAAGGGTTTCAACCGGAAATGGGAGCTCGTCCAATTCGTAGAACGATTGAAGAACATATCGAAGATGTACTTGCTGAAAAGCTTCTTCTATCTCCTTCTATTAGAGCAATTAAGCGCGGCTTCAAAATCAAAAAAGGTCTAGATAAGTTAGAGTTTACTGAAGAAGATCTTACCGGAGAAGGGCAAAGTGAATCGAAAGAAAAAGCTCTTGCTTTAGACAACAAAACGTCAATTTAAACGGCTTGTAAATCGCTCAGCTTAGCTTCCCATGAACGGATGAAGTTAAGCAGAGCTGTTTTATCGGGTTTTGTTTTCAATAATTCTAAGTTTTCTTCCTGATAACAAAAGAACGCTATCTTGGATAATAAATTTAAGTGCCTATTATCTTGGCAAGCAAACAAGAAAAAGAGGGTATGCACTTTTTCACCATCTAAGGCATCGTAGTCAATGGGAGTTTTTGGATAGACAACAGCAATAAGATCATAAGCCGCTGAAAGTAAAAACTCTCGTGCATGAGGAACGGCGATCCCATGATTGATGGCTGTAGACATTAGTTTTTCTCGGTCTAGTAGAAGATTGGTGAGGATCTCTGAGTTGAGGTCTAAATGCTTGGAGATAATTTCCATGCTATTTTTAATTAGTTCTTCTTTGCAATCACCCTCAACATTGCTTAAGACAATCCCTTTATGGAGGGCTCTATAGAGGTTAAAAGATTGTAACCCCATCGGATATTCTTTAAGATCGAGGTGCAAGTCATCTTGGTAAACAAATCGAAGCATCCACTCTTCAATTTCTTCTCGATTAAAATGATATCCATCTTTTAACTGATATGAAGGGATTTTTCCTTGTTCGATCCAATTCTCTATTGTTTCCTCTGTTACTTGCAGCAACTTGGCAACATCTTTAACGTTCAAATCCATTAGAGTTCACCTTGAGTCATTTGAAATATTTCAATAATTTGGTCCGCTTGTGTACAGGCTAACAAACGTTTTCGAACTTCATCATCTCGAAGTATGAAAGTTAATTGAGATAGAATATTAAGATAATCAGATTGCTTATCATCGGGTCCTGCAATTAAGACAATGATCTGGACATTCTGGTGATCCATGGAATTCCAATTAATCCCTTTCTTCAAGATGCCTATCGAAATAAAAAAATCATCAAAAGCTGCTAATTTAGCGTGAGGTAAAGCAATGCCCATTCCAATACCAGTCGAAGCGATTTTTTCTCTTTCTAAGACTGCTAAATGAAAAGACTGTTTGAGTTCCTCAACTTGATAAGAAGAACATAGACAATTTACGAGCTGAGCAATAGCTTCATCTCGATTTTTTACATCCAAAAACTGAATAGCTTCCGGATCTAAAAAAGAGGCGATTTCAATATAGGATTTGGATTTAGAATTTGCCTGTGTGACCAAAACCACCCTCCCCTCGTTCAGTATTAACTAGTATTTGCTCTTTAATCTCAAATTGAGCGGTTGTTACTGAAGCAAACACAATTTGAGCAATACGCATGTTGGGCTCAATAATAAATGGATCTTGGCCATGATTAATGAGAATTACTTTGAGCTCCCCTCGATAATCGGAATCAATGGTAGCAGGGGCATTTAAAACTGTAATTTGATTTTTATAGGCAAGTCCACTTCTGGGACGCACTTGAATTTCATAGCCACTAGGAATTTCAAACTTCAACCCAGTTGAAATTAAAATAGATTTTCCAGGGGCTAAAATCACTGCTTGTGAAAGGTGCGCTCTCACATCAGCTCCTGCAGATCCTGCTGTTGCATAATAAGGAAGTTCTACTTCATCACTTATTTTTTCAATGCCGACTTTAATCAAATTCATATTAAAGATTCTTTTTATTCTTCTTAAGTTCTCTTTCCAAATTCACAAGCTTATCTTCTTTGAGGTTTTCAAGCGAGAGCTTTTGATTTTTTTTAAGAAGCTTTTCAGGCATTAAATATTGAATAAAAGTACTAATTTTACTTTTAAGTTCTTTGCGCCTTACCACACAATCTAACATTCCATGTGCAAGCAAGAATTCTGACTTTTGAGCTTCGGGAGGTAATTTTTCACCAATTGTCTGCTCAATTACACGAGGACCGGCAAAGCAAATAAGCGCTTTAGGCTCTGCAATAATAATATCTCCTAAAGAAGCAAACGAGGCTGTGACCCCACCTGTTGTTGGATTGGTGAGAACAGAAATATAAGGTAAAGAGTGTTTTCCAAATCGGGCTAGAGCTGCGGAGGTTTTTGCCATTTGCATCAGTGATAAAGAGGATTCTTGCATACGCGCTCCCCCCGATGCTGAAACGATTACCAAAGGCAATTGCTCCTCTAAAGCGTGTTCAATAATCAAGGTTAGTTTTTCTCCAACAACCGACCCCATTGATCCTCCCATAAAGGCAAAATCTAAGATTGCGATCGCCACAGACTGAGCATTCATCTTGCCAACCCCTACGATGATCCCTTCATTGCGCGCTGTCTTTTTTTGGGCTGAAGCAAGGCGTTCTTTGTAGCTTTCTGTATCCACAAAATTGAGTGGATCCGTAGGCATAATGTCTTCATACATCTCAGTAAAGGTGTTTTCGTCGGTTAAAAGTTTCACGCGTTCCTGAATGGAAAGACGGTAGTGGTAGTCACATTTTGGACAACAATTAGTATTTTGTTCGAGCTCGTTGAGGTGGATGAGTTCTTTACAGTGAGAACACTTCAACCATCCGTCAAAACTCTCCCGCTTAGTTTCTTGAATTTTGATCTTTGGCTTGCTTTTAGAAAATAGTTTCATAACCCAAAAGTGATTAAATTGAAAAACTCAATTTTAATTTATAAGAACATATAAATCAAGCCATTGAGTTTTTATCAATTATTAACTATTTAGCCCTTTTTCAAATCTTTCATTGACAGTTTTCCAATTAATGATTTGCCATATAGCTTTCACATAATCTGGACGTACATTCTTATATTGTAGGTAGTAAGCATGCTCCCAGACGTCAATACCTAAAAGAGGAATGAGGTGCTGCGTGGAGAGGGGGTCTTGATTTTGACAAGTTGCAATCGATAAAGATTTTTTTTGAGGGTGCATGGCAAGCCAGCCCCAACCAGAACCTTGAATGGCCACCGTAGCAGCGCTCATCTCTTCAATAAATTTATTTAAAGAGCCAAAAGACTTTTCAATAGCTTTTAGACATTCTCCGTGAGGCTCCCCACCTTGTCCTTTAGGCGCCAAATTAGTCCAAAAAAGAGCATGGTTGACATGGCCTCCTCCATTAAACTTAATCGCCGCTTGTAAACCAATCATTTGATCGACTCTTTTTTCAGCTTCGGCTTGTTTATATTTTTCTAAGGCTGCATTGAGGTTGTTAACATAGGTTTGATGGTGCTTTTTATGATGCAGCTCCATAATTTCATGATCGATGACGGGTTCTAATGCATCATAGGCATAAGGAAGATCTGGCAATTGAAAAGACATAGGGCTACCTCGTTTTTTTAAACAAGATACCCCTTATATTTTTTTATGTCAAAATTGAACTCAGCTTTTAGCTACTGACTGTTTTATCTATATTATCTAGTAAAACATTAAATTGAGCGATTTTTCTTACGCATGTTTCTCGCAAACCGATTAACTTCTCTGCAAGGTAATGAACGCGGGCTTTGCGATCTTGCGTTGTTACTTTAGGCATTTCTAAGAATTGCTCAATGGTTGCATTTTGAATCTCTGCTACTGCAAGCGCCACATCTTGTCCAATTCTAAATCCACGTTCCATTAGCAGCTTACGAGCATCAATATGGTATCTTTCGCGATCTTCAAAAGAACCCCCTGTTGGAAAGGCTTTTTCAACCGCTGCATTTAAAGCGATGGCTGCTTTTTCAAAGCCTGGTTTAACATGGTCAATTTTATCGACTCTAAATGGAGCCACCTTGACTGCGATATCCCTTAAAACTTTGAGTAGCTCTTCTTCGAGCTTTCCTAAATAAACGTCTTTGTTATAGCCTCTTCGATCATCTAGAACCACTGCCGCTTTGCGAACGACGTTTTCGATTAGTTGATTGGTTTCTTCAGTTGCTTGTGTCACTTCGCTACACACGACATGCGGGACAACTTGCAAAAGAGCCAGTGTGTTCTGCCGCTCTGATCTTGGAAACTTCTCTTGGAAAAAGATTTTGGGCCAATTTACAAAAATAGAATGTATTGTCCCATTGCTAAGGCCAAAAAGTTGTTCACGCGATCCGCCAAATAGCCATGATCTACTGACTCTCACTTGCTGATTTGGATCACTGAGAGCTAAGAGCAATTCACCTTCTGTTTGTACAAAAAAGGATCTTACTGCTTGTTGAGTAACTCGCACGGTCCAATAGAGTGAATCTGCAATAGTATGCAACCCTTCACTAAAGAATCCCTCTGGCGCTGAGACATTCTCTGCATCTTCCGCATAAGGATGTCTTTCAGGGGCATTAGCTGGGGCAAAATTAGGATCTAAAACAATAATATCGTTTGTATCTAATGGGTATTGTCCTGCTTGCGTGATATCACTCAAATCAAATTGAGTGGCTTGATTAACCATCACAGGTTTTACAAATTGTTCTGTTTTTGCAAAAGTAGGAGTTCGTATAGTGGGAGTAAGTCGCGATGTTAAGATGCCGGGCGCATGAAAAGATCCAATCTTTCGAAAGCTGCGACTATTGATCTTCACAGACTTTATTCTACTCTTTTCTTTTGTTCGCCTAGTAGCGACCTTAGAAGAATTTTCTCCTAACGGTAGCGAAGGTGACAATCGGTTATTACCCAATCTTTGACTAACTTTTAAATACATATCAATACACTTCTTTGAATTAGTAATCCCTTTTATTATATCCTTAAAATATTAAGGTTTTATAAAGGCAGTTTCGGACTGGAATGAAAGAGCCAAAACCTCTAAAAGAACCCTGTCAAATTTAAGTCTCTACTTTTTGCCATTTGATCAAAAACTGTATTATTAATTACGGGTGGATTCTAAGTTAGGTCTGGATTAGCGCCATATTTTATGAGTAGCTCCCCCATCTTTCTATCGCCCAAAAGCAAGCTAAATCGAGGGCTGTAATACCCCTATCAGCACGCATATTAGGATTTCCACCTGATTGAAGGAGGACTTCTGCAGCTTTAAAGCGTTGAAACCAAGCAGCTAAATGAAGAGGAGTCGCCCCATTATTATTGGTGATACTTTGATTAGCTCCGGCTGACACAAGAGCTTTTATTATAGCAGGAGGACACCTGTACATGATGCTTAAATGTAAAAAAGAACCCTCACCTATTTTTGAATTTACATCTAGATTCAGCTCTTTGAGAATATCCAATACTTTTGGATCTACAAGTTGGTGAAATCTGATCGCTCGATGAAGCGCTTTAGCGCTGATCTTACCTCTTAAAGTCTGACTTATTTCTTCAGGAAAGGCTTTGACAAATCGTTCCAAACTATCTAGGTTACCTCCCCATATGGCGCGATCCATCATACGATCCATCTTCTCTTGGACATTATTAGGCGTTATCGTTTGACACTCCACAAAATCCGCTACAGAGCGAATGAGACGTTCAAATTGGGCAAAGCAAGTAGAAGGGAGAGACCACAAGTTAATAATAGTATAATGATTAGCGCTTGAAAAAGGAACAAGGGCTCTTGGCACAAAATTTTCAACTAAAATAATATTAATGGCGTAAGCAGCGACCAAAGAAGCCGCAGCTAAAAGCGCTGTTTTGACTGTGTTTATAGCTTTAGTATCAGCTCTTAATGGGTCTGCCTTTTTTTGTGCAGGAGCAGGTGTTCTTTGAGAGAGAAGCTCTGGCTTTTGCGGCAATGTTTCTATCATAAAAAACTGAAAGGTTGTAGATTCCTATTAAATCGTATTTATTCTTCTTAAAATATCCACTATCCTTAGTATATTCTCAAACTATTAAGGCTCTATAAAGAAAGAATAGCTGTTTATACAAGGGAACTTGGCTGTTTTTCCAAGTACTCTTGGAACGTTTTTTGAGTCACTGAGCCTTTGCAAATGACTTTAATATCATCGTTTAAATGGTCAAAATTTTCAAAAAAAGATTTTACACCTGAAGAACTTGTCAGAACCATTTCATCAAATAGCGAAAGATCTGGCTTTGTTTTTAGGAGAATAGAAGAGGTATCATAAAGATCAAAGACTCCGTGACTGTAAGTCTGTTTTTTCAAGTACTCTTCAATTAAAGGGCGAGCTTGCGCTGATCTAGCGTAAATGAGGCAATCATTATTATTAAAAACAACTTTATCAAGGAGCTTAATGACCCCTTCTTGAGATTCCTCTTGGGCTATATAGGCGGGGTATCCTCCTCTATACTGCAAAGTTTGAGCCGTTTTTTGCCCTATGCAAATGATTCGAATCCTCTCTAAAATCTTCTCTGTAACTTGAAAATGGTCCATTAATTCAAATAATAAGTTTACTGAAGTTTGACTTGTTACCAAAAGATGAGATGCGGCCTCTAGCTCAATAATAAAAGGCTCCAGCTCAGATAAGGGCCTTGGCTTGATTTCAATTAAAGGAAGATGCTGCACAACCCCTTCTGCAAGAAACTGGCCCACTTGAAGCCCTGTAAAAAGAACTCTTTTTCCCCTCCTAGAGTCGATCACTGCAAAAAGCTCTCTCATTTCTTGATCATTTGCTTTTGCTACTACGGCTAAAGAACCTTGATGCAATGCTGTAGGCCCCTCTAATTTGACGGTATTTAAACGATGGTATCCGAGCCTAAGAAGAGCCACTTTTGCAACGACAACCCCATCTACTTTTTTAAGCATGACTTGCTCAAGTCTTTGATCAATCGTTCCTCGAAGATCTACAACTCTAGCCTCAGGCCATGTTGCTTTAACCCTCTCTTCTCGTTGAACGGAAGAGGTTGCCACTGTAAAAGGTCCTTTTAGATTGTCTACCTTTTGATCAGGATGAAAAACAACGACATCTTCTGAATTCAATGAGGCTGTCAAAGCACCGATTTCAAGCCCTTCAGGTAGAGCCCTGTCCCTCC
>CAZTEX010000007.1:0-86052 GCA_964612505.1 uncultured bacterium | reverse complement strand
GGGGGAGGCTCCAATCAGGTAGCACCCTCTAGTTCCAGTTTTATTTGGTTGGGAGTTGCTCTTGCAAGTCCTCTGCAAGGATGGTTATCCGATAAGCTGAAAAATCGCTGTTTATTGATGATTATTAGCCCCATTATAGGACTCGTTGGAGCCATCGTCTTGATTTATGGAATGAATCTCCCTTTTTGGATAAGTTACATCTGCTTATTTATGATGGGCGTTGCCTCTGCAAGCCAAATTTTATCTTTTGCTGTAGTTAAAGATATTAATCCTCCCACAAGTATTGCGACCGCTGTAGGATTTAATAATATGGCTGTAGTAATGGGTGGAGCCATTTTTCAACCGTTAGTAGGCTTTATACTCCAGTGGAATTGGGATGGAACAATGGTTGGAACAACCCCTTTTTATTCGATGCATGATTATGCAATTGCTCTGAGCATCATTCCTCTTTGCTTTTTAGTCTGTATCGCCACATCCATTTTTCTCATTAAAGAAACCCATTGCAAGCCCTCTTACTAATGAGAAAAAGCGGCTTCTTTCTTTTCGCTAAAGGCTTCTTTGGGAAATTTTAAAAGATCTTCAATATGATCAAAAACCTCTTTTACTTCAATGAGCTCCATGCAGTAAGGTTTGCGGCATTTGCGATAGACGCAAACTTCGCAAGGTGATGGGCGAGATAAAATACGAACGCGAGGATTATTTAAATGAGGCCAACATAAATGAGCGGGAGTGGGTCCAAAAATAGTCACGAGGGGTAATTTGAATGAAAGGGCCAAATGAAGCGGGCCTGTGTCATTTGTAACAAAAGCATCCATTTGACTTAAAAGTGCTGCACTGGCTCGCAAAGAGAGTTGTCCTGCCGCCATGATGATAGGGGCTCTTTTTCCAATTTCTTGAGCAAGCTCTATTTCTTTTGCATTACCAAAAACAACAAGGGTGGCTCCTGTTGCATAGAGCTGATGGGCAAGTTCTGCAAAATATTCAACAGGCCAACATTTAAAAACTTCACTAGCGCCAGGTTGCAAGCCAATTAAAGGCTTGGTGCGATCTATTTTAGATGCTGCTAAAAAGTTATGAGCCTCTTGGTATTCACTAGGCTCTAAGTAGATTTTCATTTCATAGAGATCTTCTAAGACGCCAATTCTTTTAACCAGCATTAAACGCTGAATAATGGGGTGGTTTAATTGAGCTTCTAAGACTTCGGTCAATAAAAAAACAAAATCTTTGGCATCGTGTTTAAAACCAATTAAACGACGTGGCCCTAAAAAATAGGCAAAAGGAGTTGTCCATTTATAGGAACAATGAAACAAAATAATCGTGTCAAATTTCTTTCTATAAAAAGAAATAAACTTGAGAAAATACGAAAGACCACCCCCCCTTTTAATCACTATAATTTCATCAATATGGGGATTATTTTTTAAGACAGCATAACTTAAAGGAGAAGCCAAAACAGTAATATGACTCTCTGGGTATTTCTTTCGAAGCATTTGCAATGCGGGAGTTCCCCACATCGTATCGCCCACTCCGGTGTTGCTCACAATTAAAATGCGTGAGAAGTCCATCTGATTGAAATGACGCTTGGGAAAGTTTAATTTTTTGCAGAAAGCAAAAAACTTATTCATCAGGCGAATCTTTAATTTTGGTTTTTGACTCATCTTTTAAATATCTTTTTTAAGCTCAGGATCATATGGGTCCAATGGAAAATACTTAGTCCATGGCTCAAGAGGGGGTGGAGCAAGAGTTACAAAAAAAGTCTTATAAAGCGGATCACAAGCTTTAGAAGCTTCAATGACTTTAATTGTTTTAGGCCGCGATAATGTTGCCCATTCATCTTTACTATTCACACCCGCTTTTGTGCAGGCTGTTCCAAGCTTAGATTGAAGTTGCTCACGAGTCATGGAGAACGGCAATTCTATGCGGACGGTCAAAGTGTGCGCATCATGACCTGCAGCAATTTCATAAGGATATCTCTTAGGTCGCCCAGGACCCGAACCAGAGCCAATGCATAAAGCATTACTAATAATGGCGCTTTGCCAAAGAATCAAATTGTTAGTAGGCGTAGACAAAAGGCCTCTTCTTTGTTAATCAATCTCAGCCAGTATACAAATTCTTCTTTTTGAAGAGCATTTATTTTATTATGAAAGAACAAAAAAGAGTTGGCCATAGGAGATTGGCGCGATTTAATTTTTCTTAACGGCGAATAAGCATTTGATTAGATACTAAAGAATGGGGTGTATCTAGCAAATCTTCAATAGTTTTAATCCAGTCAGGTTCATCATTAAAAGCCGGGAGGCGATAAACTTCTAAGCCTTTTTTTTGGATGATGGGCATATACTCTGTTTCGACTTCAAAAAGAGTTTCAATGTGATCAGAGGTAAATGCAAGAGGGACAAAAATCACCTGTTTTTTATCTTTGATAACCTTTTCAATCTGATTACAGACATCAATGGTATAGGGTTTTAACCATTCACCCCGGCCAAACTTGGATTGATAGGCTAAAAGATGGCTGCACTCCTTAAAATGATCTGCAATGAGCTGGTAGGATAGCTCACATTCACGCTGGTATGGATCTCCTTCAAGGACAAACTGCTGAGGTATTCCATGAGCTGAAAAAAATAATAAAACCTCTTTTTCTAAGAGATGATGCTTTTGCATGAAATGACGAATGCGCTGTGAGAATAAATTGATAAATGGTTTTTGATTAGGATACGACTTAATCCAAAACATCCTACTTGTTATGTCTTTAGGTAATTTTTGATCAAACCACCTGGCAATACTTCCTGTCGTAGCATAACTAAATTGTGGAAACATGGGGAAAACGATCCATTCATCAGCTTCAGAAATTAAAAGCTTGTGAATACAAGCGGGATGAGTTTGAGGAAGATAACGATGAAAAGTATGGATTTCATAAGGGAGAGCGGCACTTAATTTTTTAGCGATAGACTCTGTGTCTTGATAGATGGGAGATTTTCCTCCAATCATCTGATAATCGAGAGCTACTTTCTTAGAGCGCTTTTTAGCAACACGGGTGAACAGATAGCGATGTAGAAAAGGGGGTAGAGAAGTTCTCACTACATCTTGATCGCAGAGCAAACTCGTTAAAAAAGAAGGGATCTCTTCTAAATCTCTGGGTCCTCCGAAGTTAACTATCAGTAGACCTGTTTTTTGCTTGACTTTTGTAAGATTCATTTTCATATAGCAATTAGAAGATACGAGTACTTGCTATGAAGAGACTATTCCACTATTTGGTTATTTTTGTCATTTTGTTTTCTGGGTGCTCAGGTTTTAGTAAAAAATATACAATCGCAATTGATCCTTTTTTTTATCCTGCTAACCTAGGGGGGCAAGCAGATAATGTTTATGGATTTACTGTAGATTTAATCAAAGAAGTAGCTCAACTAGAGGGATTACGTCTAAGTTATGTTACAGCGGGCTCAGAATCATTACTCAGCGGTTTACAACGAGATAGTTATGACGCTGTCATTACCCCTAAATCTAACATCGTAGTGGAAAGTAGCATCTACGCTTCTTCAAAAAACTTTTTCTTAACAGGACCTGTTTTAGTAGCCCCAGTGAAGTCTAAATATGACAAACTCAGCCAAATGCAAAGCAAAATTGTAGGTGTTGTTGACCAATCCGATGCCTTCTATCTTGCTCAAAAATATCCAAAAGTGATTGTCTATAGCTATAGTAGCCCAGCTTATGTGCTAGAGGCGCTGAAGTATAGCTTTGTAGATAGCGCTTTTTTAGATGTCATGGTGGCTAGAGCTTTTGTTTCCAATCTCTATCAAGGCATTTTTGAAATTACTTCTAAGCCTTTAAGTGATGAAGGACTTTGTTTAGTCATGATGATTAACCAAGATCCCTTTTTAATAGAGGCTTTTGATCGTGGGATTAAAAAAGCTAAAAGAAGAGGTATTTACAAAAGGCTCATGCAAAAATGGAATCTTTATCCGCAAGCTGCAAAAGATCCAAGAAAATAACAATCTGCGCAAGAGCTTAACTCACGTTGCTGTAGACGATTCTGTCTTTGAATTCAAAAGTAGGTGTTTGCGAGAGAGATCTAAAACAATACCCTGATCAGAATCATAGGGCGTTAAAGAGCTCCTAGTTCTAGGGGGAGTACTTAATAACTCTTTTAACGACTCGTTCGAAGGGTTACTGTCTAATGGCACTTCGCCTGTATATTGGGACAACTCAGTTATGTGCCATTTTCCTTGAGGAGCGACATGGTAAGAGCATGCAGAAACATAAACAGATTTAAGAAGCTCTGGTGTTGGATCTGGAGCTTTAAAACTGACAATGGCAACCCTCTTTTGAAAAATGCGCTCGATTTCCTCATTTGGCGAACCAGCTGATGAGGAACAAAAGGGTTCAGTTTGATTAGCACGAGCTGTTGTGATTTCGGGAAAAAGAGCGTTCAGGGAGACTATATCTAAAGAAGCAGGCGCGCTAACAGATCTTGTGAGTTTGCAAGTCGGGAGAGGCTGTGAAGAATCAATTTTTAGAAAACGTCTCTCATCATAGATTAGGTGTCTATTAACCGGTGAAGCTAGTGACGCTGCAGTAGCCATAAATGCTCATTTTTTGGAATTGGTTATTCATAAACATGTCTCTCTGACATGGGTCATCGAATGGTTTTAGCGCTCTTAAATCATGCAAAAAAATAAAAGATTATATTCTTTGGTTTGAATTTAGTGCAATGCAGAGAGAATTTATAGGCATGAACGAATTGCGAGAGTTTAGTTTTATTTTCGTAGCAGAGGTGCATTGAGCAGTAGGAAGA
Source organism: uncultured bacterium (assembly GCA_964612505.1). Lineage (GTDB taxonomy): Bacteria > Chlamydiota > Chlamydiia > Chlamydiales > JAAZZY01 > JAAZZY01. The sequence goes on along the minus strand of CAZTEX010000007.1, from coordinate 81,266 downwards.
GGGCTCTCATCAGAAAATTCTGAAGAAGCGCTTGGAGTTCTTGGAGGTGCTGCTGGTTGCCCTTCGTTTAAGTCTAAAGGAGGGATGAGCATTGGAGAGGATGTAGCAGCTATAAATGTATTCAAGTGAATATTTGTGAGTTCAGAAGAAGGGCTGCTAGAATAACTCCTACTTTGATCTTGTGAAGTTGTAGGGGGTGTATCTGCAAAAAATGAAACAGGATCTATCTCTAAAGAAGCAGGTTTTCTCCATATCTTTGTCCTAGTAGGCCAAGAGATCCCTTCTGTTGTTCTCAAGAATTTTTTTTCAGAGAGTGTCCTATTTGGAGAAGGTAATACGTGAGTGTTGGTAGGTAAGCCTGCTTGAAGTGAAGTTGCCATAAATCCCTCTTTTTTAGAAGTTAACTTGAAAAAAACGAAAAATTTTACCCTGCAGAAATATTTAATGCAATGAAGAAGGTGCAGAAAAAGTCGATAGCTTTAAAAGAACCAAGGAATAAAAACATTTAGGCAGGTGGCAGCTGCAAAAAGTTTCAGCATGCTAGTGAAAAACAAGAGTTGCTCCTCATTGCTTACACTTGGTTGGTAGAAAGGTAGAAAAGAGAAAGCTAAAGCGGCCCCGCTGAAAGCGGCGATATTGATTGTGTTCTTACAAAGTTCTTTAAAAACAATGAGAGAGATACGGAGAACTGACTTATTGGGGTTGATCTCCTTGGCCGTCTTGCTCAGATAATTTCCGGTTTCTTGCGCGAGATAAGTAACGCCGGTTGCGATTGAGAGTTGGGTGAAGTTAACATAAGGATTATAATGATCCTTGGAGTCAAGCCACTGGTATGTTTTTTGTTCAGCCAAAGGAAGAACATTTAAAGTAACAAATATAGTTAGGAAAACAAGGGTCGCTTTTTTTAAAGCAGGAGTTATTTTTGATCGCAAGTCACTAAAAATTTTTGCAAAGGGAATTTGAAAAATGCCATCGTGAAGGTCAATCTTTTTTTTGCATGTCGGGCAAGATTTTTCTATATTGTTTTTAGCACATTGATCTACCCATCTAACCAAGCATTCTTCATGATAAGAATGAACTCCATCTATACCCCATGAATGAAAGACCCGTCTCTTCAGTGGGTCCTCATCCATGCAAATGGGACAATCCTCTTTTCGAATTTTTCGTTTTATCTCTTCACTAACTTGCTCTTCACTTTCAAAAATAGCAAAATTGCTTGATGGACTTGATATAGATGACATGAAATCTCCTAGAAAAGTTCAGCTAGTTTATATAAGTTTGTTATTACAAAAGCGATCATTGCATAATGTATAAAATAGGCAGTGAGTCCTTGGATGGCCTCTATTCTTTCAAAAACAGTTTGAGAAGAGAGAGAGAGAAGAGGAAAAATAAAGATGGCGGCTGTTATTCCACAAGCTGCAGCAATGAAGGCGCTCTTTTTTTCTAGCAGATTGAAAGTCTGCTTGGTAGCCTCATAAGCCCCTAGGCGATAAATAGCAGATAAATATTGGGTCGATAATTGTGTAAACGCCCACCCAGTCAGAAAACCTAAGAACTGACTGTGGCTTTCCATGGCGCTTATGATTGGCAAAGGAGGGGGGGCTTTTGGAACTAGCCAGTTTTCCACAGATTGAATGACTTGAAGTGCGTTGTAAGCTAGCACTGTGCCTGCGCACAGAGAACCTGTTATCTTCAAAAATGGATTGAATTGTGCTTTCAAGGTATTCCACGCGCTCTGCAGTGTGATTTTGAAAACCCCTGTGGTGCGATCAATCAGTTGTTTACAGAAAGGACAAGAAGCTTCTACCCCATTTTGGGCGCATGTAATAATCCACCTAATCAGGCAATCTTCATGATAAGCGTGGCTACCTTGGCTTCCATCTGAAACCTTAAAAGTGTGAAGAACAATCTTTCGTAGGGGTGTTGTTTCGAAATCCTCACCACAAATAATGCAATCAGAATCTATAAAGTCGGGAGCCGTTCTTTCATTAAAAACAACGGTTTGTGGAGCTGATGTTGCGAGAGCCATCTTAGCCTTCCTCTATAGAGGGGTTACTAAGTAAATGTTACCTGCTAAAAGATTCTTTGTCAACTTAAAATATTGATTTTAAGTATATAAAGATTTTTTTAATCGTTACTAAAGAGGGTTTTAAGCTTGTCCCAGAAAGCTTTTTCCCGAAAACTGTAGGGGCTAGATAAGCAGGAGTTGCTCATATCGAACTCTTGCTTTACTTTAAGGAGGGTTTGGGGGTTCATTTCGGTTGGTTCTATCTGCCAAATATTACGGGCATAATTTTCAATCGAGGCATCAGATGAAAAAGGGGCCATTGAGGCGATGTTATGAATGGCGTATTGAGCCCATTTTTGAGGCTGACTATAGAGATCCTCCACTTTTTTTTGAGCTTGATAGTAAGACTCTAGGTCATGGATCACAAAATAAGGATCTGGATTAAAGCCATCAAGAAGATAGTGATAAAACTGCATCGTTGTCTTTTTCTCAAACTCATTGTCAGTAAAAGTAGAGTCTTTGAGCGCATCCAGCGCTTTTTTGATCTTGGGATTATTTAAATAGATCTTTTCAGGATGGTAATCCCTTTTTTCTTTCAAGATTTCAATTTCTTCTTTAGTCGCGCCAAAGCGAAAAGGCCACCACTGATCGGTTATGGCTTCTCTCATTTCAATATTAGCGCCATCTTCGGTCCCAATAGTTAAAGCCCCATTCATGGCCAGTTTCATATTTCCTGTCCCTGAAGCTTCTTTTCCAGCCAGCGAGACCTGCTCTGAAAGATCAGCAGCAGGAATTAAGATCTCCGCTTTATTGACATTATAATTTTCAACAAAAAGAAGGCGTAAGTATGAATTTGTTTTAGGATCTTGATTAATTCTGCGAGCGATAATATGGATCAGATAAATAAGATCGCGTGCTTTTTCATAGCCAGGTGCTGCTTTTCCTCCAAAAAAAAGAGTCCTTTTAATCTTGCGCGCCGAAGGGTTTTCTAAGAGTTCTTGGTATAAGATAATGGCGTGAACGAGTTTGAGCGATTGTCTTTTGTATTCATGAAATCGTTTAATATGCATATCGTAAAGAGAATCGCAGGGCAAGGGGACCATTCCTTTGACAAATGGATCATAAGAGCGAAATTTTTCATTATATTTACAGATATATTCAGCTAAGTAATTTTTGTTTTGCTTTTTGATATTTAAAAATTCTTCTCTAGACTCAGGATCATCAGCAAAAGGGTGGAGCTCGCTTAAGAGAGAAAAATTGTATTGCCACTCAGGACCAATTCGCTGAGTAATAAACTCACTTAAAAGAGCGTTGCAGTGGATAAGCCATCGCCTAGGAGTCACCCCATTGGTGACATTTAAAAATTTTTCAGGATAAAGTTCATGCCAATCGTGGAAGAGTTTTTCTTTTATGATTTGTGTATGGAGTTTAGCGACGCCATTGACTTTTTTAGATCCATAGATTGCAAGATTTGCCATCTTGACATGTTCATGTTCAATAATAGCGAGCTTTGACAAGCTTTCAGAAGAGCGATGAGTTTGAGGTAAAGAGTTTATAAACTGCTCGTTGATTTGGCGAATAATTTGATATTGACGGGGGAGAAGCTCTTCAAGTTTGGAGATTTTCCACTCCTCTAATGCTTCTGCCATGACAGTATGATTCGTAAAATGAATGCAAGAAGAGGTGATTTGCCAGGCTTGATCCCAGCCAAAATGATAATTTTTAGTGAGGGTGCGCATCATCTCCGCAACCAGTAGAGCAGGGTGGGTATCATTAATTTGGATGCAGGCTTTTTCTGCTAAATTAGAAAGATCTGGATTGGCGCTGAGATGGCGAGCATAGATATCTTGCAAAGAGGCAGAGACGAGTAGATATTCTTGTTTTAAACGAAAGCGTTTTCCTGTGTCATGGTTGTCATTGGGGTATAAAACATCAGTTAATAAAGTATTTTCTGCCGCTTCATCAATTTTGCCAGCATTAAAAATTTGTAGTCTAAAATTACGTGGAGATTCTTTGGTCGACCACAGTCTCATTGTTGCAACAGAATAATCAGCATGTGGGCTATAGCCAACAATCGGGATATCATAGGGAATAGCCCGTACTTCTTCGTAATCATGAAGGTTGAGACATTTAATTTTTAGTTTATTGTCAATTTCTGAAACTCTTCCTGAAAATTTCACAATGTAAGAGCGATCATTAAGACGAAAATCCCAAGGATAGGGGTGATCTAGCCAGCGGTCGGGCCTTTCTATTTGCATGCCATAGCAAATTTCTTGTTCAAAAGTTCCGTATTGGTAGCGAAGGCCATATCCAATAGTGGGTATTTTAAGTGTAGCTAAAGAATCTAAAAAGCAAGAAGCTAAGCGACCGAGTCCTCCATTACCAAGGCCAGGTTCACGCTCTTGATGGATGATCTCATCATAATCGCGTCCGAGCCTTTTCATCGCTTCTCGAGCGATGTCTTCTGCTCTTAATGATTTGATCGTATTACATAAAATTTTTCCAGGCAGATATTCCATGGAAAGATAATAGAGCATGCGATTGTTGTTTTCTTGGTATGAGCGAAAGCACGCTGTCCAATTGGTCATGATCTCTTCACGAAAAGAATAAGAGAAAGCTTCATAGAATAATTCATTACTGGTAGTTTCAAGGAGCTTGCCCCACTTAGAAACTAAGTAATGTTTGACCTTAGAAACCAGAAGATGTATACGTGCTTCAAAAAGATCAGAATCCATCATTTATTTCTCTTTGGCATTAACATTTTGATATAGATAGAATGCCATTAAATCGGGTAGTAGTATTGCAACATATTTAAGAGAGCACAGCTTAAAGGGTGCCTGATTTTTTTTATCCTGTAAAGTTTTTATTGTTCTTCTGAAGCAAGGAGAGTGTCTTTGCAATAAGTCTCTTTAATAAAAAAGGTCAGCAGAAAAGAAAGAGCTAAAACGATTAAAAGGGGATTTAACGCATGGCGAAAAACATGTTCTGAACACTCATCACACTTATACAAAAAAGCAATGACTGGTTGAATGACTGGAGCTCCAAATGCAAGGCAGAGCATATTGGCAAACCCCATCGCTTTCCCTTTTACTTCTGCAGGTAAGCTTTCTTTGATCATGGCAAAAGCGACCACATAACCGCTGCAAGTAAAGCCCAGCCAAAAGTTGCATAAAAAGGCTAATTGTATAGACATCGGAATATGTAAAATGGTCCACAGTAAAATAAAAGAGCTTACCGAGGTGAAAATCATAATGACTTTACGTCGTTTAATTTTATCAGAAAACCATCCAAGAAAGGGGCCTCCGATTCCGGCGCCCACTAAAGCAAGTGCTGTAATGGTGGTGGCTTGTGTAGAAGTAATTTGATAGGTTCTCATGAAAAATCGAATTCCCCAAAGAGCAAAAAAAGCGGGGACAATACTAAAAACAAGTCCCATATAAAGTCCTGCAGCCCAGACTTGAAATCGACCCACGACGATTTTTAAATTCTTTACCTCTTGTTTGAAAGAAAAATGATGTGCTTTTTCTGAAATCAATGAAGGATCCCCAGGTTTATTGCGCACAATCAGTAAGATCAAAATAGAAATGACGATCCCTAAGATGCCACAGAGAAAAATAGCTGTTCTCCATCCAAACCAATCTACAGAAGAGGAGAGCAGTACCGTCATAATGGCAGCTCCAGAAAGTCCAAGCGTTTCGGTTAAGCCTACTAAAAGAGCAAATTGCCGAGGTTGAAACCATTGTGAAACTAAGAAAAAAACCGCAACAATGCCAGATGAACAGACAAAGCCCATGATTAAACGACTACATTCTGTAACCCAGAGGGCTTTGCTAATGGAAAAAATCAGACAAGCAATCCCAGCAAAAAAACTTCCTACTACAAGCAAAATACGTGGCCCATAAATATCGACTAAAATACCTGCTGGAATTTGCATTAAAATATAACTAAAGAAAAAAAAAGTAGTGATGAGGCTTGCTCTCACCAGGCTAATGGAGAGATCTTCTGTGAGGTTGTCAAGCATCACGCTAGGAGATCCCTGTAACATAAATTGATACATGGGAAATAAAGCAGCGGTAGCCCAGACCCCCCAGCTTTTGAAGATTTTTGGGAGCTTGAAATGGTTAGATAAATTTTTTGTCATAAGGTGAACTATACAAAAATTTTTTTTTTGTTTAAAGCGACTTGATTTTTTACAGGCACTTAGAATCGAAAAATATGGTGTAAGTTACTTTACATTAAAATATTATGATAGGTTGGATTTTTATTTTGGAAATATCAAGAGATGTTGTACACCGAGTGAGGGGGGCAAAGCTATGGTTAGACAAGTCTATTATTGTTGTATCTTGTTTTACTTAAGTACCTTATTTGTTCTATTAATAGGTTGCTTTGGGGGATATGAAGGCCTTTATGCAGCCAATGGCAAAGTCATCGAGTCTTTTGAAGCAGGGCCTATTAAGGGTTCTCAAAAGCATGTTGTCAAAGTCAAAACTCATTTCGAATGGTATGCAGAGCACCCTTGTCCTTGCAATGGAGAGGAGCCTCCTTGTATTAAAACTTTCTTAAATAAAGATCTGCCTGCAGGCGAATCTAGAGATATTCAAGTCTATAATCAAATGGATGACGTGAGTGAAAAATATGAAGGGGGCAGTTTAGTTCCTGCGGCCATTGAACGATCTTCTGTGCGCATTATTACGGTTCCATTTTGTAAACAGATGAAATCCAAATCTAGTTAAAAAAGCGCTAATCTTTTATCTTAAAACCTATGTTGAAAACGCTGCTTTTAAGTTGCTTCTTTTTGTCTCTTTTGAATATGAGCGTATTAAAAGGAGACAATTTTGTGCCTTCCGTAGACTCACCTTCGGATCTTTTTGTCGAGCGCTGCTTTCAGAATTTATTAGAATCAGATCCCTTTTATGAAAAAAGATTACCTCAAATTTTAGGAAAAAATTTTACCTATTCTGGAGAGTATCACACAGCTTTTTTTGCCTACCCTCAAAATTTCCATCCTTTTTCCAGTGATCCTTTTGTCAGTAGCCTGTGGGAACTTTGTACTGGAAGTTTAGGGCAACTCAAGGTGGGTTATTATGAAACAATGGCCCCTTATTTAGCCGATGAAATCACTGAAGAAAAAAAAGAGCACGAGGTGATTTATCATGTTTCGCTCAGCCCTCACACCTATTGGGAAGAATTAGATTTAAAATCTTTTGGTTTTGAAAATGTCCATGAGAAACAGTTTCAGAAAAAAGCGCTTACCTCTCATGATTTTAAATTTTATCTCGATGCATTCAAAAATCCCTATGTTCAATTGCCTAAAGCGGTCGCTTTGCGCAATCGCTATCAAAATTTAAAAGAAATTAAAATTATTGATTCTAAACATTTTGATGTGATTTGGGAGTTTGAAGATTCCATCCCTTATGATGTCTCTTTTTTAACGGCGCAATTAAGACCGCTGCCAGAGCATGTTTATGCTTATTTTTCTGATGGCAGTAAAATGGATGATAATCACTATCTATTTGCAAAACACTTTTGCAATCACTGGGCTCAGTCTTTTATCGTTTCTTGTGGCCCTTGGACTTTTGGCTCCAAAGATCCTCAAAAGATCACTCTAGTTCGCAATCCACAATTTCATCTGCCTTACATTGCTCTCATGGACAAAATGATTTTTCATCATAAATCTTCCCCCATTAGCGCTTGGCAAGCATTGAAAGCTGGAGAATTGACAAGCTGCTTTTTATCTCCTTTGCAGTTCAAAGACTTTCAGAATTTTCAATCCAAAGCAGAGGATATCCATATCGTAGAATACTTTGCTAAAATGTATTATTTTATTGGATGGAACCAAAGAAGTCCTCTTTTTGACAATGAAAAAGTGAGAGAGGCTCTCTCTTATGCGATCCCTCGAGAAAAACTCATCGAACATTTTTTAAAAGGAAAAGCTCAAAAGTTAACAGGACCTTTTATGCCAGGCTCTTTTTCTTATGATGAAAGTGTTTTGCCTCACGAATATAATCCTCAAAAGGCGATGGCTCTACTTGAAAAAGAGGGTTGGTATCAAAGTCAAGTGCTGGGGGTTCGTGAAAAACAAGTCGATGGAAAAAGTTATGCTTTTCGCTTTCATCTGAATTATTTTTTAAACAGTGAGCTTTCTCAAGTTATCTGTCAGTTTATCGCCACCAGCTTAAAAGAGATTGGTATTGATTGTCAGCCTCAAGGGCTTACTTATAGTGAATTCATGCAGCGCTATGAGCATAAAAATTTTGATGCTCTTTATATGGCTTGGTCTTTAACGCCTCCCCCTGAAAATCCCTATTCTTTATGGCATTCAAAAGAGGCTGACAAACTAGGTTCTTCCAACATTGTGGGCTTTAGAGATAAAAAAGTAGATTCTTATCTGGAAGCTCTTAAGTGTGCAACAGATCTTCAAGAAAGGCAAAATCTTTATCACCAGCTTCATCAAAGGATTCATGAATTGCAGCCTTATGCATTTTTATTTGTTCCTGCGCAGCTTTTTGTTTATCATGACAAACTTCAAAATGTGTGCATTCCTAAAAGGGAAAAAGACCTCTTTGCAGAAGCGACTATTGAAGAGCTTTGCCCTAAAATCTTTTACATGCAAACAGAAAAATTTTAGTGACATATTCATTCAAATTGCGTTTACTCATAATGCTTTGAAAGAGTAGCTTAATGACTATTTCCAAAAGATTACTTCAGCGATTGAGCTTAATTCCTTGGACGTGCTTAGCAATTTTGCTTTTGAATTTTATTTTGATGCACAAAGTGCAAATCGGCCAGCATCTTCAAAGGACCCCTTTTTTTGAAGATAAAGTCACTTCGATAGAGGAAGCTTTAAGTCATCCCATTTCTTTAGAAAAACCCTTACTACTCAATCGATGGCCTTGGATGAGTGAGAAAACGCTTCGATGGTTAAAGGAAAAAAAAGATCCCAATCTACAAGCTTTTGGAGTCTATGCTCTACCAGCCTTGAGCTTATTATACCAAAAGACGCTAGATCCTGAGTGGCTCAAGCTGCTTATTTTAGCTCAGCAACAAAGAATCTGGCAAGAAGAGAGAGCAAGTATAAAAACGCAGCACCTTGCCCAGCTCGTTAGACTAGAACAGTGGCAAAAAGAGAGGCTTTCTTTGGATTTAAATCATCCCTTGCTGAATGTAAGCCCCGTTTCTTTTTGGAAAAAATGTCAAATGAGTTTAACAGAGACATTGTTATGGGATTATTTCAATCAAGTAGCTCATCTTAATTTTGGAACTTTAAAGTCAGATCAAAATCAAAAGGTTGTCCCTTTTGCCTTTCAACGTCTCAAAAGTTCTCTCTTATTTTTAATTTTCCCAATCCTTTTTACCTTTATCGGCGCTCAAATCATGGGGATTTTATTAGCGCTGAAAGAAGATAAACTTTTAGGAACTCTATTATCATTTTTCTTTGCCATTTTGTATGCCATCCCTATCTATGTAATGATCCCGTTATTAATTGAAAAAGTGGGTCTTCCTTTAAATATACCTATTCATGGAACTCATTTTTACTCTTTGGCTCATTATCTTTTGCCTCTGATTGCAGTTATCTATGGAGCCGTTGCTATTTACTCACGTTTAGAGAAAACTCTTTTTATTCAGCTATTTTCTAGAGATTACCTTTTAGTAGGCAGAGCCAATGGGTTATCAACAATGAGGCTTGTTTTAGTCCATAGTTTGCGTGAAGCTGCTCTGACAACAGTACCCCTTTTATTAAGTTCTTTAAATTTTTTTATGGGAACGCTAGTCATTGTGGAAACGCTCTTTGAAATAGATGGATTTGGTCGCTTTTTTTATCAAAGTATTTTGCAGCACGACACAAATGCTACCTTATTTTGTATCTTAATCATTTCGCTGCTGTCCATGATAGGGTATTTATTATCAGATTTATTCTTATATCGGTTTGATCCAAGGATTCGGTGCGATGGGGACTCAAGAGTTTTTTAGAAAACTATTTCAATACAAGCAAGCGAAGATTCTTTGCGCTATTTTTTTTGTTATTTTATTTTTAGGGATCTATGCCCCTTTTTTTGCCTCTTCAAAACCCTTTGTCGTTTGCTTTGAAGGTAAATGGTACTTTCCATTTTTTAAATATCTTTACTACAGCAAATACTACACCAAAAAAGTAGATCTTTTTTGTAATCTTCTCATGCTGACGCTCCCATTATTGGCTTTTTCTTTCATCATCCTAAAGAGAGGTTTTAAGTGGGCCCTTGTATTGATAGTTGTATTGCAGGGGATGGGATTTTACGGATTAATCCAAAAAGAACCCGCTCCCTTTTTTTTCTCTAACTTAGATCTTTCAAAGTCCTCCGCTTATTTTAAATTAGAAGAAACTCTAAAAAACAAAGATTTTCAAAACATTAGCTTTTGTTTTTCCCCAATCGGCGCTCAGCATCATTGGGAAGAAAATGTCCTCCTTTTAACAGACTCTTCAAACCATCTGCGTCTAGGTGGACAGAGCTTATTTGCCTCGTTATTATTTGGAATTCGCTATTCGTTAATGATTGCTTTGAGTTCGACCCTTTTAGCTTTTATCATTGGACTTTTGATAGGTGCTACAGGGGGATTTTTAGGAAAAAAATGGGACTTATTTTTAGGTAGGGTGATTGAAGTTTGGGAGTCTATTCCAACCCTTTTTGTCATTTTACTGATTGTGTCTAATATTCAAACAATATCATCCCTATGGGTGATCTTATCTTTAGCTCTTTTTAGTTGGACATCCATTGCTCGCCTGGTTCGACTGGAAGTGTTAAAACAAAAAAATCTTCCCTATGTCGATGTGCTAAGAGGTCTGGGTTATCGAGCGCAAGATATGCTCATGGGTCATATCCTTTCAAAAGTAGCGCCTAGCTTAATTGCTATTGCCCCTTTTGCTTTAGTGGGAGCGATTACCTATGAAGCGGCTTTATCTTTTTTAGGCCTTGGTGATCGCTTAAGTTGCTCGATAGGACTCTTGCTAGATGAGGCAAGAATGACCTATCCAATGCAGCCAGAACTTTTTTGGCCGCCTGCTTGCTGCTTAATATTGATCTTGATTACTTTAACTTGGTTTGGAGACTTATCTAAAAAAGTTTTAATGGGGAAAAAGTCATTTATATAAAAAATGGCTTTAAGATGAAGTAAGTAATGATAGTGAAAATAGCTCCTGCTGGGATTGTAATCACCCAAGCAGCAACAATATCTTTTAAAACACCCATGTTTAAAGCGCCAATACCGCGAGCGAGTCCGACACCTAAAACAGCTCCAATCAGAGTGTGAGTCGTTGAGATAGGCAGCCCCAGTTTGGAAGCTAATAAAATGACAGCAGCGGCACTGATTTCTGCAGCAAAACCGCGAGATGGGGTTAAATCTGTAATCTTTTTCCCAATCGTTTCAATCACCCGCCATCCCCAAGTCATTAGGCCTACCACAATGCCTGCGCCGCCCAAAGCTAGTAGCCATAGTGGAGTCTGAGCCGAATAGGCAATGGTTTTATTCTTAATAATTCCAATAATGGCGGCCATCGGGCCAATCGCGTTAGCAACATCATTTGCTCCATGAGCAAAAGCGACAAAGCAAGCGCTTAAAATTTGAAGATAGCCAAAAACTTTTTCTACCTGACTATGCTGAAAGCTTGTGACTTGAAGGTTCAGTTTCTTTTTAGCATCATGGGCGGCAAGCGATAATTTTTTGAGCATTTGAGTGACATCGCTTTGAAGTTCTGGATCAGCGATGGTCTCTGTTCTTCTTAAATATTTCATCGACTTATTAAGACCGCGCATTAGCTGATAGTCGGCCTGCTGTTTAGTCACTTGAGTCGTTGTAGAAGGTTGAATTTGTTTTTTTAAAAATAGACTGCTAAGCAGAGCGGCCACAAGGCCCAATAAGATGGAAATACCTAAAGCGGGAAAGAAGGTAAAATCTAAATGCAGATGTTTAGATCCATCCACCAAAAGCCCAAGTCCAAAAATGAAAAAGGAGAAAAAGATAAAAACAGGGGTAAGTGAACGAGTCGCTTTTAAGGGTGTTGCTGAAAATAAAATCTTTCGTTGAATAATGATGAAAATAAGATAGCTGATTGTGGCGCCTAGAAGGGGTGATAAAATCCAACTGATGACAATATAGTAAATTTCTGACCAATGGATTGTAGAAGGCCCAAGAATCACAATTCCAAATCCAAAAAGAGCTCCAATAATAGAGTGGGTCGTTGAAACAGGCCAACCATAGTAAGAAGCAATCTGTAGCCAAATACCTGTTCCTAAAAGAGCGGCGATCATACCAACGGCTAGCACCATTGGATTGGAAGCAAAGGCGGTAATATCTAAAATTCCTGATTGAATTGTTTCAGAAACTTCAGCTCCTACTAAAAAGGCTCCTGCAAATTCCAGGAAGGCAGCAAGAATAACAGCTTTTTTAAGTGTTAAGGCTTTAGACCCAACAGAGGTTCCCATCGCATTGGCGACATCATTAGCGCCAATATTCCAGGTCATGTAAAAGCCAAAAACTAAACTAAGAACAAGTAAGGTTGTTTCCATTATTATTTATTATCTTCTTTCTATCGTAAGGCGAATACAGTTTGCCAGTTTTTTCGATAGATCAGAAATCTTAACGGCGCTTTCTAAAATTTTTACCAACAGATGAAAAGAAGAATAAGAAAGCTCTCCTTCGAGGTTAAATAGTTTTTTTAGTAGCTTGCTCTGTTCTACATCCACTTGATGTTCTTGAAAAGCAGCAACATCTTCGACCATAATACACACAGATTCTGCTTCGAGTCCTCCAAAAGAAGACTGAAAGAGTTCATGCAAGTGTGTGACAATAGAATGGGCTTTTTCAAAACAAATAATGTTTGTTTTCAGTAATTGTTCAAAATCATTTAAGAGCTCTTCTTTAATATGGAGTTTTTTTAAAGTAAATAAGATAGCAATGTCTTCGGCAGTATCAGCGACATCATCTTGCAAAGAGAGCATATTTAAAAGCATTTCTCTATCAACAGGTAGCCACAAGCTTTTGGGTAAGTGATTGCGAAGATCATTCTTTGCTAAGTCTGCTAAATGCTCAAGTCTGGAAACTTCTTTAGCTAACAATTCTATTTTGTCGAAATTTTGAGCTTTCAAAGCATCAAAGATATCTGGAAGCTTGTTGACGCATTTGACAACATGTTCCATATGCTCTTGCAGAGGAAAGAAAGGAGATTTTCCAAATAGGCCAGCTAATACTCTCATTAAACGGAGAACAACTCTTTTTTAGTTATTTCCAGCACAGTTTAGCTGATTGATGGGGATTTGTTCAACCCAATAGATACAACAAGATAGTAAAAAAAATTTAATCTTAACTTTAAAAAGTATTGCTATTGAAAGAATTTTATCGAGCTTCATATTATGAAAGATATGACCAAGCTCGTTGAATTAGAAAGTCTATCGGTTAAAATTCTGCCGCACAAGCGGCTTTTCTCAGGAGTTTCTCTTTCCATCAAGCCTTCTCAATCTGTAGCGCTCATGGGTCCTTCAGGATCGGGAAAAACAACCCTAGCTTTAGCTATCATGGGACTTGCTCCTCCAGAAGTTCAAGTGGAAGGGCTCATGCAAGTCTTGGGTAAAAGCTGGGCTCATTTAAGCCACCAAGAAAAGCAAAACATCCATTTAGAAAAGATTTCTATGATCTTTCAAGACCCTTCCAGATATTTAAATCCCTTTTTTACCATCGAGTTTCAATTGAAAGAGATTCTATGCAGTTTAAAAAGAGATCCTAAGCAATCTTATCGAAGGATAATGGATAAAGCCTTGCAAGAGGTGGGGCTAGAGGCTTCAGAGCGTTATTTAAAGTCGTATCCACATCAACTTTCTGGCGGAGAAAAACAGCGCATTATGATAGCGATGGCTCTTCTTTGTGATCCTGTTTTATTGATCGCAGATGAGCCTACTGCTTCTTTAGATTTTATAGTCGAAGTAGAAATTTTAAAACTGATCCAGTCGATCCAAAAAAAAAGGGGATTGAGCTTATTTTTAATCACTCATAACCCCTTGATAGCTCAAAAAATGGCTGACCAAATTTATGGGATTAAAGAAGAAAAGATCCTTCTTCTCTAATTATTTTTTATGATCATGTTTTTTCTTAGCTTCGAAAATACCATGACGCACCCCAACCCCTGCTGGAATTCCCACAAGAACGCCCATCATAATCGAAGGGATAATAAAAGCTAAGATAATGGCGATCACAGCAATGATGATGTGAACAGCTAATTCTTGCTTAGTGAGCAAGTTATTGACAAAGCCGGCCGTATTTTTCATGAATGAGAATAAAAAAATACCCAGTAAGAAGCCAATACCGATAAAGATAATAGCAGCTCTAGGTTGATTGATCAGTGAGTAGATAAAAGAAATGACTACAGCAATTAAGTAGAAAATTTCTACAAAGAAATTTGAAAATAGAGACTGGGTAGCCTGCACTTTAGGATTATTTTTCATTTCTTGATACTTATCATGAATATTTTTCATATCCTTTTTGAACTCATCATGATTTTCGTGATCATGGTGTTCATCTTTATTCGATCTGTCTCCATCCGCCATTGCTTTGCCTCCAATAGTCCTCTTTTTAATCGAGATATAGTAAATTAATCTTTTTTTGTCCAAAATCTCTTTTCTAGAATGATACTACTTTGTAGTCTTTTTTTTAAAAAAATAGTTAAAACTTTGAATAGCAGGTTTTTATAAGAATGGTGTGGATAGGGCGTTTTTTGTTTTTTACTCTAATCTTGTCGTGTGTGTTGACCTTTTCGGTTTATTTTCAGGGTGTAAAAAAGACTAAAGGTTCTCAGATTGTTTCTCAGAGGGATCAAAAATTGCCAACTTCTACCTCTTGTTTAAATCGAGAAGAGATCGGAGAGGGGATTTTTGGCTCAAGCAGTCAGAGGCTTAAAAAAAAGCTCCGCTCTGCAATCGTTTTTTTAGGGATCAATGATCGACCAGATTATCAAAATCCAGTGCTCCATTTTTCATTTGATGCTAAAGCTCAATTATTTGTTAGTGATTCCTCTTATCCCCTTTCAATCCTTTTAGATGAAATTGATGGCCAAGATTACACCTTTAAAGTCTTGGAAAAAGATAAACAGGCCCATTTTGAAATCTTCTCTGGAGCTCAGCCTCTTTTCAATTTCAGCGTTCCCCAGTCTAAGATCACTCGAGAAATCTTTTTAGATGGATTTAAGCTAGATAGCTATGTCTTAGTGAGGCAAAAAGCAACTTGGCTTGGTCAGGATCAATTTTTAAAAGATTTTGGGGGAGAGGAATATGCTTTTGCTCAAGGCTCTGAAAGGCTAGATTTTACCCACCTTTCTTTGCCTTATAGTGTTTTTGTAAAACCCAGTAACCTACTTGCTTGGAAGCTAGGGCGCTGGCAGGAAGCTGAAAAAGACTCTAAGCTCTATCCGCTTTTGAAAATTGAGCAAATCCAAAATCAGACGATGAAAATCACCATTTGGGATCCCACAGGGCTTTACAAGGAAAATATCTTACTTACTCAATCGGGGGCCCCCTCTCCTCCTGCTAGTTTGCTCCCTCTGAAATTCATTGGGGCAAAATCAAGCCATAAATGGCTACTTAAGTTCAATAAAGAGCGCTTGAGTGTAGAGCCGGGAGACTGGCTGATTCACTTAGGGCATAAATGGGAAAAAGTCAGCAGTTTAGCGACTATTGAACAATATGTTCAGAAGCTAAATGTGGGAGAACTCTTTGTGATAGAAGAACTTAAGGAAGATGATGGGAAGAAATGCCTCACCGGAAAGCTTTATATCTCCTCTCGAGTTCAAAAGCAGGATTATAAGATCAAGTTAGATCGAGAAGCTAAAAAATAAAGATTAGTTCTTAATATTTCCCTAATGTTTTTTTGATAAAATCAACGTGATTATAAAGAGGACTCTTTTATGTTATCGGGAATAAGCGGTTATTTTTGGCCGGCTCAAAACACTCTAAGTCTACTAGATCCAGAGATAGACCCAGCCCAGCCAGATAAGCAGGGATTCTCTCCAATTGACCATGCTGTATCGAATGGTCAAACAGAGCTGCTACCTCAATTATTTAAGCAATCACAGCCCAATACCCCCGTTTCTCCCAAAGGTAGCAATTCTTTGGTAGTAAACACTGCTCTGCCGTTGGTGCAAAAGATTAAGAATGAGATTGCAAGCATTGGTAGTGCAGATCTCGATAATCCAGAGTCCGCTAATTCCATTTTGTTAAACAAGTTTTTAAATCCCAATTCTACGACCTTGGAATGGCAAACATCTAATAAAGAATTAATCGCGCTAGATTTGGTGTATGGGATCAAACCACATCATTTGTTTGCTCTATTTGCACGAAGGGATGTTTTACAGTATCTGAGGGCAAAGTATCCCGGATGGCATAAGGTGCAAGATTATAAAGGCAATACCCCCCTTCACTATGCAGCTTGCAGTCCAGATGAACATCGCTTTGTCTTCTTAGCTCAAGCAGGGGATAATATTTTTGCTGCTAATAGCGAGAATACAAAAGCGATTGATCAATTTGTTATTCAAATTAAATCAAGAGATCCGTTGCAATGGAGCCCTGTAGATATCGCTGCTTTTATATGCCACTGGCTACCTACCGCTTTAACATTTACTTATAGAAATGGCTATTTAAGCCCTGAAGCTTTTCGAGCTTTTGCAGCTGGTGTACCTTTCATCGATGCCATTGCTTTAGGTTTTCAATTTGCGTTGGTAGCAGATTCTCTTAAATCTCAGCCTAAAAAATATTTCCTCCTTAATTGTAGCTTTTTTGCAACCATTTGGTATTCAGACTTGTTTCCTACGATTAGTTTTCTATACAAATCTTACGTAACATACGCTTTAGTTCGAAGAGCCTTTGAAAGTATAAAACTAGGTTACAACCATTTTCATCGCAAGCCAATCACAGCAGTGGTCATGGGCGGCGTAAAAGTTGCCAATGCGCTCAATGGACTAAAATGGGTAACCGACTTTTGTACTACTGTGATAGATAGTATTCCAAATATGCTCAAGGCACGCCAATTTGTTAATGACATTTCTCCAAAATGGGACAATTTTACAAAATCGGTCAAAGATATATGTGGAGAGAAGGCTTACAATAGTTTTAAAGACGAGCCTTATCATCTTGCAAAAGAGTTTTCCCCATTGGGAGGAGGCTATTCTACGTCAGCATATCCTTATTCGCAAGATTCAACGGGGCTCAAATTTAAAATGGAAAAAGACATTAAGTGTGCATTAGAACAGTTTGAAAAAACTTATAACAGTATGCTTAAGTCTGATTCAGTAAATTATAACTCTGGGGTTCGCAGTTTTTATGAAGAAACTCTCAAGCCGTTTTTAGAGAGCTATTCGAGCACTTGTCTTGAAATGGGAAAAGCAACAGGAAGTCGCTGGAGTTGTATAAGCCATTTATTTTCTACTTATTTTGGGGCTAAAAAACCTGCTGGTAACATGATGAGTGAACTAGCCGCTGAAGCTTTTTGCGCCTACACAAAGCCTGCTAATTTTAAAGACCTCACCAGAATGGAACGGTTACAGGCGGTACCTGACCTTAAAGTGATTGCTCAAGGAGATTCAGTGAAGATAGAAATAGGATGTATTAATAGGGCTTTAGATATGCTTGGACTGGATGATCTCTGCGCTAAAACTGAAAGTAACAAACCCTTATATAGGCATCTCTTTAGAGAGGTGAGCCGCGATATCCATCCAGATAAAAACTCCTCTTTTCAAACACTTTTTAATAAATTAAGTGAAGCTAAAGAAATAACTGAAAAGGCGTTCCAAGAAAAATGTTAAGAAAGTTTCATTTCGCATGTAAAAATGAGTGTTACTAAATCTAAAATGATACAGATCTAGACGATCCAGAATCCAATAATTCTATCTTGTTAAGTAGTTTTTTAAATGTCGGTTCCACAGCGACGGGAAACCCCAATATCTGGGACTTTATAAAAATTTATCTATGACTACGCATCCAGATCGTCACCCAGAGCTTGCAGATGCGCAAGAGCTCTTTACAAAAGTAAGCGTGGCTTATGAGATTCTTCAAGAAAAATATCAGCAAAAGTGCTAAGATATTTCAAAAAAAGCCTTAACAGAGGGTTTTTAAGAGAGTCATTTTGGTTGGTCGTTAGGTTTAATTGTGGTTTAAGTCATTAACTTTTAACGAGTTTGTTATAAGCGATCTTGATCAAGCAGCAAGCAAAAGTTTATAGTTTCTTAATTTTCTCTTAACACTCTTTGTTTACACTAGGGCTCTGTATAAAAAAGGATGTTTCCATGTTATCAAGCATAAGATCTTATTTTCAGCCAGTACAAGTTAAACCAAGTGTATCAGATCTAGGAGTAGATCCAGCTCAACAAGACGAACTTGGATTTTCTCCAATTGACTATGCTGTATTTGAAAGTCAAACGCAAAAATTACATCAACTATTTCCACAACCAGGGAAAAGTCAATTAGCGATCAATCGCCCTCAACATAGCATAAAATTACAAAAGATCATTGATCAATCAGCAATTCAAAGTTTTGAGAAGATAATTGGGAAAATTGGTGAAGCTGATCTAGATTATCCACAGTCCCATAACTCAATCCTTTTAGAAAAATTTTTAAATTCTGATTTTAAAACAAACGGAACCTTGAAATATAGTGGCATCGCTCCGATTCATTTGCTTGCATTATTTGCTAAGCCTGATGTTCTAAAGCAGGTCATTGCAAAACATCCTGAGTGGCTTGAATTAAAAGATAGCAGAGGTAATACGCCGCTTCACTATGCAGCTCTTAATAAAGATGAACATTCCTTTGTACTTCTAGCCAAAGCAGGGGGCAATATTTTTGTCTCGAATAGTGAGAATGTACGGGCGATTGGTGAATTTATTCATCAGATTAAATCTAGAGATCCACTTCAATGGAATAATGCAGATTTATTTGTGTTTATAAGCAGCTGGCTACCGATTGCGCTAGATTTTGTTCAAAACAATATTTCGAACGATGAAATGTTGACAACGCTTAAAGAGCAATTGCCCACTATCAGTCTTATTGCTTCTTTTGTACACTTGAGTACAATACTGAGCTCTATTCAGTCTAAATCAGAACAAGCGTTATTTGTCATTGTCCTCTTAGCAACAAGCTGGATTCCAGTGATCCAATTACCATACAAAGCTTATGTCACCTACACTTTGGCTCAGAGAGCTTTAGAATCTTTAAAACAGGGTTACACTCATTTTAATCGCAGGCCTTTCACTGCTTCAATCATGGGTTTTGTGAAGACGGCAAATGCTCTAGAGTATGGAAAAGGCCTTTTTGATAATTGTGCAGCTATCTTTTATAAAGTAAAAGCTGGTTTTGATGTTTTTGGGTACATCAGGGATACAGCTCAAAAATGGGAAGAATTTAAAGGATCAGTCAACACTACATGTGGGGAAAAAGCATTCCAACGTTTTAGTGAAGAGCCTGCCCTTTTTTCGAACACAACTGTTTTTCCTGCGGATAAATATCCTTTCGTAATAGATCCTGAGACTGGCAAGCGTGTATTTGAAATGGAAAAAGATATGAAATGTGCTCTAGATCAGTTTGAAACAACTTTTGCAAGCACTCTTAATAGTGACATTCGGTTACAAAACTTTTATGACCGAGTGATCAATCCATTTATGACAAGTTATGCAGGGGATTGCCTTGAGCATGCTAAGACATTTGAAGAGCAAAAAGGAGGGGGACCGAGATTGGCAGCTGAGCAGCGCGTAGCTTATGCGACGACAGTCTTCCAGACTTTACTGCAAAATTATATCACAGATCTTAGGGGTGATGCGGGTGGTCAAGGTTCTGAGGCAGAGTGCCTGCAATACTATCAAAGACCAGATGGCTTTGAAGGTCTTAAGCTACTTGAGCGTCTACGCGTCGTTCCCAATCCAAAAGAGGTGATTCCGGGACAAAAAGCACCCTGCTTAAATGTTGCTTTAGATGCGTTTGGAATGAGCGATCTTTGTGCTAAAAACGGCAGTAAACCTTTATATAAACAGATCTATCAACAAATTTCCCTTGTTACGCATCCCGATAAGAGCTCGGAAGAAGATGCAGTAGAGCTTTCTCGTAAAGCAAGAGATGTTTACGAGGCACTTGGAAGCGCCTTTAAAGAAAAATGTTAAATGAATTTAGAAAAGCCCACTTTCGTGGGCTTTTGCTGATAGTTAGTAGCATGTTTTATATGAAATCAATACAGTTTTAGAAGAGGCGCTTATGCAATTAAATATCGGGATTCCTTTTTGGCCAACGTCATTAGAGACTAGACCTAATCTATTAGATCCAGAAGTAGACCCAGCTCAAAAAGATGGGCATGGCTTTTCTCCGATTGATTATGCTGTATTTGAGAGTCATACGCAAAAATTGCCACAACTATTTCCATCAACAAAGACAGCTAGTCCACAGGTTCGCCCTCAACATAGCACAAACTTACAAAAGATCGTTGATCAATCAGCAATTCAAAATTTTGAGAAGATAATTGGGAAAATTGGTGAAGCTGATCTAGATTATCTACAGTCCCAGAACTCAATCCTTTTAGAAAAATTTTTAAATTCTGATTTTAAAACAAACGGAACCTTGAAATATAGTGGCATCGCTCCGATTCATTTGCTTGCTTTGTTTGCCAAGCCAGCTGTTTTAGAACACGTTATTACAAAATATCCTGAGTGGCTTGAATTAAAAGATACTAGAGGTAATACACCCCTTCAATATGCAGCTCTTAATAAAGATGAACATTCCTTTGTACTTCTAGCCAAAAAGGGAGCAGATGTTTTTGCCTCCAATAACGACAAGGTGACAGCGCTCGGTGAGCTTGTTTATCAGATTCAATCTAGAGACCCTCTGAGATGGCAGAACAACGATATCGATATATTTATTTTTATAAGTAACTTATTACCGATGGTGGACTTCAATCAAAAAAATATGGAGTATATTCTCAGTATTTTAGGAGCCATTCACTGCGTGGCGGCTGCCGGGCAAATAGAAAGGGTGCTGGGTGATTTGCGCAAAGGGCCAAAAAAAGCTTTAATGACTCTGGCTCTTTTTGCGATGAGCAAAATTCCATACCTTAAATTAGCCTATCAAGCCTGCTTGGCATACAGTTTGACTCAAAAGGCTTGGAGTGTTTTAAAGCAAGGCCGCAGTAGTTTTAAGAGTAGACCCATTACTGCTTTATTCATGGGTATTGTGACAAGTGTAAATGCTTTCAACTCTACAAGAGGATTGTATAATAATTGCTATTCAACGATGAAAGCAACAGAGTCTTTATACAAGATAAATCAAAAATGGGATGAGTTTACTGAATCGGTAAAAGATACATGTGGGGAAGAAGCATTCAATAGTCTGCAGGAAGAGCCCTACACATTGGCTGACGACTTATATTATGACAAATTCTCTGCCAATAAGTATCCTTCTTATGATTCTGATTCATATGGTAGACTTAAGTATAATCTAGAAAAAGACGTCCATTGCGCACTAAGCCAATTTGAAGACACTTATGTAGACTTAATGGATGTGAACTCAAAAGATTATAATCCTTATTTTCAAAATGTTTTCCAAGAAGTAATCAAGCCAACTCTGCATGCTTATTCGACCACTTACCTCAAAGCTGCAGTCCAAGATAAGAGTCGCTACGAAGTTCGTTTTGCGCTTGCATCGCATTTGCTAGCTTATATTTTTAATATTAAGTTATCAAATATAAAGCCCTTCATTTATGAAGATACGGAATATTTTGAACGGTTGCACAAGTTTAAAAATAGATTTGAAGATTTTAACAATTTTAACGATTCGCCTAGATCCGACCCGTCGATTTGTCAGGACCTATATTCAAGACCTGCTAATTTTAAAAAACTGGGGGAGCTAGACCGTATACGCGCAGTTCCTCATCCGGCAACTTCTGGATGTCTTAATATGGCTTTGGATATTCTTGGATTAAGTAAACTTTGTGATAAAACTGAAAATGGTAACCCATTGTATAAGCAACTTTATACATCGCTTAGCAAAAGTACACACCCTGATCGGAATCAAGAGTTGAAAGATGCAACTACTCTCTCTCAGAAAGTCAACGCAGCTAAAGAAGTTATTCAAAAAGCGTATGCTGAAAATAAATGTTAAATGAGTTTAACAAAAGCCCATGTAAGGGGCTTGTGAGTGAATCTCTTTAGAACTTTAATTTAACACCTGCTCGAATAATAGGCGCTGCAAAGATACTTTCTCCTGGCAAATATCCACTTGTTTTAAAGCCTAGCTGACAAAAAACACTTTGATTTTCCTGATTCAAAATAGAATGACGATAGATGAGACTGAGCGCTGTTCCAAGTTTATCAGACAAGGAAAAGACCGGTTTACCAGATAGTGCAAGAGGTGGCTGTGACCAAAAGTCGCATTTAAAACCAAAAATGCCATACTCAGATTTGACAATTGCTTGGTTTTCAACCCCGCACCCAAAATACTTATGATTTGCAAATTGACCCTCTTTAAAATAGAGATAAAAAGGGGAGAAGCCTTCGATCATCACATAGTTTTTATAGATGTTTTCAGGACCAAAAGGGGTTAGCCCTAGGCTATAAGCTGGTAAATACTTAAAACTGCCAAAGTTAATGGTGGGCACTTCAATCGCTGAGTTATACCAAAAATAGCTATACATTGCTTGGTAAGAAAAATAATTGAAAGGGTTGAGAAGGACAGACAAACAGCCTTTGAGTTTTAATTCTGTTAATTGCTCTTCCAAAGACATCAGAGAAGGATCTGCTTGTGGTTGATAAAGTTTATTTAAGTCTAGGAGATAGTTTGCAATATCATGGCCATTGTTGGCTATTCCCTCTAAGTAGCGAATATCATTGGGCCGCCCATCGGGAGTGCCACCGTAATAATGAAAATCCCTGATGGTCGCTATATAGCCTGGCAGAGAGTTGAGTGCTTGCAAAGTTAAAGAGGCTTGGCGTCCATCAATGAGATTATTTTCAAGCCAGCTTAAACAGATGTTATTTCCTAAAATTGCATCAGCCTCAACACCCCCAATATTAATTAAGAGCTTTTCAGAGAGAGTTGGAGTCTGCTTAAAGACAAAGCTGGTAGATCCAGAAAAAGGGGTTACAAGATAACTTTTTACGACAGCTACATTTTTTCCTAAATCACGAATGCGATACCCATGACCAAACACTTCATGTTGCGTAACACCCGCCGTCATATTTAAGGTCGACCAAAAAAATAAGAGCTCAGCAAGTCTTAGTCCTGCTTTGAGTCTTCTCATTCTTCCTGTGTATTGATAGTAGGGTCTTTTTAAGAGCTCAGGATCTTGTGCTAAGGCTTCTTTTTGTTTTAAAGGGTTAATGAAGAAGTTGTGGTGGTCATCTTTATATTTATTTTGGGCATCAATGACACTATTTTCTAGAAAAATCATATCGTAAGAAGAGGCATGAGGAGAAAAATTTCTATCTAAAACAAGCTGATCGGTGTAAAGAAGAGGAGAAAAGCAAGTAAGGAGAATAAGAAAAGGGGCCATGTTTCTTTTGAAAACAGTGTGAAGCATATTTTTTCCAGATAGCAATAATAAATTAATGTTAAAAATTAGAATACGATTTTAAATTAAATCAACTAAAATGATTTTTTTAATATTTACCAAAAAGAAAATCTATGTTTTAGATTGTAATTATAAATTTAAAACATAAAAGTGCTTTTGTGAGCGTCCCTCCTCCACGCATGAATGAATTTGCTGAGTGTTTAATCCAAGAGGTTAAAGCCATTCGAGCCAATTTTAAAAAGCATCTAAAAAGTGATATGAGTGATGCTGTTACAAAAGTCATTCACGAAGAGATTCAAGCCGCATGTAAAAGTATTCATCAAAAATTAAAGAGAGAAGACTTTGATCTTTTAGATCAAAAAATAATTACTGATTTAACAGATCTTTCTTCTAGGTGTACTCAAAGTATTAGAGCAAGTATCGGGAAAGAGAATGATCCTTTTCGATCCACTACAGCGTTACTTCAAACGGTAGCAGCATTAGAAAATTTCCTAACGAGTTTTCAGCAAGTACTGATTCATAAAGAGGAAATTGACCAGCATACCCTAGAGTATTATTTGGCAAAGAATGAACCATGGGCGCAAACGGAATTTATTTCTCTTATTCACTTAAAACATCCCTGGGCAGAAGAAAAGCTGGCTGAGTATGTGGCTCAAGGCAATTCTTTTGCTTTGCAGCTTTTGCTCAGTGAAGTAAAAAGCATCGAACTTATCATCGATTGCAAAGATGCACCTAATTTTCGCGAAGGAATTATTCACTTCTTAAATAAAGATATACCGAGCGAATTTCAAGAGAGAGGATCGTGGCTCCTTGAAGTTTTACGCTCTCGAGTTTCTGATGAATGGATGCAAGCAATTTTAAAAGAAATTATGGCAGCACCGGAAGGTGCTGGACTTGAAAAATTGATTGTTAAAATATGGGAGGAGGATTCTTCGTTAAAAAGATGGCTGGAAAACGAGTTTATACAAGGTTTTCGCGCGCAACATCTTTGGGCCAATGTCTATATCTATCAATTGCTTGAGCATAGCCCTTTTGCAGTAGTTCAAAGATTTGCAAACGATCTTCTTAGAGAAGCAGGGGGAAATATCCAATTATTGCAGCAAGTTCTCTCCTTAGGGGCTCTTTTACCTGAAGAGCATCCATTTCGAGATGAAATAAGAGATGCTATCCGTAGGGAAGAGCTCTGTAATAGATATTACCCCAGCGTTCAGGGTGTCGTGGGCTGCTTTGAGCGCATTCAAGAATATCCATCCTTGCTGCTTGAGCCCGAAGCGCAATCTGTAAAATGGGCTAAGTTAAGTACCCCTTTTCGTCTTAGCATTTTGTGGCTGATTTTAAAAAGAGAGCAACGACTCATCGATGTTTTTAACAATCATTTTACGATGGAGCAATACCATCACTCTAGAGCGACCTCAGATTGTTTTCCCAAAGCAAAAAGCATTATGACAGGGCATTTTTTTAAAGATGAGAGTGATCCGCTGAGTGCAGGGTTAGTAGAACTTGCTCAGCTTTTAGCGGCTGAGCAAGTTCCACTTCTGAGTCTTATTCCAAAGCATAATAATATATCCAACGTGCCACCCAATATAAGATTTTTATTGGGTGAAACAGCTGTCGGATTCTGGGTGCGAGATAGCTGTGTTGCCCATTCTTTAGGCATGCGTATTCCAAATATCCTCCGTTTAGATTTTGGAGAGATAGAAGAATTTTTAGTGAACGAAAGAAGAAAACGTTTAGCTGAAGGTTATGGCGAAGACTTTATTGCAACAGATATCAACTTTGGATCTATGGGAACGGTTTTTTCTGATTATAATCAATTAAAAATCGCCTCTTATTTTTTTAATACCGAGTGCCCTTTTGATCCTACTCATAACATATGCTTTACCTATAGCGAAGGGGGAAATTGTTTAATAGGAGAAGAGAATGGGGAGCGTTATGCAATTATAGGAAAGGATGCACTGGCTTTTAATTTAAGGAATTTAAAAGAGGAGGCTATCGCTTTAGGGTTTCGTAAACTAGGTGGTGGTCGATGGGAGCAAGTAGAGCCTTATTCTTTTAAGGAATCAGATTTTGATGAAAAAGATCTTCGTTTGTTATTTAGTTTGGATTTAGGTGTTCCTTTTGAAAAAATCTACTTTGTAGAAAACCTCGAGTATCACCTGGATATGGCTATGGCCATATTAGATGAAAAAACGGTGATAGTCAACGATAGTCAAGAGGCTATGAAGGTCTGGGAAGAGTATGCAGCGCAAAAAATGTCAGCACCGGATTTTGTTTTTGATCGAGCTCGCTATGAGGCGCGGCTAGAAGAGTACCATAAGCTTGCAAAAGATCTCAAACAATATGAGGATGCTACAGCCAAGCAGCTGCTAGACCATGAATTTGATGTTATTCGTATAGGGGTGCATTTCATGATCTTTTTGAAGATGAGCCTAAAAACCACCAGATTAATTTATTTAATTTTTTGACTGTGACCTCCCCGCGTGGGAAGCGAATCGTAATAGGCATGGATTGTGAGCCATTGTTTAAAGATATTTTTGCAAAAATGATTCATGAAAATGTTCCTGATGTGGACCGAATTCATTATTTAGATGAAATGGAAAGTCGCAATTTATTATCCCGTGGAGGAGGTGTTCATTGTATGATGAGACCGCTAGCAAAATCGACTTGATTAGAAAAAACATGGAAGTATTTGCCTTGAATTTGCAATCAAGATGAGCTTTTTTTAAGCAAAATTTTTAGGTTAGGATTCTTTAAGATGCTCTCTAAGTGCTATTGTTTATAAAAGTATTAAATTACCTAGGCTAAAATCTTAAAATATGTTTTAGGTAATAGCAGGTATCTTAAAACCTAGAAGTATCTTGTGAGCATTCCTCCTCCAAGCTTAAATCAATTTGCTGAGTGCTTAGTCAAAGAAATCACTTCTGTAAATATAAATGTTCGTCAATTGCAGCGCGCTAATGAGGGTACCCGTGAGGAAAAGAGAGCTACTCAAGTTGTATACGATGTAATAAAACAAGTTTGCGCTGAGTTGGATGAAGGATTTAAATCTAAAGATTTTGCTCATTTAAATTCCAAAGCTATCAGTGACTTGACCTCGTTGTCTTCAGGGTGCATCCAGAGAATAAAAAGCAGCGTGCAAGCTCAGCAAGGTCAGCTGGGAAAAAACGCTGAAAATTTGAGCAAACCTATTGAAACTTTAGAAATCCTACTGACTAGTTTTGAGCAGGTGTTATCTCATAGAGATGGAATTAGCCAAAATACCCTTGAGAAATATTTGTTAGCAGGTGAACCTTGGGCCCATACTGAATTTACCTCTTTAATTCGCTCAAAAAATCCTTGGGCAGAAGAAAAACTTGCCCAGTATGCTGCTGACAAACAACCTTTTGTGCTAAATCTACTGCTTCATGAAACAACAAACATGAAGATTGTCGTTGCTTATAAAGATATGCCGGGTTTGCGAGAGGGGGTTATTGAGTTATTAGATAGGTATAATTCAATTTCCTCTCAAAACAGAGGTTATATTCTTTTGGATGCTCTCATAGATAACGCTTCAGAAAAGTGGTCTCAAACATTCTTGAAGGAGGCAATGACACGGCCTTGTAGTGATCTTATTGAACAATGTTTATCCAAAGTATGGAAAAGGGGCACTACATTATCGAGTTGGCTTCAAGAAGAGATCTTCACAGGATTTTGTAAGGAGCAAGATTGGGCCATAACAATTCTGTGTCAATTATTAAAATATGGCAACCAACATTTTATTCGACCAATAACTTCTCAGCTTCTCATCCTAGCAGAGGGTCAAATCACTCTGCAACAAAGTATGCTTTGTATAGGGGCCCTTTTGCCTACAAAAAGCTCATTTCATACCTATTTGCTAAACGCCATTCGTGAAGGTAAACTTTGCAATGCTCGTTATCCAAAGAAGGAATTAGTCTTGGGGTCTTTAGAGCGGCTTCAGCAATTTCAAGAGACGCTTGAAGCCAACAATTTTGAATCTTCTTTGACGAGTTTTACTTTGCAATACCGTGCCTGTTTGATGATTTTAAAAAGAGAGCAGCGCTTAAGAGATGTTCTGAGTGGTGATTTTAATCTAGAGCAATATCAATCTTTATCGGTATCTGATAGTTTCCCAAAAGTAAGCCAGATTTTGCTAGGCGGCTCTTTAAACGATACTGGTGAGGCGCTGAAGCCAGAGATGATGGGGGTAGCTCAATTTTTAGCTAAAGAGCAAGTGGAATGTGTTTGCCCTAATTTTTATTGGGAACATTTAACGCATGCTCCATCCAATGTAAAATCTCTTCCGGGATCAACAGGTCTATCAAAATGGGTGCGAGATACTTGTTTTGCTCATGAGTCGGGATTGCGCCTACCTAATTTCATTTGTTCAACAGCTGATGACAATAGATTTTGGCTATTAGAAGCAAGAGAGAGTCGCTTAAAAGAAGCCTCTGAGGGAAAATATAAGGGTCGATCGCCTTTTAAACCTTTAGGGGCGGTTTATGATGAATTTAGACAATACGATATGTTGAGTTATTTGTTAGGACAAGATGGTCCTTTAGATCGATTTCATAACTTATGCTTCACTTATAATGAGGGAGGTAATTGTTTAAGAGGAGAAGCTAATGGGAAGCCGTATGCACTTATTGGAAAAGATACGGTAGAGCTCAATCTAAAATTTTTAAAGGAAGAAATTGCAGAGCTTGGTTTTAGAAAAGTAAAGGATGGCAAATGGGAAAAAGTAGAGCCTTACGATCCTGAGGAGGCCCATCTTGATGAAGAAGACCTTCGTTTTTTGTTTAGCTTAGATTTAGGAATTTCTCCTAAAAACATTCATTTTGTAGAACAACCAGAATATCACTTAGATGTATCCATGGCTATTTTACATGAAAATACAATCGTAGTTAATGATAGTATGGAAGCTCTGGGAGTTTGGAAGAAATATGCAGAGCAAAAAATATCAATACCCGGTTTTAGTTATGACGTAAAGCGTTACAGCGAGCGATTAACAATGCTAAGCAAGCAAGCTCAAGTACTGAAGCAACATGAAGATATTACCGCTTCTCAATTGGGACAAAAATTCAATGTGATTCGTATAGGGGGCGCATTTCATGATCTTTTTGAAGATGAGCCTAAGAATCATCAAACCAATTTATTTAACTTTTTAACTTTTACTTCCCCAAAGAACCATCGAAACATTATTGGACTGGATTGTGATGAATTTTTTAAAAGACATTTTAAAGCTATGATCGATCAGCATATGCCTTTTGAGACGCAAATTCACTATTTTGACAGAACTGCGAGTCGCAATTTATTAGCTCTTGGAGGGGGTGTGCATTGTATGATGAGACCACTAGCAAAATCGACTTGATCAGAAAAAAATCAATGGGTAGTGTGCGACGCAAAACAATGAATCAACAATCATATGTTACTTCCAAATCTTAAAAAGTTTAATGTGTTAGTGATCCCCGATTCTATCTGCGGCGATCAACATCTTGAACTAGAAGTCAAAGAAGACTCTTCTCAATCAAAATATACATTTAAAGCAAAACCAAAAGCAGGAAAGGCTTTTTTAGTTGAATTTACTTTGGTTTTAGAACCCAATCCACATAAAGCTGACCAAGCACTTAAGTTGCACGGAGAATATTCATTAAAGTATCCTCAAGATGGGATCGAGTCTAGTGGAGCTATTCGAGGGCAGATGGAAGATCAAAAAATAAATCTTTTCCCATCGACCTATGCAAGATCTCCAGGTTGGTTTTTAGCTCAAAAGAATTAAATTCATCTATACTATAATATGAAAATATGTTTTAGCTGGTGATGATAAACTTAAAACAGCGCATATTCTGTGAGTATCCCTCCTCCAAATATTAGTGAATTTGCTCAATGCTTAATGAATGATATTCAAGCAGCGCAAGTGGGCGTTAAAGATCTCCAATTTCATAAAGATGATCCTGCAACAGCTGTTGGTCATCAGATTCTACAAGCATGTGAAATTTTCAATAGCGAAATAAAGAAGCAGGATTTTAAAACTTTAGATCAAAAACAAATCACCGATATAACCTCTTTTTCTACGGACTGTCTCCAGAAGATAAGAAGCAGCATTGATAACAATGAACTTCAGTTGGGACCAAAAATTCAAATATTTCTCCAAACAGCAGAACGATTAGAAAAATTATTGAATAGTTTTCAAAAGATCCTATCTCATCATGATGCAATGGATACTTTTGAGAAGCTTATTTTTGATAAAGAGCCTTGGGCCGAAATTGAATTTATTTCTCTTATTGGTTCCAAAAATCCCTGGGCCGAAGAGAAGCTTATTCAATATGCAGCTCAAAGAAATCCCTTTGCTATGCAGGTATTGCTGCATGAAGTGAAAAATCCTAAATGCATTATTGCCTGTAAAGATGTACCTGGTTTTTGTGAAGAGATCGCTCATTTATTTGATAGAAATAATAGAATTGACTTGCAAATGGATGGTGTACATCTTTTGCAAGTTCTCGTAGGTCAAGTTTCTGAGGAGTGGGTACAAAATTTTTTGAAAGAGGTTATGGTTAAACCTCTTGATTCTCAAGTAACAAACAAGATTATGGAAGTGTTACATGCCCCTTTATTAAAGGGCTGGCTACAGTCAGAGCTTGTGAAAGGATCTTGCTTGCAAGAAGCCTGGGCTTTGAACTGTCTTTATTATCTATTAGAATATTGTCAATTGAAACAGAGCGATCATCATTCTTTTCAACAAATACAAGAAATAACAGATCTGTTGATTAAACAATCAGAGGGAAATATACGATTACAACAAAGACTATTGTGCTGGGCTGCTCTTTTATCCGCAGAAGATAAGTTTCGAGTTCGTTTGAATAAAGCCATAAGTCTTGGAGAACTGTGTAATAAGTATTATCCCACTCCCGGCTTCGTTACAAATTGCCTTGATAGGCTCGATCGTTTTAAAAGTAAATTGGAAAAAAGTAATCTTAAGTTTACTCCAGCAAGTTTCCTTTTGCGATATTATTTTTTTTTGATGGTTTTACAAAGAGAAGAGCGCCTCATAGATGTTCTCAGCGGTGATTATAATCCCAAAGATTACCAATCTCCAGCTGTCTCTGATTGTTTTTCTGAAGTTAAGCAAATTATGCTAGGGAGTTTTCTAGATTCGGATAGTGATTTATTTAAGCCAGAGATGGCAGAATTGGTCAATGGGTTAGCCGATGAAGGAGTTCAATTTTTATGCCCAAAGATTTCTTTGGACCGGATAGGCAATACACCACTGAATGTAAAATATCTTGTCGGAGAAACAAGTGTAGCAAAATGGGTGCGTGATAATTGTGTAGCTCACTCATCTGGCATGCGTCTTCCTCCTTTGATAGATTCAAAGGAAAAAATTTCTCCAATATTATTTGCAGAAAGAAATGCTCGTTTAAAAGTAGCTTATGGAGACGAGGTTGTCGATAGTAGATGTTTTCCCGCTCTGGGAATGGTTGATCTACATGGTGGGCAATTTAATATATTGAGTTATTTTTTAGGGGAAGATTGTCCGCTAGATCCATTCCATAGCCTACGTTTTACTTATAATGAAGGGGGAAATTGTTTAGTAGGGAAAAAGGGTGGCAACCCCTATGCGATTATTGGAAACGATGCAGCAGCTCTCAATTTGCATTTTTTAAAAAAAGAGATTGCAGCTTTAGGATTTAGAAAAGTAAGCGATAAAAGATGGGAAAGGGGAGAGTCCTATCCTGCTGAGAAATGCGACCTCAATGAAAAAGATCTTCGTTTATTGTTTGGCTTAGATTTAGGGATTCCTCCTGAAGATATCTATCTTGTAGAAAATCCACAGTATCACCTGGATGTGGCGATGACTATTTTAGATGAAAAAACGGTTGTCGTTAATGATAGCGTACAAGCATTAGAAGTTTGGGAAAAGTATGCAGAGCAAAAAATGGCTACTTCTGGTTTTCTCTATAATGAAGCCCGCTACCGAGAGCGGCTACAAAATCTCCGCAAGCGAGCTAAAGCCTTTAAGCAACACGAAGATCTCACAGCCAAGCAGCTCAAAGCTCAAAGATTTACGGTTATTCGCATAGGTGGAGTTTTTGAAGATTTATTTGAAGATGTTCCTAAGAACCACCGCATTAATAGTTTTAATTGTGTCACTTTTACTTCTCCAGTAGGTCATCGAAACATGATCGCGATGAATTGCGATCCTTTTTTTAAAGCTCATTATGAAGAGGTATTAGAGACTCATATGCCCAAAAAATGCAGAATTCATTATTTAGATCTCAACGAAAGCCGAAATTTATTAGCTCTTGGAGGGGGTGTGCATTGTATGATGAGACCACTTGCAAAATCGACTTGATCGGAAAAAAATAAATGGGTAGTGTGCGACGCAAAACAATGAATCAACAATCATATGTTACTTCCAAATCTTAAAAAGTTTAATGTGTTAGTGATCCCCGATTCTATCTGCGGCGATCAACATCTTGAACTAGAAGTCAAAGAAGACTCTTCTCAATCAAAATATACATTTAAAGCAAAACCAAAAGCAGGAAAGGCTTTTTTAGTTGAATTTACTTTGGTTTTAGAACCCAATCCACATAAAGCTGACCAAGCACTTAAGTTGCACGGAGAATATTCATTAAAGTATCCTCAAGATGGGATCGAGTCTAGTGGAGCTATTCGAGGGCAGATGGAAGATCAAAAAATAAATCTTTTCCCATCGACCTATGCAAGATCTCCAGGTTGGTTTTTAGCTCAAAAGAATTAAATTCATCTATACTATAATATGAAAATATGTTTTAGCTCGGTGAAGAGCTAAACATAGTTTATTTTATGAGTATTCAAGGCCCTCAATTTGATGATCTTTTAATTCACTTTTTAGAAAGGCTGCACGATTTAAAAGAGGATGTGGGTTCTCTAGGCAATGCATCTTTCAAAGAGAGGTCAAAGCTGGCTTTAGATGAAATTGATCACAATTACCAAAAGTTGATTAAGGGCTCTACGGATGGGATTTCAGAAGTGCAGCTAGAGGCTGTGACTTTACAATCTGTTTTAAAAATAGATCAAATTGTTCAGGAGCTTTTTCAAAATGTGACTCAGAGTGATCAGAGCACGGCCGCTTTATTTCAAAAGGACGCCGCTAGGTTTAAAGCACATATTTTGAGCTTTCAATCTCTTTTGCGAGCTAAAGAAGAAATTAACAAAGTGGGTTTGAATGCTCTTTTGAACTATCAGTGGGCAAAAGAGGAATTTCAAGAGCTTGTTTTAAGCCAAAATCCTTGGGCCATGGATAAGTTGCGTGAGCTACTACTAGCAGATCAAGATGAAGCTTTTCAAGATCTTGTTAAATTTATGGCAATTAATCAAGAGTCTGAATTTATAGAGCCTTATGTAGAGCATCCCAAATTGATTTTAGCTATTCAGCAGATGTTAAAAAAGTCAGCAAATGATCGATCAGCTGCGTTGCAAGTGATAGGAATTCTTTTGCAGAAGGCTGATATTCCCTGGGCTTTTCAGGTTTTGGAAAAGAAGGTCAAAGAAATTAGTTTAGAAGCGATGGATATTTTAGGGCAGCTTTTACATGGCCAACGCGGCAGTGAAAAACTCTATCAGTGTATTGTAGATCAGCTTATAGAGGGAAATCCTCGAATGATAGAAATAGTTTATCAATATATCTATCAGAAAGAAGTTGAGGGTCCCTTTATGGACTATCTGATGAGCCAGGCGATACGTAATACAGAGTTACAGTTTATCATCCTTTCTTATGGTATTTTATTATTTACAAGTGACAAGTTTCAACGAATTGTTCGAGCAGCGCTCGCTCAATTTGAAGATCCTTCAGGAGGATATCCTCTCAATAGAGATGAACTGATAGATAGAATGCGCCAAGCTCATATCGATTTTTTTCATAATCAACCTGAGGATGATAGCAAAGGTGTTTTTCAAGGGAGTCGGCTTCCAGTCCTTTATCAAATTAACATTTTGAGATTAATAGCGCGGCGTGAACATGAACTCATTTGTATTTTGACGGGCAAAAGCAGTTTTGGAATAGATTTAGGTCCTCCTCAATCCAAATGTTTTCCCAAAACAAATCGAGTCATTGTAGGCCCTTTGCTGAAGAAAGATAAAATTACCCCTTTGATTATTGAGCTGGCTGATCATTTAGCTCAGTATTCTATCCCTTTAGTGATGCCTTTCCCTTGCCGCCTTTCTTTTCCCAATCATCCTAGCATACATATTTTGCCTTCTTCGCAAAATTCAGAAATATGGATCCAAGATTTATGTAGCGTGCAAGCAAAAGGAGTTGCCTATCCAGCTTTATTTAAAGATGAAAATGCGTTTACTAGAGAAACGTACAAAGCAAGAGTTTCTCGAGTAGAGGATCGTCTTGTAGCAGATGGAGAGATTGATAAGGGTTATCTCCTTTTTATATGATGGGATCTGCTATGCTTGGTTATAATCAATTGATGCTCTTTGATGCTATGATGGCGCAAGATATTTTACTTAAACGGCAAAAAGTTCAGCTTACTTTTAATGATGGGGGAAATTGTTTAGTTGGTGAACATGAAGGGAAAAAGTACGCCATTATTGGAAGAGATGCCGTTGTACTCAATCAGTTTTATCTAAGTGAACAATTGGCTCAAATAGGGCTAAAAAAAAATAGTCATGGGCAATGGCAATTAGGAAATCCTTATGATCCAAAAGAGACACAGCTATCAGAGGAGGATATTAAAAAATTCATGGCACATGATTTGGGTTTAGAATCACCTGATCTTGTTTACGTTATAGAGCAACCCGATTATCATTTAGATACGTCCATGATTATTTTGAGAGGAAAAGAGGTCTTACTTAATGATAGCTTAATGACATTTGAGGTGATGCAAGAATACGAAAAGACTCTAAAAATGGAGCCAATGTATAGGCTAAAGCAGCCGATTTTTGAAGAGCGAATGAAAAAATTAGAGCAAGATTTAAAAGAAGTCAGCATTTATGAAAATGCGGCAGCGGCTGATTTGACAAAACATCATTTTCAAGTAAGACGTGTCGCTGGATCTTTTAAAAATGTTTTTAGAAACCATCCAGAAAACCATCGGGCTAATTTTTTTAACCTTATTACTCTGACGACACCTGCGAATCAAAAAGTTATTTTTGCAATGAAATCAGAAGCTTTTTTTAATAAGAAATTGATAGCGCTGATTCATCAACATATGGGTGAGGATATCCCTATTCACTGGTTAAATCAAAAAGATTGTGAGGAGCTTCTTTTAGATAAAGGAGGTATTCATTGTCTTACAAAGTTATTGAATTTTTAAATAATTGTGATTAAAATGCTTATAGAAGTATGCAAAGACAAGTTACGAGGTCTCAAATGGTTAGTTTAAGTAAATGTAATAGGTTAACGATGGATAGAACTAACTACCCTCTTCAACTTGAGCAGAATTCAAATGAAATGATATTTGAGGGCAAGGGTGGCCCAGATGCTTTAGACCAGCGACAAATCACCCTACGCATTCCCAAAAATCCTCCTACTTCTGGACCTTATTGTGGAACTTTTAAAATTGAGTTTCCTCAAGATGATGAGCCCAAAGAGGATCAATTAAGTCCTCTCGAAGGTGCAATTTTTATAAATGGGAATGAAGCCCCATTTTCTCTTCAACCGTCAGGTTATGCAGACAAGCGTTTATGGACTTTAACAAGAGTCTAATGAGCTCTGGATTCTCAAAAAGATTTTTTTGAAAACAAAGTTATTTTCTCTGAGTCTTCTTCGTCTTATATTAATCTCAAAATTTTTACTGAAAATTTTTTAAAAAAAGGGTAAATAGAAATTTAACCATATTCGGAATATACAAAACTTTTATGATCGAATCGAATTTTTTTCATGCTCTATCAATCGAAGAGACTTTTAAAGAATTAGAAGTCACGACAAGTGGTTTAAAAGATGAAGAGGTCAAAAAAAGGCAGAGTTATTTTGGAAAAAACACACTAGAAGAAGAGACAACGAGTCTTTTTAGAATCTTCTTTCGACAATTTAAAAGTATTCCCATCTATGTTTTATTTGCAGCCTCATTAGTTAGCATTGTTGTTGGTGAATGGCTAGATTGCACCGTCATTTTAGGAATTGTTCTCATTAATGGGCTACTTGGTTTTTGGCAAGAAGCCAAGGCCGAGGCCTCTCTTTCTGCTTTAAAGAAGATGACAGAGAGTCGCAATAAAGTAGTCAGAAATGGCGAGTATCTAGAAGTCCCTTCTTCAGAGCTGGTTCCTGGCGATTATATTTTGCTACAAGAAGGGGATGTAGTGACAGCCGATGTGCGCCTCACTGAAAGCACAGGGTTAATGGTCGATGAGTCTTCGATGACCGGAGAATCAGTTCCCGTGATTAAAGATCATGAGGTCATTTTAGAAGAAAAAGCTCTTCCCTATGAATTAACCAATATGCTGCTTGCTGGAACGGTGGTTGTGAGAGGACTTGGGTATGGTGTTGTTGCCAAAACAGGCAAAAAAACTTATTTAGCATCGATTGCAGAAAAAGCGATAGAAGCCTCTCCAAAAACTCCCTTGAATAAAGCGATTGATTTTTTTATGCGCCGCTTTGTGCTTATTCTGATCGTTGTGTTTATCCTGCTAGGGGTCATTGGGTTTATGCAGGGAAGAAACTTGATGGACCTCAGCTACATTTTAGTAGCGGGCCTTGTTTCAGCTGTTCCTGAGGGCTTTGTCGTCGTGGTTACTCTGATCATGGTTTTAGGTTCTTTAGCGCTAAGTAAAAAACACACCCTGATTCGCTCTTTGTCTTCAGTTGAAACGCTCGGTAGCGTGACTTTTTTAGCTTCTGATAAAACAGGAACCATCACGGAGGGCAAGCTCGTCGTTAAAGAAGTTTACGCCAAAGATCTAGAAAAATTAAAAAAGATTGCCGCTCTTTGTAATGACGCCAATGAATCATCTGAAGATCCTTTAGATATCGCTCTTTCCAAATGGGTTGAAAACTATGATCAATATCGAGCCAATTATCCACGCGTTTGGACCCATCCTTTTGATACTCATTTAATGCTTATGGCAACAGTCAATAAGGTTGATGATCATGAAGAGCTCTATATTAAAGGGGCTTTTGAAGTTCTCAAAGAAAAAGCCGAAGGTCATGAAGAATATGAAGTAGCGCTCACCTCTTTTTTAGAGCAAGGACTTAGGGTCATTGCTTTTGGTGAGGGGCAATGGGAGGATAACACCGATCCCTCTTCTTGGAAAATTAAAATGGTAGGGCTGATTGGATTTTTAGATCCTCCAAAAGCTGGGGTTAAAGAAGCGATCATTTCTGCAAAAAAAGCAGGCATTCATATCTTAATGATCACAGGTGATCATCCCATGACAGCTAAAGCGATCGCTCAAGAGGTTCAAATTTGGGAAGAAAATGATCACATTATTACCGGTCAACAAGTCGAAGATTTTTCCGATGAAGAACTTCTCGTCGCTTTGAAAAAATCAACAGTACTAGCAAGAGTTCTTCCTGAGCATAAGTATCGCATTGTAAAACTATTGCAAGAAGCCAAAGAAATTGTTGCGGTAACAGGAGATGGGGTCAATGATGTACCTGCTCTTAAAGCTGCAGATATTGGTATTGCTATGGGATCTGGGACGGAAGCTGCTAAAAGTGTTTCGCAAATGGTTATTGTCGATAGTAATTTGAAAGTGATTATCGGAGCGATCAGAAATGCCAGGGTGATCTCTGACAATATTCGAAAGGTGATTTACTTTCTTGTGTCTACAACACTCCAAGAGGTTGTCTTAATGGTTCTTGCCATTATCAGCCGCTTACCTCTTCCTCTTTTAGCCATTCAAATTTTGTGGATCAACTTAGTGGGCGATGGGGTGCAAGATAAAACCTTTCCTTTTGCCAAAGAAGAGGGTAATGTCATGAGTCGAAGACCGCGGAGACCCGAAAAACAATTTTTTGATGGAGTGCAAATCACCCGTATTTTTAGTTTTGGTCTTTTGGTAGGGTTAATGTGTTTCTTTCTTTATGTATATCTTATTCGAATCTATTCACCCTGTTTAGTTTCGACCATTCTTTTTACTTGCGTGACAGTGGCTCAGTGGGCTAACGGAATCCAAGCGCAAAAAGAAGTAGAGCCTTTCTTTAAAAACGTCGTACATAGCTTAAAGATCAACCCCTATATTTATCTAGGGATAGGCCTAGGAGTTCTTTTGCAGCTAATAACTATTTATGTGGCTCCAAAAGTTTTTCATGTCATGCCTTTAGAATTTAGTTATTGGCGCTATCCTAGTCTCTTTTTTATAGCGACCTTTGCCATTGTAGAAGTTAGAAAATGGGCGGAGTACTTGTGGTCTAAGAAAAGTGCAGCTACACGAAAAAAACAGATAAAATAATCTTAAAAGATAATTTTACCTATACTAAAAAGCTGAAAATATGTTTTAGCTCAAGATGAAGGTTAAATATATTTTATTTTATGAGCACACAAGGCCCCCAATTTGATGATCTTTTAACTCATTTTTTAGCAGGGCTTGGATCTTTAAAACATGATTTGGGCCTTTTAAAAAATCACTCTTTAACAACAAATGCCCAAAAAGTTTTAGACGAAATTAGTCACAGCTACACGATGCTAGCTAAGATAAAAGTAATTCCTGAAGAGGAACTAGAGTCTGTAACTGTGCAAGCTGCTGAAAAAATTGATCGTATAGCTAAAGAACTTGTTGGGAAAATTATTCAGAGCAATCCAGATATTGCCGCTTTATTTCAGAGAGATGTTAATCGGTTTAAAGATCACATTTTTAGCTTTAAACCCATTTTGCGAGCTAAAGAGATGGTTAATAGGGTAGGTTTGGATGCTCTTTTAGATCAGTCTTGGGCAAAAGCGGAGTGGCAGGAGCTTGTTTTAATTCAAAATCCTTGGGCGATCGATAAATTGGAAGCATTATTGCAAGCAGAGCAAGAAGAAGCTTTTACTCTACTGGTGAAGTTTATAGCAATCAACCCAGGTTCAGAATTTTCAGAACCATACTTAAAGCATCCTAAATTGATCCTCACTATTCAAAAGATGCTTGGTGGGTCAGCACCTGATCAATCAGCTGCTCTACGAGCGATAGGAATTCTTTTACAAGCAGAAGATTTTCCTTGGGCTTTTGAAGAATTAGAAAAAAAAGCTAAGGAAAATAATGTAGAGGCAATGAGCATTTTAGAGGGGCTTTTGCAAAAGTGTCGCTATACTAACAAAAAGCTCTATCAATATATGGTGAGTCGTCTAAAGGAAGGAAACCATAGAGTCATAGAAGTTGTTTTTAACTATCTCTGTTGGAATCAGACAAATGACCCCTTTATTAAATATTTAATGAAGAAGACTTATCAAGATACGGATTTGCAGTTTATTATGATTGCATACGCTACGTTGCCGCGCGAGTGGGAATTTGGTAAGATGGTTCGAGAGACGATAAATCAATTTATAGACCCCTTCAAAAAGCCTTTGGAATATAAAATAAAGCTGTTGGATCGGATGACAGATCTTCACAACCAATTTCGTAACCAACCTTATAAAAGAACGGATATTACATCTTTGCTGTGGGCCCCTCTTTCAATCACACAGCGAGTCCATGTTTTAAGATTACTAATTCAGCGTGAACATGATCTCATTAATGTTTTAGTAAATAATTCATCATTGAGCAAAGACGCAGGCCCACCATGTTCTCAATATTTCCCAAAAGTTAGCCATGTCCTTGCTGGGTATTTTTTTGATGATACAAGAGTTGATTTTCGCCGTATGCTCTATCAATTTGCACAAGAGCTAGCTGGCTATTCTGTTCCTTTAGTTATGTTTGTTCCTCCTTATCTTTCTTTTCCAGATGATCTTCATTTACAATGTTTGCCCAGCCTGCAACCACCAAAGATTTGGGTTCAAGATGCGTGTCATATACAAGCAAAAGGGATCACATACCCTGCTCCCTTCGCATATGATGATAAAATTGTAGACAAGGCTATAGAAATGGGTTATCGGCGTGTCAATAGCGCTCCTCAATTTACAGATGAAGTCACGCAAGAGCCATCTCGCCCTTTTTCTTCTATCCAAGGGGCGGCTGTCTTGCAAGGATATCATCCATTGGTGCTTTGCATTGCGCAAATGCAGGAAGGTTTACTTCAGAAAATACACACTACTTGTGTTGAAGGGGGAAATTGCCTTTTTGGTAGCGATCATGAAGGTCCTTATGCTGTGGTTGGAAAAGATGCTTTATTTATGAGTCAATTATTTCTTAGCAAGGAACTTGCTTTAATTGGGTTGAAAAAAAATGAAGATGGAGAATGGCTGCTAACAGAGCCCTATATAGACACAGGTGACAATATATCTATAGAAGATACTAAAAAGTTAATTGCCCATGATTTGGGTCTATCAGTCAATAGGGTTTATTTTGTTGAGCAGTCGGAATTTCATTTAGATACGGTGATGATGCTGGGAGAGGGTAAAACAATGTTCCTCAATGATAGCCAAATGGTGCTAGAACTTTTGGAAAAATATGAAGAGAGCATCAAAGAAAAGACATGGTATATTGAGAATGCTAAAGAATATCCAAAACGAAAAGAGAATTATCAAAACGAGTTGAGCAAGTTGATAAGTTATGAAATTGCAGCGCAATCAGATTTAATAAAACAAGGTTTTAAAGTAGTGCCGGTTGGGGGCGTGATCACGAATATCTTTAAACCACATCAGACTTGCCATCGCATAAATTGTTTCAACACTATCTCAATAACGGCACAAGATAAAAAAGTTATCTTTGCGATGGATATGGAACCTTTTTTTAAAGAACATTTTTTAGCCTTGGTTAGGCAACATATGGGAGCTGATATTGAAATTCATTTTTTAGATCAAAAAGGCTCACAAGCGCTTCTTGTGAACTCAGGGGGTATTCGTTGCATGACAAAATTATTATCAACATTCAACTAAATATAAACATGTTCAATGAGTACATAAAAGGTGTAAGGTGGCCAGTTTAAAAGATTGTAACGTTCTCATCATCGAGAACATTTGTTATCCGCTTGGAGTCACACAAAATTCTCAAAGGGTTATTTTTCAAGGCAGCGGTGGACCAGATAGGTTGGATCATCGAAAAATAATTCTCTCCATTTCTAAAGAAAAACCAGATTCTGAAAAAAAATATTATGGATCTTTTGAGATTCAATACCTTCAAGAAAATCAAAATCCAGAGTATGTTGAAAAAGGGTCTCTTTATATTCGAACTGAAGGAGACGCATTTTCTGTTTTTCCAGTCGGCGAATATCATGGTTTACGCAAGTGGATATTAAGAAAGATCTAAAGCCCGTTCTTGACTAAAACATTTTTTTCTCTTAAAAAATGCCTTAGTAAAGAAATTTTTTAAAACGGCATCCATAGGTGAAAAATGAGTTCCACAACAGATATTCGCGATTTAAATACGATTGTGAGAGAGGCCAATGTTCCCTTTATTAAAGTCAAAGAAGAGATTAATAAAGTTTTAGTAGGACAAAGTTATTTAGTCGATAGGCTTTTGATAGCTTTGCTGACAGGTGGGCACGTTTTAATTGAAGGATTGCCAGGGCTTGCAAAAACTTTGGCGATTACCACTCTTGCCAAAGTTATTAACTGTGAATTTAAAAGAATTCAATTTACTCCTGATTTACTTCCGGCTGATTTAGTGGGAACTTCTATCTATAATCCCAAAGAGGGCACTTTTTCAGTTAAGAAAGGGCCGATTTTTACAAACTTTGTGCTCAGTGATGAGATTAATCGCGCTCCGGCAAAAGTGCAGTCTGCTCTTTTAGAAATTATGGCTGAAAAGCAGGCGACGATTCAAGGGACAACCTTTAAAGCGCCGCAACCCTTTTTAGTCATGGCCACCCAAAACCCGATAGAGCAAGAAGGAACTTACCCTCTTCCTGAAGCGCAAACAGATCGCTTTATGCTAAAAGTGATTGTCAGTTATCCAAAAAAAGAAGAGGAAAAAGAAATCATTCGCCGAATGGCGATTCTTTCAGCAAGAACGGAAGTTCAAAAAGTGATCGATGTCGAAGAGGTGTTGAAAGCACAAAAAATTATCGATGATATTTATATCGATGACAAGGTGACAGATTATATTTTAGATGTTGTTTTTGCTACCAGAAACCCTAAAGAATATGGACTCGATTTAGAAGGGTTAATAGATTATGGAGCATCGCCTAGAGCAAGTATTGCCCTCACTTTGGCAGCCAAAGCCCACGCCTTTTTAGCTGGCAGAGGTTTTGTAACTCCTCATGATGTCAAAAGTATTGGCCACGATGTTTTACGCCATCGCATTCGCCTATCTTATGAAGGAGAGGCGCAAGAATTAACCAATGATGATATAATCGATAAAGTGTTTGAGACGCTGTTAGTACCGTGAAGATATCTGCAGAAATATTTAAAAACGTCAAACGGATTCAGATACGCACCCGTAAATATGTTCAAAACGTATTAGCTGGAGCCTACCACTCGGCCTTTAAAGGAAGGGGGATGGAATTTGAAGATGTTAGAGAGTATCAACCTGGCGATGAAGTGCGCAGTATTGACTGGAATGTGACAGCTCGCATGCAATACCCCTATATTAAAAATTTTCGCGAAGAGAGAGAACTCTCGGTTATTCTTTTAATCGATGTTTCAGCTTCTTCATTATTTGGGACAACGGGTAAAAAAAAAGCAGAGCTCATTGCTGAGCTTGGAGCTCTCTTTTCTTTTTCAGCCATTCAAAATAATGACAACGTCGGTTTAATTTTATTTTCAGATCGTATTGAGAAATATCTTCCCCCTCAAAAAGGAAGTACTCACGCGATGCGCCTAATTCGAGAGCTGCTTACTTTTGTGCCACTAGGGAAGAAAACAGACATCTCTCAAGCGTTAAATTTTTTGGGTAAAATTCAAAAGCGCAAGAGTGTTGTTTTTTTAATTTCTGACTTTATTTCTCCCCCTTTTCAAGATGAACTTACTTTGATTGGCAAACGCCATGATTTAATAGGGGTCAATGTGCGCGATCCTCATGAGATGAAATTACCTAAGATGGGGCTGATTCAATTCAAAGATTTGGAAACAAACAAAACACTCCTTGTAGATACTTCAAGTAAGCTCGTGCGAGAAAATCTCTTTGCCCGCAATCAAGCTCTTTTTGAAAAATTAAAACAACAATTTGATCGCCATGCCAATGGGATGATGATGATCTCTTCAGATAAATCCTATATGGAAAATGTTCGAGAGTTTTTTGATCGAAGAAGGAAATGGGCATGAAAAAAATCCTTTTTTTATCTTTTCTCCCTCTTCTTTTATATGCTCAAAGCTACTATAGCGATGAAGACAAAGGGCTCTTTTTAGCCACCATCAAACATGTTCCGAGCCAAATACATTTAGATGAGAGAGGATCTGTAGAAATCGAAGTGCGCTATCCTAGCGATTTCAAACTTCATTCTATTTCTCATGAAGAAAATCAGACTGAATTTCGCTGGGAAGAGAGAGAGACCACTTCAGAAATAGAGCAGGATGAAAATCAAATTCTTTGCCTTAACTTGAGTTTTGATCCTTGTTTAGTCGGGCAACATTATTTAAATTTACCTACGCTCCATTTTGTTTCTAAAAAGGATCCTAAACTTTTTGCAACTCTTTATCCACCTATTAAAGATCTTGAGGTCAAGCCCTGCAGAGAAGACCCCATGAAAAATTTAAAAATCAAAGAGACATTAGCTTTAGATTTGCGAAGACCTGTAGAGATGGATGCTCAAAATCAACAAAAACTGATGGAGCAATCTAAAAAGCATTTCAGAGATGCTCACCTTCGTTTAAAATCCCATTTTTATGAAAGACTCATTAAATATTTAGCCATCTTCACTATGGCTGGATTTATAGTTTTCAAATTGTTCTCTTGGCTGCGCAAAAGACTTTCCTTTCAGAAAATGTTTCAAAAAGAGAGTGATCCTAAAAAGCTGGCCTTAGAAGAATTAGAATTACTCAAAAAACAAATGCTTATTCAAAAAGGTTTTTTTGAAGAGTTTTATGTCCGCTTAACACAAATTGTCCGCACTTATATTGAACGGAAATTTAATGTCAAAGCGCCTGAGCAAACAACACAAGAATTTTTAGAAGAAGTCTTAACCAAAAACATCTTTCATCGCACAATGAGCGCTCACTTAGAAGAGTTTTTAAAGTTTGCCGATCTAGTCAAATTTGCTAAACTCCATCCACTGCCTAAAGAATGTGAGCAAGCACAGGAGGCTGTCTACGGCTTTATTGAAGCTCCGGATCAAATACTTGAAAGTGAACAAGTTTAAGATTGGGATGATTTTGTAGTCGATTGCGTTCGATAAATTCCTTGTAGAAAATAGCGCCATTTTCTTTAGGTTGAAGATAAAACCTAAGTAAGGAGTTTTTTAAATCATCTGCAACAGCAGAGTTAAAAAGAACTTCCACGATTTCTGAGCGAAGTTGGTATAAATTTAATACACTCTGTTTATTGACAATAACAGGGTGTAACAGCTCGATTAAAGAAAGATAACCATCGGGATGATCGCTACTTATCTTACTAGGCTCCATTAAATGAAAGTAAGCTGTTTTAAAGCGCTTACTTTGCTTATCTAAATTTAATAATTTGAGTTCATTGACATTTTCGAGATAGGTTTTTCCATTGATTTTAGATTGTGCTTCATTAAATTCAATTTGCTCTTCAAAAAAAGTAAGAAGATCTTGGCCAAGGAGCTCATAATAAAAATTAGCTCTTTGATAAGTATGTTGAATGGTTTGGATAAAAAGTGGACGCATGGGAGAATTTAGGTCTAAAAGGTCTTTAATGCCAAAGCCACTCAGATGAATATCTGAAGGGCGATGTAAATAAGGGTCGTAAGCCTCTTGAAAATAACTCTCATTAATTTTAAAAACTTTATATTTTTGCAAAAAAGTATTGCTTAAGAGGGCAAACAACATCAAAAAAGCAAAGATATAGGCTAAAATCATCTTAATGAGAAGGTGATAACGAACGTTTTAAAAGAAAAAAATAATGTTCCTCTTTATCAAAGCGCAAAACTTTGGCTTGCAGGGCAACCCATTTTTGAGGATCTATTAAAGGATCTTTGGAAATAACAAACGGATTGCGCTCGTTAGCTTCTGCATTTTTATGTTCAAACAAGTATTCTAGCCAAACGGCATCTACGTGGGTGAGCAGGATTTCATGGCGAATATTTTCATGCCCTTTGAAAAGATCAAGAGCCAATTCTTT
Organism: uncultured bacterium; assembly: GCA_964612505.1. Lineage (GTDB taxonomy): Bacteria > Chlamydiota > Chlamydiia > Chlamydiales > JAAZZY01 > JAAZZY01. The sequence goes on along the minus strand of CAZTEX010000007.1, from coordinate 36,463 downwards.
TTGATTCTCATCATAAAAAAAATGGGCATGAAGTTTTCCAGAAGCTTTTTCATATAAACTCAGCCCATTATCAAAATCAAATTCTAAAGAGCGTTCTTTAAAAAAAGGAGCTTTTTGTTTTTTTTTGTCTGCTCTCCCTAAAATCTGTTGAAAGCGCTTTTGAAAGTAGTGGCGCTCCAAAGCTATTTCATATCTTTGTTCTAAGAGATGATTTTTAGATAACATAAATGAAAAACTTTGAACTAAAAATGAAAGAAGAAGAGCTACTAGTGGCAGAGCAATGATAATTTCAAAAAGGATAAAGGGCTTTCTCTTCATAATGAAACATGATGAAGAGCTTTAGATATTTTTGTCAAAGACCTCGATCTTTTTTGGCAGGAAAAGAAATCCAGCCCATGAAAATCGCTAAAAGAAGATAAATGGCAAAACCAAAAATAGAATTTAAGATAGAAGGAGCGTTAATATTGACCATACCGAGTACGGCAAAAAGAGCAACGACAATGCCCATGAGAGCATCTCCAGCAACAAGACCTGAAGCAAATAAAATTCCTTTTTCAGTCCAACCACTCTCTTTCTTTTTATAGTGAACAAAAAAGGAAACAGCACCCCCAATAAAAATGGATAGGGTTGTTTCTAAAGGTAAATACAGTCCAATTGCTAAAGCCAGAGCGTGAACGCCCATGAGCTCGGCAGCAAGCCCTATTAACATACCTACTAAAATCAATTGAAAAGGAAGATTTCCTTCCACTAATCCTTTAGCTAATAAAGAAAGTAGGGTTGCTTGTGGCGCTGATAATGCTGTAGACCCAAAGGTATAGGCTTTATTTAAAAGAAGTAAAGTAACTCCCATTACAGTGGCCGCAGCAACAGTTCCGATCATCATCCCTACTTGCTGAGCGCGAGGAGTTGCCCCAATTAAATATCCTGTTTTTAAATCTTGAGAGGTATCAGCTGCAATGCAGATAGCAATGGCAACCACCGAGCTGACTGTCGCTGCCATTAACATGTAGGTCGTATCTCTCCACCCACACGCCATGAAAACGAGCAGGGTAATTAAAAGGGTCATAATGATAATACCGGAAGCTGGATTTGAAGAGCTACCGACAAGACCCACTGTCATGGAGGTCACTGCCACAAAGCAAAAACCTAAAATGGCAATTAAAATAACGGCAATCAAGTTTAAGTTGAGCAAAGGAGTTAACCAAAGGGCAAGTAGCAGTATTAAAGAACCAAAAATGACGAGTTTCATAGGAAGATCTTTTTGAGTTCTTAATGGGCTTTGTTCTACTTGAATCTCTGCATGTGATTTTCTCTTCACTTTGAAAATGCGAATAAGTCCAGGTAAAATGCGAAATAAACTAAAAATGCCCCCTAAAGTGACCCCACCTGCTCCAATATAACGAATGTAATGGGTCCATAAATCTTCATTGGCCATGGTGGAGATGGCTACTGTGGCTGGGGGAATGACCACTTTGCTTAAAGCAAAGATTTTGATCAGTGGCATAATAACCCACCAACCAATGACCCCGCCCGCCATCATCGTAGAGGCAATGCGTGGACCAATGATAAAGCCAACCCCTAAAAGAGCAGGAGTTGTATCGACGCTGACAGAAATTTTCTGAAACTTAGTAAATGTCCATTCGGCCACTTCAGACCAAAGATGAACAAAGCCGATTAAAAAGCGATAAAAAGCTCCAATAACAACACCGAGGACTGCAAGCAATGCCTTTTTAGTTCCAGACTCTCCCGCTTTTAAAATTTCAGCGCATGCAGTGCCTTCTGGAAAAAGTAAGACCCCATGCTCTTTCACGACAAAGTGCTCTCGCATTGGAAGCATCATAAAGATACCTAGGAAACCACCTAAGACTGAAAGAGAAAAGGTTCGCCAAATTGTAATTTCTTGCCCTAGAAAAAAAAGAGTTGGGATCGTAAAAATAGCACCTGCTGCAAGGGCCTCTCCAGCGGAAGCAATCGTTTGCACTAAGTTATTTTCTAAAATGGAAACGTTTTTATAAAAGAGTCTTAAAATACCCATTGAGATGACTGAAGCTGGTATCGATGCCGAGACAGTCATGCCTACTTTTAAACCAATAAAGGCGTTGCCGATTCCAAAAAAAAGAGACAAGATAATCCCTAAAAGGATGGCTCGGATGGTAAATTCGGGTAAAGTTTGTTCGGCGGAGATAAAGGGCTTAAAGGCTGCTTTTTCTGACATAATTTTTTTGGTTATAATCAAAAAAATCTACATAGCTTAATGACCCTTTTTAAGATAGAAGTTTTGAACATTGGAAGAATAGTTTTTTTTGTCCGTTGGGAAGTGGAATACTTTTAAGGAGACTTCTATTTGATGATTTTGGTTTTGCTCTTTTTTCTCCCTTTTTTGGATTTCAATAGCAGACTTAAAAAAAATCGTTTCATTTACTTTAATATCTTTATAATCAAAAGAATACTTTTTTTCATCTAAGGTGTTGATCAAAGAATAATAGGGCTCAGAATAGAGGTTTTGATAGAGATAAAAAATTTCTTTTCTAAAGGCAATTTCAAACTCGTTATAGAGATTGAGGTGGTCGATTTGTTTTTGATATAGCTTTTGATCTTCAAAAAGAAAAGGGAGTAAAAAAGTTAATAAAGAAAGGCCTATCAGCACTTCTAGTAAGATAAAAGTCTTTTTGACTTTACTTTTCGACATGGATAACATGGGGATAACCTTTTAAAGTAAATCGATATGACTGGGTGGCTTTCTCATTTAACAATTCAATAACAAGGGGAGACTGTAACCCTCCTGAAAAACAGCAATATAAGTTAATGACCGATCGATTGATAGAGCTAACGTTCATTTTTTGAATGTGTTTATATAACTTTTTGCAAGGAAGCTTGCGATCAAGGGAGTCATTTTCAAAGTTCAGCTGACAATAAAGGCCACGCACCGTTTTTCTTAGAGTAATGTGGACGGGGATTTGACAATGCAGGACGCTGTCGTGGGCCAGTTGAAGCTGGCTCTTTAAAGATTGAATGTCTTGCTCAAATTGCCATTTCTTAAAAAAACGCAAACCCCCCAGTCCCAGCGTGGGTAGAATAAGAGCTAACAAAAAAAGGCCTATCAAAAGCTCTGCTAAAGTAAAGCCTCTTCTTTTTTTCTTAATCCAAGATATTTCCATCAGAATCTATTTTTACAGATGAAACTAAAAATTGCCCTTGCAAATCATCATAATCTACTTGAAAAGGGTTGCCCCAAGCATCGACAATTTCCCCTTTTTTTTGCTTGAGCTTCACTAAAGGGGATTTTTTGACGATACTTTCCCAATGCTCTAAAATAGAACCGTAATCTTCTTCTACAGCTTCAATGCTTAAAATGGCCTCAATTTTCTTTTGTACTTGCTGCGTTTTAAATCCTTTGCCTCGATCTAAGGCGCCCCGTAAATTGAAAGCAAGAGCCCCACCCACAATGCCAATTAAAACAATGACAAGCATAATTTCTATCAACGTTAAAGCGTGACGTTTTTTGTAGATCATAATTTCTCCTAGCTTAATAGAGCATTAATATCGGTTAAAGGAATTAAAATTGCGAGCATAATGAGGCCAATAATGAAGGCCATGACAAGAAGAGCCAGAGGGGAAAGTAGGGTCATAAATTGGTGCAATCTTTTTTCAAGTTCTTCATCTAAATGTTTCGATAATTTGTTGAAAGCATGTGGCAATTCTCCAGAAGTCTCTCCAATCGTAATAATACGAATAAAAAAAGCTGGAAAATAAACAAATTGAGTCAGTTGACTGCTGAGTGATTTTCCTTCAGACACTTTATCTAAAATCATCCCCATGGATTCTTTTAACAGAAGGTTACTTAAAACGTTATTGGCCAATTTTAATGTGTCCATTAAGGGAACTTGAGCTTCTAGCAAAAGAGAGACTGTAGAGCACCAATGAAAGAGAGAAGAAGATAAGATGTATTTCTTTATTCCTGGAACAGAAAGAAGCCATTCATCCCATTTTTTTTTATAGTGAGAGAGCTTAAACAATAAGCGCAAGCTGAGAGCAAAAAAACAGATCAGGGCAAAATAAATAAAAAGCCAATCTTTTAAGTGATGACAGATTCCAATTACAGATTGAGAAAATAAACCAAGCTTGCTGCTTTCAAAAAGAGATTCAATCGAAGGAACAATGTAAAAAATAAGTGCCATCACCACTAAAGAACAAAAAAAAGCCAAAATACAAGGGTATAGCAAGGCTGCATTTAATTTTTTTCGCAGAGCTTGTTTTTTTTGTAGTTTTTCAGAGAGCCTTTTTAATGCTTCATCTAGGCGTCCACTTTGCTCACCCATTTCCACTAAAGTGCAATAAAGAAGGTCAAAGTATTGAGGGTAGATTTTCAAGGCATTGGAAAATGAGGCCCCTTGACTGAGCTCTTGACACAGCCTATCAAGAACGCTGTTAAAAGCATCCTGATGAAAACTGTCTTTTAAGAGATTTAAGCTATCAAAAAGGGGAATATCTGCTTGTAAAAGTTCGGCAAGTTGCTCGGTAAATTGAAGGACAATTTGAGGGCTGATTCTTTTCCATGTTACTTTCTTTATTTCCTGAACAGAAACAAAAGGAATCCCCATTTCTGAAAGCCTTGCTTTGGCTTCGCTGAGGGTAGGGCACTCTAAGTTGGAAAAATAGGCTTTCCCTTTGACGTTGTAAGCGCGATAGCGATAATGGGGCATTAAGCATCCTCCATCCCTAAAGCAATTCTCAAAACCTCTTCTACCGTTGTTTTTCCAGAACAAACCAGGTGTCGCCCTTGTTCTTTGAGCGTTTCCATTCCCATTTCCATAGCACATTTTTTGATCACTTGACTATCTGCAGATTGAGAAATAAGGTTTTTGAGGGCTCCATTTACATTCATGAGTTCAAAAATACCTTGCCTTCCCTTATAGCCTGTTTCATAGCATTTTGAGCAGCCCTTCCCTCGAAAAAACTCTTTGGGTTCCCAAGAACCTTTTCCCAATGCTTCAATATCTTTAGAAGAGGGGAGATATTTTTCTTTGCAATTTTGGCAAATCGTACGCACCAGTCTTTGCGCTAAAACTCCAATCACGCAAGAAGATAATAAATAGGGTTCAATCCCCATATCTACTAGGCGAGTAATCGCGCTGGGGGCATCATTGGTGTGCAGCGTGCTGAGCACCAAATGACCAGTAAGAGCTGCTTGGATGGCAATTTGAGCGGTTTCAAGGTCGCGAATTTCTCCAATTAAAATGACGTCGGGATCTTGGCGTAAAATGTGTTTAAGTCCTTTGGAAAAGGTCAGATCTATTTTAGGTTGCACCCCAATTTGAGCAATCCCTGCCAGCTTATACTCCACAGGATCTTCAATCGTCATAATATTGAGAGACTCATGGTAAATTTCATTGACCACGCTATAGAGTGTTGTTGTTTTACCACTCCCCGTAGGGCCTGTGACAAGAAGAATCCCCTCGCTCCTTTTGATCATGGTCTTAAAATTTTCCAGCGTATGGCTATGGATTCCCAAATGATCAAAACCAACAAGGAGGTTATTGCGATCCAGGATTCTCAGTACAATCCTTTCTCCACTCGAAATGGGAATTGTGCTCATACGAAAATCGATCTCTTTATTGCCAAGTAAAAGTTTAATGCGACCATCTTGCGGGCGGCGCGTTTCAGCAATGTCTAGTTTAGCCATTAATTTTAAACGGCTCGTAATATGGGATTTATAGTGAGATGGAATCTTATGACGATTTTGCAAGACTCCGTCAATGCGATAGCGAATGCGAAACGTCTCTTCAACAGGTTCAAAATGAATATCAGAAGCTGCTTGAGTAATGGCTTCTCCGATAATGGAGTTCAATAACCGAATAGAAGGAGCATTGGTTTTTGGATCATCAAGTAAGTCATAGGTTGTATCTGTCGCATCTTGAGGTTTATCGGCAAGCTTGCGAATCATCTTAGATGTAGCGCTTTTCTCCTGATGAAAAAAACGATCGATGAGTTCAAGCAACTCTTTTTGAGGGCAGTAACAAAAATCAACATCTGCCCCTAGCATAAAAGAAAGCTCTTGAGCTATTTGATTTTGAAAAGGTTTTGTGGTTGCAACCACAAAGCCATGTTGGGTTTTTTCAATCGGCAAAAGCTCATTTTTTTTGCAATAGCTGTAAGGAATAGAGTGTAAGTTTTTCTTAATATCTAGATCTTGAATAGAAAGAGTAGGGACCTTAAAAAAATCTATTAATTGTCCAATTGGCAGATCATCTACTTCTTTACTAAATGGGTCAAACATGGCCAAGTAACTGCTTTAAACTCATTCGATAATTGCGATTTTGCTCAAGAGCTTTAGATTCGAAAAGCTTTTTAAGTAGCTCGGGTGTATCTCCTGGGCGCTTTTTTAAATCCACTTTTTTCATCTTTTCAAAATCATTGAGAGGATCTTCAACAACACGGGGTGTAATAAAGATAAACATTTCAGTGCTTTTATCATTGAGTGTTGTATAACTAAAAAGTTTGCCAAGCCCTGGAATATCTCCTAAAAAAGGAATTTTATCGGCATGATCTTCTGAATTTTTACGTCGTAGTCCTCCTAAGATCAGTGTTTCACCATTGGCAATGCGCACTTGATTTTGGATATGACGACGATTGACATTGGGCCGGCTATCTAAAGAGGCTGTTTGAGTATCAAAAGTAATATTCGTATCTAAAGTGATAAAAGGGCTACAGTCATCATCATCACCGGCATTGACGGTAGGTGTAATTTGGATAAATGTTCCATATTGAGCGCGCACGTACGTGTTGCTAATGGTGCTGGTTTTAGGATCTTCGACAGTTCCCATATTGAGCGATTGTTCTTCAATTAGGTCGATGACAGCGGGAGTTTGATTGACGGTAGTGATCGTTGGGTTGGAGTGGATGTAAACATCATCTTGAGAGATTAAAAAATGATAAGCAAAGTTAAAAGCGGGAAACACACCGGGCTTTTTTTTGCGACCAAAGAAATAATCTAAGATTCCGGGTGAATTGCGTTTATTTTTATCTACAAACCAATTAACCCCTGCATCTGTTTGTTTAGATTGATCTCCTAATTGGAACAAGTTCAAACCAAATTGAGTTTGATCATTAATTTTTTTCTCAAACAAAAGCACTTCAATCTGAACCATTTTTTTAGCGACATCTAGCTTTTTAGCTAATTCTTTGAGCTTATCTAAATAACATTGCTTAATGACCATAATGATCATCCCTGTTTTATTATCGACAATAAAATTAGGGAAATTGTTAACCACTACAGTCTCTTTAGAAGAATTAGGAGGGCTTGCTTGAGGAGGGTTGACTACAAGCTGAGGCGCTGTATTACAAATAGGAGGAATGGTTCCTGGGCGATTCAAGCAAGGGACTGATTTGGGGTCTGAAAATGTGGTGACTGTTTGCTCTATTTCTTCTTGATCAATTTTATGCACCATCATTTGATACACTTGCTGCAGTACACTAGCAAGTTCGGCAGGCTCAGAAAATTTACAACTATACCAATAAACAGTCATTTGATCAGGAGAGGCAATTTGTGATTGAATTTCCCTAACAAGCTGATCTGCACGTTCCAAATCTTTAGGTGATCCCATTAATAACAAATAGCGCTTCATCGAATGGATAAAAATAGGACAAGGAACAGTTTCTTTGCAGTCTATTGGAGAAGTTGAAAAGCAAGCTGTTAAAATCGCTTTGACATCTTCAGAAGGGATTTTTTCAATAGGGAGGAGCTTGTAACTTTTCTCATTTTTGTGCTGTCCAATAAATCCGATGAGTTTGTTAATCTCTTTGATCTCTTGCGCTTCTCCAACCATTACCAAACAATTACTAATCGGGTGAAGAGAAACAAGTCTTTCATTGGTGAAGCGTTTAAGAAATTGATGAATCGTCGTAAATTCAGATCCCTCTAATTTTAAAATGTAGCAAATCCTCTGAAAGGGTTCGATAAACTCGAGTTGTTCTGGACGACTGGCAATAAAATTTAAAGAAGAGGCATTATGACCCACTAGCCAATAGAGAGATTTAACAAAAGAATTTAAAGGTTTAATACCAATTCCGTTTTGCAGGCAAATAAGCTCAACAATTTCTTCCCAGGCAGCTTTGGGGATTAAAAGAGAAGAGGATAAATTGACTTGAATTTTAGCCATTTCAGGAGGGATGACATAAAGATAGTGCGAAGAAGCATAGTCAACAATCAGCTGCTCAAGGGTTATTTCACTTTCATGCATTAATGAAGAGAGTTCATCATCATCTATAGAGGCTGTTTGCTTACGAAATGTTTCTTCTTTCTCTTCGAGTTTTTGCTTTAATTTTTGAGAAGCCTCTAAAAGGTAGGAAAATTCACTGAGATGTTCTTGAGGGTTTTCTATCAGTAGCTGTGATTGTGCATAAATGGCTTTAAGCTCTTTGCGCACTGCACACATTTCATCATGAAGCTCTTTATGTTCATACTGAGCTTGAATAGAAGAAGTTTTGGAGAGGCTTTCTTTTTTTGCTGCAATCGAATCGCTCCATAAAAAAGAGGCGTTCACAAATAAAAGAGAGAAAGCTATTAACAAATTCATTGGTTAAAAGATCTTCAAGCTACATGAGTAAAAAGAGTAGCATGCAAATTTAAAAAAAGACAATTTGTATTTAGAAGCTTACTTGGAACTTTCATTAAAAAATTCAGCTTTAGGCAATAAAATAGTGAAGGTCGTTCCTTCATCAATTTTAGATTGCACAAGGATGGTTCCTTTGAGTTTTTCAATAATGGTCTTCACAATGGAGAGACCTAGACCCGATCCTCCCATCTTGCGTGAGCGCGCTTTATCGACACGATAAAAACGTTCAAAAATATGGGGCAAGTCTTTTGTGGGAATGCCCATCCCATTATCTGAGATGACGATCTTTACTTTTTGATCTTCTTCGCTGATTTCAAAAGTAATATGGGGCTTATTAAGATTATATTTGATGGAATTCTCTAGTAAGTTCATTAAAGATCGATGAAGTAAATCGGGATCTGCCATGACTTTTAATTCTGATGAAGAGAGGATCTTTAAGTTGATTTCAGCGTCTTTATTAAGAGCTTGAATGCTTAAGACACAATCTTGGACACAATCGGCTAAATTACATTCTTTAAGTTGTGATTGAGGTAAGTTTTCAATATCGGTTAAAGTCAGAAGATTTTGAACGAGAGCTTCCATGCGATGACAATTGGAAAGTATTCTATCTGTCATATCTTCTTGGATTGATCGATCTAGCTCTGGATGCTCTTTAAAAGTTTCTGCATAACCGCGAATGACAGTGATTGGGGTTTTGAGTTCATGAGATGCATTGGCAATAAAGGCTTTGCCCATATCTAAAATTTGAAATAGGTTTGATTTGTCTTGTAGAACTAAAATAGCTCCTTGGTCTTTTTTAGGGCTGACGATAATCCCAAGAGGGATCTTTTTATCACCATCACTCAATTCTAAAGTGTCATAGAGAGTTCGGTTCTTTGTATAGCAGGATTCTAAAAGAGAGAGGCATTTTTGCGATTTTAAAATCCCAATATGTTGCTGAAGCAAAGAAGACTTGCCCATATTAAACATTTTACAGGCCACATCATTGACGTAGGTCATCTTCATTTCTGTATCTACCGCAATCACCCCTTCAGCCAAAGAGTTTAAAACAGTTTGAGTTTGGTTGCGCTCTTCAGTGAGCGTATCTACTTGATCGCGGATACGATCAGAAAGAGAGTTGAGTGTCTCAGCTAATTTCACAAAGTCTTGAGTGGCTCTTTTTTCTTCAAAAACAATATGAGGCAAATATTCATCAATCCCTTGTTGGTAAGGTTTAATTTTTTCAATGATTGTATGAATCGGTTTGGTTAGTAGGCTAATAATTGTCCAGGTTAGTAAGCTAAAGAGGACAAGGATCCCAACCCCAAACTTGATAAGAACCCATTTGAAACTGCTTGATAGATCTTTAATTTGTTTGATTGGAAAAGCAGTTCTTAGGATGAATTTTTGCCCTTGAAATTGAAACGCCTCAGCAATATAGGCAAATTGTTCTCCAAAATGGTACGAGTAATCTTCATGGTAACCCACCTTATGGGTGAGAGCCCCTTCAATTTCTGGGTGCCGTTTATAGAGTGGCAGGGCTGAACGGTCCGCATGTGATTCATAAAGAATGCGCCCATCTTCGGAAAGGAGGGTGACTCTAAAAAAAACAAGAGATTGATTGGCACTTAAAATATCGATCATCCCTTGAATGCTATTAGCTTTGGTAATGGCTTGAATCACTTTTTGGGTTCGGTCTTCTAAAACATTGCGGATGGTGTTGCGCACGGATCTAGAAGAATAAGGAAACAAAATAGCTAGAAACAACAGAAATACAATAAGATAGGAGAGAAATATTTTTTGTCGGAAGTTCAGCATAAAATTATGTGCTATTCTTCTGTATACCCTAATTTTTGTAATAAACGATTTAGGTCAGAAAGGCTATAGTAATGTAGTTCAATGGACCCTTTTTTTTCATTGCCACTAAACTCCACCCGAGTTCCAAGCTTTTTTTGGAGAATATCTTTAATTTGTTCAATAAAGACATTGCGACTGCTTCGAACGACTTTATCTGCTTTCGAAGCTTTTTGGCCCATCTTTTGAGCCTTTAGCTCTGTATCTCTAACACTTAAGTTTGAGCGGATGATCATTTGAGTCAGTTGAAGCTGCGACTGCTCATTAGTTAAAGAAAGGATGACTTTAGCATGGCCTAAAGTGATTTGTTCATCAATAAGGGCTTGTTGAATTTTTTTAGGTAATGATAAGAGCCTCAAATGATTAGCGATTGATGAGCGCTTTAGTCCAATCGCCTCACTTAATTGTTCTTGGGTCAAAGATAGCTCTTTGGATAAATTATTGAGAGCCACCGCAAGCTCTATAGGATTTAAATCGACCCGTTGAATATTTTCAATGATTGCTGATAATGAAGATTGTTGATCAGTCAGTGAGCGCACAATGACAGGAATTTGAGTGAGTCCCGCCATCTTGGCTGCTCGGTAGCGCCTCTCTCCTGCAATTAACTCAAAAAGGTTGCCCTCTAATTGTCGAACTAAAGGGGGCTGCAATAAACCAACTTCTTTAATTGTTTGAGCGAGCTCTTGAAGTTTTTCTTCTTCAAATGAATTTGTTCGAGGCTGAAATGGGTTCGTTAAAATGGTCTGGATATCGACGATTTGAATTTGATCATTCAAGGCCTAGTACCTATAAGTTATAGTTGCAATTTAGAAGAATCTATGTCAATTTAATGGACTTTGAACATCAATTGCAATTATTAAATTATGACTCAATCAAAAATGGTCCCTTTAACCCCTCCTTCAGATCCATCATCAGAAAATAATTTCGTTCTTCTATTGGTTAAAAATAAACAAATCATCCTCTTGATCTGCGTCGCCATTTTATTGATCGGGACTTTGTTTGGATGGATGCACTATCAGATGGATAGAGCCAAAGTGCGTAAAGCCTCTCTTGCTTACGCTTCATTAGATGAGTCAAACGGACTTCAAAATCACGCTGACTTAAAGCAAGTGAAAAAGATTGCAGATCAGTATTCGTTTTTGCAAGCACATCTAGATGCTCCTTTAGCACAAGAAAGTCTTAATCAAAAAGATCTTAAAGTGTCTGAAATATTATTGGCTCGTGTTGAATCTAGGCTCTCTCCAAACCTTTCAATCCTTTTTGAATCGAATCAAATTAGTTTGCTTGTTGCCAAAGGAGAATATCAAAAAGCACTTGATGCAAGCTACTTATTGAATGAAAAAATGAATCCTAATAAGTTGCCCACCTTATATAAATACCATATTTTGCGAACAATGGCCTTGGAAAAAAAACTTTGCCAAAGTGAAAGTTATCAAAAAACTTTAAAAGAATGCGCAGCATCCAATACAGATCTAACTCTGGGTCAACTCTCCCTAAAAGAATATCTCACAAAAAATAGCCTTTAAAAGGCACGTTTTAGATGATTGCCTTAATAATAGTAAAATAGGTATAGAAAAAAGTTTAATTAATTTCACTCAGTGCGATATAAATTTCGGCTGAAGAATTAATAAATCGTTGTAGCATGTCACGGCCTAAAAGGAGGTGAAAGCAATTATTTGTTCGCCAAAAGCTACGGCAAAATACTGGATTTTAATAAGAAAATGAAACCTATAGGCTCTTTAGTCTATATGGATTGGAGAAAAGGATTGATATGGCAAGCCAAAAAGGCATATGGCTCATTTTAGCATTGCTTACAAGTACGGCTCTCTTTGGAGATTGCTCTTCAAACAGAAAAGTCAATTCTAATGAAGCTACTGGAAAAAGATTCGACGATCCTGTCGGAGAATTTTTCAGTAATGATAAGGTGTTGAAAACAAATGTGTTTTCCAATGTTGGTCTCGCACATAATTATAAAGCGGTCCAATTATTGAAAGTGTTTGATTTGGGGGAATTAAACATTTCTTCACCCTACCTTCCATCGTTTAATAGCTCTCAAGACCATCAGTCTGAAGCTTCCCTAAACCTCAATTTACCCAAAGAATGGGGTGGGATTGAAGTTCATGGTGGAGTGAGATATCAAGTTGAAAACCAAGAAAGCAAGAAAACGTCTTCCCCTCAGGAACACGTTTTTTATGTTGTTTCAACTAAAAATATCTCAAGTTATAAGTGGAAGCCATTCGTCACTCTGTCATACGTGCGATCTCAAATTCGAGACTTATCAAAGACTAAGAGGTTGAGAATTGCCCAAGATAGTAATAGTTTTTCAAGCCAAGTTCGTTATGCAAATACCGAAGTTTTGGGAACTTGTTGTGGAGTACAGCCTATTGAAAATTTGTCTGTAATTCTTTCATACAACTATCTGAAGCCTTTAAATAAAGGCGATCGTGTGGCTTTGCAAAGTGCAAAGGTTTTTGATCAACTCAAGACAAAGAGCCACATCAACGGGGTCGATTTTAAAATCGATTATGCGTTGCGTAAAGGGCTCAATTTTTTGGTGAGATCGGAATATCTACTGCCGAATGGTGCTTTAAGAGATAGCGTAGAAGCCCCTGTCTTAATCGAAGGGCAGCTAATTGTGTCATTTTAAAAATTTTTTTTGGCGGTTGAGTCTTCAGCCGCCATTTTTTCTCTCAATTCTTGATTTTATCCCTAGAGTTTTCCGATAATCAATTGACTAGAATCTAAGTTTGTTTTAATATTTCTTCAAAAAATTATATTTTTGAGGTTTTAATGTACGCAATATTTCAAACGGGTGGAAAACAATACAGAGTCTCTCAAGGTGACATTATCGACGTTGAATTACTCAAGGATGAGTCAAAAGTTTCTTTTAAAGAAGTTGTTCTTGTTCATGATGGAAGCAAAATTGAAGTCGGAGCTCCTCATGTTATGGGTTGTGAAATTAATGCTGAAGTTTTAGAGCAAGCTCAAGGACCTAAAGTCTTTGCTCTTAAATACAAAAAAAGAAAGCAATCCAGAAGAAAAGTAGGGCACAGACAGAAATACAGCCGCATTAAAATCACTGAAATTAAAACAAGATAAGAAGGAAGAGTAACCATGGCTCATAAGAAAGGACAAGGGGCAACGCGAAACGGTAGAGATTCACATTCTCAACGACTAGGTGTTAAAAGGGCTGACGGTCAATTTGTAAAAGCAGGTAATATTCTCATTAGACAAAGAGGGACCAAGTGGCACCCAGCAGACAATGTTGGACGTGGCAAAGACGATACCCTTTTTGCCCTCATTGATGGGAGAGTCTCTTTCAGATCCGCTAAAAAGACTTTCGTATCCGTAATCCCTGTGTAAAGGAAAATGTTTACAGACTCCATTTCAATAAAACTCATAGCTGGCAAAGGTGGCAATGGCATTGTCTCGTGGCGGCGTGAAAAGTACATCCCGAAGGGAGGTCCTTATGGTGGAAATGGGGGACGTGGTGGAAATGTCCTTATTCAAGGGGATGAAAATCTCTTTTCTTTAGATAAATTTCGCAACCAAAGATTGATTAAAGCAGAACCGGGTGGCAATGGGATGACCAATTGTCAGCAAGGTTATTGTGGTCGAGATGCTGTTGTGAAAGTTCCCTGTGGAACCTTAGTCAAAGATCCCAAAACAGGCGTTATCCTATGCGATATTACCGAATCTGGGCAGTCTGAAACCCTCTGCTTAGGGGGCCGGGGCGGAAGGGGAAATGCCTCTTTTAGAAACTCTGTAAGACAAGCGCCTAATTTTTGTACTCCAGGCAGTGAAGGAGAAGAACTTTCTATCCATCTAGAGCTAAAGCTCATTGCAGACATAGGCTTAGTTGGATTTCCCAATGCTGGAAAATCTACCCTGATCAATGCTTTAACAAATTCAAGAGCTAAATGTGCAAATTATCCCTTTACTACTTTAGCTCCTAACCTAGGCTACCTTGAAACCAAAGACTATCGCCGTTTCTTTATCGCAGACATCCCTGGAATTATTGAAGGGGCTCATCAGAATAAAGGGCTAGGGATAAAGTTTCTAAAGCATGTCGAAAGAACCAAAATATTGTTTTTTGTGATCGATTTGACAAAAGACGAGCCTTTAAAGGAATATCAAATTCTTCGCTCTGAAATAGAGCAGTATAATCCTCAAATTCTTGAAAAACCCTCTCTTATTTTACTCAATAAGTGTGATGAAGAAGGCATTCAAGATAAAATAGCTGAATTTAAAGCAGCTATCAAATCTCACCCCATTCTCGAAATCTCCGCTAAGGAAAGTCAAGGCTTAGAGCAAATTATTGATCTACTGACAGAAATGGAAGCGGTCAAATAAATTTTTACTCTGAATTTCGACCAAAAATGTTCTAAAATTACCTTGAATTTCGACCAAAAATAGTCTAAAGTTACCTTTGAGTAAAAATTTCCAAGAGTAATTCTCAAAAATTGCTATTTGTTGAATTTTTTTAACAGGATGAATAAAATGCCATCATTGAATGGTAATCAATTATCTAATTGGGTTTCAAAAGATGTTTACCAGGAGTGCACGGGCATCTTTGCTCAACACGCTTTAATAAGTTATGCAAATTATTATTTTTCAAGCATTAGCGACTTTGCATACATCCAATATCTTAAAGAAATTGTTTGTGAAATCCTCTTTAACTTTGAAGCATATAGCGAAGAAGCGTTAGCAAATAAATTAGTCTCAAAGGGTCATGGCGAAATTCAAAAGATTGCGTACTATTCAGATCGAGCCCAATTAGGGACAATTTCTTTAAATCAAATTCTTGCTGAAATTTCAAATAAAATGAAACATACAACTTTAATTGGTGAAGCAGCTCGTTATGGAATGGATAATGTTGTAGAAAGTCTTTTAAGCTCTAATGCTAACCCTAACGTTGGCATTTGTCCTCCGCTTCATCGTGCGGCAATGGGAGCCTCAAGAGCTAGAGGAGATCAACAGTTAAAATACCAAGAAATTGCTAGATCTCTTCTTAAAAAAGGAGGACAAGTTGACTTAAGAGATCCTCAAGGAAATACAGCTTTACACTTTTCTACTTACTCTCCTATTTTCTCAAAAGTTTTAGTTGACGAAGGTGGGGCTTCTTTGAGTAAATGGAATAAGGATGGATTGACACCATTAGACAATGCTCAATTTGGATCTTGGTTTAGTTCTGCTGCCCAAGAGCTATCGGATTTTCTGCTTGCAAAAGGAGCTAAAAATGGATTTCTTAAGACTATAGCAAAAGATACAGGGCGCATGTTTGTTTCTGCACAATTTTTCACAGTCCGACCTCAGTGGTTTCAATCTGAAACTTCAACAATGGCCTACACATTCATATCTTACAAAATTAATCACCTTTTTTTTGATGCTCCCGATGGGTGTGACAAGTTTAATTGATAAATCTCTTCGTCGTTGATTTAAAAAAAGCTCTTGCTTTTCTTTTCAAATGATTTTTAGAATATCTCCAAAGAATCAAAATATAGGAGGTTCTTTATGACATATTTATCAGTTTCAAGTTCTCCATTTTCTGGATATTGCCCAAACTATGGCGTTGGTCTTCCAAACATTCCTTCTATTCCTTTCGCTATATTAATAATACTTTTGTCTTGTCTTCCGACGGTATCTGCTGATGGAGAAGCTTTTGCTTATTGCGTCCAAGATTGTAAAGACGAAGGGGGTTCAGCGTGGAAATGTGGGCTAATTTGTTTGCCTAGCCTATTCATCGGTATGAATTTTTAAAGCAATATTAGTGCTTGCAAAGGAAGAAGTCTTAGCTCTCATAAAGGAGATACTAGATGACTCCAAGCATTTTTAACAGTTCGGCTCTATTTCTTTGCTTCTGTGTATTTTAAGATGGGATTCCATAAATAAAGCGTTCTCTTGTAACTCTAGAGAAAGCCAGAGATTATCTGGTTAAATTAACGCCAAATTGCGCTAGGTATTCTAAATCGATACTACAATCTTTCTTACCAAATGAAAAATGGAGTTTATTGCCATCAATCCAAAAGGCTACCGAATGTGCAAAATCGGGCATCCATAATTTGTCCTTTAGTAGAGGAGCTTCTCCTCCATGGAAAATTCTGAGAAGGTAATTGACGACAGCTGCTAGGATCAGGTCATGAGAATTGGCGACGACCTCCAATGAAGAGCCATCAGTGGCGCGTTGTAAAAGAGAAGATAAGAGATCTTGAACGATGCTTGCTATCGGTTTTATGGTTGTGATCTCTCCATTTACTAATGCTAAGACAAATGGAATTGCTAATCCGCTAAATTGATTTTTAAAAAGACCAAGGAGCTTTTGCTCTTCTTCTTTACCTTGTTGTGTCGCAAATAAAGAGAGAGGATCTAACGCAGGGTCAGTATTAATAGCTTGATTGGGAAACATTGTTTGGAGGGTTTGTATGCAGCGAGCAGACGGACTACTTCTAAGTTGACGCGTACCTAGACGAGCAACATTCGCTCGGTAAAACTCACCTAATGCTTGCATGGCATCTATCCCTTGTGTATTTAAGGGTTGATCATGGGGGTGATCAGTAGTTATTGCATCTCTTGGACCATGTCTCATTAAAATAGCTATAGTTGCGTTTTGTGGTATTCTTGCTAGCAATTGTGAAAGCCTTAGAAATAGAGGACAACTTACTGAAGGTGCACTTGAAGGCCTGGGAGCTGTCAAAAAGGTAAACATATTCACAATCAATGTTTGAGGGAAAGAAGGGATTTGAGAGAGCCATTTTGCGTTAAGGTTTCCAATATCTAAAGAGTTGCCGCCATCTACGGTTTTTTTAAATGAAGGCAATTTTGCCCGAAGATCGGAAAGCTTCTCTACGATCTTTGTCCAGTTAATAAAAATCTGTGGATTCAGATCAAATAGAGCTGAAATTCCAGGGCCTGGGCCGAAATCATCGGGAGGTGGCAAGAAACCAGATATCGATGAAGAAAAATTAGATGGAGTAGGGAGCTGTTCAAAGTATGAGAAGTTAGTGATAGGTGAGAGTGTATAATTCATATTTTTATCCCTAAAATTGGAGGTTTGATAGATGAAGTAAAGTGATCTTTTCCTCGTTTAATTAAATAAAGAGCTTTAGCTTCATATGAGCTGAATCGCGGATCTTCAACAATTTGTTGAATAGAAAAAGAGGTAGAAGCTTGATCAATTAAAGCTTCGATATTATCAGGTATTGTCTCTAATCTTGATAATAATTCAATTCCGGTGCGCAAACAGTCGATCCCAATCATCAAGCGAATACAGTGATATTCTAAATCTGAGAGTTCTTTCTCAAAATACCCCTTTAAAAATTGTTTTTCTTGAGTTTTTGAGAAGTCAAAAAGAAGAAGGCAACGAGCTAAATCATTAATGACTGGTCCATAGCCAGCAGATTCCCAATCAATTAATATGAGATCTCCATTGTCTTTGAGAAATAAATTAGCTGGAAGAAAATCATTATGGATGAGTCCGTTTGCAAATGACGCTTGGTTTAATAGCTCTTTGGTTTTAGCAATCGCATTTTCAATAAAGCTAATGAGGTTTGAAAGATGACCATTTTTATTTTGTAGTTTATCGAAACTATTATGTAGTTCTTCAAAATGGGATATCGAGGGGTATTTTTGGAAAGATTCTGAAGGCAAATGATGGAGAGTTTTGAGCGCTTTGACTAAATGAGCGATGGCATAATCAGATTTAAAACTTTGAAAGGTACCTATGGGATATTCCACAAATTGCATAATGAAAGAGTTAGAGGATGGTGGAAAAAAAAGAACTTCAGGGGCTAGCCCCTCTTTTGAGGCAATTCTCATCGCTTCTATTTCGCGCTCTTTTGCATCTTGCAACGTCGAAGTTGAAAAAGTACGCATGACATATTGTTGATCGTGGACCCTAAATTTAAAAATGGTAGGTCGATTTGCATCTTCTTTCAATATTGTAAGTGATTGAAAAATTTTATCTTTTTCAAGCTTTGATAAGATATTGATAGAGTCCAAAAAATCTGACAAATCTTGTTGTATTACTTGATCTAGCTGAGAATCTGTGTGAGTTCTTTCAAAAGAGATAAGTGAAGGGTAAGTCGCGAGGATTGGAGCGTTTATCAATTGAATAGACATAGCAAGTTAACCCCTTGTTTGTAGTCTTCTTCTTTTCGTTAAAAGAACAACCACATAGCAGAGCCCCGCCACCAAAGCAATGGTAGCCCCTGTAGGAAGGCTAAAGGTAAAGGCGGTGTAAATGCCCAAATAGCTAAAAGCGATGTTAAAAAGGATAGCTAGCAAGATCATAGTCGGCAAAGAGCGTGTAAAAAGATTGGCAAGTGTTGCAGGGACAATGAGCATCGTAATGACTAAGATAGCGCCAACAATTTGCATCATCAAGACTACCGTGGTCGCTATTAAAAGGAGCAATAGCTGATAGAGGGCTTTTGTGTTCACCCCTTGTAAGCTTGCTTGTTTTTCATCAAAGCAAAGGGTGAGGAGTTTTTTATATTTAAAAAAGATAATAGCTAAGATAAGAAGGTTGAGTAATCCCAGTAGCCATAGTTCAGCAGGGGTTATCCACAAAATATTTCCAATCAGGTAATTGCCAAGTTCAATTTTGGGGCCGTTAGAAGTTGCTAAAAAGACAATTCCCAAAGACATCCCTACTGTCCAAACAGAAGCAATAATGGAATCTTCACGCTCTCGATAATTTAAATGGATCCATCCTAAGATGAGAGCTGAAAGCCAGCCCGCTAAAAGGGCGCCACAGAGTGGTGATAACCAACTAATTCCAAAAATACTTTTTAACCAAACGCTAAATCCAATTCCCCCTAAAATTGAGTGAGAGATTCCTCCACTGATAAAAGCAAGTCTGCGGATGACTACAAATGAGCCAATCACGCCATTGGCAATGGAAGCAAAGAGTGTTGCAATGAGGGCATATTGCAAAATAGAGTGGCTAAATAAAGTCTCTAAAAAACTCATACTAAAGCCTCTTCTTTTTCAGGATAGAGGCCCATTGAGAAGTGTTGGCAGACTTCACTTGCTTGTAATTCTGAAAGCCTTCCATGAATGCAAAAAATTCGGTCAGAGTTTTTTCCCATATGATCTAAATCATGAGTCACCATTAAAATCGTTAATTTGCCTTTGAGGCTTTTTAAAATTTGATCAATCGCTAGCTGGGCCGAATGGTCAATGCAAGAGGTGGGTTCATCTAAAAGAAGAATTTGTGGGTCAGAGGCCAAAGCTCTAGCAATTAAAACGCGCTGTACTTGACCCCCAGATAGCTCACCGATGGGATGAGAGTGAAAATCTTGCATACCGACTTGCTCAAGAACGGCCATCGCTCTGGCTCGATCTTCTTTAGAATAGCGTCCATGCCAGGGGAGTTTGGAAAGGCGGCCAGCTAAAACAACTTCGAGCACTGAGATAGGAAATAATTTATCAAAGGTAAAGACTTGCGGAACATAAGCAATCTGGTGTTGCATCTCTTTAGGAGACTTTCCATTAATGGATAGTTTTCCAGAGCTTGGTTTTAAAAACCCCATTAAAAGTTTTAAAAGAGTTGTTTTTCCTCCACCATTGGGGCCGATGATATGAATAAATTCTCCAGGAAAAACACGCAGAGAAAGATCTTTTAAAATGGGAGTTTGACCGTAATCAAAATGAACGTGATCAAAGTGGATTATTTCGTCCATACTAATCCTGCCCAAGCTCTTGGCTAAAAGAGCGCAGATTGTCGAAATAATTTTCTTTGTAAGGGTTGACCTCAACCATCGTTAAATTCAGGTTGTCAGCGGTCATTTTTGCCAGTTTGTAATTATGCTGTTTTTGCACATAAATTTTTTGGATGTTATTTTCTTTGATCAAATTGTAAAGTTCAGCGAGCTCTTTGGGAGAGGGGTCTTGCGTTTCATTTTCTAAAGCGAGTTGTTCAAAACCATAATCTCTACAAAAATAACCAAAAGCAGGATGGGAAACGAGTAAGTAGTGAGATTTTGTTTTTTCTGTTTGCTCTTTGATAATAGAGTCATATTCTTCAAATTCCAAGTTAAGTTCTTGGAGTCTTGTGTCGATTAACTCTGCTTTTTCTGGGTAAAGCCCTTTGAGGGCGATTGCCATTTCTTGCACTTGAAGTTGCATGACCTGAGGACTCATCCAAAAGTGCATGTCATCGATCTTGTGATGATGATGGGTGCAATGCAAGTGGAGTTTATCGTTCACAGCGTGATTGAGGTGAAATACTTGGAGCTTGGGGTCATTGCGTTGGATAATGGGGAGAAATTGACTTTCAAAAGGTTCTCCAATTAAGAACCAAGCTTTAGCTGAAAATAATCGAACAAGTTCTTTAGCCGAAGGTTCAAAACCATGGGGATCTGCTTCTTCTGGAACCAAGCTGTGAACTAGGACGCTAGAATCAGTCAGTTTTTCAACAAAATATTTATAAGGAGCAATGGTGACTAGAATTTCGGGCTGTTTTTGAGGCTGTTTTTTTGAAGAAAAAAAGGAGCCACAGATAATTAATAATGGGATTAAAAGAACAAATAGAATCTTTTTTTTCATCGATAATTAATTACTAAAATTTATTATAAATTATCGTTTAAAAAAGCTTAATTATCAAGTAAAATTTCTTTTTTAAAAGAGCTGTTAAAAATATTTTTTGATAAACTTTATCAGAAGGATTACTGATTAATCAAAGAAATAAGTAAAATTTTTTTTGAATTTTCTAGCCCTTGAGAATTAAATAATCAATAAATTAGCATGTTTGTTTTTTTTATGGGTATTTGTATGAAAAAATTTATTATGTGTTTTGGTTTTTTAGTTTTAGCAAACCCTTTTCTTTTCTCTGGGGAGAAAACAGAAAAAGTCATCGATCACTCTCGCTATGAGAGGATTGTTCAAAGAGCTACTCAGCTTTGCTCAAAAGAAGATATTGAAAAAGCTTTTGATAGAATGGCTGCTGAAATAACTCAGCAACTCTCTGAGAAAAATCCAACATTTGTTTGTGTTCTAAGCGGAGCGATTGTTCCAATGGGGCAGCTGCTTACTAGGCTTGATTTCCCTCTTAAAATAGATTATTTAAATGCTTCCCACTACAATGGAAAAGTCAAAGGTTCAGAGCTCCATTTTACTGTTAAACCTAAAGAAAGCCTCAAAGACAAAGTGATTGTCTTGGTCGATGACATTATTGACACAGGTAAAACTCTTCAAGCTGTGATTGATTTTTGTTATCAAGAAGGAGCCAAAGAGGTTTATACAGCGGTCATGATTGATAAAAAAAGAGATCGCGATGAAAAAGGCCTTTATAAAGCAGATTTTGTCGGCCTGCAGATCCCTGACAAATTTATTGTCGGATACGGACTCGATTATGAACAATATTTTCGCAATTTAGACGGCATTTATGTCATGCCTGAAAAAGAGCTTTTTTAAGGTTGAAGATTACCTTTTGCTAAGGTAAAATTTGCCCCCTTCTGGAGGAGTGTCTGAGCGGCCGAAAGAGCACGCTTGGAAAGCGTGTGTACGTGAAAGCGTACCGTGGGTTCGAATCCCACCTCCTCCGTGTCTTTTTAACTTTCTTAAAATAAATAACCTAAATCTGAAAAAGAGTACACCGGAACTCTTTTTTGACAGTTAATATGTAACTAAGTTACAATTTAACTAAATCAATTATCTAAAATAATATGCCAAAACCGATAGCAAAACCAGATAAGCTAGAAGATTTAATGGGTCAGATCAAATTGTGTATAGAAAAAGGGGATTACAAATTTAGCAATCATGCTTTAGAAAGGAAACAGCAAAGAGCTTTTACATTGCCTAACATTCTTTATATATTAAAGAATGGGTGTCATGAAAAAGTTAAGGATATTTGGGATCCACAACATAATATGTGGAAATATGCAATAAAAGGAAAAACAATTGATAATGATGAAGGACGGATCATTGTAAACTTAGATAAATCAGGAATATTGATCATTACAGTCATTCGCTTAAATAAAAGGGGGTAATATGAAAAAGAAAAAAATTAAAAAATTTGTTTATGAAGGCTTAGGATTCCCAATCATTTTAAAAAATGTATCTGTTATTGAAATGCATGGAGAAGCGGTGCCCGATATCAATTTTAATCAACTTCAAAAAACTGTTATCTTGAAGTTATGTCATAAGTCAACACCCTTAACCGGTAATGAAGTGAGATTTATTAGAGCATATCTTGAAATGACGCTTGCTCAATTTGGAGAAAAATTTGGCTGTTCCCATGCAGCAGTGATTAAATGGGAAAAGCATAGTAATCGATTTGCTAAAATTGAGCCCACGACAGAAATATGCATTAGACTTTTTATCTTTAGTCATTTAAACAACAAAAGTAATGCGTTTAAACAATTCTATGATGAGCTTGATATATCGGAATTTGTTAAATATCGTAACCAAGTTACAAATGACATGTTAGCGATAGATCTTATAGCTATTTAACAAAAGTGGATTTAAAACTATGAAATTTATTTATTTTGGTACATCTGTTGTTAGATAGTTTTATGACAATCCAGAAGCATGGAACTGGTTAAATGATCAATTTATAAAAATTTTTGGCATCATGATCTCTCCACTCCTGTTATTTTCTTCATTAACTGCTCCTATACAAGTTGATTATGCAATTTTCCTATTTGATAATGGAGACAAAAATATGATGGCTTCGATGTTAAAATATGCGGAGGAGAATGATAAATCTACATTAGAAAATTTAAATTTCCGTATCATATTTATGGGAGCTTCTGTTGATGCAATGGCTAAAGAGCCTTTTTCCCATTATCCAGACAAGTTACTGCATTACCATCAGCTGGGTGTAACAGAAACGATTGATCACACTTGGAAAAGAGATAGAAAGCTTGATTCAACAAACCTTAGTAGATTATTAAACCTGGAAGTTCAGAAAAAAATTTGGGTAGGAGTATCATGTTCTATTTTCGAACAAATTTTGGATCATTATCAAAGAAATTCAAATGTTGAAATAGTTGCTATTAGAGATAACCCAAACCCCGATGGCGATACAGATTATTTTAGGGTTGCCGAAGAAGTACAAAACGCAGCTAAGAAACTAGCCGTACCTTCAAAAGCGGTTTTTAAGCAGTTAGACTCTAATCAAGAAGTGATAATTATTGGACATGCTCCTATAGAAGAATGCCAAGCAGAGAATAAACATTTAGATAAAAATCAGATCATCGAAAAATTAGGATTGCATTCCCAGCTTCCTATAGTTGTTTATGCAGGTGTTTATGGGGAGTTTTATAAAAAATGTTTTAACTTATTCTTAGATATAGTTCCCAGAAAGGATATCGAATTACTTGTAATACCGCATCCTCGTTATAAAGGAATTGTTGAAAAAGAAGTTTGCAACGATCGTCAGGATGATTTTTTACAACTTCAGATTATAGGAGAGTTTGTCGAAGAACCTCTAAAAAGAATTAAAACTGTAGAGGCTATATCGATCGCTGACATTATAGTAACTGCCGATGCGACATCGACGATTGTTTTCCAAGCTAATGCTCTTAACAAAAAAGTACTCTATGTTAATCCATCCTTCAGTAAAACAAGCGATGTGATGTGTAATAGGAAGCTTATTTATAGAATTTCCAGCAAGGAAGAGTTTTTAAAAATAATCCAAAATGGAATGTTAAGAAGGGAAGATGAGGCAGCTGACACAACTCAAGATATATTCAAGCAATTAGGGATCCCCAAGCAAAGTGCTAAATTGCTTTGGAACGAATTTTTGAATTGAATACAAATCCACCAAGTTGGCTTGTGATATAAGCCCAATCAAAAGTTCTGAATGTGTCCAATTACTTCTGATGTTTTCACAATATTTTATAAATCAATCGCTTATATTTTTATTTTATACGACATTTGTTATCCAAAAATGTTGTCAAAACTAAGCGTTTTGATCCTAAATTTAGGATTACCCTTCCGAATTAAAATTAAAAAAACTTTCGAAAAAGAATTAGATAAAACTCAGGCGAAACTTTATTCGCTGAATTGAATATAGCTTGCTGTATGTGTTGACGATCGAGAAAAGTCGTTTTATTTATGATAAAATTGCTTGTTGGATTATACTTAGGAGTGTTTCTTGCCAATTTTCTTTGATCCCTAAACTACTCAAAAGATCTCCTTGAGGGATTGAGTCTGGTTTTTCCAAAGCTCTAATGACCTCCGCAAATTTATCGGGGTCTGTCACTGTCGGAGCAAGGCCATTTCTAACGAGAATATCTTCATAAGTTTCATGACCAATTTGAATAGCCGAAATTCCTGCTAAAACAAACTGAGGACCCATACTTGTTTGGTAGTAGAGAGCGGTTTTAGCTAAGATTTGGGCATGATCCGAAGAAAAAGTAGATAAAACAATTTTTGGCATATCTGATTGTTCCCCAAACTCTGCTAGCCATTCTTTGACTTGCTGGCCATCTCGATTCTGTGTTTTGGCTGCTGGATGTTGTTGAATTAAGATTATTTTATTTATAAGGTCGATTTGTTTTGCAGTCTTAGAGACTAAAGAAAGAAATGCAGGAAATGCTTTGGAGAAATATTCATCATTATTCCCACCAAAATAAACATAGATTTCTTGCCCATTATCTTGGATTCCATTTTCTTTTAAGAAAGTTGAGCGAGCTATTTCTTGATCCGATTTTCTTTTTGCAGCGATTTTTTCCGCTTGACTCACAGGATAGTAACCAATTCCAAATCTTTTTTTTCCAGTAAAATCTATTTCCTTTCCTTCAGCGCTATAAAGGGGAGCTTGAGTTAAAGTGTCATTTGCAAAAAATACCCCTTCTGCCATTTCAATGACTTTAGCAGCCGTAGCAGGGTATCCTCCAGGAACTAAACGCTCAGGATTATCATAATAAGCAAAGCGAGGTATTTGAGGTGCTATCACTTTCAATGCTTCTTGAATTTTAGCATCAAAGATATGGCCAACATCTGTAATAGCGATAGAAGAAGTGCTACAGTTTTTGGCAATAGTTTGGGCTAAACGGTTTTCTTCTTCAGCCGTTAAATTATCTATGGAAAATGGAAATTGAACTTCTACACCGCGATCTTGAAATTTTTTCAATGCCGGGCCATTAGCATGGATTTCTACCTTGCATTCTTGCTCTTTTAAGACTTCTGCATAGGTCGCAAAGTGGTCTGCAGAACCACCGTGGCCAGCAATTAGAGAGATCGCCGTTAACATAAAAAATCTCCTATATAGAATTAAAGATTATATCATGTTTAATTTAATAAATAAATTATAATTTTATAAAACAAAGTATATATTAGTTGTTAACTAATAGTTGCTAGCTTCATTTTATTCAAATTATAATTTTAATTTAACACTTTGATTTAAAAAATGATTTGAATGATCTAAAAAAATGCAAAAGCATCGATCAAATTAAGGCAATGATGAAGCACCTAGGGTAAGTGTTTCATGCTCAATTATAATTAGTTTCACACATGCCCCCTATTATTTTGCTAAGATGTTTTTTAGCAGAGGCGCTTAAATGAAACAGAGCTAATAGTGTGCATAGGATCCATTTTTCTTACTATTTTCTCTAATAATTTTTAAATTGCTCTATTTTTCGTATAGTGCAACTTTGACAAAGATGTGAATTTGAGAAAAAGTACGAATTGCTCCCTTCTCGTCCGCAGTGGTAACCAACTCGAACTCTTACATAATTTATCTAGTAATGCAATAGTTTCGAAGTTTGAGCATACAGCGTCAAATGTTTAGTCCTTATAGCAATACATTTCTCTAGTGTTGCTGCTAATCTCTTTCTAACGAGATCTATAATGCCAACTCTTGTTAAAGCAGATCATGTTCTTTTTCTGAGCAAAGATATTTGTTTTTGGTCTTTCTGTCGATGTAGGCAAAAGAAGAAATTTATATTAAAATATATCGCTGAAAATGATATAAACTTTCTCCTTATCCCTTGTTTCATTTCTTTTTTGACTTATTTTTAGATGTGAGTTGAGAAAATGTAATTAGCATTAGTTTTATGCAAGAATTCATCTATTTTATTGAGAACTTCAGAGAAATAAATAGGTAAAGAACATGAAATGCATTGCCATAGTGGGTGCCGGATGGTCAGGTGTGGGGGTGCTTCGCATTTTACGTGATAAAGGATTTAAGGTTGATCTTTATGAACAGAAAAATGACGTAGGGGGAGTTTGGCATCCTGATAATTGTTATGTTGGATTAAAAATTCACATGCCTGCCAGCATGGTTGAATATTTTGATTTTCCTCTACCAGAAAATATCGATAAGGCAGAGAGAATTGTAGGCAGACAAATCTATGACTATATGAAATCATATTGTTTAGCAAAAAAACTTTATGAGAATATGACATTCAAGGTATCTGTCAAAAAAATCTCCTATAGCACACAAACAAAGAAATCAACACTACAGATCGTAGATCTTGATAATGACAAAATCGCACATCAGGATTATGACTATGTTATCTATACCAATGGTTATGCAAATAGGCCTATACCAGATTTTGTTGGTAAGGAAACTTTTATAGGATCTATTTATCATTCATTCGATATTAAAGATGATTTATTGCAGACCATAATTTCTAACAATAAACGAGTTGTCATTCTGGGTGCTAGTAAAGCAGCTACGGACTTAATATTGTCTTTTAGTGAACAAGCATACAAATTGACATGGCTGTATCGCGAAGCTTATTGGTTTTATCGGTACCAGCAGTTCAGAAATCTAGCGAAAAAAACGCTAGCAGGCCGTCGAAAAAGTTCTTTTTTAAAACTAGCAATCTTGCTGACTATTGGATTAAATAAATTTCCAGTGCTCAATTTTTATTTAACAAAATGGTTAAATGTAATCCATACCTATGGCACTAGAAAGCAACAAGGAAATTACAAGAAATTTCATGCTGGTATTATAGATAAACCGGAAATGAAGATCTTGAGAGAGTATAATAAGCGATATGCTATTCAAGGTGAAATCTCTAAATTAGAAGATAATAAAATATATTTAGAAGATGGAAAAATTTTAGAGGCAGATATTTTAATTTGTTGTACAGGTTCGGGTGCAAACAAAACCTCGTTAATTGATTTAGAAATTGATGGGAAGAAATTCTCAATTAATGAAGTTAAGAACGTATATAAATCCAGGATTATTCCAGATATCCCCAACTTGATATTCACTGCTTACCATCGATTTTCAGTTGGAACTTCGAGTGGTTTAAATGAAGGAAACTGGATAGCAAAATATATTGAATTTAATCCACCTCAAAAACATTTATTTGAACAAGCAAGCCAATTTAAACAGCCGTTTTTTGTCAATTGTAGCGATGATTATTCTGCGAATGAACTTTTGAGTGGTACTGAAGCTTTCTATTTAAGCGGCGAACTTTCAAAGAAAAAATATGTAGAATACTTGTTCTATGAAAATCTATGTAATTGTGGCGGCACACAACCATTAGAGTTTAATATGCCAAAAATTACTCAATAAAAGCAGATTTAATTTTATGAATCAAAAAGATCTTTATGAGATTGGCGAAGAAATACCACTCGGCCATGTTCCAAAAAAAATGTATGCTTTTGGAGTAAATACAAACCAACATGGTGAACCTAAGGATGCATTTCAGGAACTCGTCATTGATACCCCTAATCTCGAACCTTATGAAGTATTAGTGCAAGTTATGGCTGCAGGTATTAATTACAATGGAGTTTGGATAGCTTTAGGCCAACCTGTATCTCCAAAGTCTTTTCATGGAAAAGATATTCACATAGGGGGTAGTGATGCTTCAGCAATTGTATGGAAAATTGGAGATGCACTTAAAAATGATCCTCAATTTCTTTATAAAATTGGGGATGAAGTTGTTATTCATTGCGGACAATTTTGTGGATTATGTGAGGATTGTAATGGAGGCGATCCGATGTTATGTCAACGCCTTAAAATTTGGGGATATGAAACACCAAATGGTTCATTTGCACAGTTTAGTGTAGTCCGAGCACAGCAATTAATGCCAAAACCCAGGCATCTAACATGGGGAGATTCTGCGGGGCATGCATCGACTCTTGCAACAGCATGGCGGATGCTCTACGGATATTCACCTCATCATTTGAAAGCAAGTCAGAATGTTCTAATTTGGGGCGCTGCTGGTGGCTTGGGGTGCTATGCGATTCAAATTGTTGCAAATGCAGGTGCTAATGCAATTGCAGTTGTATCAACAGAAGAAAAGGGAGAATATTGTCTACAATTAGGAGCTCGTGCTTACATCAACCATAGCAAGTTTGATTGTTGGGGGGAATTGCCTTCGACAGAGGATAAACAAAATTATAAACGGCATTTTTTGAAAATGCGTAAATTTGAAAAAGCAATCTGGGAGATAACAGGTCGGGGAATAAATCCTGATATTGTATTTGAACATGTTGGCTGCGATACATTCCCTGTAAGTTGCTATATTGTGAAACGGGGTGGGATGGTGGTTTATTGTGGTGCAACTACGGGTATTCGGCTTACTATGGACGCAGCATATGGGTGGTTATATCAAAAAAGAATTCAAGGTTCTCATTTTGCTTCTTCAAAAGATGCAATCATTAGTAATCATGAGGTGATTTGTAAAAAAATTAATCCATGTGTTTCCAAAAAATATGTATGGAATGAACTTCCCTTGGCCCATCAAGCAGTTTATGAAAACAAACATCCTTTGGGTAAGTCCGTTGTACTAATTCAAGCCAAATTTTCAGGAGAATGATGGTTAATAGCGACAAGAGTCAAAGCAATGAGCAGGATTTATTAAGAAAAGCACTTAAGCACATCAACATGCTTGAAGATAAGATTCAGGCGCTACAGCAGCAAGCAAAAGAACCCATAGCCATTATTGGACTAGCTTGTAAGTTTCCAGGTGCGGAAGATAATCAACAGTTTTGGCAGCTGTTAATGGATGGAAAAAACACTACTAGACCGGTTCCTAAAGACAGATGGAATTCTTCAAAGTATTATAGTGAAAATCCTGATGAAGCAGGAAAAATTTATACTAAATGTGGGAATTTTCTCAATTCAGTCTTTGAATTTGATCCAAATTTTTTCGATTTATCGGAGACAGAATGTTTACAAATGGACCCTCAACATCGTTTGCTGCTAGAGACTAGCTACAAGGCTTTGGAAAATTCATTTATTGATATTTCAACTTTGCGAAAAAAAAATGTAGGTTTTTTTGTTGGGATAATGAATCAAGATTATTCCTATCAGAGTTTTGTGGATTTGAATAAGATATTAATTCACACAGGGTTAGGTAATGGTCTAGGTATATCAGCTGGACGGTTGGCCTATTTTTATGGAACTTATGGCCCCGCTCTTGCAATTGATACTACCTGTTCATCGTCATTAGTAGCTATACATCTTGCGTGTGAAAGTTTGAAAAATGATGAATCCGAGATGGCTCTTGCTTGCGGGGTTAGCCTAACACTTGAACCCGCAATGAATGTTTTTGCAAGCAGGTTGCATGCATTGGCAAAAGATGGATTATGTAAGACTTTTGATGATAGTGCAGATGGACTTGTAAGAGGAGAAGGTTGTGGAGTTATTGTATTAAAAAAACTGTCAGCTGCAATCCGCGATAATCATAATATTTTAGCAGTTATTAGTGGTTCAGCTGTAAATCATGATGGCAAAACAAGTGGTTTTAGTGTTCCAAGCGGGATATCGCAACAAATGGTTATAGAAAATGCCATAAAAAGAGCACGTATAAATCCTCATGAAATTAATTATATAGAAACACATGGTACAGGAACACAGCTGGGCGACCCGATTGAATTGAATGTTCTTGCTTCGATATTTGCAAATACGCACACCAAAGAAAATCCTCTTATTATTGGATCTGTAAAAACAAATATCGGACATTTAGAACCTGCTTCTGGAATCGCTGGTTTAATTAAAGTCGTCCTTTCTTTAAATAATGAAAAAATCCCCAAACATTTAAATTTCAAAAATCCCACTAGACAATTTAATTGGAAAGAAATGCCATTAAAGGTCAGTGACAATACGCTTGATTGGAAAAAAAATGAAAAAAAACGCATAGCTGGCATCAGTGCTTTTGGCTTGAGCGGTACAAATGCACATATTGTTTTAGAAGAGTTTACAAATAACACGAATAAAGAGTTGATCAATGAAAGCGTTGTAGAGCGGACTCATCATTTCCTCAAACTATCTGCCAAAAGTGACCGTGCTCTTAAGATGATGTTAAGTAATATAAAAAAAATTGTATCTTCATCCCATGCATCGACCAAATCTTTAGCAAGCTTAGCCTATTCATATAACAACGGAAGAGGATCTTACAACAAAAGAGCATTTTTAGTTTTTAAAGATGTTGAAGACCTTCATCATAAAATTACTGAGCGCGAAGCATCGTATCATCATAATGAGATAAAGTCTTCTGGTCAGCCAGCTCATAAAAAAATAGGTTGGCTATTCTCTGGACAGGGCTCACAATGGTTTTCCATGGGGAAAGCGCTCTATGATTCGAGTCTTATCTATCGTGATGTGATTGATCGATGTGATGTTTTATTTAAGGAATTAAAAAATACGTCACTAAAAGACATACTCTTTCACACAAATAATAATAAAATTTTTGACACTTTATATGCTCAACCATCACTTTTTGCCACTAGCTGCGCCTTAACAACACTTTGGAAAGAGTGGGGAATTTTACCTCATGTTGTACTTGGACACAGCACAGGTGAGTATGCAGCCGCGTATTGTGCAGGGGTTTTTAGTTTAGAAGATGGTTTTAAGCTCATTACAAAACGAGCCGAATTGATAGAAACCTACGCCCCTCCTGGCAATATGGCATCCGTTATCTCGCGTCGATTAGATGCTGAAGATGCATTTTACAGCATACTGGTGAAATATAGAAATTCTGTAACAATAGCTTCTTATAATGGTCCTAAAACATGGGTGATTTCTGGTGATGAAGCAAGGCTTGCGTTATGTTGCGAAGAATTGCAAAAACACGGTTTTCACGTTAAAAAATTAAAAGTTTCTCAAGCGGGGCATTCTCCTCTTTTAGAGCCATTAAGAGCTCTTTTAAGAGAAGAAGCTTCTAAAATTAAGTATTATGATCCTCAAATCCCCTTGGTATCAAACCTTACAGGAAAATTAGTTAAATCTGGGGAAATTAATGCAGATTATTGGGCTCGACATTTAATTGAACCCGTTCATTTCAAACAATCAATGGAATATTGTGCATCTTTGGGAGTAACAACTTATCAAGAAATGGGACCCAAAGCAGTGTTGTTAGGCATGGGAGAAGGGTGCGTCTCTGGGGATAATTTATGGTTGCCAAGTTTATGTGAAGGTAGATCTGATTGGGAATATATTTTAGAAAGTGTAGGCACTTTATGGTTAAATGATATCTCAATCGATTGGAGAAAATTTGATCAGTCGTATGCAAGAGAATGGGTAAATTTACCTAATTATCCATTCCAAAATAAATATTACAAACTACAAGATTCAATTGATCCGGCCCTTATGGACTGGTTCTATGTTGCAAATTGGCAGCCGTTATTTTTTTGTTTAAATATAAAAAAACGGAAAGAATTGGCTGGAGCATGTAATTGGATAGTATTTGTCGATCAGTCAGATACTTTAAAAAAGTTAGTTGATTGTTTGATCGCGCTAGGCGCAAACACTATCCTAATCAAAGCAGGAAAGAAGTTTTCAAAGCTTTCTGATGATAGATTTGAAATAAACCCTTCTTCAAAAGAAGATTACAGTCAGCTATTTGCTCATTTATATCATTCATGCGAGAAACCTTGGCAAATTGTTTATGGGTGGAGCTTGGATTCTCCAGAAAACAGTTCGCTAAATGATCCTAATGATATTATTAAGGCTCAGGGTTTAAGTGTAGTGGCTTTATTAAATCTTGCTCAAAGCTTACTTCACGCTAAAGTTGAGAAAATATGTCACCTTCATCTAATTACTCGCTACGCTCAAGATGAGGGTGTAAATCATAGTCCTCGCGCTGTAAATATCGCTCAATCTGCCGCATGGGGACTGGGGAAAGTGTTAAACTTAGATTCATCCAATTTGAAGGGCATTTTGCTAGACATAGACAATCAACCGCTCGATGGTTTTCAAATAGTTGATATTTTGCTAAACGATCTTAATGAAAAGCAAATCCTCATTCGCAATGGTTCATGCTATGGATGCCGAATTAAACAAGTAGAAAAATCGAAATTGTCTTTTCAACTATTTCAGGGCACTGGAACTTATTTAATTACTGGGGGACTAAGTGGAATTGGATTGGTCGTTGCTAATTGGTTAGCAAAAAAAGGTGTTGCACATATAGCTTTGTTAGGTCGCAGTGGCATAAAAAATGATTTTATCAAAGCTCAAATTGATGAAATTAAATCGATTAATTCAAATCTAACAATCTATCAAGCTGACGTCAGTAATTATGAGCAAATGAAAACGGTGATCGCTGATATCAAGCAACGTCATCCTCCTTTAAAAGGAGTTATTCACGCAGCAGGTCTTATGGATGAAGTTAAGGAACTTGTTGATCACACAATTGATACTATCAATCAAATCCAACTGTCTAAGACTGCTGGTGCATGGATCTTAAATGAACTCACCTCTGATTGTGATTTGGAAAATTTTGTAATGTTTTCATCCGGCTCTTCTGTCTGGGGATCAAGAGGAATCCCAGGTTATGTAATTGGTAATCAAGTCTTAGATGCGATGACGTCTGTTCGTCTTGCACAAAATCGCCCTACCACGACGATTAACTGGGGAGTCTGGGGTGGTGAAAATATGGCGACTCGTAGTGAGTTTCGGGAATTTTTAAAGTTAATTGGCAATCGATTCATGGATCCTGCTCTTGCTTGTGATGCACTAGAAATCAGCTTATCTAGTACCGATAATCAAGTTATTATCGCTAATGTGGATTGGGCAGCCTATTCAGATTCTATTCAAGTATATAGCCCAACCAGAATTTTTGATCATGTGACTGAAAACTTAACACAGTCAAGGGTCGCTCATTTCGATAATCATTTTTTTAACAAATTGAATGCGTTGAGTCTGGCTGAAAAGATTAAATTTTTAAGTCACAACATCAAACAAATTATCAGTGAGTCAATTAAATCAAATGATTTTGAATACACCACACCAATCAATACTCTTGGAATTAGTTCGCTAACCGGACTGGAAATGAAAAACACATTGCAAAAATTGTTAGGAGTAGACGTCCCTATTAGAAAGTTTATGGAAGGTTTTTCAATTAATGATTTAGCTCATTATATTTTAGAGAAATTACAAACTGTTACAACTAATAACGAAATAATTCCAGAATCCACTTCCAATGATCATTCGATTCAAGATAAGGACACTAACAATTCTTTAGTATCTTTGTGGCAGGAAAATGAATTATGAATATTTCCTATTTTATTGATCATTTAGAAACAAAAGGCTTTGTTTTCTTTCTAGAGAATGAAAAAATTAAATTTTATTCCCCAACGGATTCTTTAACACTTGAAATCAACATGGAGTTGAAAAGTGCTAAAGATGAGCTCTATATATTATTAAAAAAGAGACAGGAGAATAAATTTTTACCACTATCATATGGACAAAGGGCATTACTTTTTGAATACCAATTTGCTCCTAAGAGTCCAGCTTATAATATTGTTTTGTCTGCTAAGATTGACAATCACATTGATATAAAGATATTTGAAGCAACCTTTAAATCTTTAGTCAAGAAACATCCTATGCTACGCACGACTTATGGTTTTTCAGATGGCGTCCCTTATCAAGATATTCATGATGATATTGAATTTCAATTAAAGATGGATGAAGTTTTTAATTGGTCTCGAGAGAAGGTAGAACAATGGTCTTTAAAAGAAGCAGACAAGCCATTTAACTTATATGATGGTCCACTATTTAAGGTGTGTATATTAACAAATAGCATAGAAAACCAAGAATTAGAACGCTATTTTTTCTTTTGTGTTCACCATATTGCTTTAGACTTGTGGTCACTAAACATTGTTTTACAAGATATTACAGCTTTATATCGACAAAATTCTCAAAACATAATTATCAAATATGATTCGAAGATTGAGTATATCAATTATATCAATTGGCAAAGAAAAGGTTTGATAGAAAATGAATCAAAACTAAAGAAATTTTGGGATTCCAAGTTAAGTGGTCAGATTGAATTTTCTGGATTTCCGACCTCAAAGCGATATCCTGCAACTAGAAGTTTTCAAGGTGAATTTTATTCTTCTAAACTAAATCCAGATCTTTTAAGAAAAATTAATGAGTTGGCAAAAATCAAAGGGGTAACGCCATATGTTGTTGCATTAAGTGCGTTATTTATATTGATAGCTAAGTTAAGTGGAAATAATAAAGTCGTTATCTTAACGCCAGCTGCAGGGAGAAATTGTCCTAATAGTGAACTCACGGTAGGATATTATGTCAATCCAATTCCCCTCATTGTAGAGTTGGATAGCAACCCTAGCTTTTCTGACTTTTTAATTGATATTAGAACGCTTGTTCTCGATTCTCTTGAACATCAAGATTTTCCTATAAGTCGCATTATTGAACTTATTAAAACAAAAAATGGATTAAATCACTTTTCTTTGTTTCAAACACTGTTTTTATGGGATCAAGAACAAGTAGATGAATCATTTAATGTTAATATTGATGGAGTTTCTTTGTTCAAAGAGAAATTAATTACAGAGCAGAGGGGAGCAGCATTTGACTTACAAATAGCAGCCATCAGTATTAATAAAACACTTCATATTAGTTGGAGATATGCAACCGATCTCTATGATCGAGAAACTATCATTTCATTCTCAAAAAAATTTGAAAAATTAATAGAAAAGTTGTTGTTAAACGTTAGTGCACCTGTTTTATCTCATAGTTTATTAGATCCTATGGAATCAGAATATCAGCAGCTCATCCATCAATGGAATCAAACGGATAAAGTGTATTTTCAAGATCAAACAATAACTCAGTTATTTGAAAAACAAGTGAAACATGCTCCCGATGCTATAGCTTTAGTTTTTGAAGGAGAGCGTCTTAGTTATTTTGAAGTCAATCAGCGTGCCAATCAACTGGCAAGATTTATCCGCAAAAAATATCAAGAGCAAACGCTTGCTGAGTTGAAGCCAGATACTTTAATAGCCCTTTGTATTCATCGTCGTGTAGAAATGATCATAGCTATTTTGGGCATTCTTAAGGCCGGGGGTGCTTATGTGCCTATCGATCCAAGTTATCCTATGGAGCGAGTTCGCTATATTTTAGATGATACTAAAGCAGCTTTGCTATTGACAGAATGTGCGTTGCTGAAGAATTTTCAAAATCATACCCATTCTTTACAAATTATTAATTTAGATGAACTGAAGCATTTAGATGAATTAGGTGATAATCTTCTCCCCCAAAGTAACAGCTATAACCTAGCTTATATAATTTATACTTCAGGCACTACAGGTAAGCCTAAAGGGGTCATGATTGAACAAAAGAGTGTCGTCAATGTTCTGACAGAAATGTTTGGCGTTTATAGATTAGATAAAGAAGATAAGAAAGTTGCTGCATACTCAGCATATTCTTTTGATGTTTCTGTAACTGAATTTTTTGCAACTTTATTGCAGGGGGGTATTTTACATCTTCTGTCTGAAAAGACCCGAACCGATATCGAGCTACTATCTCAATATATCAAAAACCATCAAATTAATTATATTTTTCTCCCCCCTGCCATATTATCAATACTACCTGACAAAAATTATTTGAAATTAAAAGGGGTCATATTTGCCGGTGAGCGATGTGATCAAAAAGTAGGTGAGTATTGGGCTAGCCGTTATCAACTGTTTAATTACTATGGTCCAACGGAAATCACCGTCTATGCAACAGGAGGTTGTGTTTCCCCTGAAAACGTTAATGTGATTGGCAAACTAATCATGAATACTCGCATTTATGTTTGTGATAGGAACTTGCAGCCTGTGCCAATCGGGGTAGCTGGTGAGCTCTATATTGGTGGAGCTGGATT